>JAHIUD010000008.1 GCA_018817515.1 Pseudomonadota bacterium
CAAGGGAGATGGCCATGGCCTCCACCGGACCGATCCAGATGGGCAGCGCCAAGTCCCGGGCCTCATCCTTGAGGATGAGCACCGGCGACTGCGCCTTCTCGTCCAGAGCGAGGCCGAAAATCTTCATCTCTACCATGGCAGGCCGACCTCCTCTCCCAGCAGGGAATGGTTCTTGGCCTCAAGGATGCGCGCGCGCACCATCCGTCCGCAAAGCGATGCTCCAGAATGATCCAGACCCGAAAGCCCCGTGCCCATGCGCACGTTCACCACGCGCCCGCCCGCATCGCGCCCGCGCCAAAAGTGCGCCCCCTCGTCCTGGCGGCGGCTGGGAGCCTCCAGCAGGACATCGGTTTCGCAGCCTTCCAGCGCTTTTAGACTTTCTTTAGTAATGCCATTTTGTAAAGACTGCAAGCGCAACAACCGCTCCTGTCCGACCTCGTCGGGCACCTTTGGGCGCAGGCGCAGGCTGGCCACCCCGGGCCGGTCGGAATAGCGGAAGGAGAAGCTCGACTCGAAGCGCACCAGCTCCATCATCTCCAGGGTCTGGACGAAGTCCTCCTCGGTCTCGCCGGGGAAGCCCACGATGAGGTCCGTGGTCAGGGCGATGTCCGGCCGGGCCTGGCGCAGGGCCTCCACGATGCCCAGGTAGCGCGCGCGGTCGTACTTGCGGCCCATGCGCTTCAAGACGGCGTCGCTGCCCGCCTGCAGGGGCAGGTGCAGGGCCGGGCAGAGGTTCTCCAGCTCGCCAAAGGCGCGGATCACGGCGGGGTCGATGTCCTTGGGGTGCGAGGTGGTGAAGCGCAGGCGCAGCAAACCGGGGATGGCCGCCACCTGGCGCAGCAGTCCGGCAAAGCCCACGCCCCCGGTCACGTTCGCCCCACCGGAATCAAGCCCGTAGCTGTTGACGTTCTGGCCAAGCAGGGTGATCTCGCGGGCGCCCTGCTCCACGCGGGTACGGCACTCGGCCAGCACGGCCCCTGGCGCGCGCGATTTCTGGCGGCCACGGGTGTAGGGCACGATGCAGTAGGCGCAGAAATTGTCGCAGCCCTGCATGATGTTCACAAAAGCCTGGGCCGGATGGCCTTCTGCCACGGCCTCGGGTTCGCCCGCGTCGGCGTCGAAGGCCGGCACCGGCGCCGGGGTGGACAGGGTCAGGACGTCCTCGCGCTCCGGGTAGGCGGTGAGGAAATCCAGCAGGGCGATGCGCTCGCCCGGGTCGTCGGCCAGGCGATCCAGGGCGTCCGGCGCGCCCGCGATGCCGTCGGACCCGAAGACCAGGCGCACAAAGGGGAAGCGCTCGAAGAACCCGCGCCCGATCTGCTGGGCCACGCAGCCGCCCACAGCCGCCGTGAGGCCGGGCTTGCCCTTGCCTCCCCGGGTGTAGGCAGAGGCCAGCCGCCCGAGCTCGCTGTAGACCTTCTGCTCCGGCTTGTCGCGCACGCTGCAGGTGTTGACCACGAACAGCCAGGCGTCCTCTTCCGGCACCTGCCGCCAGCCCCGGCTGATCAGGGCGCGGGCCAGCCAGTCGGAGTCGCCGACGTTCATCTGGCAGCCGAAGGTCACGATGTGGAAGGTCTTGTCCAAGCTCTCTCCGTAGCGGGCGCGTTGGGGCGAAAATCAATGCAATGGCCCACGCGCGGGCCAATATGCCCCTTTGGGGCCAAGGTCAACGTTCGGCCGCAACCCCTGCCGGACATATGTCCTGACGGGCGCCGGGAGAAGCGGCAGCCCGACATCGGGAGTGCGTCAGGAGCGGGGCCGCAGCCTCGGGACGAACATGGGCACGCGGCGCGCGTAATCCGCCCACACCGGGCCAAGCTCGCGGGCCAGGCGGCGCTCCTCGAACAGGGAGCCCACGATCATGTACAGGCAGCCGAAGAGCGCGAAGGCCGCCCCGCCCAGGGTCAGGCGCGGCTGCATGGCCAGAAACAGGATGCCGCCCGCGTGCATGGGGTGGCGCACGAGGTTGTACGCCCCGGTGCTGGTGAAGTCCTTGTGCATGTCCGCCTCCTCGGGCAGGCGGCGGCGCAGAAAGCTCACCAGTTGCGTCACGCCGAGCATCTTGAGCCCGTGCATGGACATCCCGGCCCAGAGCAGCAGCGCCAGCCCGGCCAGTTGCAGCGCGTGCATGCCAAGGGCGGCGGGGCCCTCCACCAGCCAGAGCAGCTGCGGCAGGTCCGGCTCCTTCACCATCACCAGGTAGAAGGTCCACAGGCTGACGGCGCTGTAGGCAGTGGGATAAAAGGCGTAGCGCGGGCCCAGCAGCAGCTCGAAGGCGGCCTTGACGCGCCGGGCGGCCAGCAGGCTGTGCAGCACGCCCCAGCCCGTCCACAGGCCAAAGGCGTATCCCGCGTATCCCAAGGCCTCGGGGGTGAGCGGGCTCACGCCGCGCCGCCCGGAAATCCCGGCAGCCAGCCGTCGAGAAAGGTCAGCACCCGGGCCGTGTTTTCCGGCACGGGCAGCAGGGCGTCCAGCACGCATTCGGCCTGGGGGTCCTCCTCAAAGGGCACGTCCACGCCCACCACCTCGCCCAGGCCGGGCATTTCCTGGCCGGTGCGCCTGCGCATGAGCGCCCTCTGGTACATGCCCGGGGTCACGGCGTAGCCGCGCGGGTGGGCCCCTCCTCCCGGCTGGCCGGAGCGCACGGCCTCGCGGCGCATGGCCTCGGGCAAGGGGCAGTTGACGTAGACCTCGGCGAAGCGCGGGATGAGCGCCCGGGCCTCCTGGCGCACGGCCAGCCGGTGCCCGGTGGCGTCCAGGATGACGCCCTGGCCCTGGCTGGCCAGCTCGGCGGCCTCCTGCGCGATGAGGCTGTAGGCCACCTTGCGCTCTTCCTCGGTGTAGGCGGGCTTGGGGAAATAGCTCTTGCGGCGCTCGTCCATGACCAGCAGGGCCACCTCGCGCCCCTGGTTCTCCAGCTCCAGGTGCACGGCGTGGGCGATGGTGCTCTTGCCGCTGCCGGGCAGGCCCGTGAACCAGAGGACCCAGCCGCCGTCCACATTGCCGCTGACATGACCGGTAGGCATAGTCTACTCCAGGTATCTGTTGGGGTGCCGCCAGTCGAACACCTCGTCCTCCAGCACGCTGGTCAGAAAGCGCACCAGCGCGCGCCTGACGGGAAGCGGGTGGTCAGGATACCATTCCGGCGAGACGATGACCAGACCCCGGAAAACGAAGAACGGGGCCATGACCCTGAGCATCTCCGCGTCGCCCGTGCGCTCCAGGTACTCCTCGAAGAGCGCCGTCCAGAGTTCCAGGAACGATCCCTCGAGCCGGGCCTTGCCCTGCCCGTGCGCCTGACCATGAAGCAGGCCGAAGAGCAGGTAGTTGGCCGCCAGGGTGGCCACGTCGCCCGCAGGCTCGCCCCACTCGCCCCTGCTGCGGTCGAGCACGGAGAACCCCTTGCGCGCGTCCACAGGCCCGTCCACCAGGATGTTCCAGGGGTGGAAGTCGCCGTGGACCGCGGCCAGCCGGTGCGAGAAGGCCCGCAGCTTCCAGCGCCAGTCGACAAGGCGCTTCTCCAGGGCCAGGAACTCGGCATCGGCCAAAAAATCGCAGGGGTGCGGGAAGGCCTCGTCAATGAGGCCCATGATGCACTCGCTGGCGCCCAGCAGGTTGCGGATGTGGCGGTAATAGAGGTCCGGGTCGTCCTTCCGGGTGGCGTGTATCTCGGCCAGCCACCTCGCGAGGTCGCGCGCCTGGGCCACGTCCCCAGGCAGGAAATCGCCGTGGGGTTGATTGCCATGAGCAATGCGGTCCAGGTCCTGGAAGTAGTCGTAGCCCTCAAGCTTTTCGTTGAGGATGAAGAATTCCTGGGGCGCGAACACCGGCACCAGGCGGCTGAGCCCGTCAACGTAGCCCAGGCCCAGGGGCCGCACGTGGCGCGGCAGCCGGGCGCTGGTCTCGTACTGGAACATCAGGATGGCCGCGCGGTCCCAGTAGAACTGGTGGCCGTACTTGTCGCCGCGCATGACCGAGAGCACGCCCTCCTGCTCCACGCCGCCCACGCGGAAGCGCACCAAAAGCGGCTTGCCGTAGCCAAAGCGCTTGATGCCCTGCTTGTCCAGGGTGCCGATGGCCCCCAGGTCCAGCAGCTCCGCGTCGTCGCCATAGGCCTGGCGCAGATACTCCGCAACGCTTTCCGGCTTCAGGTCGATCATGGGGCCTCCATGAAGCTATGGGCTCGAAGCTGTGCCCCGCTGGGGCCCGGGCCCAGATGGCCCGGCCCTAAAGAGTCCGGCCCTAAAGAGTCCGGCCGAAGTGCTCGCTCAGCTGCTCGTTCACCATGTCCAGGCTGAAGAAATGCTCCTGGGTGCCCTTGTGCTCCACGCAGAAGGCCGCGCAGACCGAGCCGAGAGCCGCGGCCTCGGCCAGGGTCTGGCCCAGGCACAGGCCCTTCAAGAGCCCGGCGCGGAAGGCGTCGCCCGCGCCCGTGGGGTCCAGGGCCTTATGCACCTTCACGGGGGCCACGCGGGTCTCGCTGACGCCCTCGGCGGTGGCCTCGGCGATGAGCGAGCCCTGGTCGCCCAGGGTGGTCACCAGGGCGCCGGTGCGCTTCAAAAGCTCCTCGCGCGAAAGCCCCGTGGCCTTCATGACCATCTCCAGCTCGTAGTCGTTGGTGCACAGGGCCAGCGAACCGGTGATGGCCCGGGTCATCTGCTCGCCGGTGAGCGCCGTGATCTGCTGGCCGGGATCGAAGATGTAAGGGATGCCCGCCTTCTTGAAGTACTCGGGCAGCTCCACCATGTCCTGCACGTTGCCCGGCGAGATGATGGCCAGGACCTTGCCGTCGTGCTTGGCCGGAAACTGGTAGCCGCAGCGCTCGCGCATGGCGCCCGGATTGAAGCCGGTGATCTGGTTGTCGCTCTGGTCCGTGGTGATGTAGGCCCCGGCGGTGAACTGGCCCTCCACCTTGCGGATGCCGTCCTGGGGCAGGCCGAGAGCGTCCAGGCGCATCCCGTAGGCCGCGAAGTCCTTGCCTGCGCAGCCCAGGATCAGCGGTTTTTCGCCGAGCAGCGCCAGGTTGTAGGCGATGTTCCCGGCCGTGCCGCCAAAGTATTCGCTCATGCCGTCCACCAGGAAGCAGACGTTCAGGATGTGGATCTTGTCCGGCAGGATGTGGTCGGCAAACTTGCCGGGAAAGTTCATGATGCGGTCAAGGGCCAGGGAACCGGAAATGTAAAGCTGCATGAAAGATCCTCCAGATGTGCGGGGGGGCCCGCCGGGTGGTTGGAAATACGTTCCGCCGCGCGGCCCGGTTTATTCTCTTTCGGCGGTCTCGGCGGCTATCCAGTCCAGGAAGGCCGGGTGCCCGCCCTCGATGGGCAGCACCACCACGCAGGGGCAGTCGTAGCTGTGGGCCTCGGCCAGCACGCGGGTCAGCTCCCCGGCCAGGGCCTTTGTGGTCTTGAGCAGCAGCACGACCTCGTCGGCCCGCTCAAGCCTGCCCTGCCACCAGTACAACGAGCGCATGCCCGGCAGGATGTTGGCGCAGGCCGCCAGCCGCCGCACCACGGCCAGCTGGGCCAGGCTCTCGGCCTCGGCCAGGCTGGGCGCGGTGACGTAGACCAGGCGGGCGTCTTGGCCGTGCACGGGGACTGCCGCCGGGCCTACTGGCAGAGGGGCTTGGCCCCGGGCTTGGCCGTGCCGAGGTATTCGGCCACGGTGCGCGCCTCGGCGTCCGTGAGGCTCGCGCCACGCGAGACCATGCGCTGCACGGTCTGCTTCCAGACCTCGGTGGTGCGGCTGCCCAGCTGCGCGCAGATGCGGTCCGTGGAATGGCAGGCGGAACAGCGCTCCGCAGCGAGCTTGGCGGCCCCGGCATCGGCGAAGACCAGGGAGGCCAAGAGCAGGCCCGTGTACAGGCATACGACGACAATCATAAGTTTTTTCAATTCGTTATCCGCCTGTTTTATGGATGCCCCCGGCAGCGCAAAGGCAGTGCCGGGTGGACTTTTTGAACCACATATCCGCCCCGCTGGCAACGGAAATCCGCGCCTGCCGCCCGGTTCGGCCCTGGGCAGTGCCCCGCCCGCCCCGCTCTTGCCTACAATCACGCCGGATGCTACCCCACGCCAGAACGCAGAGCGCAACGGAGCAGCCGACCATGCCCACACAAAAGGACCGCTGCCAGGCCATCTTCGCCCGCCTGGCCGCCCGCTACCCGGACCCCAAGCCCGCCCTGGACTTCCGCGACGCCTGGAGCCTGCTGGTGGCCACGGTGCTGGCCGCCCAATGCACCGACGCCCGCGTGAACCAGGTGACGCCGACGCTCTTCGCCCGCTGGCCAGGGATCGCCGACCTCGCCCAGGCCGACGTGGCCGACATCGAGGAGGTGGTGCACTCCACCGGCTTCTTCCGCAACAAGGCCAAGAACCTGAAGGCCGCGGCGCAGCGGGTCATGGAGGTCTACGGGGGCCGGGTGCCGCAGACCATGGCCGAGCTCGTCACCCTGCCCGGCGTGGCCCGCAAGACCGCCAACATCGTGCTGGGCAGCGCCTTTCACATCAACGAAGGCATCGCCGTGGACACCCACGTGACGCGCATCGCCAACCGCCTGGGCCTCACCGCGAGCCGCGACGCAGTGATCATCGAGCGCGACCTGATGCCGCTTTTCGAGCGCCCCCAATGGGCCGACATCAACCACTACCTCGTGTACTTCGGCCGCGAGGTCTGCGACGCCCGCAAGCCCCGCTGCCAGGGCTGCGACCTGTCCGACCTCTGCCCGCGCAAAGGACTTTAAATGACCATTGACGCATCAAAACTCGGAGAATTCACCGTCACCCACACGGACGGCCAGGCTAGGCGCGGCAGCCTCGCCACCGCCCACGGCGTCATCCAGACGCCCATCTTCATGCCCGTGGGCACGCAGGGCACCGTGAAGAGCCTGTGCCCCAAGGACCTGGACGATGCGGGCGCGCAGATCATCTTGGGCAACACCTACCACCTGTACCTGCGCCCCGGCGACGACCTCCTGGCCCGGCGCGGCGGACTGCACCGCTTCATGGGCTGGAAGGGGCCCATCCTCACCGACAGCGGCGGCTTCCAGGTCTTCAGCCTGAAGGACATCCGCAAGATCAGCGAGGAGGGCGTGGAGTTCCGGTCGCACATCGACGGCAGCAAGCATTTCTTCTCGCCCGAGAAGGTCATGAGCATCCAGAACAACATCGGCTCGGACATCATGATGGTGCTGGACGAATGCGTGGCCTACGGCGCGGACCACGACTACACGGCCAAGTCGCTGGAGCTGACCACGCGCTGGGCCCGGCGCTGCCGCGTGGCTCACCCCAAGCACAAGAACGGCCAACTGCTCTTCGGCATCATCCAGGGCGGATTCTACAAGGACCTGCGGGAGAAGAGCCTGGCGCAGCTCTCCGAGATCGACTTCGACGGCATGGCCATCGGGGGCTTAAGCGTGGGCGAGAGCATCCCCGAGATGTACGACATGCTGCACCACCTGACCCCGCTGATGCCCGCGGCCACGCCGCGCTACCTCATGGGCGTGGGCACCCCGCTGGACATCCTGGAAGGCATCGAGGCCGGGGTGGACATGTTCGACTGCGTGCTGCCCACGCGCAACGCCAGAAACGGCACGCTGTACACCTCACGCGGCAAGGTCAACATCCGCCGCGCCGAATACCGCGAGGACGACAGTCCGCTGGACCCTGAGTGCGGCTGCTACACCTGCCGCACCTTCAGCAAGGCGTATCTGCGCCACCTCTACGTGGCCCAGGAGCTGCTCTCCTACCGGCTGAACTCCCTGCACAACGTCACCTTCTTCCTGGACCTGGCGCGCCGGGCGCGCGAGGCCATCGAGCAGGGGCGCTTTGCCGCGCTCAAGCGGCGCTATGTCGATATCTTCCGGCCCGGGGCGGATGCTGGGATGGAGGCGGAGGCAGACGCATGAACGGACATCTGAAGCGCTATTTCCGCCTGCTGCTCCAGGTCGTGGGCGCGCTGTCGCTCCTCGGGCTCGTCATCGGCACAGCGCTGGTGCTCACTGCGGGCTACTGGCTGCGCATGGACGACGCGCCGAAAAAAGCCGACGCCATCGTAGTCCTGGCCGGAGACATCCGCCGGGCCATCTATGCGGCGGACCTGTACCACCAGGGCTTTGCCCCGCTGATCTACGTCAGCCGCCCGCTGGAGGAACCGCCCCAGAGCCTCGTGGACCTGGGCTTCAACTTCCCGCGCCAGGAGGACCAGATGCTGCGCGTGCTGGCGGCCAAGGGCGTGCCGCTGGAGGCCGTTCGGGTCTACGGCCAAGACGTCCAGAGCACCGTGGAGGAGGGCGAGAACCTGGCCCGGGAGCTGGGGCCGAAGCCCAGGACGCTGATCATCGTCACCTCGCCCTTCCACTGCCGTCGGGCCAAGCTGATCCTGTCCGGCATCCTGCGCCAGCACGAGCTCATCATGCCGCTGACGCCTTATGAGCGCTTCGACAAGATCTGGTGGAACCACCAGCTCTCGTCCACTGCGGTGGTCAGCGAGGTGGCGAAGTTCGCGTTCTACTTCCTGGGAACGCCGTTCCGGGCGAACCCGGCTGCGGCCAACTGAGAGGTCTTGCGGAGGAAGTTCAGCGGGTGGGCTTGCGGGCTTCGGGACTGGCTTGCGGGCGGCAATCCGGGCAGGTGCCGTAGAGATCCATCTTGTGCCGCGCAAGCGAGAAGCCGTAGCGCTCGGCCAGCTCTTCCTGCCTGCGCTCGATGACCGGGTCCACGATCTCGATGGTGCGGCCGCAGACCTCGCAAATGAGGTGGTCGTGGTGCTCCACCCCGAAATGCGGCTCGTAGCGGGTGATGCCGTCGGCGAAGCTCACGGCCTGGGCCAGGCCGCACTCGGCCAGCAGCTTGAGGGTGCGGTACACCGTGGCCTGGCCGATGGACGGATCGCGGCGCTTGATCTTGGCGTAGAGCTCCTCGGAGGACACGTGCCCCGGCTCGGCCAGGAAGACGTCCAGGATGAGCCTGCGCTGCGGGGTGATCTTGAGGCGGTTGGCCGCGAGGTACCCTGAGAAGACCTCGTGCGGGGTCTGCCGGGTGGCGGGGTGTGTGGCGGCGCTCATACTCTGTTCATAGGGAATCCCGGCGCCAACTGTCAATGCCACCCCCTGGCGCGATTTCTCCCGGCCAGGGGCCCGGTAGCCATTGACAGTCCACCCAGGCTGGGGTGTACTGCGTTGAGGCCGCAAGGTCGCTAACCGGGGGGACAAGCCGACATGATCGAACTTTCTTTATGGGTGCTGGGCGCTGTGATCGCCCTCGGACTCGTGGCCTGCCGCCTGGCGCGCAAGCCGAAGAAGGGGCACGATCTGGAGCTGCTGGACTTCGACTTCGACAAGATCAAGACCTACGAGAAGGACGGGCGCAAGTACCCCTTCTCCTACTAGGCCCCGCCCACGGACAACATCCTCTCCAGCAGCAGCGCTTCCGCGTCCTCGCGCACAAAGTCCGCCAGGGTCACGTTGGCCGCGCTCTCGCGCACGACCTGGCCAAAGGCCTGAAACAGCGCGTCCACGCGGCCGTCGTCGGCCATGATCACCCCGCACTCGTCACTGCCCCCGCATTCCAGCACCGCCGCCGCCACATCGGCCACGCGGATGAGCTCCGGCGACACCGCCAGGCCAAAACCGCGCGCGTCCTCGTCGCCGATCTCCACGGTCATGCCCGCAACGGTCAGGATCCCCAGAGCCTCGGCCAGCACATCCTCGGGCAGGCGCAGGTCCTGGACGACGTCGGACAAGGGCTGCGGCGCCAGCCCGGCCTGAAAGCGCCGGGCCAGGTGCGCCAGGGCCAAGAGCGCCGTCTTTTGACGCGAGAGCGGGCTCATGGCCTCTGAGAGCCCCCGGCGCACGTAGCCGTGCAGGCGCTGGGCGGCAAAGGAGATCTCCGCCCCCAGAAGCACCAGCACCCAGCTGATGTACAGCCAGATCAGGAACAGCGGGAGCTGGGCGAAGCTGCCATAAATGGCGTTGTACTTGGTGAAGCCGATCTGCCAGTTGATGTAGGCCCACTGGGCGGTTTGCCACATGGTGCCGGCGATGACCCCGCCGATGGCCGCGGCCTTGAGCTTGACGCGGGTGTTGGGGATGAAGGCGTAGGCGAAGGTGAAGCCCGCCCAGACCAGGGCCAGGGAGATGCCCTTGAGCAGCAGCTTTTCCAGCCAGTCGTAGGCGGGGTTGGCGATGAAGGCGTGGACCACGCCGGTCTTCTGCATGGCCACGGTGAAACTGGCGGCGATGAGCACCACCAGCGGACAGATGATGATGATCGAGAAGAAGTCAGTGAACTTGCGCCAGTTGGTGCGACCCTTTTTCACCGCCCAGATGGTGTTGAAGGCGCGCTCCACGTTGCCCACGGTGGTGAACACGGTGAGCAGCAGCGCGCCCACGCCCATCCAGCCCAGGGTCTTGACGTTGGTGTTGGCGATGTACTGGAGGATCTTGTCCACCACCTCGGCGCGCCCGGCGGAAACGCCCATGAGGAAGTCGCGGAAGAACTCGGCGTTCTGCAGGCCGAAGCCCTTGGAAATGGAGAAGGCCACGGCCAGGAAGGGCACGATGGACAGGATTGTGGTGAAGGTCAGCGCCGAGGCCCGGATGATGCAGTGGTCGGTCAAAAAGCCCGTGACCACCATGTACAGCATGCGCGAGGCGGTGTAGGCGCGACGCCGCCAGAGCTCCAGCCCGGCCAGCTCCGTGCTCCAGATGTCCTGCCGGAAGTGGCGCGTCACGCTCCCCTTGACGTTGCTCATTCTGCCCTTGGCCATGCGCTTGTTCGTCCTCGTTCTCCGCCCCGCCTAGAACAGCAGGTCCCGGAAGAATTTTATGGGCTTGAGCGGAATGCCCAGGATTTCCTTGATGGTGTTGGTGATGAGCATGCCGGGCCGGAGGTTCATCTCCGGGTCCCGCAAACGACCGAAGACCTTGATGGGCACGTCCGGCACGCCCGGCATGTTGGCGTTCAGGTTCATGTTGATGCTATCCTCGGCCACGGAGAAGCTGCCCCGGCCGGTGACGATGTTGTCCGGGCCCTCCAGGCGGAAGTCCCTGGTCTGGAACACGCCGCCGGACACCGCAAGCTTGGCGCTGGCCGCCCAGAAGGGCGTGCCCACGCGATGCGCCGCGCCCGGCTGGGGGGTGGCCCCAGGCGGAACAGCCCGCTTCTGCTGCGCGGCCTCGGAGTTGCCTGCGAAGGCGTACGACCCGTCCACGATCTTGAACCCGGCCATGCCCTCAAGGGTGCGCAGGTACTCCGTGTCCGTGGCGCCGGTGCCCTCCAGGTCCAGGAACATGTCCGTGCGGCCGGTGATGTATTCCTTGCCCGCCCAGCCGAGCATGAAGCCCCCGGCCTGGAAGCCCTTGGCCGCCAGGGACAGACGCAGCTTCAGGTCGCGCTGGCCGGCCTGGGCCTGCACCTCGCCCGTGAGCTCGCCGCCGTAGAAATCGGCAGACAGGGGCTTGATGGTCAGCGCGCCGCCCTTGGCCAAGACCGTGGCCTTGAGCCGCCGCGTGGTCAGCCCGTGGAACTTGAGGCTGCGGAAGCTGACGGTTCCATCCAGGGCCAGGTCGCGCAGCTCTTCCACGGGCAGATCCTCCGGCGCGGGGCGCTGCTCGTTTCTGGCCGAGCCCCTGACCACAGGCTCCGGCAGGGTCCGGTAGCGGTCCATGTCCAGGGCGCCCGCCTGCAAGGCGAAGCTCTGCCTGGGCGCGTCGAAATCCGCCACGGCGTAGCTGCCGCGCACGCTGGTGTCGTCCACCTGGGCGTTGAGGTTGACCAGCTGCACGCCCTTGGCGCTGAAGGAATAGTCCGCCTCGCCCGTGATGCGGGACATGACCTTGCGGTCAGAGGGCTTGAGCGGTTTCATGTCCAGGGCCGCGAACACGCGCTTGGGGTCGCCATCCAGGCAGCGCACGTGCCCGGCCAGGCTGTAGTTCGAACCCAGGATCTGCGTTCCGGCAAGGCTGCCCGAGAGGTTCAGGCCGCAGGCCTGCGCCGTGGCGCTCTGCAGGCTCAAGGTCTGGGTGGAGAAATCCGCGCCGCCCCTGCCCGCGAAGCTGGCCTCGTTCTCACGCTTGGGCAAGAACCAGCCCTTGAGCCGCCCGGACACGCTCAGGTTGGTCAGGGCGTGCCCGCCGCGCTGGCCGGGGCGCACCAGGGTCGAGAACTTCGCGCCCAGGTTCAGCACGGGTTTGGTGCCCACCGCGATGAGCGAGCCGTCGGCCTGCATGGCCCACTCGCCGTTTCCCGCCGGGGCCGGGGCGAACTTGGCCTGGCCCAGGAAGGACGAGAAGGCCATGCTGCCGCCTTTGACCGCAGGCTTGCCCGGAGACGCGGCCTTGCCCCAGTCCAGGCTGCCCGAACCGATGTTCAGGAAGGCTTCGCCCGTGGCCCGGCGCAGCACCCGCGCGACCTTTTCCGTGGGGGCCACTGGCGCCTTGCGCACCTCGGCCCGCAGGCGCAGGTCCGTCCTTCCGCTCAGACCATTCTGGCCGCTCACGCCGCTGTCCGAATTGCCCAGCCAGGACACCAGGCGCGCATCCGCGCCATCCAGACGCATGGACCCGCCTAGGCCCAGCACCGGATTTTCCGGCGTTCCGGCGAAAACCGCCGCCAGGTCCGCCGCGAACTGCCCGCCCTGGGCCTTGGCGGGCTTGAGCAGCGCCTTGTGGGCTCCGCCGGAAGCGCTCCATTCAAACTCCGCGCCCTGGGCCGTGACGCCTGCAAGCTTCAGCGTCTCCGCGCGGAGGCTGCCCTTGCCCGCCACATCGCGCAGGTAGGCCAGGGGCAGATCGCCCACCAGCAGGGGTTTGCCCGTGGCGTTGGAGTTCAGCGCGGCGGAGTAGGCGTCCACGTCCAGGCGGTCCATGGCGAAATCGAAATCCAGGCCCGGCTTGTCGCCAAAGCCCAGGCGCAGCTTGCCCCGAACGCGCGCGCCGTCCAGTTTGAGCGCCTCCTCGGGCCTGGTCGCATTGCTGGTGAAGGTCATCTCGTCCTCGTTGGCGAAGAGGTCGATGGCGCCCTCGGCGTGGTTCAACACGGCCTGAGACTCCGGCGGCAAAGCGTTCGGGAAATAGGCGTTGATGACCCTGCGCGGGCTGACGCGCGTGGCCGCGACGTGGCCGCGCATCTCGAAGCGGTCCAGGAAATCCACAAAGGTCAGCTCGCCCGCCAGGTCCGCCCCCAGGACCTTGATGCGCAGGGCTGACAGGTGCAGGTTGCGCTCGCCCTCCCCCTCCAGGCTCAGGTTGGCGGAGGCCGCTGCCCAGCGTTCCGATTCCGGCAGGAAGGTGCCGCCCACCTCGCCCTGGGCCACGGTCTCGCTGAAGCTGACGCGGCCCTTGACCTCGTCCCAGTGCATCTTGCCGGTGACTTCCAGGCGGCTGTCCAGGCCGGGCCGGGGCCAGTAGAAGGCGCAGTTCAGGGCAAAGGCCAGGGGCGTGCCGACCTCGATGCGGCCGGTGTTGAGGCTGAGTTTGGAGAGCACGTAGGACTGGTTGCGCTTGTCGTCCACCAGGGTGGCCTTGCCACCGGCGATGCGCACGCCCCGGATGACGACCTTGCGGAAATGGGTGTCCGTGGCCCCCAGGGCGTTCTCGCTGTCGTGGACGCGCTTGACCAGCGGCTCCCAGTTGCCCAGGCCCTGGGCGTCGATGCGCAGGGACACCTCGGCGTCGGTGAACTCCACCATGTCCAGCGACAGGCGGCGCATGAAGAGCGGCAGGACGCGGATGCGCGCCGAGAGGGACTTGGCCGTGAGCATGGGCTCCGGGCCGAAGCCGGGGGCGTTGCCCAGGGTGACGTCACGCGCGTAGAGCCCGAGCCAGGGAAAAACGCTGATGCCAAGCTCACCGCCCAGGCTGACGCTCTGGCCGGTGGTGTCTTGCAGGAGCCGGGCGAACTCGGTGCGGAACTCCGGGGTGCTCATGTAGTGCGAGACCCAAAGCAGCCCCCCCCCTGTGAGGAGCAGAAGCGCGGTCAGGCCGCCCAGGAGGAGGAGCAGGAGTTTCCGGCGCATGAAGCGAGCCCGCCTTGAGCCGTGGCTACGGTTTTTGTGTGCTGTTGTCGGTTATGGTTGCGATTGCCGGTTGCGGTTGTCAGTTGTCGATTGCGGCGGGGAAAGCCGACCGCACAACGGATATAGCGGGTTTGCCCCGCCCCGGCAAGGACGCCCGGTCGGCAGCAGCCTAGGGAGCGATCACCAGCCTGGCGCAGCCGGGCTCATGCCGCCCGAGGTCTTCCAGCCCGATATCCTCAAGCCCGATATCCTCAAGCCCGACAATGGCGATGCCCGCCTTGTCCGCAAAGGCCACGGTGGACTCCAGGTCGAAGAACAGGCTTTTGCCCGCCTCCACGCCCAGGCAGGTGGCCTTGCCCTCGGCCATGCGCCGCACGGTGTCCAGGCCCACGCTCGGCAGGTCCACGCGCTCCTCCTGGCCGGGCTTGACCACCTTGACCACCACGCAGCCTGCCCCGCCGAGCTCGCAGCCGCGCCGGATGGCCGCGTCCGTGCCCTCCAGGGCCTCCACGGCGGCCACGATGCCCTCGCGCAGGACCACGCACTGGCCGATGTCGAGCCGGCCCAGTTCGCGGGCCATGGCGGCCCCGGCGCGCAGGTCGGCCCATTCGCGCTCGTCCGGGGCGCGCCTGGTGAGCACGCCCGGCGGAGACATGAGTCCGGGTGCATAGGTCTGGGGCGGCAGGACCTGGATGCCCTCACTCTCCAGCAGGGTCGTGAAGGCGCGCAGGATGGCGTCGTCGCCCTTGCCCTTGAGCGCGAAGATGAGCTTCACGGCGCGGGCGTCCAGATGGCGGATGTCCATGACTCCGGGCTTGTTGATGGCTCCGGCCATCATGGCCTCCTCCACCTGGTTCTGCTTGAAGAAATCGATGAGTTTGTTGACCTGGCCGAGCTTGAGCTCGCGGTAGACGTCGGCCAGGGGATAGACTTCGGGGTTGGTGTGGCCCGTGAACCCGGCCACCACCAGGCGGTGCCCGGCGTCCTTGATGCCGCGCGCCACCAGCACCGGGAACTGGCGTCCCCCGCTGATGAGTCCCACGGTCTTGACGCCTTGGCTCATAACTCCCCCTGCGCGGCTGCGGCCTCAGGCAAGGGGCCGCGCACCCCGGCTCGCTTCGTGACCGCTTCGTCGAGCAGCTACTCGGCGCCGCCCTGTCCGTGCAATTAATCGTCCCCGTTGGTACTCTTGCCGGCGTCGCTGGTGATGCCGCGCACAGTGCCGCGCACGAACTCCACCAGCCGCTCCACCTCGGGCACGCCCGGCAGCTCTTCCAGGGCCTTGTTCAGGGCCTCGTCGCGCATGAGGCCGGAGCGGAAGATGATGCGGTAGGCCTTCTTGATGGCTCCGATGGTGGCGCTGGAGAAGCCCTTGCGCTTGAGCCCGATGATGTTCGGGCCATAGAGCTTGGCCCGGGTGCCCTGGGCCAGCATGTAGGGCGGCACGTCGTTGCTGTAGCCGGAGAGCCCGCCCAGAAAGGCGTACTCGCCGATGCGCGCGAACTGCTGCACGGCCGCCATGCCCGAGACGATGGTGTGGTCGCCGATGTCCACGTGCCCGGCCATGCTCACCGCGTTGGCCACGATGACGTGGTCGCCGATGCGGCAGTCGTGGGCCACGTGGGCATAGGCCATGAACAGGCAGTGCGAGCCCACGATGGTCTCGCCGTGGCCCTGGGGCGTGCCCCGGTGCACGGTGACGTACTCGCGGAAATGGTTGCTCTCGCCGATGCGCACCCAGGTCTCCTCACCCTTGAAGCCCAGGTGCTGGGGGGCGTCGCCGATGCAGGCGTAGGAGTGGACGTGGTTGCCCGGCCCCATGCTCGTGTAGTTCTTGACCTGGGAGAAGGCGTCAAGGATGCTGCCGTCGCCGATGACGACCTTTTCCTCGATGACGCAGTAGGGGCCGACGGTGACGTCGGCCCCGAGCGTGGCGCCGGGATGAACCACCGCGGTGGCGTGAATCTCTGTGGGCACTACATTTTCCCCTTGTCCACAACGGCGGCGGTGAAGATGCCCTCGGCCACGAGGTCGCCGTCCACGGTGGCGCGGCCCTGCATCTTCCAAATGTTCATCTTGTGCCGGATGACGCTGGCCTCCAGATTCAGGCGGTCGCCGGGAACCACGGGGCGGCGGATCTTGACCGCGTCGATGCCGGTGAAGAGAAACAGCTTGTCCGTAGAATCGGCGCCCATGGTCTTGACCACGAAGATGCCTCCGGCCTGGGCCAGGGCCTCAAGGATGAGCACGCCGGGCATGATGGGCTGGCCGGGGAAATGGCCCTGAAAGAAACCCTCGTTGAAGGTCACGTTCTTGTAGGCCGTGATGCCCACGCCGGAATCGAAGGTGACCACGCGGTCCACCAGCAGGAAGGGGTAGCGGTGCGGCAGCATCTCCATGATGCTGCGGATGTCATCGACAAAAGCCGGGGCGCTGCTCATTCCTGATTCTCCTTGTCGTCTGTCCCTGTGGCCTTCTCCAGCCGCCGCACGCGTCGCATGAGCTCCGGGAGTCTGGGCAAAATTTTGGCGACCTTCAAGTAGGTCGTGATGTCCATGCTGGGCGAGCCGCCAGCCAGGGAGCCGGGCGGCAGATCCTCGCCCACGCCGCTCTGCGCGGACACCTGAACGCCGTCGCCCAGGCTGATGTTGTCGCGCACGCCCACCTGCCCCGCCAGCACGACGCCGTTGCCAAGCTTGGCGCTGCCCGCGATGCCCGCCTGGGCGATGATCAGGCAATGCTTGCCGATCTGCACATTGTGCGCGATCTGGGCCAGGTTGTCGATCTTGGTGCCGTCGCCGATGCGGGTCGCATCCAGGGCGGCGCGGTCCACGGTGGCGTTGGCCCCGATCTCCACGTCGTTGCCGACGACCACCACGCCCACTTGCGGAACCTTCACGTGGCCAGCCGGGCTCTGGGCGTAGCCGTAGCCATCGCTGCCGAGAACCGTGCCGGCGTGGATGATCACGCGGTCGCCCAGCACCGTTGCGGCCATGAGCACGCTGTTGGGGTACAAAGTGCAGTCCTGGCCGACCACGCAGTCCTCCCCCACATAGACGCCGGGAAAGAGCGTCGTGCCCTGGCCCACCGTTGCCCGCGCGCCCACAAAGGCGAAGGGGTACACGGTGACGCCCTGGGCGAGCACGGCCTCGGGGTGGACATAGGCCTGCGGGCTCACACCCGTAAGGCAGCCCTGAGGCCTGGCAAAAAGCGCCACCACGCGAGCCCAGTCGAGCTTGACGTTTTTGCTCAACAGGCAGGTGCGCCCCTCTTGGGCGAACTTTTCCTCACACAGCACAGCGCCCGCCCGGCTTTGCGCAAGCTCCGGCAGGTGCTTGCGGTTCAGCAGGGGGGCGAGCTCAGCGGGCCCGGCAAGGACCAGCGTGTTCACTGCGCTAATCTCAAAGTCGTGGCCGGAGAAGGTCAACCCGACCTTTCCGGCCACTTCGGACACACGCATCGTCAAACTCCGGCTTTTACTTGGCGGGCCGCTTGTGCCAAGCCTTGTTCAGCTCGAGGGTCACAGTCTTGGTGATGTCGCTGGCAGGCTCGACGTAGTAGGTGATGCCGGGCACCTTGGCCAGAAGCAGGGTCACGCCGTTCTTGGCGCAGTAGTCGCGCACGACTTCGCCCAGCACGCGCTCGATCTCGGCGAGCTTGGTGTTCTGCTCGCGGTTGACCGCACTCTGGAACCGACGCATGTTCTCGGTGAGCTCGAATTCCTTGCGGCGAAGCTCACGCTCCTTGTCCTGCCGGGCATCCGGGGCAAGGCCGAAGGCCTGCTTCTGGAAGTTCTCCTGCAGCTTGATGAAATCCTTGCGCTCCCGCTCGATCTTGTCGCTCTCGGGCTTCAGCTTGGCCTCAAGCTGCTTGAGGGCCTCGGCGCCGGGCTCGGAGTTCTTCACGGCCTCGTTGGGGTCAAACGCGGCGATCTTGACCGCTCCGGCTCCGGCGGCAAAGGCCACAGACTGAAGCAGGAACAGGAAGGTGGCAAGGGCCAGAAACTTACGCATGTCAAATTCTCCTTTCACCAGTTGGTTGATTCCTTGCTGATCCGTTTAACGCTGCATGACAGCTAGAAGGTCTGTCCCATGTTGAACTCAACCTTGTTACTGGTGCTGTCGTAAACTTCATCCAGTCCGTGCCCGAACTCGATCTTGAGCGGGCCCATGGGCGAGAACCACTGGAGGCCGACGCCCACGCTTTTGTAGAGGCCAAGAGGCGGCGATTCGGTGCTCATGCGGGTCGGGTTGCTGAACCACATCTCGCCCTCTTTCCAGGAATTGCCGGCGTCAAAGAACACGGATCCGATAATGCCCATTTTCTTGCTCAAGGGATAGAGCAGCTCAAGGCTGCCGACGAACATTTTGTCACCGCCGACGGCCTCGCCCGTGGCATCATCCAGGGGCGAGATCTTGCGCTGCGTGTAGCCGCGCACGTTGCCCGTGCCGCCCAGGTAGAAGCGTTCGCCCAGGGGGATGGTGCTGCTGCCCCAGTTCTGCCCAACCCAGGCCAACGCGCTGCGGGACTTCAGCACCAGGTCGCCGAAGAGCCCGTTGTACATGTTGAACTCGTAGCCGACCTTGACAAAGTTGTCGTTGCCGCCAAGGATTGCGCCGCCGTTGGCGAGGGAGACCGTGTTCACGGTGCCCTTGGAGGGGAGCGTCATGCCGCCGCCGTTGGTGGTGTTGCGCGTCAGCGTGACAGAGGCCACACTGGCGATGTGCGTGCCCTCGGCGTCCAGGATGGCCTGGGCGGAGGTGGCTGCGACATCATAGATGGTGTAGCGGTCCAGACGGTAATTCCAGAGCAGGCTGGTGTACTCCCCAACGGGGTAGGAGAAGTTCAGCACACCGCCGATGGTGTTGCGCTGATAGTCGGTGTAGTTCTCTTCCTTATTGTAGGCGTTGACGCCCACGCCAAGTTTGCTGTCGTCCCAGCGGGGGTTGAAGACGCTCAGGTTGTAGCTGGTCGTCTTGGTGCTCCACTTGCCCGAAAGGCCGGCTCCCCAGCCCTTGCCGAACATGTTCTGTTCGTCCAGGGTGCCCGCGAAGTAGACGCCGTCGTAGGTGGAATAGCCCACGCCGCCGCCGATTTTGCCTGTGTCCTTGTCCTTGACCTTGACCTTCAGGTCCATTTCCTCGGGGTTGCCCGTAGGCACGGGCTCAATATCCGCAGAGGAGAAGTAGCCCATCTTGTCCAGGCGCTCGGTGGAGCGCTTGAGCATCTTGCCGTTGAAGAGGTCGCCGTCCGCCAGGCGCATCTCACGCATGATGACGTTGTCGCGCGTCTTGGTGTTGCCCTCGATGAGCACCCGGCGGATGTACACCTTCTGCATCTTGCGCATGACATAGATGACGTCCACGGTCTTCTCTTCCGGGTGGTCGTTCATGCGCACGTTGGCATCGGCGTAGGCGTAGCCGAAATTGCTGTAGTACTCGGTGAGCGTCTTCAGGTCCTCGCGCACCTGGGAGCGGTCGAGGTAGCCCTTCTTGTCCGCGGACAAGCGCAGCTGGGTCTGCTCCAGGAGCTTGCTCTCGTCGGCGATGAGGTCGCCCTCGATGCTGACTTTCTCCACGCGGAAGCGGGCGCCTTCCTCGACCTTGAAGGTGATGTAGATGCCGTCTTCCTTGAACTGGATGTCCGGGCTGCCGACCTTGGCGTCCATGAACCCGCGGTTGTTATAGTAGGCGGCCAGCGTGGCGGTGTCGCGCTCCAGCATGTCCTCTTTGAGGATGCCGTCCTGGCTGAACCAGGAGAAGAAGCCGCGCTCCTTGAGCATCATGTCGCTCTTGAGATCGCTCTCGGAGACCTGCTTGGCGCCTTCAATGGTGATCGTCTTGATGTAGAGCTTCTGGCCCTCGTCAATGACAAAGTTGAGACGCGCCTGGCCCTGGCCCGCAGTCTCGATCTCGTGGGTGACCTTGGCGTTGTAGTAGCCGTCCTTGCGGTACAGGTCGCGGATGGCGCTCATGTCCTCGGCCAGGACCTTGGGGTTGAGCACCGCGCCCTTCCTGGAGTTGACGACCTTGAGGACGTCGTCCACGGACTTCTCCTTGGCGCCCTTGACGCCCAGGGCCTGGATGCGCGGCTTCTCCACAACCTGGACGATCATCTTCTTGCCGCCGGAGACGTCGCGCAGGATGATCTTGACGTCGTCGAAATATCCCAGGTCGTACACGGTCTTGAGGTCGTTGTTCAGGGCCTTGGCGTCCAGCACCTCACCCTTCTTGGTGGACAGGCGCAGGAGCACCACGTCCTTGTCCAGCGCGCTGGTGCCCTCGACGTCGATGTCCACGATGCGCGAAAGCCCGAGCAGGTCGCCCTTCATCTTGGTAACCAGATCGTCCACGGCGGGCAGCAGGTTGATCAGGCCCTCGCGGGTGCTGAAAACCGGCATCGGGGGCTTGATGCCAAAGGGGTCGATGACGCGGGCGTCGATGGAGAGGGTTTCGCCGAGCTTGCTGAAGCTGCCGATGATGGCGTACCCGGCGTTGGTCAAGAGGGCGGCCTCTTTGGCGGCGGCGGGATCAGACGCGCTCAGGCCTTTGGAGGCCAGGGCCGTGGCCACGGCGTCCTTGCCGATGACGGTGAACCCGGCATCGCGCAGGCGGTCGGACAAAAGGTCCGGCAGTCCCTGGCGGAGATACTTCAAGTCCTCTCCGGCGTTGACCTCAAAGGGCATCACAACCACCGTCACCTCACGCGGGGAGGTCACTGCGGCCTGCGAAGGCCGTGGTGCGGCGATGGCGGACACCAGGACCGCACAGATCGCCATGGCGAGGAAAAATTTCTTGCTGCTAGCCCTGGGCATAGAGAACTCCCGAACGCAACTCGAACCGCCGTCCCATGACGCCGGCCAGTTCTATATTATGCGTTACGACCACGAATGTCATCCCCAAGTCCCTGTTCAGGGACACCAGGAGTTCGCCGACCATTCTGCCCGTCTTCTCGTCCAGGTTTCCGGTGGGCTCGTCGGCCAGAAGGGCCTTCGGCCGGAGCAGGATGGCCCTGGCGATGGCCGCCCTCTGGCGCTCTCCGCCAGACAAGGTCGTCACCGCGTGATCCATCCGCTGCCGCATTCCCACCATCACCAGGGCCTCGCGGGCCAGTTCCAGGGCCTCGGCCCTGGGCTTCCCGGCGATTATGCCGGGCATGGCGACGTTCTCCAGGGTCGTGAACTCCGGCAGCAGGTGGTGGAATTGGAAGACAAACCCCATGTCCCTGTTGCGAAGTACGGCCCTGCGCCTGGCGTCCAGAGCCTCCAGATTCTCCCCGGAGAAGAAAATTTCTCCACTCGAAGGTGCATCCAGAGTTCCCAGAAGGTGCAGGAGGGTCGTCTTCCCGGAACCGGAGGCGCCTAGTATGGCAATGGATTCGCCAGGGGCCACGGTCAGATCGACACCGTCAAGCACCCGCAGGCGCTCCCCTGGCCCAGCAAATTCCTTGCCAACCTTGTTCAGGCGGTATAGCGGCTCTTTATTCATAACGCAAGGCATCCGAGGGCTTAAGGGCAGCAGCGCGCCGGGCCGGGTAGATCGTCGAGAGGTAGCACAGCGCAAGAGCCGCCACGCCGATCAGCGTCATGTCCAAAAACTCAAGCCGGACAGGCAGATAGTCCACCGGGTAGACATCGCTCGGCAGCTTGATGAACTGGTACTTCTTGAGCAGCAGCGCCACCGGCAGGCCGATGCCGTAGCCAAGCGCCGTGCCCACAGCGCCGATGAAGCTGCCCTGCCACATGAAAATGCGCCGGATGCACCGCTCGTCCGCGCCCATGGCCATGAGCACCGCGATGTCCTTGGTCTTTTGCATCACCAGCATCACCAGCATGGTCACGATGCTGAAGGAACCCACCAGCACGATCATGGCCAGGATGATGAACATGGCCGTCTTCTCAAGCTCTAACGCTGCGAAAAGATTGGCATTCATCTCCTGCCAATTGCGCACGAAGACCGGGAAATCGTGCAGCTTGACGCGGATCTGGTCGCTCACGGTCCCGGCGGCGTAGACATCCGCCAGCCGCACCTCCAGGCCAGAGACGATATCACCCTTGAATCCAAGGAGATTCCGCGCAGCATCGATGGTCACGTAGCCAAGGGTGGCATCGTATTCGAACATGCCGGTCTTGAAGATTCCGGCCACGCGGAAGACCTTCACTTTCGGCGTAAAGCCTGCTGCGCTCTGGGTTCCCGTGGGCGAGAGCAGGTTCACCGGCTCCCCCACCCCAAGGCCCAGGCGCCTGGCCATCTCCGCGCCGATGATGACGCCGGGCAGGTCGTCCTTGTCCTTCAAATCATTGACGCTCCCGGAGACCATGTCCCGGGTGAGGCTTAAGACCTGATCGGAGGTGGCCGGGTCGATGCCGCGCAGCACCACGCCCTTGACGCCGCCCTTGGCCGACAGCATGACCTCGGAGTAGACGAACGGCGTGACGCCGGTGACGCCGGGCACCTGGCGGCACAGCTCGGCCACCAGCTCGGGCTGGCGGATGCCGCCGGAGAAGGCGCTCACCAGCACATGGGCGTTGACGCCCAGGATCTTGTCGCGCAGGTCCTTGGTGAACCCGTTCATGACCCCGATGACGACGATGAGCGCAGCCACGCCGAGGGCCACGCCGCACACGGCGAACAGCGAGATGATGGCGATGAAAGACTGTTTGCGCAGCGCGAAGATGTAGCGCAGGGCGATGAACAGTTCGAAGCTCATGCAGGTCCGGTTGCCGGACCGGCGGGCCCGGATGAGGTTTGGCCGGAATTGGTCTCCAGTCTGAGCAGCGGGAACAGGATGACTTCGCGGATGGACGGGGAGTCGGTCAGCAGCATGACCAGGCGGTCGATGCCGATGCCCTGCCCGGCCGCCGGGGGCATGCCGTATTCCAGGGCGCGCACGTAGTCCTCGTCCATGAAATGCGCCTCGTCGTCGCCCGCGACCTTCTCCTGCACCTGCTCCTCGAAGCGGCCGCGCTGGTCCACGGGGTCGTTCAGCTCGCTGAAGGCGTTGGCCAGTTCGCGGCCCACCACGAACAGCTCGAAGCGGTCGGTGATCTCCGGGTTCTCCTCGTTGCGGCGGGAGAGCGGCGAAATATCCGTCGGGTAATGATAGATGAAGTGCGGCTGGATGAGCTTGGGCTCGACGAAGATGTCAAAGAGCTTGGCCTGCAGCTTGCCCAGCTTCTCGCCCTTGACGACCTTCTCGCCGCTGCGCTTCACCAAGGCGGCGCAACGCTCGTAGTCCTTGTAGTCGGCCGGGTCCACGCCGCCGATCTTCTCCAGGGAGTCATGGAAGCTCAAGCGCGTCCACTTGCCCGGGGTCAGGTCGATCTCCAGCTCCTGGTAAGTGACGACGGTGCTGCCGCAGACGTCGCGGGCGACGATGGAGATCATGTCCTCGGTCAGGTCCATGAGGTCCCGGAAATCGGCATAGGCCCAGTAGAACTCGAGCATGGTGAACTCGGGGTTGTGCCGGGTGCTGATGCCCTCGTTGCGGAAATTGCGGTTGATCTCGTAGACCTTCTCGAACCCGCCCACGAGCAGGCGCTTCAAGTACAGCTCCGGCGCGATGCGCATGTACAGCTTCATGTCCAGCGCGTTGTGATGGGTCTCAAAGGGCCGGGCCGTGGCGCCGCCGGGGATGGGCTGCATCATGGGCGTCTCGACCTCAAGGAAACCCTTGGCGTCGAGATAGTTGCGGATGCCGCGCACGATGAGCGTGCGCTTGCGGAAGATCTCGCTGGTGCGCGGGGTGACGATCAAGTCCACGTAGCGCTGGCGGTAGCGGGTCTCCATGTCCTTCAGGCCGTGGTACTTCTCCGGCAGGGGCCGCATGGACTTGGTCACCAGGGCCACGGTCTTGGCGCGCAGGGTGAGCTCGCCGGTCTTGGTGCGGAAGAGGTCGCCGGTGATGCCCAGGATGTCGCCGATGTCGTACTTTTTGAAGAGCTGGTAAGACTCCACCCCCAGGTCGTCGCGGGCGACGAAGATCTGCATGTCGGCGCTGGCGTCCTGGAGCTTGACGAAGGTGACCTTGCCGAACGAGCGCACGGAGCGCACGCGGCCGGCCACGGCGAACACGAGGCCCACGGCGGCCAGGCCCTCGTCGTCGAGGCCGGAATATTTGGAAACGATGTCGGCCAGGTCGGTGTCCCGGCGGAAGGTGTTGGGATAGAGGGCGACGTTCTCGTCGAGCAGGGCGCAAGCCTTGTCGATGCGTCCCTTGAGCACGTCGTTGAGTTCATCGCGCGCGGCCAGGGCATCGGCCAGGGGCTTGAAGCGCCCGGCGTGCATCGACCCGGCGCGGCTGTCCGCCCCGCCGTTGCGTTGTTCTTTGTCGGCCAAAACGGGTATCTCCCTGGGATGTGGGGACTCTAAAAAAAGTCTCAAACAAAGCGCCTGCGCTGGATGTCTGCTTAAGCCATCCGCCCTTGACAGTCAAGGCGGAGATACTCCTGGGCGCTGGCGAAGTCAAAGCCAAAGATGGCGCAACAAGAGGCCTGACGGGCTCTTAACGTGAAGACGAGAAAATCCTTGACCCTGCCCGATAGTTTTGCTTAAAGAAGCCTCCGCCGCATGAAGCGGCCATTCCCCGGTAGCTCAATCGGCAGAGCGGGTGGCTGTTAACCACTAGGTTCGCGGTTCAAGTCCGTGCCGGGGAGCCAAAAAGATTAACGGGTTAGGCGGAAACGCCTAGCCCGTTTTTCAATTTTCAGCGGTTTTAGTGGCAGTATTGGTGGCGATAGGCAGCTTACCTGCTCTTGATCTTTAATTCTCGCCGACGCCTTTAGGCCGCCACCCCCCAGCATACTTGACCGCGAGTTCAACCAGAGGGTCAGCGCCTTCGGGTTGTGACGACTTCAACACGTCGACCCGCTCTTTAAGAACGGCTTCGTTTCCGTACAAACCAACCAAAGCATCCCACGCAATGTGGGTTTCACGTTTCACTGCGCGGCCACCAGAGTTTGACAGAGCCTCCCCACTAGCAGATCGCAATAACGCCAAGGTTGTCCGAGGAGAACTATCGATCTCGACAGGCAAATCCGTGGAACCAGCAGTTCGTTGGACGTGAAGCAACAACTGGAACAAGGCCATCTCATTTGCCAAAGATTCGGGGCTCGCCTCAGCAACTTCGGCACGCCAATCGGCCTCGAAGCGACTCGCGGATTCCGCAGAGACAAGCTTGTGCCCTGCCCCTTCTTGGTAGCCCACGATTAGTAGTAGTTCATATTTCGGGGAGAGGGCAACCACTTGAGGCAAAATTTCTCGTACTGCCGATTCTACAGCACTTTGATCTTTGAGTAACTTTAAAAGCCTGTACACAACCCTCCGAGCTACCATTTTAGTATCGAAATCAAACATGCCGCGCTGACGACTTGGCAAATCTGGCATTATGTTTAACAGAACAACAGCTCCAGGAACAACGTCTTGCAAGGTAAATATTTCCTCAAACACAACTAGCGCATTAATAACATCGTGCAATCTATCCACATCCAGTGCCCGCAGGCAACTATCAAATTCAGTGGCAGATGACATGTGGCTCCATGCGATCTCAGCATCTATAAAAGCCTTGAAATCGGCACCAGCAACTTTCTCTAGGTAGAGTCGGAGTACATGCTCATGAGCAACCCGGCGCCCTCTAAGCCATTGGCTTTTCCAGTCGCTCCCATAATTTGTATTTCCAATAAACCTCTCACCAGCTGGGAACAACCGACGAACAAGTGAGTTGACAACTTCAGAATTGTCTTTTGCAACTTCGATTAGCTTTTCAACTTGCTTTTTTAGGTGTGGTGGCTCCATGTGCGTGCCAAAGTCGTATGTTGTAGTTAACCCAGAAACAGAGTATTGCAACATACTATGAACATCTGGCATAAACACTCGCACAGCCTCGAGCGCTAGCAAATCTACAAGATCAATATCTCCACTTGAGCTACGCACAGTGCCGCAAACTGTGGTTACATATCGGCGGACATCTCGCATTGTAATAATGAGTGGCTTGATTATTTCGTAGAAAACATCAACCCATCTATCTTGATCAAAGCTACTTAAATT
Source organism: Pseudomonadota bacterium (assembly GCA_018817515.1). Taxonomy (GTDB): domain Bacteria; phylum Desulfobacterota; class Desulfovibrionia; order Desulfovibrionales; family Desulfovibrionaceae; genus Humidesulfovibrio. The sequence goes on from JAHIUD010000008.1 coordinate 26,061, forward strand.
CTCAACTCTTGACAGTGCATAGTCAATTCCGCTGGTTATCTGATGTATTAATACTTTATCCGGAACAACAGGCAGGTCTATGCCAATTTGCAGAATTTTTTCCAGGTAGGAGCGGCCTGGAATCCCCTGTTCCCCAAGAGCACTTTCCACACGATTACGATCAAATGCCATTAGGTAAATGATGTTTGGGAAATTTGCAGTCAAACGGACCAACTTAAAAATGTCCTGAATTTCTGCGGTAGTCAGCCTGTCTATGTCGTCCAGGACCACCACAAAAGGTTCCCCGAGTGCACTAAGGGCATTTTCGACCTTGGCCCGACGGCCACTCGAACTTTCTTTCTTTTGCTGAAACACTTTAGCAATGGCTTTTGCCGCTATCCGTGCCCGCTCAACCCACGGCCCCACAACAGGCACCCAAGCCATCCCAGTAAAAATCTCTGCATAATCATCCAGCCTTCTACCGACAGCCACAAGTCCTGGGCGAAGCTTTAGTTGTGCCGAAATTTCAGCAAAAAACGAATCTAGGAGTTGTGCTGCCCCACTGAACATCCATGGGTTATAGTCAAAGACTACAATACCTTTTTCTTCAAGGCACAGCTTAGCTAGATTAACAAACGACGTCTTACCAGACCCCCAAGGCCCAAATACGCCGACAACAAGGCCTTTACTTGCATCAATTTGCAGAATCTGCTCTGCGAATTCACGAGCGCTTTTCGCCCTTCCAATGGTGTCTTCTTCTAGGAATTGGATCGGATTATCTGAACCTACTGTTACCGCGTCTTCCTTCGTTTTTCTCATCGCCTTTACTCCACTATTTTCAATTTCAACATGCCCATTCAACATATGCAAAGGCAGGTTTCAGCAAATTTGCAAAACTATTTGAGGAGCTACCTCAGGTTATTGTGAACAAATATTACAGACGGCCTCTTCCCTCAGTCTCCCATCTACGGGCTACAGATACCAACAAATCCAATTCACATGCAAGGCGCCAAATTCAACCTCTTATGATTCCTGAAGTGGGACAAAATTCCAACCTCACGAACAGGCATCCTGGCGGGGGCGCGCTGCGGGCTGTCCGGCATCCCCAGGCGCTTTCTGGACGGCCTGGCGGACGCGGAGGAAGTGCTCGACCTGGCCCACACCCTGGGCCAGCAGGCCATGCAGGTGTAGGCGGCCCTGGGGCCAGCCCCGCACAAACCAAAAGGCCCGGAAGACGCGCGCGTCCTCCGGGCCTTTTGGCGTGGTTCAGCCTACACGTACCCGGCCAGCTTCTTGTTGATCATGATGGCCAGGATGGTGCGGTCGGTTTCCACCATGCCCTGGGTGGAGAGCTGGCCCACGTTGCGCATGGTCTGCTCCGGCGACTCGGCGATGATGCCGTTGCTGGCGCCGATGCGCATGCCGTGCAGGGAAAACAGCGCGGCCTGCACCGCCGTGCCCGCAGCCGTGGCCAGCTTCAGCGCGCACCCGGCCTTGGCCCCGTCGCAGATGACCCCGGCCAGGTCCTCGATGAGGATCTTGATGGCCCCGGCGATGTGGTGCAGATCGCCGCCGAGCAGCGCGGCCACGCCCGCCGTGGCCCCGGCCCCGGCCGCCACGGAGCAGCCGCACACGGCGGAGAGCCTGCCCGTATGCGCCTTCACCGAGGCCGTGACGATGTGCGAGAGCCCGATGGCCCGGAGCGCTTCCTCGCGCCCGCAGTCGAGAAAATCCTTCACCGCCCAGATGGGCAGCACGGCGGTGAGGCCGTGGTTGCCGCTTCCGGCGCTGCTCATGGCCGGCAGCTTGACCCCGTCCATGCGCGCATCGGCTGCGGCGCTGGTCAGCATGCGCGCGGCCAGGCTCATGTCCCGGGCCATGAGCTTCTGCCGGGCCAGGCGCTCGAAGGTCTTGCCCACGCCCATGCCGCAGCCGGTCTTCAGCCCGTGCTCGGCCAGGCGCAGGTTGTGGCGCACGCCCTCCTCCAGGAAGGCCAGGTCCTCGGCGTCCAGGTCGTCGGTCAGGGCGATGAGGTCGGACAAAGGCAGCTCGCGCAGCCAGGTCTCCAGCTCGGCCACCTCGCTGCCACCAGGGCCCATGCCCTTGAGCAGCGGGCTGTCCGTGATGGCCACGCCGTCCAGGCTCAGGGAAACGATGGCGTCGTGCTGCCCCTCCACCACGGCCTCGGCCTGGCGCCCGTCCAGGCGGGCCTTGGCGCGGATGTGCAGGCCCCGCTGCTCGGAGAGCAGGTTCACGGCCACGCGGCCCTGGCGCAGCATGTCCTTCACGGCCGCCACCACCGCCTCGTCCACCGGATCCAGCACCTCCAGGCCCAGGGCGGCGTCGCCCCCCAGCGCCCCCAGCGCGGCGGCGGTGTCCAGGCCGCTTAAGCCCCCGGTGCCGGGGATGGTCACGGCCAGCCCATTCTTATAGACGTTGGGGTCCACCCAGACCTCGACCTCCAGCCGGGGGCGGTCCACGGCGGGGATGGCCCGGCGCGCGCCCAGAAGCGAGACCGCAGCGGCGGCGGCCAGGGCCACGGCCACGGGTTCGGTGCAGCCCAGGGCCGGAGCCACCTGCAAACGCAACACATCCTTCACGCAGAACGCCATGAGACACCTCTTTGGGCAAAAATGAATCGCTGCCGATAGGTATGCGCGCGCACCACGGCAGTCAAGGAAACCAAGGGTCTCCTCCGGGGTCAGGCGGAAGGAATTTCCCTGTCGGCCCCACCAAGGCATGACGTAACAGCTTGAAATAACAGCATGCACACTTGGCACGGGTATTGAAACATGGCGACTCAAAGGAGCACGCCATGCAGGAAATTCCCGCCGTCAAGGCCAAGTCCAGCGATATATACGACCAGCTGCGCTCCGCAGCCCTGGTCGACATGTCCTCCCAGTCCAGCGCCTTCGCCGATTTTCTCGGTCTTATGGACCGCTCCTTCACGGACAAGGGCACTTCCGGCACCAAGACCAGCGGGATGAACCTGGTGCAGGACACCCCAGCCAGCGTGGAGACCGTGAAGGCTGCGGCCACGACGACCCAGGAGGTCGCCAGCACCGCGCGCACAACGACGGACGCCTCCACGCAGGCCGCCCAGGCAGCCGTGCACACCACCACGGCCCAGTCGGCCCAGTCGGCCCAGACGACAACCACCACGGCCAAGGCCAGCGGGCAGGAATCGCGCCTGAACGCCGCCAAGAATCTTCCGGTCTCGCAGGAGGCCTTTGAGGAAATCCGCCCGGCCCTGGCCAGCCTCGGCCTGTCCAACACGGACATCGAGGGGTTGAGCACGCGCGTCAAGAGCGGTCAACTCACCTGGGGCCAGCTGGTGCACACAGTCTCCTCCAGCCTCACCGGCGCCAAGAAGTCCGTTGAGCTCTCCGCCAGCCAGGGGCTGGACCTGCAGTCGCTCTTCCAGAAGCTCGGCTTCTCCCCGGATTCGGCCAAGGGCATGGTGGCCGACGTTGCCAAGGGCGACGGCGTCAAGGTGCTCGCCCAGATCCAGCAGAAGCTTTCCACCATGCCCAACGACCAGACCCTGGGCCTGGACAGCAAGGAGATGGCCACCCTGTTCAAGGCCCTGCGCCTGCCCGAGGGCACGGCCAACAAGCTCGCCCAGCTCCTGAACTCCGACAGCACCGTGGCCGACCTCAAGGGCGCGCTGGAGCTGGTGGGCAAGGAGATGCTCCAGCAGCGCAAGCTCGGCGAGTCCCAGGACACCGACGTGCTGCGCTCCATCGGCAAGGTCATGCAGAAGGACGTGGACAAGGCCCGCCGCGAGGCCGGACTGTCCACGGGCAGCAGCGACCAGCAAGTGGGCAAGGACAGCGGCCAGCCGCGCATCACTGTCGATGTGGAGACCCCGGACCGCAACAACACCAAGTTTTTCGACAAGCACGACCAGCAGCAGAAGAAGCACCCCGGCAGCGAGGACGCCTCCTGGCGCGAGTTCGTGGCCCGCGTAAAGACCGAGGACGGCGCAAGCCAGACCCGCACCGACGCGCAGACCGCCAAGGACTCCCTGGAGACTTCCCTGGGCAAGGCCCTGAACCAGACCGGCACGCAGCAGGCCAAGGCCCAGACCAGCACCCAGGCCAAGGCCTGGGAAAAAGTTGCCGCGCCCAAGCTGCTGAACCAGGTTCAGGAAGCGCTGCTCAAGGATCTGGGCCAGGGCCGCAAGCAGATCACGCTGGACCTCGACCCGGCCAACCTCGGCAAGCTGCAGATCATGCTCCAGGTCAAGGGCAAGGAAGTGACCGCAACCCTGCGCGCCGACGACCCCGAAACCGCGAAGATCCTCACCGGGCAGCTGGACGCGATCAAGAAGTCCCTGGAAGACCAGGGCCTTAAGGTGCAGGACATTGAAGTGCAGACCGGCTTGGCCTCGCGCCAGGACCAGCAGCTCTTCAGCGCCGACCAGCACAACCAGGCCCAGGAACGCCAGGACCTTTCCAATCTTTTCACACGGCTCAGAAATCTCCGCTCCGATGGCGCTGGCATGGCCCAGGAAATGCAAAATATCGGCATGCAGGCAATTCTTTCCGATACCGGCCTGCACGTCATCGCCTAACACGGAGGCTACATCATGAGCGTCGTCGCAAACACCGGAATCCTTGGCCAGTATGACTCCATGGCCACCACCACGAGCACCACCAAGAGCAAGGCCACCCTTGATCAGGACTCCTATCTGACGCTCCTGGTGGCCCAGCTGGAGCACCAGGACCCGATGAACCCCATGGACGACAAAGAGATGACCAGCCAGCTCTCCCAGTTCTCAAGCCTTGAGCAGCTGACCAACATCAACACCGGCATCCAGTCCCTGGTGGAGTCGCAGAGCAGCACCAGCATGCTCAACGCCGTGAGCTTCATCGGCAAGGGCATCAAGGCCAACGGCTACAACTTGAGCAAGTCCGGCAACTCGACCAGCACGGTCTACTACACCCTGGGCGAGAGCGTCTCCAACATGCAGGTGAACATCTACGCCTCGGACGGCACCCTGGTCCGCACCGATGCCCTGGGCGCAAGCCAGGCAGGCGAGTTCCAGTACAACTGGGACGGCAAGGACACAAACGGCAACACCATGGCGGACGGAACCTACGGCGTGGCCATCGTCGCCGAGGACACCTCCGGCTCGCCGGTGCTCGTGCAGTCCAAGATCAGCGGCGAGGTGACGGGCCTGCTCTCCGAGAATGGCACCACCTACCTCCAGCTCAAGGACGGCCGCACCATCGAGCTCTCGAGCGTCACCGAAGTGGTCCAGCCGACCACGGCAGCCACGGATACAACCACGGATACAAGCACGTCGTCCTAATAATCCGGTCTGGGCCGACGTCTAAAGGTCTGAACAGAATTTCGAAGGGATAGGAGGTTCACAATGTCGCTCTCCGCATCACTGTACCAGGGAATCACCGGCCTGCAGGCCCACAGTGAAAAGATTTCCGTCATCGGCAACAATCTGGCCAACGTCAGCACCGTGGGCTTCAAGGGTGCGAGCATGTACTTTGAAGACGTCATGAGCCAGGACGTGTACACCTCGGCCGGCGTGGCCCAGGTGGGACGCGGCGTGCGCGTGGCCGCCATCTACTCCGACTTCGCCCAGGGCTCCTTTGAAAGCACCACGGAGTCCACCGACCTGGCCATCGGCGGCAGCGGCTTCTTCACCGTGAAGGCGCAGAACTCCGGCAACCAGTACTACACCCGCGCGGGCAACTTCCGCTTCGACAGCGACGGCTACCTGTGCGACCCGCACGGCTACGTGGTGCAGGGCTGGGCCATGGTGAAGGCCTCCACCGCCGCCGCCACTGGCGCCACCACCAGCACGGCCAACACCAACACCTTCTCCATCACCGGCAGCCCGACGGACATCCGCATCAACAATTTCCAGTCTCCGCCCGAGGCCACCAGCAACGTGAGCATCATCACCAACCTGGACCCGAACACCACCAGCAAGTCCAACTCCACCCTGAACCCGTACTTCGCCATGTTCAACAACTGGGACGGTTCCAATACCACGCCGCTGGCCAGCACGGCCTACGGCTACAGCTCCACCCTCAAGGTGTACGACGCTGTCGGCGCGGCCCACAACCTGACCGTGTACTACGATCAGGTGACCCTCTCCAACGCCGGTGGCAACACCGTGTGGGAATACATGGTCACCTGCAACCCCAACGAAGACGGTCGCACCCTCTCCGGCGCCAACGGCTCGCTGACGGCCCTGGCCGGAACCTCCGGCGCAGGCGTGCTGATGATCGGCACCATGACCTTCCGCGCCGGCGCCCTGATCAGCGAGAGCGCCTACACGCTCAAGAGCAACGGCGGCGCCCTGGGCATGAAGAACCTGAACACCTGGCAGCTGGCGGACTTCTCCACCGGCGGCTACCCGCTCATCACCCCGAACTTCATCCAGGCCTCCAACGCCTCCATCGCCACCGCCACCGAGGCCACGCCCATCGCCATGAACTTCGGCATCCGCAACACCGATCTCACCAGCAACGGCTCGGGCTCCTATACCGTGGGCTGGAGCCAGAGCAAGGGCCCCCTGGGCGGCACCGCCGCGGCCGTGGGCGCAAAGATCAGCAACGTCGGCTGGCTGCCGGGCTTCAAGTCCCCGGTCATCGACGCCATGACCACCCAGGCCTACGACACCGGCGGCTCCAGCACCCTGTTCCAGAGCCAGGACGGCTACACCGCGGGCTTCCTGCAGAGCATCTCGGTATCCCGCGAGGGCATCCTCACCGGCACCTACTCCAACGGCCAGGTGCTCGACCTCTACTCGCTCACGCTGACGAGCTTCACCAACCAGTGGGGCCTGCGGCGCGAGGGCGGCAACCTGTTCAGCGAGACCCGCGAGTCCGGCCCGGCCTTGACCGGCCAGGCGAACTCTCCGGGCAAGGGCACCATCGCCTCCAGCACGCTGGAACAGTCCAACGTCGACATGGGCGCGCAGTTCGTCTCCCTGATCACCGCGCAGCGCGGCTTCCAGGCCAACACCAAGGTGATCACCACGGCGGACAGCATGCTCGGAGAAATCATCGCCATGAAGCGCTAAGTTTAAGAGAGTCTCCATCCCGAGGACGACCCCGCCTGGCTTGACCGACCAGGCGGGGTCTCTTCTTTGGCGCGCCACGGCACCCTTGCGGCCTGACCCGGCAATTTTTGCCAGGCGCGGCTTGAGGCGCCCGGGCTTAGTCCGGGCCTAGTCCGGGAGGAGGCTCAAGCTGTCGAGCTGGCGAAGCTCGGAGAGCCTTGCGAAGTGTTTGTAGTACATCTTGACGTCGTTCCCCAGGCAGTTGCCGATCATGGCCGGGTTTCTCGCCTGGGTGCGCTGCCCCAGCCCCGAGGACTGGTGATGCACGCAGGTCACCAGGCCGCAGTACATGACCTTGTAGCCTTCCAGGCACAGGCACAGGTCGTGGTCGATGTCGTCCATCTGCGAGGGCGAGAAGCGGATGTCGAAGTTCGGCACCTGGCGCAGGGCCTGCGTGCGCAGGAGGTGCAGGCAGCCCATGACCGAGCGCGTCTCCCGCGTGAAGTCGTAGAACCCGTTGTCGTACTGGTGCGCGATGACGGACAGGCTTAAGCGCAGCAGGTCGTCCCTGGCGATGCTGACGTAGCGGTACAGGTACTGCAGCTTGGCAGGCTGGCCGGGAAAGACCACCTTGCACCCCACCACCGCGACCTTCGGGTCGGCCTCGGCCACGGCCAGGTACCATTCCAGCCAGTCCACGGGGACATCGACGTCGTCGTCGAGGAAGGCCACGTAGTCGTTCTCCCAGGTGGACGCAAGGTTGACCAGCCAGTTGCGCGCTCCCGGCGCGCCGATGTTCACGGGCAGCGGGATGATGGTGAAGGCGTTCCCCGGAAACAGCTGCCGCGCGGCCTGGGCCACGGCCAGGCTGTGGTCCGTGCAGCCGTTGAGCAGGACGGTGATGGGGGCCGACCCGATGTTCGACGCCGCGAGGCTTTTAAGCGTGGCCCCGAGCATCTCGGCCTTGTTGAAGGAATACAGGTAAATGGCGACCTTCCTGCGGTCCACGAGGTCCGGCCGCTTGACGCTTGGCCGCTCAAGCTCCGCCAGGCGGAAGCGCACGGGCCCCTGAGCCGCGTCCAAAGCCAGCGAGCGCCGGTAGAGCTCCACGGCGCGGGGGATGTCGCCGCCCTGCCGGGCGACCTCGGCGGCGTGGTTGAGGTTCACCTCGTTGATGTCCTCAGGAGGCAGGGCGTCCCAGGCAGCCTGCGCTTCCCTGGTGTTGCCCAGCGCCGCGAAGTGGTTGAAGAGCATGCTGTTGAAGCCGCCCTGCAAGGGCTTCGGGCAGGCGAACCTGGGCAGCCAGTCGGAGCACTCCCGGCCCTCGAAGTAGTCCACAGCCAGGAGCCGCGCGGCCGCCTGCGCATAGGTCGGGTGGGCGTCGAGCAGCCCCAGCAGGGTCTCGCGCATTTGGGGCGCGGCCTGCATGATGTTGCCGGCGTCGACTTTTGCCAGGGCCTCGGGCGCGAAGTCGTTCTCGCGAAGCGCCGCGACCTTCAGGCGCAACTCCGGGCTCCCCTGCCCCGGGTCCGTGCACAAGCTCGCAAGATCAAAGGGAGACAGCTGGAGGCATTTGTCCGCGAGATACCGGGCCAGGTCCAAGAGGCCGTCCTGCGCAGTCCTGCCATACTCCGCCAGGAAATGGTTCAGGTAGCAGACCGCCGTGGCCCGGTCCAAATGGAAATTGGCCTGGTGGTTGCGGAAGTGCTCCACCGCCTCCGCTGGCGAGAGGCACGCCAGCTCGCCAGCCAGGCCTTGCCGCAGGATGTTGAAAAAGTCTTCGTTCATGTCTTCCCTTCCCCCCGCGCAAAGCTGCGCCCTCAGGCCGTCACCTGCTCAGAGGATCTCGGCCAGGGCCGCCAGATGCTCCAGGCAGCGGCTGGTGGACGCTTCCGTTGCGTCCTCGTTCTCCAGCACCGCCTCCATGTATCCGGCCAGGGGCCGCCAGAACGGCGCGGTCCCGGCGGGCAGGCCCCCTGGCGAGCCCCGGTCCCCGGCGGAGAGGTCCGCCGCCAGGCGGGCGACGGCGCTGCCCAGGGCGGGCAGGGAACGCCGCAGGCTGTCGCTCAGGCGCGGCTGCGCCACGCAGAGCGCTGCCCAGGCCGCGCGCACTGGCTCGGCCGGGGCCCCGGCCAAACGCCAGAGGAAAAACGCGCGCCAGAACACCCCGGCCAGGTCATCCACGCCCACAATACCCCCGGGCAGGCCCAATCTGCGCAAGCCGTACAGGCCCTCGTCCGTGCGCCCGGTGCCGTAGAGGGCCAGCCCCGGCATCTGCAGGCGCTCCAGGCGCTCGGCCGGGCCGCGCAGGATGGTGGCGGCCAGGGCGGCCAC
>JAHIUD010000058.1 GCA_018817515.1 Pseudomonadota bacterium
CCACCTGGCCCTGGGGCGCCTACCTGGGCGACGGCGCACTGGAAAAGGGCATCAGCATCAAGACCTCCAGCTTCACCCGCCACCATGTCAACGCCATGATGACCAAGGCCAAGGCCTGCGGCAACTACGTTAACTCCGTGCTGGCCAAGACCGAGGCCGTGGCCGACGGCTTCCACGAGGCGCTGATGCTCGACACCCAGGGCTATGTGTCCGAGGCCACCGGCGAGAACATCTTCATCGTCAAGAACGAGGTCCTCAAGACCACGCCGCTGACCTCCATCCTGCCCGGCATCACCCGCGACAGCATCATGATCCTGGCGCGCGACCTTGGGTACGAGGTCGTGGAGCAGCTCTTCACCCGCGACGAGCTCTACTGCGCCGACGAGGCCTTCTTCACCGGCACCGCCGCCGAGATCACGCCCATCCGCGAGGTCGACCGCCGCCAGATCGGCGCGGGCAAGGCCGGGCCCCTCTCGCTCCTGCTCCAGAAGGAGTACTTCAAGATCGTCAAGGGCGAGAACCCGGACTATTCGCACTGGCTGCACGAGTACACCATCTAGCGTCCGTTACGTCCGGGGGGAGCGCCGCAATCGCTCCCTCCGGGCCTTTTTTTAAAGCCTGCGCCAGCGGCGCAAACGTTCAAGCATCGGCGAATTTCCGCAGCATCGCCCGGAGCCCGCACATGGCCAGCCTCACCGCAAAATACAGGCCCCGCCGCTTTGCCGACGTCGCAGGCCAGGACGCGGTCAAGGCCATCCTCTCGCGCGCCTCGGCCACGGGCAAGATCGCCCCGGCCTACATGTTCAGCGGCACGCGCGGCGTGGGCAAGACCACCATCGCCCGCATCTTCGCCAAGGCGCTGAACTGCGAGAAGGGCCCCGCTGCCGAGCCCTGCAACGAATGCCAGATGTGCCGCCAGGCCACGGCAGGCACGGCGGTGGACATCATCGAGATCGACGCGGCCAGCCACGGCGGCGTGGGCGACGTCCGCGCCCTCAAGGAGGACGTGGGCTACGCGCCGCTGGAGGGTCGCTACAAGGTCTTCATCATCGACGAAGCGCACATGCTCTCCACCGCGGCCTTCAACGCGCTCTTGAAGACGCTCGAGGAGCCGCCCGCTCGCGTGACCTTCATCCTGGCTTCCACCGAGGCCCACAAATTTCCGGCCACCATCCTCTCGCGCTGCCAGCATTATGTCTTCAAGATGCTGCCCCAGGCCGACCTGGCCGCGCATCTGGAGGGGCTGCTCGTCCGCGAGGGGTTGGAGTACGAGCCTGCGGCGGTGCGCATCATCGCCCGGCGCGGAGCGGGCAGCGTGCGCGACAGCATGTCGCTTTTGGGCCAGGCCCTGGCCTACAGCTCCGGCAAGCTCTTGGAGAGCGAGGTGCGCGGCTGTCTCGGCCTGGCCGGGCAGGAAGTCTTTTTCGCCCTCATGGAGGCCATCCAGAGCCGCGATCTGCCGCTTTTGTCGCGCACGCTGCGCCTGGTGCTGGACCAGGGCCTGGACCTGGGCTTCTTCCTGCGCGAGCTGTCCTCGTGCTGGCGCAACATGTTCCTGCTGCGCCAGGCCGGGGAGGCCATTCTGCCGGAGCTGGGCCTGCCCGCCGAGGAGGCCGCGCAATGGCAGGACTGGGCCGCGCGCTTCACGCCCGCGCACATCCACGCCTGCTGGCAGATGACGCTGGACGGCCAGCAGCGCGTCATCAAGAGCCTGGAGCCCGCGCAGGCGCTGGAGCTTCTGCTGCTGAACCTGGCCTGCCTGCCGGACCTGATCCCGCTGGAGGCCCTGGGCGGCAAGGGCTCGGCCCCGTCGGGCGGCGGCGCTGCGGACCGGGGGCCTGTTGGTGCGGCCTCGGGTTCGCCGACGTCATCGTCCATGGGTTCAGCAACGATGTCTTCCACGGCTTCGTCTACGGTTTCATCCACGGCTTCATCCACGGCTTCATCCATGGCCACGGCAACGCCTCCGCCAACGGCGCAGGCCCCGGCCCAGGCCGCTTATGCCGCCGCTGCAGCCACGCTGTCGTCAATGCCAATTTCAACGTCCAGTTCAACGTCCAGTTCAACGACGAGTACGACGCCTGGTTCAACGCCCAGCTCAACGCCGCCCGCCACGGAAACGGCAACGCCGACCGCTGCCCCGTCCGCCGTGGAACCGACCCCTGCGCCTGCCGCGCCTGCCGCCACCGGCGGGCCGCGCTCCTGGGAGGGCTTCCATGACTTCGTTGCCTCCAAGAACGGCAGCGGCATCATCACCGGGCTGGCCCAGGCCCAGGGCGACTGGACCGATGGCGTGCTGACCCTTGGCTGCCACAACGGCACCCACTGCAACATGCTTTCCCAGGGCGACAACCATACGCGCCTGCAGCGCCTTGTGCTGGAGTACTTCGGCTCCGAGGCCCGGCTGGAGTTCAGCTTCGAGGAGCGCGAACCCCAGCGCAGCGGGTCCGAGGTGGACCGCGAGGTCCAGGCCAACCCGGCGGTCCAGCGGGTGCGCGAGGCCTTTGAGGTCAAGGGCCCCGGGCTGGTGACGCTGCGGGAGCGGCGCTAGGGCCAGTCTCGCAAAGTGTCTTTTGCCCCCTGGTCGTCGTCACGAGCCAATTCCGGATCAGGGCTGTACCACATGAGTACTCTCCCTGGCCCAAAATCGGCTCGCTCCTCGCCAGGGAACAACATCCATCTTTGAGAAACTGGCCCAAGACGTTATTCCGGTGCGCATTCACGTGCAAAATGAAGCGCGCCACATCAAAAATACGAATCGACCGGAGGACACCCCCATGCGTGGAATGCAGGATATGTTGCGCCAGGCCCAGCTGATGCAGAAGAAAATGGCCACCATACAGGAAGAGCTCAAGACCCGCGAGGTCGAGGCCACCAGCGGCGGCGGCATGGTCACGGTGAAGGTCACCGGCGGCCAGGAGGTATTGTCCGTGACCATCGACAAGAGCGTGGTCGAGGCTGGGGACGTGGAAATGCTCCAGGACCTGGTGCTGGCGGCCGTGCGCGATGCCATGAAGAAGGCCAAGACCATGACTGAGGAAGAGATGAGCAAGATCACCGGGGGCATGAAAATTCCCGGCATGTTCTAGGCATGTCCGCTTCCCGCACGCCGGGCGACCGCCTGCCGGGCCCCCTGCGCGAGGTCGCCGAGCATCTCTCCCGCCTGCCGGGCCTGGGGCCCAAGAGCGCCCTGCGCGCGGCCCTGGCCCTGCTCAAGATGCCGCGCGAGCAGGCCGCGGCCGTGGGCCAGTCCGTTTTGCACCTGCGCGAGCGCCTGTGCCTTTGCGGCACCTGCGCCAGCCTGGCCGAGCAGAATCCCTGTCCCATCTGCGCCGATCCCGCCCGCAACCGCGAGCAGCTCTGCCTCGTGGCCGAGTGGGATTCGCTGCTGGCGCTGGAGGAGATGAACCTGTTCCGGGGCACGTACCTGGTGCTGGGTGGGTTGCTCTCGCCGCTGGATGGCGTGGGCCCGTCGGGCCTGGAGTTCGATCTCTTGCGCCGCCGCCTGGAATCCGGCGAGGTTCGCGAGCTGATCCTGGCCCTGGGGGCCACGCTGGACGCCGAGAACACCGCCTCGCACGTGAAGAACATCGTGGCCCAGGGCTTTCCGCAGGTGACCGTGTCGCGCCTGGCCCAGGGCATTCCCATGGGCGCGGAGGTCAAGTACATGGACCGCGAGACCCTGCGCCAATCCTTGCTGCACCGCCAATCCGTGTAGCCCCCCCTCCCTTTATCCGGCCAAGGAGCCCCATGCCCGCCACCATCAAAGCCGAAGTCCACGCCGTGGTCTACCACAACCCGGACAACGGCTATGCCGTGATCCGGGTGCGCGCCAAGGACGAGCCCGGCATGCTCACCGTTGTGGGCTGCCTGGGCCAGATGCAGCCTGGCGAGTACCTGGAGATCACCGGGGAGTGGAAGAACCACCCCAAGTTCGGGCGGCAGATGGAGGCCATAAGCTTCAAGCAGACCTACCCGGCCACCGAGCACGGCGTGGTGCGCTTCCTCAAATCCTCGCTCAAGGGCGTGGGCGAAAAGACCGCCAAGGAACTTGTGGAGCGTTTCGGCGTGGCCGTGCTGGACCTGCTCGACAACGACCCCGACAAGCTCTTGGGCAAGGGCATCAGCAAGAAGAAGCTGGCGGGCATGCTGGAGTCCTGGCAGGGCCAGCGCGAGGTCAAGAGCCTCATCGTCTTCTTGCACAGCCACGAGGTGCCGCCCACCTACGCCTCGCGCATCTTCAAGATCTACGGCGCCCAGAGCGAGGCCAAGCTGCGCGAGAACCCCTACGAGCTGGCCTACCTCATCCGGGGCATCGGCTTCCGCACGGCGGACAACATGGCGCTCAAGCTCGGCTTTGCCGAGGACTCGCCCCAGCGCATCGAAGCGGCCATCGCCTACATCTTGGTGAGCCAGGGCGAGCGGGGCGGGCACATGTTCTGCCCCAAGGATAAGTTGCTCGCCGAGGCCGCCAAGCTGCTCGACGTGCACGACCCAGAACGCCTGGAGGAGGGCCTGGCCACCCTGGAGGGCAAGAAGCGCGTGCACATCGAGGACCTGCCGGAGCAGGGCGTCGTGCAGGCCGTGTTCCTCATGACCTCCTACCGGGCCGAGCGCGAGATCAGCCAGCGCCTGTTCGGCCTGGTGAACCACCCTGCGCCCGTGTCCGAGGCCAAGGTCCGCCAGACCCTGCCCATCATCGAGGGCAACCTGGGCTTCAAGCTTTCCGAGGAGCAGCGCAAGGCCGTGCTCATGGCCTGCGTGCACAAGGTCTTCATCATCACCGGCGGGCCAGGCACGGGCAAGACCACCATCACCCGGGCCATCGTGGCCGCCCTGGGCGAGCTCAAGCTCACGGTGCGCCTGGCCGCGCCCACGGGCCGCGCCGCCAAGCGCCTTTCCGAGGCCACGGGCGAGAGCGCCCAGACACTGCACCGCCTGCTCATGTACTCACCGGAGCACGGCTTCTACCACTGCGAGGACCAGAAGCTGGCCGCCGAGGTGCTGCTGGTGGACGAGGTGTCCATGCTCGACGCCCAGCTGTTTCTGGCCGTGCTGCGGGCCCTGCCCGTCACCTGCCGGCTGATCCTGGTGGGCGACGTGAACCAGCTGCCGAGCGTGGGCGCGGGCAACGTCCTGGCCGACCTGATCAACAGCGGCGAGGTGCCCAAGGCGGTGCTGACGCACATCTTCCGCCAGGCCCAGGAGAGCTCCATCGTCATCAACGCCCACCGCTTCAATGCCGGGCAGCCCCCCATCCCCAGCCCCAAGGAGCCGCCCGAGGCCGACTTCTTCTGGATGCCCCAGGACGATCCGGGCAAGGTCCAGGAGCGCATCCTGGAGATGGTCACCACGCGCATCCCGGAGCGCTACGGCCTGGACCCCCTGCGCGACATCCAGGTGCTGACCCCCATGCACAAGGGCGACGTGGGCACGGGCACGCTGAACAGCCTGTTGCAGGCGCGCCTGAACCCCAAGCGCGGACTTGAGCTCAAGCGCGGCTTCGCGACGTTCCGGAAAGGTGACCGCGTGCTCCAGTTGCGCAACAATTACGACAAGGAAGTGTTCAACGGCGACCTGGGCTGGGTCTTCGAGGTGGACCCGGAGGAGGGAGCCCTTGTGGTGGACTTCGACGGCCACCTCGTGACTTTCGACTCCACCGAGCTCGACGAGCTGACCCTGGCCTACGCGGTCTCCGTGCACAAGTCCCAGGGCTGCGAGTACCCGGCCATCGTGGTGCCGGTGGTCACGCAGCACTACCTGCTCCTGCAGCGCAACCTCTTGTACACGGCGCTGACCCGCGCGCGCAGGCTGGCGGTGTTCATCGGCAGCGAGAAGGCGCTGGCCATGGGTCTGAACAACGTCACCTCAGACAACCGCATGACGCATCTCAAGCACCGCATCCGCACGGTCTTCGGCGGGAACATCTTCGGCTAGCGCCTCTTCACAACCGCAGATTCATGCGTATATGATTCCTTCGTACCTTGTGAAATCCGGCAACCACCACAGCCAAGGAGTCCCGCCATGTTGAGCAAGAAGATGGAGAAGGCCTTCAACGACCAGATCAAATGGGAATACTACTCCGCGTATCTGTACCTGTCCCTGTCGTCCTACTTCCACGGCATGGGCCTGCCCGGCTTCGCCAACTGGATGGACGTGCAGTTTCAGGAGGAGCAGTTCCACGCCCGCAGAATGTTCGACTACGTCTTGGAGAAGGGCAGCAAGGTCCAGTTGCAGGGCATCGAGGCCCCGCAGCATACCTGGAAATCGCCGCTGGCGGCCTTTGAGTTCGCACTCAACCACGAGTACGCCGTCACCAAGCGCATCAACGACCTGATGGACCTGGCGCAGAAGGAAAAAGACCACGCCTCGGGCATCTTCCTGCAGTGGTTCGTCACCGAGCAGGTGGAGGAGGAGGCCAACTTCGGCGATACCGTGAACAAGCTCAAGCTGGTGGGCGATGGCGGCGGGCTGTTCATGCTCGACCGCGAGCTGGCCACCCGCGTGTTCGTCCCGTCCGTGATCGGCAAATAGCCGACTGGCGCAAGCAGCAATATCGATGAGTGGGGGGGCTTGGCCCCCCCTTTTCGTTGCGGGGGGCTCTAGACCGCAGCGCTCTCTGCCAGGGCCTCGGGCTCGGCGCAAGTGGCCTGCTCGGCCTGGCCGCCTGCGTCATGCTCGCTGCCCAGCGGCTGCCTGCGGTCCCAGGCGTAGACGTTGCCGGGTATGGACTTGGCGTATTTCTTCACATAGGCGGCGCGCTCGCCTATCTCCAGCAGGTTGCAGGGCCCGCCGATCTCCATGATGCCGATGCTGAGGGACACCAGCGGATAGGTGCGCTCCACGCCGTCGCGGCCATTGGCCAGCACCTCGCCGCGCACGCGGTCCTCCAGGCAGTAGCAGCCCCGGATGAGCCTTTTAAAGCTGCGTGTGGTGGCCTTGCAGATGCGTTCCACATGCTCCGGCCTGCACACCAGCACGAAGTCGTCGCCGCCGATGTGGAAGAGCTTGGCCGTGGCGTCGCCGTGGCGGCGCACGCTGTGGTCCAGGATGTCTGCGGCCAGCTTGATGACCCGGTCGCCGTTCTTGAACCCGTAAGTGTCGTTGTAGACCTTGAAGTTGTCCAGGTCGGCGTAGGCCATGGAGAAGCGCTTGCCCGAGGCGATGCTGGCCTCCACCTCCTGTTCCAGGGTCACGTTGCCGGGCAGGCCGGTGAGCGGGTTTGTGCCCTTGGCCATCTCCACCTGCACGCTGGCCAGGGTGTTCAAGAGGCGCTGCACCGTGACGATGCCCAGCACATGTCCCTGGCGCGTGACGATGACGTCATCGTAGGCCTTGATCTTTTCGCGCTGCATGGCCGCCTTGGCCGTCTGCTCCACGGGGGTGGCCTCGTCCACGATGAGCGGTCCGCGGTCCATGATGGCCTCTACCGGGCGCTTGGCGTACAGGGCCGAGCCGAACTGCCCGGAAAGCTGGCGGTTGAGCTGGTACTCCATGACCAGGCCGATGGGCCGGTGGCCGTCGACCACCACGATGCTGGCGTGCTGGCGGGAGGTCTCAAAGCAGTGCTGGGCGTCGGGCACGAGCATTCCGGCCGGACGCACCTGGGCGGCCTCCACCAGGTTGCCGATGGGCATGAGGCAGGAGGTGGTCAGCCTGGTCTGCTCCTGCTGGCTGCGCAGGTAGGTGGTGTCCAGCGACAGGGGAGGCTTGGGCGAGGCCGGCCTGGCCAGGTAGAAGCCCTGGCCGTAGTGCACCCCGATGTCTACCAGGCAGGCCGCCTGGGACTGTGATTCGATGCCCTCGGCGATGATCTTGGAGCCGATCTTGTCGGCGAAGGTGACCAGGGTCTCGATGAGGGCGCGTTTCACCGGGTCCTTGTCGATGCCCTGGATGAGGCTCATGTCGATCTTGATGAACTCCGGGCGGATCTGGGCGATGGAGGTGAGGCCCGAGTATCCGGCGCCGGCGTCGTCCACGGCCACCAGGTAGCCCTGGCTGCGGTAGTGGTCCAGCGTGCGGTGGAACAGGGCGAACTCGGTGATGCTGTGGCGCTCGGTGATCTCGAAGACGATGTTCTGCGGGGTCAGGCCCGCGGCCTGGAGCAGCTCCAGGGTCATGCCGTGGGTGAACTCCGGGTCGGCCATGGTCTTGGGGTGGATGTTCAAGAAGAGCTTCTGCCCAGGGCCAATGGCCCCGAAGCTGCTGATGGCCTTCTCTCGGCACAGGCGCTCCAGGGCGAAGAGCTTGCCGCTCTGCTCGGCGAAGTCAAATAGCATGGCCGGGGAGTGGAAGGTGGTGCCCTCGGGGCCGCGCGTCAGCGCCTCCCAGGCCAGGATGGTACCGGTGGTGAAATCGGCGATGGGCTGGAACACCGCGCGCACGTTTCTGCCGTGCAGAATGTTGTTGAACTCCGTGGACAGGGAAAGTTGGCTCAAGTCCAGGCGCATCTTGGCGCGCAGCCGGGCCTCGTTGACGGCCTGGAAGAGCTGGGCCTCGCGGTCCTGACAGTTGGCGGCCTCGTAACGGGAGCAGCCGAAGCCCAGGTCCAGCTCGCGCCCGGCCCAACGCAGCAGGTGCAGGTTGGCCTCGCGTTGGGCTGAGAGCTTGATCTCGTAGGCCGCGTCGTGCTGGACGGTGGTGCCGCCGCCCTGCGTCGGCCAGCCCAGCAGATATTCGCCGGGCTCGAGCGTCATGCAGAAGGGGGTGACGTGGAGCCGTTCGTACACGGCGCGCTTGAGCACGTTGGTCAGCTGGGATTCGACCTCCTGCGAAAGCTCCTTGCCGTAGAGTTCGCGCAAGAGCGGGAAGTCGCGCACGTTGATGAGCAGGATGTCGAAGTCCTGGCCGGTGCGCACCAGCTCCCGCAAGCGGTTGGCGGGCAGCTCCGGCCTTGACGCATCGGTGGCGAACGCCTGCCTGCCGTTGCGGAGTTTGTGCATGATGGTGCTTATCATTTTGGGCCTATGAGTCCTTGGTGGGGTTGTGGCGGGGACGAAGCGCGCCCGCGTCTGGACGTGAAAGTAGTGTGGCGCGGCAACGGTCAGGTGACGCGCGCGTGACAGACTGGTGAGGATTCGTCTGCGGACTACGCAAAAAACGCCAGGAAGACGCGTGTTCTTCCGGGCGGTATTTGTGGAGGCGGATTTACGTCCGCCAGGATGGTGCAAATGTATGCGGCTCAGGAGGGCGAAATCATCACGCGGCACGGCATGGAATTTCCAAAATGCCGATGGTGTTGCGTTCTGATGATGAATCCGCCCTGGCCTCAGCCTGCATGCAGGCGGAACTCCTCACCAGTTGGTGCGCGGCTGTTGTCTCAGCTCACCGCGACATGAGCGCGAATACGCCCCAGCCCAGGTATTCACGGGTGTAGGTGGCGTAGCGTTCGGCCGCCGAGGTCAGTTCTGTTCGAACTTCTTTGGCGAAGTCATCGTCGGAATTCGTTTCAAGCCATCGGCGCATGGTGAGCCATTTGGCTGCCTCGTATCTGTCCCAGCTGTCCTGGTCTGCCAGGACCATTTCCACGACATCGTAGCCGAGGCTGTCAAAAGAGGCGAGAAGGTCTGGCAGCAAATGATAGTCCGAGATGGAACCGGCGCGGCATCCCTGGGCGACCTCATCTGTCGGCGGCAAGCGCAGCCAGTATGGTTCGCCGATGAGGATGATCCCCCCCGTGCGGAGGCTCTTCGCCAGAAGCTCGATGCTGCCGGCGACACCCCCGCCGATCCACGTGGCGCCAAGACAGGCCGCCACATCGGCCTTTTCGTTGGCGACATAACCGGCAGCGTCTCCGTGGATGAACTCGACCCGATCGGCGACGCCCAGTTCAACAGCGCGGAGTTTCGCCTGTTCGGCGAACAACTGGCTCATGTCGATGCCCGTGCCGCGGATGCCTTGATCGCGCGCCCAGGTGCACAGCATCTCGCCCGAACCGCTGCCGAGGTCGAGCACGCGGGTCTCCGGCTCAAGACGCAATGCCGCGCCGAGGGTGGCGAGTTTGTCTTGCGATAACGGGTTATGGATGCGATGAGCGCTTTCGGTAATGTTGAATATCCGTGGAATGTCCATGCTGAAGCTCCCCGGCTGCATCTCGTTGCGCCTCGGCTCCGCGATAGATGAGGCGCAGTACGGGCGGCTGCCCGCGCGTTAGCGGTAGTACAGGTTGCGTCCGCCCATGGTCAGGAAGGCCTGGTGCAGGTTGGCCCGGATGTCGCGGCGGTCCCAGATGTCCTGGATGTGCCCGCGTGACAGGGCCTTGTACGCGCTGTGATAGTCGGGCGGGATGTCCATGCCCGTGGTCTCGCGGATGACGCCGGGTCCGGCGAAGCCGATGCGCGCGCTGCGCACGGCGTACTGGTAGGGCGAGCAGCCCAGGAAGCTGGCCACGGGACCGGCGTAGGAGTTGGTGTCGTAGAGCACGATGTACAGGCCGCCTTCCTCGATGTAGCGGCGCACGGCCAGCGTCACGCGCGGCATCTGGATCAGGCCGTTGACGCCCTCCTGGATGCGGATGCCCGCGGTGCCGTGCACATAGGCCAGGAAGGGCTGGTGGCGCTTGCGTGCCAGGTCCAGCGCGCGGATGAACTTTTCGCCTTCTGCCGAGCCCACGCTGCCGCCCCGGAAGTCGGCCACGAGCATGGCGCAGGTCAGGCGCAGGCCCAGGATGCTGGCATTGAAGGTCACGCAGGAGGACTGCAGGTGGGTCTTCTCCTTGGCCTGCTTGATGCGCTCGTCGAACTTGGGGAAGCCCGTGGGGTTGCCTGCGGCGATGGACTGGTTGAACTCGCGCACGCTGCCGCGGTCGAACACGTTGGCCATGTACCACTTGTACTCCATGGGGAAGTGGTAGCCACAGTTGGGGCACACGCCGCCAAACTCGCCGAACAGGTCGCGCGCCCAGATGTCCAGGCAGCCGCGTTCGGCGGCGTGCGGACAGGTCAACTCGCGATCTTCCAGAGACTTGGGGCTGATGTAGTTGGTCTCGTTGGTGCGCGCGTCGCAGGCGGGCTCGGAGAGGCTGGTCAGGGCCTTCTCGTTGCCCCGGCCGAGCTGGAGCAGGCCCAGCTTCTCCAGGGCCTGGCAGGTGAGGCGGTCCATGCGGCTGGTGACCACGTGGATCTCGTCGGTGACGTCCGTGGCCACGCGCAGAATCTTCTTCTGGTAGCGTTTGATGATTTCGTAGCGCAGCGTCGTGTAGATGGAGTAGTAGAACTCCATGTGCTTGGCCGCCAGCTTCTCCAGGATGCCGCGCTTGTCGATGTATGCGTGGCGGGCCATGCGCCGGTACTTCTGGTAGCGCTTCCAGACCAGCTCTTCGCGGGCCTTGGGGTTGAGCTCCCAGCGGATGAGCACGTCCTCGACGTTTTCCGGCTTGTGGGCGCGGCGGCGGGCCAGCTTGCGCAGCACGCTCACGCCCTGAACCGAGAGCACGACCTCGTCGGTGGCGCGGATGACGTCCGCACGCAGCCTTTTGAAGAAGTCGAAATGTTCGTTGCGCGCGCCCAGGGGCGGCTCCTCGATGATGGAGTCGATGTAGCCGTTCTTCAGATTGTCCTGGGCGGTGATCATCTGGTGCTTGGCGCACTTCTCGATGAGCTCTGGGGTGGCGCGCATCTGGCCGAAGACCTTGCCCTCGATGGCCGCTGCACCCTCGGGGGAGATGACCGAGTAGTAGCCGTGGGAGAACATCAGGCGCTGGTCGGCCAGGGCGATGGCCTCGGCCCCGCCGCTGCCGCCCTCGGAGAACACGGCCACGATGGGCACGTCGAGCCCGGCCATTTCGTAGATGTTCTCGGCTATCTGCTGGGCCGCGCCCGGGTAGTCCTCGATGGGGTAGGAGCCCGGCGTGGACACGTAGGCGTGGATGGGGATGTTCTCCAGCGCGGCGACCTTCATGTACTTCAAGGCCTTGGCATTGCCCCAGGGCTTGATGGAGCCGCCGTTGCGGAACTCCTGGCCGTGGCCCTTTTCCTGGCCCACGACCATGACCGAGTGGTGGATGACGCGCTTGCCCACGCGGCGGGTGATGTACGCCCGCGCGATGAGCATGCCGGGGTCGATGGAGACCTCGTCGCGCCCGCCGATTTCGGTGTAGTTGTCGTAGACGTTCTCCAGGATGTCCTTCAGGCACACGCGCTGCGGGTGGCGCACCACGCGCACCTTGTCCATGGGCGTGAGCAGGTGGTCGAGGTCCTCCTCCAGCACGGAGAGGCGCCGCGAGATGTCCGCGATCTTGTCCAGGGCGACGTCAATGTCCAGGCTGTCGAGCCTGGGCGCAAGGTCGCTGATGTCCTGGCCGATGGCCTCCAGGCGTTCGCTGGTTCTGGGCACCATGATGTCGCGGGCGTAGGCCACGCGCTGCGAGAGAGTGTCGAGATTTTTTTCGATATCCATAGGATGTGTGGTCTCCGGAGTTAGAACTCCAGCAGGTCCTTGGTTTTCTCGCGCAGGAAGGCGATGTTGCTTTTGAGTTCCGTGCCCTGGGCATCGGCCCCGGCAAGCTTGAAGTCGTCCAGGAAGGCCAGGCCGCGGGCCTTGGCCTCGTCCAGATCCTTGCCCCAGATGATGGCCAGGGCCAGGTTGGGATCGTATTCCGTGGGGATCTGGTAGGCACGGTCCCGGGGCACGTGGGTGTGCAGCTTGAGCCAGGGCTGGTCCGTCCAGGCGATGGTCTCGATGCGGCCTGTCCAGGGGGCGAAGCGATTGAACGTGTCCTCGGCGATGATGCGGTATTCGATGCCCACGCCCTCGAAGCTGACGTCGCTTTGGCTGTAGCCCTGCGCCTCGCCCAGGCCCAGGCGGATCTGCTCGCGGATGAGGTTGACCTCGCCCTGGCCCTTAATGCGCGAGATGGCGGCGGAAACGCCGTTCTCCACCTGGATGCGCGTGTTCACTTCCATGAGGAAGGGCTCGCCCTTGGGCGTCACGATCCATTCCCAGGTGCCCACGTTATCGTAGTTGATTTCGCGCGCGATGGAAAGGGAGTGGCGCACGATGTCGTCCATGACCTTGCGGGCGTCGAATGCGTAGCTCAGGCTCTCGGGCACGAAGCCCGGCGCGGTCTCGATGCGTTTTTGCCTGCCCGGGCTCTGCACGGAGCAGTTGCGCGTGCCGAAGTGGATGGGATCAAGCCCGCCGCGCGCGGAGACGATCTGCACTTCCAGGTGGTTGTAATTGAAGATGCGCTGCTCGATGAGCACGCCAGGGTCGTTGAACTGGCGCTGGGAGTAGTTGCGGATGCGCCGGTAGGTCTGGCGGAAGTGGTTCATGCTGTGCACTTCGTCGATGCCCATGCCGCCGCCCCCGGCCGAGGCCTTGACCAGCACCATGGGCCGGGACACGCCCTGCTTATCCTGGTAGTCGAAAAGCTGCTGGCCGATGGTCTCGGCCTCCATCTCGTCGTAGATGGCGCGGTCGCTGCCCGGAACGGTGGGCACGCCCAGGCTTCTGGCCAGGCGCTTGGTGTTGATCTTGTCGCCCAGGTCGCGGATGACGCGCCAGGAGGGTCCGATGAACATCATGGGCCGGGAGCGCTCCACCACGCGGCGGGCGAAGCGGTAGTTCTCCGAGAAGAATCCGTAGCCCGGATGCACAGCCGTGGCGCCGGTGGCGTCGGCTGCGGCGAGGATGTCGCCCGCGTCCAGGTAGTTCTGGATGCGCACAAGCGCCTCTTCCCCGCCCAGGCTTCTGGCCAGGGAGACGTGGCCGGAGTCGGCGTCTTCCTTTGTATACACGCAGACAAAGCCGACGCCCAGATCGGCGCAGGCCTGCATGATGCGCACGGCGATCTCGCCCCGGTTGGCTATGAGTACCTTTTGCTTGTCCCTGGTCACGTGCTTTTGTTCCCTCGCTATTGTGGCGGCAGTTGCACAGCGCCTTTAGCCGTTCTTGGGCGCATTGGCAAGTCGGGGGAGACTGGGCGGCTCATGGCCCGGCGGCTGGGGGGGAAAAGAAAAACCCCGCCCGGTGAGGGGCGGGGCCTTCGGCGTTGGCGTCATCCCGGGCGGTTTCGGCGGTCAAATCTTGATGTTGGTGAGCGCCCCGATTTCGTCGGCATGGCCGCCGAGGACGCTTTTCTGGAAGTCATAGCTTTGGGCCATGCCGCTGTCATGGCCTTGTCCTGAATTCATGTAGTCCAGGGTCTTTGAGACCACCGCAGCCCCGAAGGTCTGTTTGTCCATGGGTGCGGCGTCCGTGCCGGACGAGCCCTGGCCGTTTAGGTAGTCCATTGTTTTTGTGACCACGGCAGCCCCGAAGGTCTGTTTGTCCATGGGGGCGGACTCCTGCGCCCGCAAGCTCTGCGCCAGGGCAAAGGAATCGTTTCCGGTGCTCTGGTTCTGGGTTTGGATCGAGTACCCGCCGATGGGCTCAATTGTCATGTTTGACCCCCTTTTGGCCGAAAGCAAAGATAACGCCTTCTTCGCTTCCTATCGGTATTTCCTTAAAAAACTTTAGGGCCGGGCAAAAAATCTTGCAGGCTATGTTTGACAAGTGTCGTCCCTTCGTTAATACACGCCCCAGGCGGATGCGTACCGCCAATATATTTGCGTTCAATCGCACAGGAGCAGAAGATGACCGACCAGGCGCAGAGCAACGGGGATCAGGAGCAGAGCTTCGCGGAACTATTCGAGGCCAGCTATGCCGGACAGGGCGAGCCCCTGAACCTTGGAGATAAGATTTCCGCCCGCATCATCAGCATCGGCGCGGACAGCGTGTATTTCGACACCGGCACCAAGATCGACGGCGTGGCCGACAAGAAGGAGCTCCTCGACGCCGAGGGCAACTTCCCCTTCAAGGAAGGCGAGAGCATCGATCTCTATGTCGTCTCCAAGACCGCCAGCGAGATCGTCCTCTCCCGCGCGCTGGCCGGAGCCGGCGGCATGGAGATGCTCCAGAGCGCCAAGGACGCCGAGCTGCCCGTTGACGGCCGCGTGAAGGAGACCTGCAAGGGCGGCTTCTCGGTGGAGATCATGAACCGCCGGGCCTTCTGCCCCGTGAGCCAGATCGACGCGCGCTACGTGGAGAACCCCGAGGAATACGTCGGCAAGACCTTCCCCTTCCTCATCACCAAGCTTGAGGAACGCGGCCGCAACATCGTGGTGTCCCGCCGCGTGCTCATCGAGCGCGAGCGCCAGGCCGCCACCGAGGAATTCCTGGCCGCCATGAAGCCCGGCGAGGAGATCGACGGCACCGTCGTCCGCCTGGCCGACTTCGGCGCCTTCGTCGAGATCGCCCCGGGCCTGGAAGGCATGGTCCACGTGAGCGAGCTGGGCTTTGCCCGCATCGCCAAGCCCGACGAGGCCGTGAGCATGGGCGAGAAGATCCGCGTCAAGGTGCTTGGCGTGGAGCCCGGCAAGAAGCCCGGCCAGCTCAAGATCTCGCTCTCGCGCAAGCAGACCATGAGCGATCCCTGGGACGGCGTGGAAGGCAAGCTCAAGGAAGGCGAGAAGCTCACCGGCAAGGTGGTGCGCCTGGCCGACTTCGGCGCCTTCGTGGAAATCCTGCCCGGCGTGGACGGACTCATCCACGTGAGCGAGATGAGCTACACCAAGCGTGTGAACAAGCCGAGCGAGATGGTCCAGGTGGGCGACGAGGTCTCGGTTGTCCTGAAGGAGATCGACCTGTCCAAGCGCCGCATCTCCCTGTCCATGAAGGAAGCCGAGGGCGACCCCTGGCTGGAGGTCGCCGCCAAGTACGCGCCCGGCACCCAGGTCACCGGCATCGTGGAAAAGCGCGAGACCTTCGGCATCTTCGTCACCCTGGAGCCCGGCATCACCGCGCTTCTGCCCAAGTCGCGCATGGCCGTGGCTGTGGACACCAAGCAGTTCGACAAGCTCAACCGCGGCGACTCCGTGACCCTGGTGGTCGAGGACCTGCGCGCGGGCGAGCGCCGCATCGCGCTTTCGCCCCTTGAAGTGCGCGAGAACACCCGCAACGAGGGTGGCAATGGTCGCGAGAACGAGGACTGGAAGGGCTACAAGGCCGCCAAGCCCGCCGAGAAGTCCGCGTCCTCCGGGGGCGGCGGCATGGGCAACCTGGGCGACATGCTGGCCCAGGCCAAGGCCCAGAAGAGCAAAAAGTAGAAACTCAACGATTCAAGTATGTAACGAAACGGGGCGGCCAATCCGCCCCGACTGATTTAGAGGACACACATGGCTGAGCCGACCAACAAGATCATTTATTCCATGATGGGCGTGAGCAAGTATTTCGACAAGCGCCAGGTTCTGAAGGACATCTCCCTGTCCTACTTTTACGGCGCAAAGATCGGCGTGCTGGGCCTGAACGGAAGCGGCAAGAGTTCGCTTCTGAAGATCCTGGCCGGGGTGGACACGGACTTTCAGGGCAAGATCGCTCTGTCGCCCGGATACACCATCGGCTTCCTGGAGCAGGAGCCGCACCTCGACGAGACCAAGACCTGCCGCGAGGTCGTGGCCGAGGCCGCGCAGGAGACCGTGGATCTGCTGGCCGAGTTCGAGCGCATCAACGAGAAATTTGCCGAGCCCATGGACGACGACGCCATGCAGAAGCTCATCGACCGCCAGGCGGCCGTGCAGGAGAAGCTCGACGCCTGCGACGCCTGGGACCTGGACAGCCGCCTGGAGATGGCCATGGACGCCCTGCGCTGTCCCCCGGCCGATACCCTGGTGAAGGTCATCTCCGGTGGTGAGAAGCGCCGCGTGGCTCTGTGCCGCCTGCTGCTTCAGAAGCCGGACATTCTGCTGCTCGACGAGCCCACCAACCACCTGGACGCCGAATCCGTGGCCTGGCTGGAGCACCACCTGCAGCAGTACGCGGGCACGGTCATCGCCGTGACCCACGACCGCTACTTCCTGGACAACGTGGCCGGCTGGATCCTGGAACTGGACCGTGGCCGGGGCATCCCCTGGCAGGGAAACTACTCCTCCTGGCTGGAGCAGAAGCAGAACCGCCTGGCCAACGAGGAGAAGAGCGAGACCGACCGCCAGAAGACGCTGGCGCGTGAGCTCGAATGGATCCGCATGTCCCCGCGCGGCCGCCACGCCAAGGGCAAGGCGCGCATCAGCGCGTACGAGAACCTGCTGGCGCAGGAGAACGAGAAGCTCGGACCCGAGCTTGAGATCTTCGTGCCCGCTGGCCCGCGCCTGGGCAACGTGGTCATCGAGGCCAAGGGGCTCAAGAAGGCCTTTGGCGACAACCTGCTCGTGGACGGTATCAGCTTCATCATGCCTCCCGGCGCCATCGTCGGCATCATCGGCCCCAACGGCGCGGGCAAGACCACGCTGTTCCGCATGATCACCGGGAAGGAGCAGCCCGACGAGGGCAGCCTCAAGATTGGTGAGACCGTGAAGCTGGCCTACGTGGACCAGGACCGCTCGCTGGACCCGGAGAAGACCGTGTACGAGGCCATCTCCGGCGGGGCGGACTTCATCAAGCTCGGCAACCGCGAGATGAACGCCCGGGCCTACATCGGCAAGTTCAACATCACCGGCAGCGACCAGCAGAAGAAGGTCGGCCTGCTCTCCGGCGGCGAGCGCAACCGCGTGCACCTGGCGGCTTTGTTGAAAGAGGGCGCCAACGTCCTCCTGCTCGACGAGCCCACCAACGACCTGGACGTGAACACCATGCGCGCCCTGGAAGACGCGCTGGTCAACTTCGCGGGCTGCGTGCTGGTCATCAGCCACGATCGCTGGTTTCTGGACCGCATCGCCACGCACATCCTGGCCTTTGAGGGCGACTCCCAGGTCAGCCTGTTCGACGGCAACTGGAGCGAGTACGAGGCCGACCGCAAGGCCCGTCTGGGAACCGCCGCCGACCAGCCGCACCGCATCAAGTACCGCCACCTGACCCGCTAGCGCGCACCGCGCATGCCTCCGCCTGAAAGGCCCATCCTGATCCACAGGGTGGGCCTTTATTCTTGAGCGCGGCGGGAGAGTGGGGTATGCCACAAGCACTAAGCCGCTTCCTGGCGCTGCCCGGACATTCTGCGGCCCTCACGGTCAAACGCAACATGCAAGGTGGGGTGAACTTATGCGCAAGAGCCTGCTGTCACTGTCCCTCTGTGTCCTGGCCCTCGGCCTGCCAGCCTTCGCCCTCGCGCAAGCCGCCAAACCAACGGACACCATCCCCACGGACAAGGGCAACCTTGTCATCACCTTTCTCGGGCACGGCACGCTCATGTTCCAGTGGAACGGCAAGGTGGTGCACGTGGACCCCTGGTCCAAGCAGGCCGACTACGCAGCCCTGCCCAAGCCGATCTCGTCCTGGTGACCCATGAGCATGGCGACCACCTGGACGTCGGGGCCATCAAGGCCGCCACCAAGTCCGGCACGGTCATCGGCTCCTCGGCCAAGGCCTCGGCTACGCTGGAGGGGGCGGTGGTGCTGAAGAACGGCGACACCAGGGAGCTGGCCGGAATCGTGGTGGACGCCGTGCCCGCCTACAACCGCGAGCACATGCGCTCGCCCGGAACCCCGTACCATCCGCAGGGCCAGGGCAACGGCTACGTGGTGCACTTCGGCGCTACCCGCGTGTACGTCGCGGGCGATACCGAGGTCATCCCGGAGATGGCGGCGCTCAAGGGCGTGGACGCAGCCTTCCTGCCCGTGAACCTGCCCTACACCATGACCATTTCCATGCTCGTGGACGCGGCCGGGATGATTCAGCCGAAAATTCTGTATCCCTACCATACCGGCGACACGAACATGGCTGAGCTGGCCGCCCGCCTGAAGGATGTGCCCGGCGTGAACACGCGCATTATCCCAATGAAATAGCCCATGAAATGGGCTACAAAATTGGCCATGACGTTGGCCTGAACCCCCCGGAGGCCCCATGCCCGCCGTGAATGCAGCTAGCGCCATGGGCGCCTGGAACGACATGCCCGCCTTGGCCCGCCGCGATCTGGCGCGTGGGTCCGTGGGCCGGGACCATCTGGTGGGGTTGGCGGCGGAGCTGCTGTCTCTGGCCGCCGCGTCCGATCCGGCAGGCCGCGCCGCGCTGGCCGCGCTGATCCAGGACCTGCTGGGCTTGGCCTGGGCCGGGAGCCCCCTGGACGGCGATCTCGCCCATCTCTGCTCCGGCCAGCCCTGGCCCGGCTGGCCGCGGCTGCCTCAGAACGTGGCCGACACCCTGAAGGCCTACGCCAACTTCTGGCGGCCGCCCGTGGCCTCTGATCCCTGGTGGACGATGCCGGGAGATGCGGTGGGCAACGACAAGCGCCGGGCCGTACTCCAGGCGCGCCTGGAGGCCGAGCCCAGGAACCTGTTCTGGAAGTCCGAGGCCTGGAGTTTTGCCTGGCCGCGCGCTGACTGGGCGCTGGCGGACGCGGCCCTGCGTCCAGAGTCCTGGCCCCGGACCCTGGAGCCGGTGCGGCTGCAGGCCCAGGCCCAGGCCCTGCTGGCCCGTGGCGAGGCGGCTGACGCCCTGAGCGCCTTGTACAATGTGGGGGCGTTCTTTCCGGACGGCAGCCCTGGCCTGCGCGCCGAGTGCCTGCTGCGCCTGGGGCGCGAGGCCGAGGCCGTGGACGTGCTGGCGGCCAGCGTGGCCCGCGCGCCCTGGCGCACCAGCGAGGTGCTGCGCCTGTCCGACCTCGTGAGCGGAGCTGCGGCGGAGGTCTTGCCAGCGCCCGGCAGCGTGGCCGTCTTGCTGTACACCTGGAACAAGGCCCGCGAGCTGGACGAGACCATGGTGTCCCTCGCTGCTTCGGACATCTTCGGGCCAGGGCAGGGCGTGCGGCTCTGGGTGCTGGACAACGGCAGCACCGATGCCACGCCCCAGGTCCTTGAGGCCTGGCAGGCACGGCTGGGCGAGGCCTTGAACGTACTGCGCCTGCCCGTGAACATCGGCGCCCCGGCGGCGCGCAACTGGCTCTTGTCCCTGCCGGAGGTGCGCGGCCACGAGTTCCTGGTGTTCCTCGACGACGACGTGATGCTGCCTGCTGATTGGCTGGGGCGGCTCAGCGCCGCTGCCGCGCGCTTCCCGGAGGCCTCGGTCTGGGGCTGCCGCGTGGTGGATGAGGCCAACCCGCTGGTGGTCCAAAGCGTGGACTACACGCCCCAGGCGGCCAGAGCGGACCAGGACGGCGGCCAGCCCATGTCGCTGCCCACGCTGCATCAGGGCCAGCCGGACCTGGGCCAGTTCGCGTATCTGCGCCCCTGCGTCAGCGTCACCGGTTGCTGCCACCTGCTGCGCACCGCGGACATCGAGCGCACGGGCGGTTTTGACATCCGCTTCTCGCCCTCGCAGTACGACGACCTTGAGCGCGATCTGCGCGTCTATTTGGGCGGCGGGCACGCCGTGTACCAGGGGCACCTGGTGGTGGGGCACAAGCGCAGCAGCGGGCAATTGGCCGAGCGCAGCGCGGCGGACATCGGCAACGCCACGGCCAACACGCACAAGCTTTTGACCAAACACGCGCCGGACGCCCTGGCGAGCCTCTGCCTTGGCGGCGAGGCGCTGCTGGAGCGCGACATGGAGCGCCGCCTGACGCAGCTTCAGGAACTGCTGGCAGGCGTATGAGCCGGGTCTGGAGCGGGAAAGCGGGCCCTAGGTGCTGGCGGCGGGGCGTTGCTCGGCGCGGAAGCAGTAGCCCGCAGGTTCGGTGCGTCCTTCGATGAGGGCCATGAGGGTCTTCTGGTCCTCCAGGGAGGGCAGCTGAAAGGACAAGCCAAGCTGATAGCCGCCGTCCGCTGTGGAGATCACCCGGCTGACCTGGGCGCTGACTGGCAGACGGATGCCGAGCACGCTGTCCGTGAGCACGAGATCGATGTTGGTGGCGCGGGGCACGGGCTTGTCGGACTCGCAGAGCAGGCCGCCGAAGCTGATGTCGCGCGCAACGGCGAAGATCTTGTCCTTCTTGCTGCCCAGGCGCAACGGAAGCGGGTCGGACAGGACGTAGCGCGTGTGGCTGCGCTGGTGGTCGCTATACGGGCGCACGCAGTTGCGCGTGGCCTTGGCCTGGTACAGGGCCTGATCGGCCCGCTGCACCAGGGAGGCCATGTCCAGCGCGTCCGTGGGGAAACAGGCCAGGCCGATGCTGATGGTGATGGGGGGCAGGTCCTGCCCGGCGAAGTTCAGGCGCTGCTTCTGCACCACCGAGCGGATGCGCTCGGCCACGCTCACGCCCTCCTCCCTGGTTGTCTGGGGCAGTATGACGGCGAACTCCTCGCCCCCGTAGCGCACGACGCTGTCCAGCAGGCGGGCCGTTTCGCTCAGGATTTGGGCGATGTCGCGCAGGGCCTGGTCGCCTGCGGAGTGTCCATGGGTGTCATTGAAGTCCTTGAAATGGTCGAGGTCGAGCATGAGCAGGGTGAAGGGGTGCCCGAAGCGCCGGAACCGCTCCATCTCCTTGGGTATTTCCTGATTGAAGGCGCGGCGGTTGTAGAGCCCGGTGAGCTCGTCCCGGTAGGCGTTCTCCTCTCTCTGGCGCAGGAGGTTCACCTCCACCAGGACAGGGTCGCGCAGCATGGGATTCACCTGCATGAAGTAGTCGCACATGGCCGTGACCATGCTGACGTTGCGTCCCAGAGCCTGGCAGAGGCCATCCTGGTGGTGGAGGATGGACTCGACGGTCTTCCTGGCCTCATCCGGGGTCAGCTCAAGGCGGCTTAGGCGGTAGAGGGCCTCGGTGTAGATCTCGTCTCCGCATTCCCGCGCAAGGGCTGCCCACTGGTCCTGATTGAGGAAGCAGGCGGTGGAGGATGCCTCTATGAGATCGTTTAGCTGCCTTGAAAAGTCCATTGGCAGCTGCTTTTTATCTAACATATAAGGTATCCTACTGAAATTATTAGTTAAGTAACTTCATGGTTTACATCTACCATAGAGTGTAACCTTAGTGCAAGGAAAAGCAAGGGAGCAGTACGCATGTTTTGTCCACTTGACTGTTTCCGTTACCGGATGCACTTGTAAAACAAGAAAAAGAATTTTTCAGAATTTTGGGGGATGTCATGACCGCCGACTTTCGAAATGACGACAGCGTCCTTGTGGCCAGGGTCGAGAATGTTCTGCAAGAGCGGCGCAGCCTGGGCCTGGAAGGGCTGGTGGGCGGCCTGGAGACCGTGGTCTTCAATGTCGAGCCGGACCGCCTGAAAGAGGCCGCTGCGGAATTCCTGGGCACCACCGGCTACTTCTTCGGCGCGGGCTACGACAGCCCGGATGCCGAGGCCTGCGTGCTTGAGCTGCCCGGCTCGGCGGATTTCCTCATGCGTGCACGCAAGCCCGGCCCCAACCCCTTCGATGCCGAGCCCAAGGGGCCGAAGTCCGCGCACCTGCCGCACACCAGGGTGGAGACCATGGTCTTCTTGTGCCACGACCTGGAGCGCTTCGTGGCTCTGCAACAGGCGCGCGGGGTGCGCTTCCTCTCGCCCATCATCCGTTCCGACAGTTCGCTGTTCATCCAGACCGAGCCCTCGGCGCACAGCGCCTTGTCGTACGGGTACGTGCAGTGGCTGGGCTGCGGGCGGCAGTACCATGGCGGGCATTTCCGCCAGGCCGAGTGGTCCCTGGCCAAGCCGGACCGGGCGCACCTGCGCAACATCGGCATCTTTGACCACGCCTCGGTGCGGGTGCGCGCGCGCGAGCGCGACAACGCCATCGTGGAGTTCCTGGAGCTCACCAACTACGAGTATTCCATGTCCGTGTACGTGGACAATCTGAACTCCATCACCAACGTGGCGCGGCTCCCGGGCGAGCCCTACGCCATGGTCATCACCTCCGGCCTGGGCGACGCCGTGGGCGGGCAGGTGGGCCCCACCGAGAAGTTCATCGAGAACTACGGGCGGCGCATCCACCACCTGGCCTTCCGCACCGAGCACATCCAGCAGACCTTTGCCGGGCTCAAGGCCGCGGGCATGGATTTTCTGGTGGAGCTGGTGGGCTCGCCCGAGGAAGGTCTTCGCCAGACCTTCAGCAAGCCTCTTGCCAACACCCTCATGGTCAATGAATACATCAAGCGTTACGAGGGCTTCGACGGATTCTTCACCAAGAGCAACGTGACCCTGCTGACCAAGGCCACGGAGAATCAGTAGACAAAACCGCAAAACTGCAGGGTGAAATTCCTTGACAGGGCAGGGCGCCACGCATACCTTGAAAACAAGTGAGCACATGTTCATATGAATAAAGATACAAACCTGGATGCCTGCGAGAAGCAGTGCCTGCACACGGACCGCATCGAGCGGGTGCGTGGGGACATGCTTGCTGACAATGCGGCAGTGGGCCTGGCTGAGATCTTCGGCCTGCTGGGCGACCTGACGCGGGTGCGCATCCTGCATGCCCTGACCCTGGGCGAGCTGTGCGTGTGCGACATCTCCGCCGTGCTCGGCATGACCTCTTCGGCGGTGTCGCATCAGTTGCGGCTGTTGCGCACGGCCAAGCTTGTCAGGGCCCGCAAGGAAGGCAAGAACGTCTTCTACACCCTGGATGACGAGCATGTGCGCCAGCTCTTTGCCCAGGGCCTGGAGCATGTGCTGGAGCGTTAATTTTTTTGACCAAACAGATGAACAAGTGCGCAATTGTTTGTGCGAATAAAAAGGAAACCCCATGGATGCTCTCCTGTTGCTCTTGACCGAAAGTTGGCACGTGTTCCGCCAGGCCGCGCCATTCCTGCTCTTCGGCTTTTTCGTGGCTGGCCTGCTCAAAGCTCTGGTTCCCGCCGATCTGCTGGTGCGGCATTTCGGGGGGCGGGGATTTCTCTCGGTGCTCAAGGGAGCGCTCTTGGGTGCGCCGCTGCCGCTGTGCTCCTGCGGTGTGCTGCCCGCCGCCATGGCCCTGCGGCGGCAGGGAGCAGGTGCCGGGGCCACCACGGCCTTCATGATCGCCACACCGGAGACGGGCGTGGACTCCATGGCCGTGACGTACGCCCTCATCGACCCGCTCATGACCGTGCTGCGGCCCTTGTCCGCGATTTTCACGGCCCTGGTGGCCGGGCTGTCGGCCAATCTTTTGCCGGAGCGTTATCTCCCCAGCGTTGAACCACAGCCAAAGGGCGAGGCCACTGGCTGCGTGACGGGTTGCTGCTCCGGCGGCTGTTCCGCATCCTCGTCAGGCAGCGCTGCTTCGAACCCTGCTGGCCAGGCAAGCCTTTCTGATCGTCTGCGCGAAGGCCTGGGCCACGCCTTTGGCGAGATGCTGGCCGACGTCGGGGTCTGGCTGGTCCTCGGCGTGCTGGCGGCCGGGGCAATCTCGGCCTTTCTGCCGCCGACGCTGTTTGCTGATCTGCCGGGCGGCGAACTCACCTCCATGCTGGCCATGCTCGTCATCGGCCTGCCCATGTACGTCTGCGCGTCCAGCTCCACGCCCATCGCGGCCTCGCTGCTGCTCAAGGGCCTGTCGCCCGGCGCGGCGCTGGTGTTTCTGCTCACCGGCCCGGCCACCAACGTCACCACCCTCACGGTCATGGCCCGCACCTTTGGCGCGGGCCTCACCGGGATCTACGTGGCCTCCATCGTGGTCTGCTCACTTGTCTCCGGGTTCATGGCCAACCGCATCTACACGGCTCTGGGGTTCGACATCCATGCTGTGCTCGGCAGCGTGGCCGAGACTCTGCCCGCCTGGGTCGAGGTCGCCGCTTCGGTGCTGCTTGTGGTGCTGATCCTGCGCGCGCTGCTCGCCTCGCGCCACAGCCACGAGGGCTGCGCCCATGGCGTGGCCGAGCACTAGGGCGGCTCGCGGTGGCCTTGCGGGCCTGGGCGGATTGCGGTAGCGCATTGCTGACGTAATTTCCGCCGGGAGGACGCGAGGGATATGGCAGAGAAGGGTACACCGGGCCGCAAGCTGGAGTTCAAGGACTCCGAGCTGGCCAACAAGCTCTTTGGCCCGCAGGCGGGCAACCTGGCCCTGCTGGCCGAGAAGACCGGCGTGGCCATCGACACGCGCGGCTCCACGGCCACGCTCACCGGCGAGCCCGAGGCCGTGGACCTTGCCGCGAGCGTGCTGACGCAGCTCTACGGCCTGATCCAGGAGGGCAAGGCCGTGCACCCGCAGGATGTGGACTGCGCCTGCCGCATCCTCCTGCGCGAGCCCGGCGCGGACATCCGGCGCATCTTCCTGGACACGGTGTACGTGGCCTCCCCGCGCAAGACCATCGCCGCCAAGACCATCAGCCAGCGCGACTACCTCATGTCCATCCGCGAGAACGACCTGGTCTTCGCCGTGGGCCCGGCGGGCACGGGCAAGACGTATCTGGCCGTGGCGCTGGCCGTCAGCGCGCTCATGAAGCGCGAGGTCAAGCGCATCATCCTGGCGCGCCCGGCGGTGGAGGCGGGCGAGAAGCTGGGCTTCCTGCCCGGCGACCTGGCCGAGAAGGTCAACCCCTACCTGCGCCCGCTCTACGACGCCCTGCACGACATGCTGGACTTCGCCCGCGTGCAGGACATGCTGGCCACCGGGGTCATCGAGGTCGCGCCCCTGGCCTTCATGCGCGGTCGTACGCTCAATGACGCCTTCGTCATCCTGGACGAGGCCCAGAACACCACGCCCGAGCAGATGAAGATGTTTCTCACGCGCCTGGGCTTCGGCTCGCGCTGCGTGGTCACCGGCGACGTGACCCAGATCGACCTGCCTGCCCAGACGCGCTCCGGCCTGGTGGAGGCGCGCGGCATCCTGGCCGGGGTCAAGGGTATCGGCTTTGTGGCTTTCCACGAGGAAGACGTCATCCGCCACCCCCTGGTGGGCCGCATCGTCCAGGCCTATGAACGTCATGATCGGGACAGGCACGACAAAGCGCCCGGAAAGGCCAAGGCGTGAGCCTCACCCTGGACATCCGCACCGGCGCAAGTCCGCTGGACCCGCGCTTCCCGCTGTCCCGGCGCGAACTCACAGGCGTGGTGCAGACCATCCTTGAGACCCTGGGCCTTTCCGGTGCGGCCCTGTCCCTGACGCTCCTGGACGACCCGGGCATTGCGCTCATAAACGCCAAGTACCTGGACTGCCAGGGCCCCACCAACATCCTGAGCTTTCCCGAGGCCGACCCCAAGCACCCGCAGAAGTTGGGCGCGCTGTTCTTGTCCGTGGATACGCTGGCGCGTGAGGCTTTCCTTTATGGCCAGGAGCCGGAGCGGCACCTGGCGCGGCTGCTCAGCCACGGCATCCTGCACCTCTGCGGCCACGACCACGGCCCGGACATGGAGGCGCTGACCGAGCTGGCCGTGGACGCGGTTCGTCCGGAGGAGCCCTGGTCCGCCTGAGTATCGCCACGTTTTCGGCTTGAATTTCCCACCGATTTTCCACATGATTCAGCCCCTGCCCCGCAGCTCTTTACAATCAGGGCGCGGTTGGGCAAAATATCCCTTTTTACGAACGCCCCCCAGGGTTCTTGCGAGGAGAGTCAACAATGCCCAGACATTTCTTGAACATTCTGGATATGCCCAAGGCCGATGCCTTCAAGGTGCTCAAGCGGGCCAAGGCCCTGAAGGACGGCGACGTCCGCACCAGGCTGCTGGACGGCAAGACCGTCATCCTGATCTTCGAGAAGGCCTCCACACGCACCCGCGTGTCCTTTGAGGTCGCCGTGCGCCACCTGGGCGGCAGCACCGTGTTTTTGACCCCGCACGAATCCCAGCTGGGCCGCAACGAGCCCCTGAAGGACACCGCCCGCGTGCTCTCGCGCTACGCCGATGCATTGGTGGTGCGCACCTTCGGGCAGGAGAAGCTGGACACCCTTGTCCAGTGGGGAAACATTCCGGTGGTCAACGCGCTCACCGACGAGCACCACCCCTGCCAGGTCATGAGCGACGTGCTGACCATGTATGAGCGCACCCCGGACCTTTGCGGCCTCAAGGTGGGCTGGATCGGCGACGGCAACAACATGGCCCATTCCTGGATCGAGGCCGCGGCGCGCTTCAACTTCGAGCTGACCCTGGCCTGCCCCTCGGGCTACACCCCGGACCTCTCCATCCTGGCCAAGGCCAGGGAGGAGGGCGCGCGCATCGTGCTCACCGAGGACCCGGAGCTGGCCGCGCGCGACGCCCACTACCTGAACACCGACGTCTGGGCCTCCATGGGCCAGGAGGCCGAACAGCTGCGGCGCGAGGCGGCCTTCGAGGGCTACCAGCTCAACGACGCCCTGTTGTCCCTGGCCCGGCCCGGCTGCAAGGTCATGCACTGCCTGCCCGCGCACCGGGGCGAGGAAATCACCGACGACATCTTCGAGGCCAACGCGGATATGATTTTTGACGAGGCCGAGAACCGGCTGCACATGCAGAAGGCCATCCTCGAATGGGTTTTCGAGGCCCTGTAACCATTTCCAGCGCACCCAAGGGAGCACGCAGCATGAGTTCCATCAAGAAAGTCGTCCTGGCCTATTCCGGCGGCCTGGACACCTCCATCATCCTCAAGTGGATCAAGAACACCTACAATTGCGAGGTCATCACCTTCACCGCCGACCTGGGCCAGGGCGAGGAGCTCGACGGCGTGGAGGCCAAGGCGCTGGCCACCGGCGCGACCAAGGCCTTTGTCGAGGACATCCGCGAGGAATATGCCAAAGACTTCGTGTTCCCCATGCTGCGCGCCGCCGCCCTGTACGAGGGCCGCTACCTGCTGGGCACCTCCATCGCGCGGCCGCTCATCGCCAAGCGCATGTGCGAGATCGCCGAGGCCGAGGGCGCCCAGGCCGTGGCCCACGGCGCCACAGGAAAGGGCAACGACCAGGTGCGCTTTGAGCTGACCACCATGGCGCTGGCTCCGAAACTCAAGACGATAGCCCCCTGGCGCGACTGGGACATGAAGTCCCGCACGGACCTGGTGGCCTACGCCGAACAGCACGGCATCCCCGTGCCCGTGACCAAGAAGAATCCCTGGAGCCAGGACGCCAACCTGCTGCACGTCTCCTTTGAGGGCGGCGAGCTGGAGGATCCCTGGAACGCGCCGGACCCCGGCTGCCACCGTTACTGCACGCCC
The DNA here is from genome assembly GCA_018817515.1 of Pseudomonadota bacterium. GTDB lineage: Bacteria > Desulfobacterota > Desulfovibrionia > Desulfovibrionales > Desulfovibrionaceae > Humidesulfovibrio. The sequence goes on from JAHIUD010000058.1 coordinate 27,871, forward strand.
ATCGAAGAGGCCCCGGACAAGGCTGAGGAAATCACCCTGGACTTCGAGGCCGGCGATCCCGTGGCCCTGAACGGCAAGCCGCTCTCGCCCGCGCAGATGGTGCTGACCCTGAACCAGATCGCCGGTCGCCACGGCATCGGCCGGGTGGACATGGTGGAGAACCGCTTCGTGGGCATGAAGTCGCGCGGGGTCTACGAGACTCCGGGCGGCACGGTGCTGCACATCGCCAAGCGCGACCTGGAAGGGCTGTGCCTGGACCGCGAGGTCATGCACCTGCGTGACTCGCTCATCCCGCGCTACGCCGAAATGGTCTACTACGGCTACTGGTTCGCGCCCGAGCGCGAGGCCCTGCAGACCCTGGTGGACAAGACCCAGGAGAAGGTCACCGGCACGGTGCGCCTGAAGCTCTACAAGGGCAACTGCGTGCCCGTGGGTCGCAAGTCGCCGTTTTCCATGTACCGCATGGACCTGGCCACCTTCGAGGAGGACATGGTCTACAACCAGGCCGATGCCGCCGGGTTCATCAAGCTGGTGGGCCTGCGCCTCCTGGGGCGCATGGCCGGGAAGTAGCATTTATTCCAGATAATTGCACCACGGCCCCCGCCTCGGACCAAACGTCCCAGGCGGGGGCTGTTTTGTTGTCAGGCTGGCATGTTTGTGCCAGATAGGTTTCGGCGTGTATGGGCGACGGGTGGACATGGGCGTGATGCTCCGCGTTGAGCCGTTGCTTGTACGGCGCTTTCGACAGGGAGGACTCGTGGCTCGGCAAATGACTCGGCAGATGACTCGGCAGGATTGCCTCGACCGGCTGAAGGCCGAAGCCTGCGAAGTCGCGCCCGGGCAGAAGGTGCGCACGGACACGTTTCGCCCCGAAGACGCCGAGGGGATTGCCCGCCTCTATTACGCGATCTACGGCAACAGCTTCCCCATAGACTATGTGTACGACCCGGACCGCATCCGCGAGGCCAACCGCAGGCAGGACCTGTACCAGATTGTGGGCAGAACGGAGTCGGGTGACGTCGTCGGGGTCATGGCCATGTTCCGCGCCGCGCCGGGAAAGGGCATCCTGGAATCGGGCGGACTGATGATCCTGCCGGAGTATCGCAAGGGGCTCCTGCTGTATCGGCTCTACGACCTGACGCAGAAGATCGCCCGTGGTCTGCCCTGGCTGAACGCTGAGTATACGCAGACCGTCACTGACCATATTACTCCGCAGAAGATGAACGAGCGCTTTGGGGCCAGGGGGCTGGGCCTGGAGATCGAGGCCATGGGGCCCAGGCCCGACGGCTCAGGCGGGCGCGTCACCCTGCTCGACGAGTTCATCGTCCTGCGCGATGTTCCCCATGATGTTTACCTGCCGCAGCGCTACGCCGAACTCCTCCGCAGCCAGTACGCTGCCCACGGGCTGACGCGGCGCTATTTGCCCGGACAGGAGCCCGCAGGCGGCACACGCTGGGAGCGGGTGGAGATGCCCATAGCCAACCTGGCGAAGTTTCAGGTGACGGAGATCGGGACGGACCTGGACGCGGTGCTGCGCCAGACCGCGCAGCTGGACACCGCCTACGCCCTGCACCTGCAGCTGCCTTTGGCAGATCCGGGCCTGCCCTGGGCCGTGGAGCTGGCGCGGGCGCATGGATTCTGGCTGGGCGGCTTGCTGCCGCTGTGGAACGACACCGACGTGCTGCTGCTGCAAAAGCTGGCGGGCCGCCCGGACTTCGACGCGCCGCAGTTGCTGAGCGCTGAGGTGCAGGAACTTATGCGGCTTGTGCGTGCGGATTATGAGGCGCTGTGCTGCGCTGATACCGTGCTGTGAGGGGCGGGCGCTTCAAGGGGCTTAGAGGGGTGGCGCTGGCAGGGGCGGAAAGGGGCACTCGCCCAGAGGGTCCCCAGCTCACTAGCCGTCGATGTAGTTAGAGATGAGCTTGACGAGCTTTTCGTACTGGTCCACGGGGTTGCCCTTGGTGCTGGCCTGCTCCTGGCAGCGCATGAGGTAGCGGCGCATGATCTGCTCCGTGGCGGAGCGCAGGGCCGCGCGCACCGCGCGCACCTGCACCAGGATGTCCTCGCACTCCTTGCCTTCCTCGATCATTCGCTGGATGCCGCGCACCTGACCTTCGATGCGCTTCATGCGCGCCGCGACATCCTTCTTGAGGGCTTCCTGATCCTTGATGACCTTGGCCATGGCTCCCTCCTGCCTGTTCACTCACCCGTGGGCGCGCGCCGCACTCTCAGCAATGCGACAAGGCATTGGGCTTGAAATGCGCGGGCCAGGCAGGGCCGGGGACGAACACTGGCGTGTCATTGGCTCGTCCCCGGCCCTGTGGCGGACTTACTTCTTCTTGTTGTCGATGATCTCGCAGTTGCCGTCCTTGGTGCACTTGCTGGTGGCTTCCAGGTAGTACACGTCCTTGACGTCCTTACGCATTTCGCGGGTCATGTAGTAGGCCTCGCCGCTGCGCGCGCCGGTGGCGCAGACGAACACGACGGGCTTGTCGAACTTCATGCCCGGCAGCTTCTTCTCCAGCTCGTTGACGCTCATGTTCACCGCGCCCTTCATGTGCCCGGCGTTGTACTCGTCGGCGTCACGCACGTCGATGATCATGAGGCTCTCCGGCTTTTCGGCCAGGGTCTTCTTGAACTGCTCGGTGCTGATGGCGCCCTCGACGCCGCCGGTCTCGACCTTGAGACCGCCGCCGGAGGCGCCGAACATCTTGGTCCAGGCAGGCTCGCCGCCCTCGAAGAGCTTGACGTTGGTGTAGCCCAGGGCCATGGCCTTGGCCGCGCTCTTGTGGCTCAGGGGGCAGTCGTAGCCGCCGCAGAAGAACACCAGCTCAACGGCCTTGTCGGCGGGCAGCAGGCCGGTCTTCTTCTCAAAGGCGGAGTCGGGAATGCTGACGGCCGAGGGGATGCTGCCCTCCAGGAACTTCACCAGCGGGCGGGAGTCCACCAGCAGGAAGTTCTCGCCCTTGCTGATCTTCTCCTTGACCACTTCCACGGTGATGGCCGGGGCGTTGCCAGCCTTTACCCATTCCGGGTAGCCGCCGGGGAAGACCTTGACGTTCTTGTAGCCGAGCTTTTCGGCCTTCTTGGCGGAGGAGTGCGAGAGCTTGCACTCCGGGCCTTCGCAATAATAGACCAGGGTGGTGTTCTTGTCCTTGGGCAGCAGGTCGAGATGCTTGTCGAACTCGCTGTCCGGGATGCTCGTGGCCGTGGGGATGTAGCCCTGCATGAACTTGCCCTTGTAGGGACGCGAGTCGATGAGCATGACGCCGGCCGGGTGCGGGACCTTCACCAGGGGCTTCACGTAGTCGATGCCGACGAGGTGCTTGTAGAACCAGTCGGGATTGGCGGCCTGGGCCTGCACCGTGAAGGCCAGGGCCAGCACTGCCGCCAGGAATACCTGGCCGATTCTGAACTTATGAATGTGACGCATGGTTGACTCCTGTGTTTCGAGGGTTACTGCCGTTGTCTTCATTGCCAAGCCGTCAGGTGTGGGAGGCTCCCCCCGCACCGGGATGAACACGCTAGGGTGCGCCGGGGTCGGCCTTGTCGCCCTCGCCCAGGCTCTCAACCCAGATGCCGTGGTGGTGGCGGGCGTAGTCCTCGGGCACCACGCCCGTGAACATGCTGCGGAAGCCGGGCTTCTCCTCGGGCGAGATGGCCGCCATGTAGATGTGGACCAGCAGCCCCGCGAAGACCAGGCCCACGGCCAGATAGTGCAGGGTCACGGCCCAGCCGACGAACACGGTGGCCGAGGCCGGAAGCATCTTGTCGGACAAGAGCAGCACCGCGCCGGTGAGCACGATGGCCGCGCCGCCCGCCACAGAGGCCTGGGCAAAGGCCTTCTGGCCCATGTTGTAGTAGCCTTGGGGCGGCAGCTCGCCGCCGATGCCCAACGTCATGCGGCCCATCTTGCGGATGAGCCAGAGGAAATCGCCGGGGCGGACGCTGAAGATCTCCTTCAGGAAGAACTTGGCGCCGCGGGCGTTCACCAGGACGTAGGCCAGGATGCCCAGCACCCAGAGCACGCCCGCCACCTCGTGGATGACGAGCAGCACGGCCCCGCCGGCGCTGCCGCCGCCAAAGAGGGCGCGCAGGGCGTCGGGGAACCACGCCCCCAGGGGGTTCAAGCGATCGTTCTTGATGAGCCCGAGCCCGGTGATGAGCAGCACGAGCCAGGAGGCCGCGTTGAACCAGTGGATGAGGATGTCGGAGGTATCGTGGCGCTTGAGGTTACGCATGACCGTCCTCCTCCTTCTTCTCGGTATTTGGCTTGCTGTCTGTTTCGTGTGAATTGTCTGGCCCGCGTGAATTGTCTGGCCCGTGTGAATTGTCTGGCCCGTGTGTTCCGGCTCCGGCAAAGAGCTGGCGGCCGAGCATGGCCAGCACGCCCAGGCCGGACAGACCCACCGCCAGCTTCACCGCCGGGGCCACAACCCCGGCCAGGAAGTCGAAGCTCGTCGGGTCCACCGGCTGCACGGTCCAGCCATCGGGCGCGGTGCTGGCGATGTAGTACATGTTGGGCTTGGTGTCCTTGTTCTTGGCCACCACGCGCACCACCTTGCCCTGGTTGGCCGCCAGCAGCTTCGCCGCCTCGCTGCTCGGATCGTTGATGTCGCCGAACACGCGGGCCTTGGTGGGGCAGGTGTCCACGCAGGCCGGGGCCAGCCCGGCGGCCCGGCGCTCCGGGCAGTAGTTGCACTTGTCGGCGATGCGCTTCACCGGATCGCGGAAGCGCGCGCCGTAGGGGCAGGCCTTGATGCAGTTGCCGCAGCCGATGCACAGCTTGGGGTCGATGACCACCGTGCCGTCAGCCGCGTTCTTGTAGGTTGCGCCGGTGGGGCAGGCCTGGATGCAGGTGGGCTCGTCGCAGTGCATGCACGCGCCGGGCTGGAAGTGCCCGTGGCCCAATTTCTTTGCCCCATCAAGGCCGTCCACGACAGGGGGCACGGCCTCCTTGATCCAGTTGCGCCAGACCCCGCGCGAGACGTTGTTGGCCTGCTTGCAGGACGCCATGCAGCCCTTGCAGTCGATGCACTTGGCCGAGTCGATGACCATTGCGAGCTTCTGGGTGCTCATGCGGCCCCCTTCTTCTTCACGCTGAGGAAGGTTTCATGGATGGCCGAGTTGCCGCAGATGGAGTCGTAACGGGTCTCCATGAGTTCCACGATGCTCGCGCCAACTCCCTTGGTGTGCGACAAGCCGCCGGAGATGCTGCCGAAGCCGCTGAGCATGTACACGGTATCGCGGCGGATCTTCGGCGTCACCAGGGCCTTGAGCTCACCCTTGCCGACCGGGCTTTCCACCTGGACCACGTCGCCCTGCTTGACGCCAAGCTCCTTGGCCGCCTCGTCGTTCAGCCAGAGCATGTTCTCCGGCTCAAACTCGGACAGGAGCGCATTGTTGGTGCTGCTGGCCTGGGTGATGCAGGCGCTGCGGCCCACCACGAGGCGGAACTTGCGGGCCGTGTCCGGTGAGGGCTTGGGGGGCGTGTACACCGGCAGCGGGTCCAGGCCCATCTCCGCGTAGCGCGAGCAGAACAGCTCGATCTTCTGGCTCGGGGTTTTGAAGGCCGCGCCGTCCGTGCCGCCCAGGGGCGGGTTGGGCGGGTAGAACACGCCATCGCGCTTGATGATTTCCGCTGCCTCGGGGAAGGCGGCCAGCTGCTTTAAGCGGTAGCTCTCGATGTCGAAGTCGAAGAACTCGCCCAGGCCGAGCTTGCCCGCCAGGATCTTCAGGATGTCGAACACCGGCCGGCTCTGGTAGAGGGGGGGGATAACCGCGTCGCGCCAGACCAGGCACGCGCCCTCGGCCCCGGACTGGAGCGCCTGCACCGGGTCCGTGCGCTCCATGGCGCTGGGCGCGGGCAGCACCAGGTCGGCCATCCAGGCCGTGTCGCTCATGGTGATGTCCACCACGATCATGAAGTCCAGCTTGTCGATCATCTCGCGGGTCTTCGCGCGTTCGGGCGCGGTGGCCATGGGGTTGGTCTTGTACACGAACCAGCCCTTGATGGGGTAGGGCGCGCCCTTGATGACAGCCTCGCGGGTGAGCACAAAGGAGCCTTCCTCGTCAAACAGCAGCGGCACGCTCTTGGCGTCCACGCGGCCGGGCGGGTTGTCGTCGTACCAGGGCGGCTCGCCCGGGACCTTCTTCAGCCCCGCTGGCCGCGCCGGAACCAGGCCGCCGGGGCGGTCGTAGTTGCCGAGCAGCGCGTTGACGATGGCGAAGCTGCGGCGGATCTGGGTGGAGTTCTCGTAGTCCGAGGTGCGGCGACCAGGGTAGACCATGGAGGACGGGGCCGCTGCGGCCAGGTCGCGGGCCATGCGCCGGATGTCCGCCGCCGGGATGCCGGTCTCCTTTTCGGCCCACTCCGGGGTCATGTCCGCCACGTGGTCGGCCAGCTTGTCCAGGCCGCTGGTGCGCTCGGCCATGTACTTGGCGTCGTAGAGCTTCTCGGTGATGATGACATTCGCCAGGGCCAGCATGAAGGCCATGTCCGTGCCGGGGCGGATGGGATGCCATTCCGAGGCCAGGGCCGCGCTCTTGGTGTAGCGCGGGTCCAGCACCACGACCTTGGCGCCTTCCTTCATGATGGAGATGAGGTCCATGCTGTCGGGCGTGACCAGGGCCTCCAAACGGTTGGCACCGGCCAGGATGACGTACTTGGAGTTCTTGACGTCCGGCAGGGGCACGTCGCCGAAGGTGTCCAGGAAGGCGCGGTTGCCGGAGAGCAGGCACAGGGACTCGTGGCTGGTGACGTTGAAGGAGCCGAAGGCCTCGGCAAAGCGGTTGACGAAGCCGCTTTGCATGTCCGCCCCGGCGCTGAAGAGCATGCCACATCTGGTGTACTTCTCGCCGATGTCCTTCATCTTCGTGGCGGCGAGCTCCAGGGCTTCGTCCCAGGAGATGGCCTTCCACTTGCCTTCGCCGCGCGCGCCCACGCGCAGGAGGGGCGTCTTCAGGCGGTCCGGGTCGTAGACCTGGGCTACGCCCGCGTTGCCCCGCGCGCAGAGCATCCCGCGCGACTTGGTGAACTTGGGGTTGGGGTCAAGCTTGGTGATGACGCCGCGCTCCACCCGGGCGATGAGCCCGCAACGGTTGAAGCACATGTCGCACACGCTGTACTTCGACTCCCACTTGGGCGCCTGGACGGCTGGCGCGGCCTTGGCCTCGGGCGCCGTGGCCGCCGTGACGGCCGTGGCCGCCACCGCAGTGGCAGCGGTCCCCGCCAGGCGCAGGAAGTCGCGCCGGGAAATCTGTCTGGTGCTGTTGTCGTTCATGAAAGCCCCCCCTTGAGGGTGTGGCGGCGGGCCGAGGTCACGTTGCCCCGGCCCGCCGCGCGGTCGCGCATACGTCTAGTTGCACTTGGCCGGAGAAGGGGAGTCCTTGGCGTAGTCGTGCAGGTAGGAGTAGATGTCGCCACGGTCGGCATCGGACACTCCCTTCCAGTCCTTGGCGCACTTGATGCCTTCCCACTTGGCGAAGGTCTTCTTCCAGTCGGCCTGGGTCTTGGAGTTGGGCGAAAGGTCGGAGGCGGTGGCGCCGTGACAGGTGCGGCACTTCTGGCGGTACAGGAACTTGCCCTTGCGGGCGTTGCCTTCGGCGAAAGCCAGGCTGGCGACGGCCAGAGCCAGGACCAGGGCGGCGATGATGCCAATGCTGCTGCGCTTCATGGGACTCTCCTTGGTTTTGCGTTCCGGTCTTCGTGGCGGCCCGAATGGCTTCCACGTTTGTTGATGATCATATGGCTCATAGATACCCATACGGGGTACCAGTGTCAAGGGGGTTGGGGACAAATTTGAACATAATATTTTCATGCTTAAGTTTTACATAACCATATTGAAAATTAAGATGTTTTAATTGGCAGCCTGGCAGCTTGGCCTTGGGGCGAGAAAATTAATCGTTCTGCCGACACGCCGGTTGCGAGTATTGTCTTCAGCGCAAGGGTAAGGACCTGCCGTAAACCCGTTAGCACACAATTCGTATTCTTGTACAAGATTCTTCTGCCAGTTCCTGCGCATAGCCGAGCACGGTTTGCGTATGCGCCCCGGTTAACCTTGGGGCAGGGAGCCCTTTTCAAGTTGCGGCTTTTCCGCTAGTTCAGTGGGGCGTCAAGGGATATCGAACTGCGCCGGGAGGGCTTGAGACATGACCAAGAAGATGTGGGGCGGGCGTTTTGCCGAGGCCGCAGCAGCCTCGGTGGAGGAGTACACCCAGTCCGAGAGCTTTGACCGGGCCCTCTGCCGCGAGGACATCCTGGGCTCCAAGGCCCACGCCAGGATGCTCGGAAAGGTTGGCATCATCAGCCCCGAGGAGGCCTTGTCCCTTGGCCATGGCCTGGACCAGGTGCTCGCCGAGATCGAGGCCGGGACGTTTGTTTGGCGGCGCGAGCTGGAAGACGTGCACATGAACATCGAGCGCCGGCTCACCGAGATCGTCGGGCCCGTGGGCGGCAAGCTGCACACCGCGCGCAGCCGCAACGATCAGGTCTGCCTGGACTTCCGCCTGCATGTCGACGCGCGGCTGGGCCGCTGGTCCGCCGAGCTGGCGCGGCTGGTGAATGTCCTTTGCGAGCGCGCCGAGGAGCACGGCGCAACGCTTCTGCCCGGCTGCACGCACCTGCAGCCCGCCCAGCCCGTGAGTCTGGCCCAGCACCTGCTGGCCTACGCCCAGATGTTCCGGCGCGACTTCGAGCGCCTGCAGGACTGCCTCAAGCGCGTGCGCGTGTCGCCCCTGGGCGCTGCGGCCCTGGCAGGCACCACGCACCCCATCGACCCGGCCCAGGTGGCTGAGGACGTGGGCTTTTTGTCCACCTTCGCCAACAGCATGGACGCCGTAAGCGACCGCGACTTCGCCCTGGAGGCGCTGTTCTGCGGCAGCGTCATCATGATGCATCTAAGCCGCCTGTGCGAGGAGCTCATCCTTTGGGCCAACCCGAATTTCGGCTACGTGCGCCTGCCCGACGCGTATTCCACGGGCTCGTCCATCATGCCGCAGAAGAAGAACCCCGACGTCTGCGAGCTCATGCGCGGCAAGACGGGCAGGGTGTATGGCGCGCTGACCTCGCTGCTTACCCTCATGAAGGGCCTGCCGCTGACCTACAACCGCGACATGCAGGAGGACAAGGAGCCGTTCTTCGACGCCGACAGGACCGTTTCCTCGTCCGTGGCCATCATGGCCGACATGCTCGGCGTGCTGGAGTTCGTGCCCGAGGCCATGCGCCGGGCGCTCGCCAAGGGCTTCCTCAACGCCACGGAGCTGGCCGACTATCTGGCGGCCAAGGGGTTGCCCTTCCGCGAGGCGCACCACGCCACCGGGGCCGCCGTGGCCCTGGCCGAGAAAAAGGGCGTGGGCCTGGAGGACTTGAACCTGGAGGAGCTGCGCGCCTTCTCGCCCCTGGTGGAGCAGGATGTCTTCGCCGTGCTGGAGTTCGAGGCCGCCGTGGCGCGCCGGAACCTTGCTGGCGGCACCGGACCGGAGTCCTGTGCGGGGCAGATTGTGGCGCTGCGGGCCTGGCTGGCGGGCATCCGCTGAAGATTGTTCGGCAATAGTGTTGGACTGGGGGCGCTCCATGCGGGCGTCCCTTTTTTTATCCAAGAAAACCATGTGCATTTTTGAACATGGGTTGCGCTTCTTTGAGTTTTTGTTCATAGCCTCCAAAGGAGCAGAGTCACCGCATCCGATCCCGGAGGGGAAACATGACGACGTACACCGTCTACAAGGAGCAGCTGCCCGGGCTGTTCGAGAAGTGGAGCAAGCAGTACGCGCTCCACGTCCCGGCCCGGCTGCGCGAAGGTTTTTACGACCTCGTGCCCTGGAAAAAGGACCTGGAGATCGCCTGGGACTATGATGTTGCCTACAACTCGCCCAAGCGTTTCGTCATGCCCCCGCATGAGGCGCTCATCACCTACGACCGCCGCACCTGCGAGGCCCAGCCGGTCTTCGAGGCACCGAAGCAGATACTCTTCGGCGTGCACCCCTATGACGTGAAGGCCCTAAACCAGCTGGATCAGCTCATGGAGGGCGGCAGCCCGGACCAGAATTATCTTCGCCGCCGCGAGGCCACCGTGGTCATGGTCTTTGAGCCGCTCACGGTTTCGTCTTCGGCCTTCTGGGCCAGCGTGGGCGCGGCCAGCGTGGCCCACGGCTTCGACCTCTACTGGACCAAGATCGGTCCCGCCGCCTTCACCGTCGAGGTGGGCTCGGCCAAGGGCGAGGAGCTGCTCGGCATGAACGGCCCGCTTCTTTCCTCCACCGCCGGGGACAAGGAAGGCGCACGCCGGGCCAAGGCGCGCGTGCTGGCCAAGGCCCGCAAGAACGCCCTGCGCTACAACTGGGAGGAGACCCCGCGCCTGCTCGCCAAGTGCTGGGACTCGCCCCTGTGGCGGCGCTACTCGCAGATGTGCCTGGCCTGCGGCTCCTGCAACCTCGTCTGTCCCACCTGCTACTGTTTCGACATCCGCGAGGAGACCGACGACAAGCTGGAGACGGGCGTGCGCTCACGCGAGTGGGACGGCTGCATGCTGGAGGGCTTCGCCAAGGTGGCGGGCAACCACAACTTCCGGCCCAAGGCCCAGGACCGCTACCGCCACCGGTACTTCCGCAAGGGCAAATACATCTACGACAAGATCGGCGAGCTTGGCTGCGTGGGCTGCGGACGCTGCGTGCGCGCCTGCACCGCAGGCATCGCCAACCCGCTCAAGGTGTTCAACGAATTGTGGGAGGAGACCGCACATGAATACTAAACTCTTCTCGCCCTACGTGCCGCGTCCGGTCACGCTGGTGGAGAAGACCCCGCTGTCGGACTTCGTCACGCGCTTCACCTTTGAGCAGGACAACGGCAAGCCCTTGGCCCACAAGCCCGGCCAGTTCGTGAACCTGTCCATCTACGGCATCGGCGAGGCGCCATTCTCCATCAGCTCGCCGCCTAGGCGCACCAACATCACCTTCGAGATCGCCGTGCGGCGCATCGGCGCAGTCACAGGCGCGCTGCACGCCCTTGAGCCCGGCGCCAAGGTCGGCCTCCGCGGACCCTACGGGTCGTCGTTCCCGGTGATGAAGTTCGTGGGCAAGGACGTGCTCATCGTGGCTGGCGGCCTGGGCTACATCCCTTTGCGCTCGCTTCTGTTCTACCAGCTGCGCCACCGCGACGAGTTCGGGCGCATCGTGCTCATGGTCGGCACCCGCGACCCCAAGGAGCGCATCTTCGTCGACGAGATCGCGGACCTGGCCAAGAGCGGCGAGGTCGAGGTCATGGAGACCGTGGACATGCCCGACAGCACCTGGAAGGGCAACGTCGGCGTCATCACCACGCTTTTGCCCAAGGCCGAGCTTGATCCGGGCAACACCTTCGTGGCCATGGTCGGGCCCCCAATCATGTACCGCTTCGTCATCGCCGAGTGCCGCAAGAAGGGCATCGCCTCGGAACAGATCTTCGTCTCGCTTGAGCGTAAGATGAAATGCGGTCTGGGCAAGTGCGGCCACTGTCAGATCAACGAGCTCAACACCTGCATCGACGGGCCCGTGTTCTGCTACACGGACATCGAGGCCTACCAGGAAGCCATCTAGGCGCTCTGGCGGGGAGGGGACACCATGGCAAAACCAAAAATCGCCTTCTTCGACTTCGCTGGCTGCGAGGGCGACCAGCTCCAGATAGCCAACCTCGAAGAGCGCCTGCTCGACATCCTGGGACACGTCGAGGTGGTGAGCTTCCGCGAGGTCGCCACCGGACATTCCGATGACTACGACGTGGCCTTTGTGGAAGGCTCCATCACCCGGCCCGAGGACGAGATCCGCCTGAAGGAGATACGCAAGAACGCCAAGGTCCTGGTGGCCCTGGGGGCCTGCGCCTGCATCGGCGGCATCAACTGCCTGAAGAACTTCATGGCCGAGAACGTCTACCGCGAGGAAGTTTACGGCGGCCAGGCCCGCTGGTTCTCCACCTACGCCGCCAGGCCGCTGAAAAGCGTGGTCCACGTCGACGCCGAGGTGCCCGGTTGCCCCATCGACCCGACGGAGTTCGCGCGCATCACCAAGGAGCTGCTCCAGGGCCGCGCGCCCTGGATTCCCGACTTCCCGGTCTGCGTGGAATGCAAGCAGGCCGGCAACGTCTGCCGCTACGAGATGGGCCGCATGTGCCTGGGGATCATCACCCGCGCCGGCTGCAAGGCCGCCTGCGTGAGCGAGGGCGCGCACTGCTGGGGTTGCCGGGGCCTGGTGCCCGGGGCCAACCTCGATGCCGCCCGCATCGTCATGGACCGCGCGGGAAGCGACCGCAAGGCCACCCAGGATCTGCTGCGCTTCTTCCTGGGCGACACCGGCGCCGCCCTGTAGCCGCGACAATCGCCGCAAAGTAGACCACCGGCCCAGAATCCGGGCCGCCGAGAGGATACGACCATGGCCAAGACCGCACCCGCCAAGAAAGCCGCCAAGACCGTCAAGGCACCCAAGGGGGCCAAGGGCTCTCCGGCCACCCCCATCTCCGTGCCGGAAAAGGTCAGCGGACCCAAGAAGGTCCATGTGCACTACCTGACCCGCGTGGAAGGCCACGGCAACATCGTGGTGGACGTTGAGGCCGACGGCCGCGTGTCCACCTGCCGCTGGGAAGTGCCCGAGGCTCCGCGCTTCTTCGAGGCCATGCTCATCGGCCGCGACTACAAGGACGTGCACCACATCGTTTCGCGCATCTGCGGCATCTGCGCCATCGGCCACCAGCTGGCCAGCCTGCAGGCCACCGAGGACGCGCTGAACATCAACGTCAGCGACCAGACGCACACCCTGCGCCGCCTGGCCCTGCACGCCGAGAACCTCCAGAGCCACCTGCTGCACATCGCCTACCTCGTCCTGCCGGACCTGATGGGCGTGGACTCCATCCTGCCCCTGGCCTCGACCCACAAGGACGCGGTGCTCAAGTTCATCGCCGCGCGGCGCGTGTCAAACGAGTTCAGCCGCCTCATCTGCGGACGCACCACGCACCCCCAGCGCCTGGTTCCCGGCGGGTTCACCATGTTTCCCACCACCGAGCAGCTGGAAAACCTGCGCACCATGCTCACGGACACGCTGCCCAATCTCGCCTTTGCCGTGGACCTCTTCGCCAGCATCATCGACAAGGTCCCGCAGTTTGACCGCAAGACCGAGTACATCGGCTTGGTCTCGCCCTCGGAATACGCCATGTACTGGGGCGAGATCGGCTCCAGCATGGACGAGCGCAGGCCCGTGCGCCAGTATCGCAACATGACCCGCGAGTACCTGATTCCCACCTCCACCGCCAAGTGGACCAAGAACCTGGACGAGTCCTACATGGTGGGCGCCCTGGCGCGCTTCAACCTGAACGCCGAGCACCTGACCCCCGGAGCCGTCGCCGCAGCCAAGAAGCTCGGCCTTAAGAAGGGCTGCACCAACCCCTACATGATCACCATCGCCCAGTTGGTCGAGTGCGTGCACACCGTCGAGGATTCCCTGCAGCTCGTCGACGAATTGCTCGCCCGCGGCATCCGCGATGAGGCCCCGGCCAAGGCCAGCATCGCCGCCGGTCGCGGCGCCGGCGCCGTTGAAGTGCCGCGCGGCCTCTTGTTTCACGCCTACGAGTACGACGAGCATGGCCGCATCTTCCAGGCCGATTGCGTCATCCCCACCAACCAGAACCATGCCAACATCCAGAAGGACATGGACGCCCTGGTGCCGCTCATCTCCGGCCTGTCGGAAAAGGAGATGGAACTGCGCCTGTCCATGCTGGTGCGCGCCTACGACCCTTGCATCAGCTGCTCCACGCACTTCATCGACGCGCGTGGCATCAACGAGGAAAAACGCAGCATGGTTCGCTTCAACTACAAATAGCAGACAAGAGTCCAGGGGCGCTGCCCCTGGACCCCCGCCAAAGGGCCTGAGGCCCTCTGGACTCCCCATAGCGCCGAAAGCTCTGTCTCAGGAGGAACCTGAAACAGGGCTTTCGGCTTTCTTTGGGGAAGCAATGGCAAAACGTGGATAGGCTGAAATGGTGAGCCACAACCGGAAACATGACTCAGCACCCAAGAAACCCCTGAAAGGGGCGAAGGGGGGACGGGCTAGGCTTCGATGTTGAAGGCCGGATGGTGCGAGATCGCCCCGTTGGGCTCATCTCCGCAGAGAGGCTGGTAGAGCACGAACTTGGCCGGCACGCCGGGCCAGGAAAGGCCAACGGCCTGCCGGAAGCCCAAGCGCGCATATAACGCCGGGTCGCCCACCAAGGCGCAGCCCGCGGCGTTGCGCTTACGAAGTTTGGCCAGGCCGGCCAGCACCAGCTTCGAGCCGATGCCCTTGCGTTGCAGGTCGGGCAATACGGCCACCGGGCCAAGCAGGTACCAGCCCAGGTCGCGGCCATCCACAGGCTCCTTGGAAAAGGCGATGTGGCCCACGATGCGTACATCACCAGCCAGGACGTCTTCCGCCACCAGCGAGACGGTCAGAGCGCCCTCGGCGCGCAGGGCGTCGACGATGAGGTGCGCGGTCTGCCTGCTGAAAAGGTGGACCGCAAAGGCTGCGTTGTTGATCTTACGGATTGCGGCGTGGTCGGCGAAAGTCTCGGGACGGATGTTCATGTGTTTCTTTGATGTTTGAAGGTTGACGCAGGCTACGCAGATGTCGGTCGCGCAGCATTGCGTATAGGTGGAGACCTCTATCCCGGGCTGAATAGAAGGGCCAGGCATCGCATGAAGTTGCACAAACATACGCAAGGCCTGTGGCTAGGCAGGGCAAGGCTGGCGGGTGAACCGCACTGAATTCGGCTGGCATATAACGTGCATGATGGTTGTAATTTTCGAGGCGTCCGGCCCTTGTCCGTGGCCGCGTCAATACCGGGAGGAAACGTACATGCACGCTGAACCCATGAAGCTCTTCGTCTATCAGGATGGTCTGGACTTCAAAGTCCCCGCCCAAGTTCTTGACAAACGTGGAGCCTCTCCCGTCATTCCGTTGCTGCAGCAGGTTGATGGCCAAGGCAACAGCCTGGACGGCAGCTTTGTGCGCGTGACCACGCCGGATGCCGCTGACTACATCGTGTATCCCTATGTTATGGAGCCGCACATCAGTATCGAGCGCGCGCTGCATGTGCATGACTTCATGCGACGCCTGCCGTATTTCTACGAGCATGAAAACAAGCATGTGTTCTTCAACTTCCACGACCGGGGCCAGCCGCTGCTGACCACCGCCCTGATCATCACCGACGACCCCCGCAGAAGCAACGTGGACGACCCGAACGTCTACTGCTATCCGCACTTTCCCGCTCCGCACGTGCTCAAGGCCGCCCCGAGCTTCGACTTCGACAAGATCCTCTTCGACGTCTGCTTCACGGGCACCTTGTCCGATCCTGTGCGCGTGGCCATGGTCGACAGCATCGCAAGCGAGAAGCGTCTGCGCTCCTACCTCCGGCACCCGAACACCCTGGATTGGGCAGATCCCAACACCTCGTATCTGCACATGAAGGACGAGGACAAGCGCCGCAAGCTGGAGGCCGCGTACATCAG
>JAHIUD010000059.1 GCA_018817515.1 Pseudomonadota bacterium
GCCGGGGCGAAGCGGGACTATGCGCGGCCCTGACCGCCCTGCCCCTGCTGCTCCTGTCGCGGCGCGGAGCCGCGCGGCTCATCTGCGCCTGCGTGCTGGTGCTGGGCGCCCTGCTCTGGGTGGACGCGGGCATCAGCTTCGTGCGCCTGCGCCTGGCCCTCGGCCAGGACTGGCTGCGTCTGGCGCTGATCCTCTCCGGCCTGACCCTGGCGAGCCTGGCCGCCGGACTCTGGCTGCTTGGCCGCCGCGCCCAGGAGTTCTTCGGGCGCGGGCGCGAGGTGGAACTGCCCCAGGCCGCAGCCTTCCTCCTCACCGCCGCACTGCTCAGCGTTGCCCGGGCCAAGGCCAGCGTGCCGCTGCTTTTGGCCGACCGCTTCCTGTCCGGCCCGAGATTCCCCGGCGCAGGCTGGCTGGAGATCCTGGTTTTGGCCCTCTACGCCGCCTGGCTGGCGGGCGCATTCATGGACCCCGAGCGGCACAAGCGCCTGCGCCCCCGCATCTGGGCGCTGTTCTCAGCCGTGTTCTTCGGCCAGCTCCTCCTCGGCCTGCTGGGCCTGCAAGATTTCCTCATGACCGGACGGCTGCACCTGCCCGTGCCCGCCCTCATCCTTGCCGGCCCCATCTTCCGGGGCACCGGGCTGTTCATGGCCATCCTCTTCGCGGCCACCGTGCTCTTCGTCGGTCCGGCCTGGTGCAGCCACCTCTGCTACATCGGCGCCTGGGACGACGCCTGCTCCCGCCTGGATCCCAAGCGCCCCGAGCCCCTGCCCGCGCGCTGGGCACTCTGGGGCCGGGCCACCACGCTCATCCTCACCTGCGCCACGGCCCTGGCCCTGCGCCTGCTCGGCGTGGACGGCGTCACCGCCACCTGGCTGGCCGCCGCCTTCGGCCTCACCGGCGTGGGCGTCATGCTCACGCTGTCCCGACGCCTTGGCGTCATGGCCCACTGCACCGCCTTCTGCCCCATGGGGCTCGTGGGCAACCTCCTCGGACGACTTGTCCCCTGGCGCCTGCGCATCGACCGCGAGACCTGCTCGCGCTGCCGCTCCTGCTCGCGCGTCTGCCGCTACTCCGCCCTTTCCGGCGCAGACATCGAGGCCGGAACGCCAGCACTCTCCTGCACCCTCTGCGGCGACTGCATCGGGGCCTGTCCGCACGACTCCATGCACTACCACTTCCCCGGCCTGTCCAGAACAACCGCCCGCGCCACCTTCCTCACCCTCATCGCCACCCTCTCCGCTGTGTTCCTGGGCGTGGCCCGCATGTAAAGGCGACCCGCAAGGGGAATGCGTCCGGCGGCCGGAGGTGCCGGAGCGCCAACAACGGGCAGCGGTTGGCCACGGGTGTTCCCCTGTGCCTCGGCATGCTTTCCATGTCGAGCCTACGTGAGGAAGCTGCCAACTTCTTGTTTCGCCAGCGTTCCTGGCCGCCACGCATTTGCCATCCTTATCGCGCATATCTAAACACACGATACAAAGCGCCAAGCGCCGCTCCGGCGGGAGCAACCTGTTGGCATCAGCGCATATCAAGCGATCTTTGAGGCGCGGTGGATTGCTATTTTGTCCATATGCGGATACTTTTGAATGTCGTATTATGTTCGCTAATCTTTTCGGCAGCGGAATGGTGCCTGCTCCGGCCTGGCCGCAAGCAGCCCTGCCCTATCATCCTCACCCTGGAGACCCACATGACCGCAAAAAACCCCGTGCTGACCGCCCTAGATGCGGACTTGTCGGTCCGCGTTCTGAACCAGATTCCCACCCCGGTCATGGCCGTGGACAAGGACTTCAAGATCGTCTTCATGAACGAGGCCGGGTGCAGCCTGCTGGGCCTGCCCCTGGGCGAGATCACCCAGTACAAATGCTCGGAGCTCATGAACTCGCTGCACTGCGGCACCCCGGAATGCCGCATGAACCAGGCCATGCAGAGCGGCGCCCGCGCCACCGCGCGCAACGAGGTCAACATCGACGGCCGCGCCGTGCCCATCGAGTACACCGCAGCGCCGCTGAAGGACGAAGCCGGAAACATCATCGGCGGCGTGGAGTACGTCATCGACATCACCAGCCGCGTGCGCGACGAGCAGAAGCTGCGCGAGCAGAGTCGCACCATCATGGAAATCTCCACCCCGGCCATCAGCCTGTGGGAGGGCATCGTGGTCCTGCCCGTGGTCGGCGTGGTGGACTCCATGCGCGCCCAGCAGATGATGAACACCATGCTCGCCAAGATCAAGGAGACCTCGTCCAAGATCATCATCCTGGACATCCAGGGCGTGGCCGCCGTGGACACCGCCGTGGCCAACCACCTGATCAAGATCACCAAGGCCACCAAGCTCATGGGCTGCCGCTGCCTCATCTCCGGCATCTCCCCGGCCGTGGCGGAGACCCTGGTGCAGCTCGGCATCGACCTGGGCGACGTGGCCACCAACGCCACCCTGAAGGACTCCCTGGGCGACGCCTTCGAGCTTTTGCACTACGAAGTGCGCAAGACCAAATAGTCGGCGGGCCCCGGTCCGCTCCCCTGCGGAGTGTGTCGCATGAGTGATCAGGTTTTCGTCGGCCTCGGCATGCACGTACTGGATGGCGTGCTCGTGGCCCAGGCCCCGGACAGCATCGAGGACGCGGCCCTGCGCCAGTTCCAGTCCGGGCTGCTCAGCCGGGTGCACGCCACCTCGCCGCGCGGTGTCATCATAGACGTCTCGCGGGTGCGCCTGCTGGACTCCGCCTCCTACGAGCTATTGGCCGACGCGGGCCGCATGACGGCCATGCTCGGGGCGCGCGTGGTCTTCGTGGGCTTCCAGCCCGGCGTGGTCGCCACCCTCATGGACCTGGACGTGGACACGCAAGCCCTGGTCACGGCCCTCAGCCTGGAGGACGGCATGGAGCTGCTACGCCCGCGCGTGGCCCGGGCAGACGCCGACGACACGGACGCTGCCGACCCGGCCAACGCTGCCGAGGACGCCGCCGATGACGACGCAGCGGCTACGGGCGCTGCGGCCGGCCGGGCCGGGCCAGGCCAGAAGGCCAAGACACCATGACCCCGGCGCACGTCAGCGAGGAGGTCCACGTGGAGCTCAACCTGTCCACGGACAACGCCCTGGCCATCACCAGCGCCAGGCGGCTGGCCGGACGGGCGGGCTTCGACGAGGCCGGGCAAAGCCTCATCGCCACGGCCGTGTCCGAACTGGCCACCAACATCATCCGGTATGGCGGCGGCGGCGAGGTGGTGCTGCGGTTGATCCATGAGCAGGGCGAAGTGGGTCAGCCCGGGCGCGACGGCGTGGAGGTCGTGGCCGAGGACCACGGCCCGGGCATCCGCAACATCGAGCGGGCCATGCAGGACCACTTCAGCACAGGCAAGAGCCTGGGGCTGGGCCTGCCCGGCGTCAAGCGGCTCATGGACGAGTTCTTCATCAACTCCAAGCCCGGCGTGGGCACGCTGTGCATCGCCCGCAAGTGGAGGCGCTAGGCATGGGCCAGGTCGAGCATCACCTGATCCTGGATCCCATGACCGGTCTGCTGGAGGAATGCGGCGACACGGGCGTGGTCGTGGTGGACGGCGAGTCCTGCTTCGCGGCCCTGGTGGACGTGCTGGGCCACGGCCCGGAGGCGCGCCAGTCGGCCATCGTGGCCGAGGAATTTCTGCCCGGTTGCGCGGGAGAGGGCCTGACCCAGAGCCTGCGCGGCCTGCACGACAAGCTCCGGCGCGGGCGCGGGGCCGTGGTCACCCTGCTGGACCTCGACCTGGAAAGCGGCGAGCTTCTGGTGGCGGGCATCGGCAACATCACCACGCGCATCTTCGGCGCCGAGCACACCCGCGTGCTCTCCCGCGACGGCATCGTCGGCTATTCCATGAGCACCCCGCGCGAGCAGAGATTTCGCCTGCGTTCAGGCGATGTGGTCCTGCTCTATTCTGATGGCATCCGCGAGTCCTTCGAGGCCCACGACTGCCCCGGCCTGCTGGCTGGCAGCGCCAAGGAGATCGCCGAACGCGTCATGCGCTCTTTCCGCAAGGGCGACGACGACGCCTCCTGCCTGGTGCTGAGGTACAACAAATGATCCACCTGGGCGAATTCCTGGTCGCCGACGAGGTGACCTTCAACGAATCGCGGCGCAAGGTCCTGCGCCTGGCGCAGGATCTTGGCTTCGACGAGATCGGGGCCACCAGGCTGGCCACGGCCTATTCCGAGCTGTGCCGTCTGGGCCTCGGCCAGCCGGGCGGCGTGCGGACCACCCTGGGGCTTCGCCAGGACTTCGGCGGGCTGGCCCTGGCCCTGGGCTTCGCCTATTCTTCCAAGACCCGCGCGCCGCTCTTGGCCGGCGCGTTCTTCCGCACCTTCACGGCCAATGCTGGCGAGCCCGGCGCGAAGTGGGCCTATGAGGGCCTCGCGCCCCTGCCCGACCACACCTTCCGGCCCGGGCCGGAGATGCTGGAGGCCCTGCGCAACCGCCTCGCCCATCCCTCGCGCGAGGAGCTCCTGCGCGACCTGGAGCGCAAGAACACGGCGCTGGAGCAGGAGATTGCCGAGCGCAAGCAGGCCGAGGCGGCCCTGCGTCGCAGCGAGGGCCGCACCATGGCCGTGCTGGAGGGCGCGCCCGACGCCCTGCTCATGGTCGACCAGCACGGGCTCATCACCTACCTGAATCCCCAGACCGAGCGCACCTTCGGCTACAGCGCCGCGGAGCTGCTGGGCCGCTCCATCGACCTGCTGGTGCCCGACGCCGTGCGCCCCACCCACTCCCAAAAGGTGCAGAGCTACTTCGCCGCGCCCACCCAGCGCGATTTCGGCGCGGTGAACGACCTGCACGCCCGGACCAGGGATGGCCGCCCCATCAGCGTGGACGTGAAACTGAACCCCATCGTCACGGAGCAGGGCACCCAGGTCATCGTGTCCGTGCGCGACGTCACGGAGAAAAAGAAGGCCGAGGAGGCCGTGAAGAAGCTCTCCCTGGTGGTGGAGCAGAGCCCGGTGTCGGTGGTCATCACGGACCGCGAAGGGGCCATCGAGTATGTGAACGCGGCCTTCTCCGCCACCACGGGCTACAGCCAGGCGGAGGCTCTGGGCAAGAACCCGAGGTTGCTCCAGAGCGGCCAGACGCCCCCGCACGTCTTCACCAGGATGTGGAAGAGCCTCAGCGCGGGCAAGCCCTGGCGCGGGGTGCTCGTCAACCGCAAGAAGAACGGCGACATCTACTGGGACGACTCGACCATCGTGCCCATTCAAAACACGCGCGGAGAGATCACCCATTTCGCTGCGGTGAAGGAAGACATCACCCAGCGCATGCGCATGGAGGAGGCGGTGCGCGAGAGCGAGGTCAAGTACCGCGAGCTGGTGGAGAACGCCAACAGCATCATCCTGAAGCTCGACATGGAAGGCAACATCACCTTCTTCAACGAGTTCGCCCAGAAGTTCTTCGGTTTCAGCCAGGACGAGATCCTGGGCCAGCGCATCGTCGGCACCATCGTGCCCGAGGCCGAGTCAACCGGGCGCGACCTCGCGGCCTTCATCCAGGATCTGGTCCATAACCCCGGCCTGCACGCCAGAAACGAGAACGAGAACATGACCAAGGACGGCGACCGCGTCTGGGTGGGCTGGACCAACCAGGCCCTGCGCGACGAGGCCACCGGCCAGGGCCTGGGCGTGCTCTGCGTGGGCTCGGACGTCACGGCCCAGAAGATCGCCCAGATGCAGCGCGACGAGGCCCTGGAGCTCATCGAGGGCAGCATCCGCTACGCCAGCCGCATCCAGCAGGCCGTGCTGCCCGCGCCGGAATTCCTGGCCGACAGCTTCCGCGAGCATTTCGTGCTCTGGCAACCGCGCGACGTGGTCGGCGGCGACATCTACTGGAGCGTGCCCTGGGGCCAGGGCAGCGTGTTCGTCCTGGGCGACTGCACGGGCCACGGCGTGCCCGGCGCCTTCATGACGCTCATCGCCACCGGCGCTCTTTCCAAGGCCCTGCGCGACGTCACTCCTGGCGATGTGGCCGGACTGGTGAGCCGCACGCACCGGCTGGTGCAGCGGGGCCTGGGCCAGGACACCGACGGCGGCACGTCGGACGACGGCATGGAGCTGGGCGTCTGCTACATCCCGCAGGACAAGGGCGTCTTGCGCTTCTGCGGGGCGCGCTTCAGCCTGTTCGCGCTGGAAAACGGCGGACTGGCCGAGCACAAGGGCGACCGCCGGGGCATCGGCTACCGGGGCATCCCGCTTGATTTCCCCTTCACCGCCCAGGACTTCGCCCTGACCCCGGGCCAGCGCTTCTTTTTGACCAGCGACGGCCTGCTGGACCAGATCGGCGGGGACAAGCGGCGCAGCTACGGCAAGAAGCGCTTCATGGAGCTGCTGCTGGAGCTCGCCAATATGCCCCTGGCCGAGCACCCGCAGCGCATCATGGAGAGCCTCACCCGGTATCAAGGCCAAGAGAAGCGCCGCGACGACGTATCTGTGGCGGGCTTCAGTGTCCTGTGATATACGGCGGACTTCCGGTCACAGCTTTTGGGCTGGTGGCAAGGTCCCCAGTTACAAGAAACAGCGGGGGGAACATTCTCGTGAGCATATGTAATCGTCCCCTGGTGCATGCAGGCGGCAGCGGCCTGGTGCTGCTGGCCCTGGCGTTTCTCGTCGTCGGCCTTGGCCCTGCCCCGGCCCGGGCCGGGGACATCACCATCGCGGTGGTGGCCGCCATGACCGGGCCCCTTGAGGCCACAGGCAAGGAGCTGCGCCAGGGGGCCGAGGCGGCGGTGGAGGCTATCAACGCCAAGGGCGGCCTGCTGGGGCGGAAGGTGCGCCTGCTCGTACGCGACGACCAGTGCTCCCCGGACAAGGCCGTGCCCATCGCCAAGGAACTGGTGGCGGGCAAGGTGGACATGGTGGTCGGGCACGAATGCTCGGGGGCGTCCATCCCGGCCTCCGTCATCTATGACGCCGCCAAGGTGGTGCAGATCTCGGCTGCGTCCACCAATCCCGCCTACACCGAGCGCGGATTGCCCTTCGTCTTCCGCACCTGCGGGCGCGATGACGTGCAGGGCTTCGTGGCCGCCGAGTTCATCTCGCGCCGCCTGCGCAACACCACGGTGGCCATCATCCACGACACCCAGGTCTATGGCAAGGGCTTCACGGACATAGCCCGGGAGCACCTGCACAAGGCGAGGATCACCGAGGTCTTTACCGAGACCATCACCGTGGGACAGAGCGATTTCACACCGCTCCTGGAGCGGATGCGCCGCGCCGGCGTCGAGCTGGTGCTCTTCGGCGGCTACGCGCCCGAGGCCGAAGCCCTGCTCCGGCAGGCCAGGGCCTCGGCCATGCGCTTCAGGCTGCTCGGTCCGGACGCGCTCATGAACAAGAGCCTGGCCCAGGCGGGCAGGGCCGCCGACGGCACCCTGGTGACCTTCGCCCCGAACCCGGCGGACGACCGCAACAACCGCGACGTGGTGGCGGCCTTCAAGGCTCGCGGGTTCGCGCCGGACGGGTACACCCTCTACAGCTATGCGGCGGTCCAGCTCTGGGCCGAGGCCGTGGCCAAGGCGGGCGGGCTTGAGGCCCAAAAGGTCGCCGCAGCGCTCAAGGGCGGGCCGCTTCCGTCCGTTCTCGGACGGACGGTGTTCAACGCCAAGGGCGACATCTCGGCCACGGGCTTCGTGCTCTATGTGTATTCCAACGGCAGGCCCGAGTACGTGGACTAGCCATGACGCAAAGCGACAGGGAACCGCGAATGGAACAACAGCAGCGCGAGTTGACGGAATACGCCGAACCGGAGACCACGGCGCGGGGCGGGGCCTGGGCCTGGCTGGTGAGCAGGCACGCCCTGTTCGTCCTGTCCGTGCTCATGCTCGCGGCCTTTGCCGCCTTTTTCTACGCCGCCTGGAAATACAAGAACGCCGCCGACAACCTGCGCGTACTGTCCATCGACGTCGAGCGCATCCTCAACGCCAACGACGCCACGGCCACGGCCGTGCGCCTGGCCGCCAGCCTCAAGTCCGCCAGCTATCTCTTGACCTACGAGGACCAGCTCAAGACCAGGGCCATCCTCCAGCGCGACTGCCTGAAGGCCGTTACCAACGAGGAGGCCCGCCAGGCCTTCAAGGAAATGGCCGACCTGGAGGTCGGCATCGTGGTCGACGAGCATCGCGCCATCATCCTCATGGAGCAGGAGAAGTGGGGCGAGGCGCTGGAAATCGTCATCTCACCCTACTACAAGCGCGAGAAGGCCCTGTACCGGGCTGCGCTGTCCCGCGCGCTTTTGCCCCTTCTGGCCGAAAGCGAACAGAACGCCATCGTCTCCCAGCGCCTCTCCACGGCCATGCAGGCCCTGGCCCTGGCCGTGTTCCTGGCCTACGCCGTGCTGGGCCGGATCTACGCCAACCGCATGGGCTCGGCCCTGGCCACGGAACAGCGCCTGCGCATGAGCCTGAAGGAGGCCAACGCCTTCCTTGAACAGCGCGTTGTCGAACGCACCGCCGAGGTGACGCGCAAGGCCGAGGAGCTGGGCAAGGCCTACGGCATCATCGCCGACTCCATCACCTATGCCAGCCGCATCCAGCGGGCCGTGCTGCCCGAGGCCGAGGTGCTGGCCGCACGGCTGCCGCAGCACCTGGCGCTCTGGCGCCCACGCGACGTGGTCGGCGGCGACATCTACTGGGCCAGGCCCTGGGGCGACGGCCTGCTGCTCATCCTGGGCGACTGCACCGGCCATGGCGTGCCCGGAGCCTTCATGACGCTCATCGCCACGGGCGCGCTGGACATGGCTCTGCGCCGCACGCCCCCGGGCGACCCGGCAGCGCTGCTCACGCAGATGCACCAGCGGGTGCAGCGGCAGCTGGGCCAGGATTGCGACGACAACGGCTCCGGCGAGGGCGGTTCCCATGGCCGCTGCTCCGACGACGGCCTGGAGGCCGGGGCCTGCTATATCCCGGCGGACAACGGCTCGGTCACCTTCAGCGGGGCGCGCTTCTCGCTCTTCGTGCAGGACGGGCCGGAGGTGGCCGTGATCAAGGGCACGGGCGCCAGCATGGGCTACAGGGGCATCGCCCCGGAGCCGGGCTACGCCAACCACACCGTTTCGGCCGCGCCAGGCCGCCGGTTCTTCCTCACCAGCGACGGCCTGCTGGACCAGGTGGGCGAGGAGTCAGGCCGGGCCTTTGGCAAGAGGCGCTTCCAGGCCCTGCTGGCCGGGCAGCCGCAGATGCCTCTGGAGGACCTGGGCGACCTGCTCTTCGCCACGGTGGAGGCCTTCCGGGGCTCGGAAGTGCGCCTGGACGACATCGCGGTCCTGGGCTTTGAACTTAAGCCGTGAGCCTGCCTCGGGCTGGATTATTGTACGCATCTCAGGCATAGACCATAGACCAAAACAATTGGAGCAGCCTGTGGAAAACATCAAAATTCCAGCGGAAGAGCGTTCGCTCGAGGTCGATTTCGATTTCGCCGCCAATACCTTCAGCCTGTCCGGCCGCAGCTTTCCGGAGAATGTGCCGGAGTTTTTCGGCCCGCTGGTGGACAAGCTCAAAGAGCACTTCGCCACGCAGAAAGGCGCGCGCATCGTGTTCAGCTTTTCGCTGGTGTACTTCAACAGCCCGAGCGCCAAGTATGTTCTGGGCCTGTTCGACCTGCTGGAGCGGACCGCGGAGGCCGGCAACGAGGTGAAGATCCTCTGGGCCTGCGAAAAGGACGACGACATGCAGGAGATGGGCGAGGACATGGCCGAAGATCTGGAATCCGCCACCTTTGAACTGCGCTTCCTGAACTAGAGTAGAACCAAAGCCTGCCCCCCCACCGCCATGGGATTGGAGGAACAAGTGCTTGCCAGTGAAATGTTTGACTTGCGCGACACCCTGGGGCAACAGGGTATAACATTCTGCTATTCCGGCTACATGACCGAAGGCATCCTGCTCGGCATCGGCAACGCCATCAAGACCCAGATGCAGCTCGGCGATGCCGACGCCAAGGTGACCAAGGGCGTCTTCGCCGTGTTCGTGGAGCAGGTCCAGAACGTCATCCGCTACTCCGCCGAGAAAATCGGCAACGAGGACTCCTCGGAACTGCGCTACGGCATCCTCACCGTGGGCAGCAAGGACGACGTGCCCTTCGTGGCCTGTGGCAACATGATTGAAACCAAGGACGCCGAACGCCTGCGCGACTCCCTGACGCACATCAAGGGCCTGGACCGCGACGGATTGAAGGCCCTCTGGAAGGAGACCCTGCGCGGCGAGACCCCGGAGGGCAGCAAGGGCGCTGGCGTGGGCTTCATCGACATCGCCCGCAACGCCCGCCACGGCATAGACTTCGACTTCCGCAAGGTCGACGATGCCTACGTTTTCTTCACCCTCAAAGCGCTGCTGTAGCCTGGAGACATTCCCATGAGCACCCTGCACATCCCCGCCACCGAACGCACCCCGGAGCTGTTGTTCGACTTCGCGGCCAACACCTTCTCCCTCAAGGGCGAGTCCTATCCCGAGAACATCGCCGAGTTCTTCGGCGAGCCCGTGGGCAAGCTCAAGGAGCACCTGGGCGCCCAGGCGGGACAAAGGATCGCCTTCCACTTCGCATTGCCCTATTTCAACAGCTCCAGCGCCAAGACCATCATGGGCCTGTTCAGCCTGCTCGATCAGGCGGCGGAGGACGGCAACGACGTCCTCATCACCTGGACCTGCGAGGAGGGCGACGACATGCAGGAGATGGGCGAGGAGTTCGCCGAGGATTTGGACGCAGCCAAGTTTGAACTGAAATTCCTGGAGTAGCCATGAGCTACGAGCTGTTCACCGACGAGACGGAGATCATCACCCAGGGTGAGGCGTATCTGGAGCAGGGGGCCTTTGCCGACCCCGAGGCCGCCAAGCGCTATGCCGAGCTCTTGAAGCAGTACAAGAAGCTGCTCAAGAACCTGCAGCGGCTCATGAAGCTGTCCGACCGCAACGAAGAGAAGCTCAACGCCATGGCCCACGTCATGGAGGAGAAGAACAAGATCCAGGAGGCCCTCTCGGCCAACCTGTCCAAGTACCTCTCGCCCCAGATCGTCCACTCGCTCTTGACCGGCGAGAAAGGCACGGACCTGGTCACCCAGCGCAAGAAACTCACGGTCTTCTTCAGCGACATCAAGGACTTCACCAAGACCACCGAGAACATGCAGCCCGAGGACCTCTCGTATCTGCTGAACAGCTACTTCACCGAGATGTCGAAAATCGCCCTGCACTACGGGGCCACCATAGACAAGTTCATCGGCGACGCCATGCTGATGTTCTTCGGCGATCCCGAGACCAGAGGCGTGCGGGAGGACGCCGAGGCCTGCGTGCGCATGGCCGTAGCCATGCAGCGGCGCATGCGGAAACTGCAGAGCACCTGGCGCTTCCGCGGCTACAAGGACCCGTTCCACATGCGCATCGGCATCAACACCGGGTACTGCAACGTGGGCAACTTCGGCAGCGAGGACCGCATGGACTACACCATCATCGGCGGCGAGGTGAACCTGGCCGCGCGCCTGGAGGTGCAGGCCGAGCCCGACGGCATCCTCATCTCCTCCGACACCTACGCGCTGGTGCAGGATATCGTGGAGGCGGAAGAACGGCCAAAGCTCATGGCCAAGGGCATCGAGCGGGAGATCATCCCCTACGCCATCACCAACATCTACGACGAGGAGCTGGGCTGCCCGGACCTCATCCGCTCGGAGTTCAAGGGGCTGCGCATCATCGCGGACCTGGAGCGCGTCAACGCCGAGGACAAGGGCGCCATCATCGAAAGCATGGAGCAGCTTCTGGCGCGCCTGCGTGAAGAGCCTGCCGGTTGATCCACCAGACAAGCGGAGTGTGCATGGAAATCATTGCCTGGACCAAGGAAATCAGCGTCGGCGTGGCGCGCATCGACGAGGAGCACCAGACCCTTTTGGCCATGCTCAACGAGCTTGGCCAGGCCATGGCCGCGGACCAGGGCGGCGAAGCTGTGAAGCTTACCTCGGCCCGGATGCGGGCCTACGCCCAGCAGCATTTCAAGACTGAAGAGGAGGCCATGACCGCCACCAAGTATCCAGCGCGCACCAGCCACGTGGCCGAGCATGACGCCTTCATCGAGAAAGTGCTGGACCTGGAGGACGCCTTGGGCCGGGGGGAAAGCGTTCCGGCCAAGGATCTCTGGACGTTCCTGCGCAACTGGCTGAGTGAGCACATCCAGGGGCCGGACAAGCTGCTGGGCGAGCATGTTTGCGCCGCTGGCATGAAGTAGATACCGCTTGGCCCGGCGTGAACGGGTCAAAACCAGCAAGACAGAGAGGGGGACGAATGGAAACTGTCGCTTGGGCGCATGGATTCGAGATCGGGGTCAAGAGCATCGACGAACAGCATAAGCGCCTGGTGGAGATGCTGAATTCCCTGGGCCAAGCCATCGGCGAGAGCCACGGCAAGGAAGCCGTCATGGGCATCGTGGAGAGGATGAAGGACTACGCGGTGTACCATTTTTCGACAGAGGAAGAGGCCATGGAGGCCAAAGACTATCCCAAGCGCTCCCAGCATAAGCAGGAGCACGACACCTTCATCGAACAGGTGCTCGATGCGGCGGATGCCCTGGAGTCCGGCGGCAAGATCACCCCCCAGGAGGTCTGGAGCTTCCTGCACGACTGGCTCGTCAAGCACATCCTGGAGTCCGACAAGGCCTTGGGCCAGCACCTGAGCGCCCAGGGCATGCAGTAGGGAGAGCCCGGCAACCAGCGCCATCGCTGCTGGCGCAAGCCCCCTGAGGGCTTAAATATCCGGCAGCCACCTTGGCGCGCAGCGGGTTGGCGCCAATGTGGGGGGAGCATGCGCCCACTGCCGGGTCCTGAGGGCCTCGCCCCTGTGCAGCCGGAGGCTATTCCGCCCCGGCCTTCTTCTTGGACTTTTTGCTCTTTTTAGGGGCAGGCGTAGCTTCCTGGGCTTTCTTTTTGGACCGTTTGGACTTGGCCTTGGGCGTCGGCGCGGGTTCCGGTTCGTCGTCCATGTCTTCCTCGTAGGACTCCGAGGCCTTTCTAAGCTTGGTCATGCCGAGCATGGCGGTGAGGTTGCGCGGAAAGATGGTCAGCGAGCGGGTGAACAGGTCCTGGGCCTGGCCCGGGTGCTCCATGCCCAAGAGCGCCCAGCCCATGCCAGAGAGCGGTGCGGCGTAGGGTGTCTGCGCATTGTAGGTCCGCAACCAGTCAAAGGCGTGCAGGGCCTTGTCGTACTTTTTCTGGTGGTAGGCCGCCCAGCCGAGCTTGCCCATGAGGTGGCTCCACTTGTCCCAGGAGGGGGCGGTCTCCGGCGCGCGCGGCAGGAGCTTGTCGAAGGAATTTTCGGCCAGAACCCAGTCGCCCTGCAGGTAGGCTGTGGCGCCAAGGCCGAAGGCGGCCTCCAGGTTGCCGGGAGCGGCGCCCAGAATGCGTTCGAATTCCGCCCGCGCCGGGTCCAGGTTGAGCGCGTAGAGCTGGCTCCAGGCCAGGTCCACGTCCAAGCCGCCCAACTGGAAGTGTTGCGCGAGCAGGCGTCCCAGCTCATGGTCGTCCAGGAAGGCCGGGTCGAGATTGAGGCCGGTGAGGAGTTCCTCTCGGGCCAGGCGGGCATCACCCAGGGCCACCAGGGCGAAGGCCAGCCCGTAGCGCGGCGCTGCCAGACCGGGGTCCTGGGCCACAGCGCGGCGGAAGTCCAGAACGGCGTCGCGCACGCGGCCTTCGGTGAAGGCTGCAAAGCCTCTGGCGCTCATGCGGTCCAGCCGTTCCAGGCGCGACTTGGGCGCGTTGTTGCGGGCGGCCACGGCCTCCTGGTCCTTGCCCTGCCGGGAAAGCAGCAGCACCAGCGCGCGCCAGGCCTGGGCGTTGGTGGGTTCCAGGCGCACGGCATCGCGCAGGTGGGGCTCGGCCAGGTCCAGGTGATTGCGCGAGAGCAGAGCCAGCCCATCGCCCAGGTGGGCGTCGGCGTCGTCCTTGTTCACGGTGAGGAGGGTTTGGAACAGGGCGTGGGCCTTGTCCTCCTGCCCGGCCCAGAAGCTGGCCCAGGCCAGGGCCCGGCGTCCGGCGCGGCTGTTGGGATTTTGGTGCAGGTACTCTTCCAGGAAGGGCGCGGCGGCGGTGGGATACAGCTTGCGCGCGTATGCCTCGCCCATTTCCAGGAACAGCTCGCCGTACTCCGGCCGGGAGCGCATGAGGTCCAGCACTTCCGGGGTGGCGGCGAAATCCGGGTTGAGGAAGATGGCCTCGGCCAGGCTCTGGCTGGCCTGCTCGGCCTGGCCCTGCTTGGCCAGGGTGATGCCCAGGCCGTAGGCGGCTGCGGGCAGGGACGGGTTCAACCTGCGGGCCTCGGAAAAAGCCTGGAAGGCGTCCTTGTACTGCCCCAGGCGCAGGCGCGCCCAGCCCAGCCCGTTCCAGGCCGCCACGGAGCGCCGCTCCTGGGTGGCCAGGCGGAAGTACTCGGCTGCGGCGGCATCGTAGTCGGCGCGCTCAAATAGTACCCTGGCGGCGGCCATGCGGCTGTCAACGTAGTCTGGCCGGGCGTTTAAGGCCTCGCGGAAATGCCCCAGGGCCTTTTGCGGGTTGCCCTGCGAGAGCTCCAGGTGCCCCAGGGTGTTCAGGGCCACGGCGTTGTGCGGGTCCACGGTCAGGGCGCGGGCCAAGAGAGCGCGCGCTTCGGCCACGCGGCCCAGCGACAGCGTGGCGGCGGCCATGCCGGCCAGGGGCTCGGCGCTGGCTGCGGTGGGGCTGCCGTTTGCGCGCACGGCGACGGCGGCGGTGAAGGCTTCCAGGGCCTGGGCGCTCTGGCCCATGCGCAGGTGGCTCCAGCCCAGGCCCATGAGGCTGCCGTAGTCTTTGGGATCCACGTCGTCCAGGTAGGCCGAGAGCTTGGACAGGGCATCCAGGTAGGCGGCGCGGTGGAAATAGGCCAGGCCCCAGTCCTTGTTCAGGGGCCGCAGCAGCGGGTCTGCGGCGATGGTGCGGCTGAGCGGCTCCACCAGGGTCGGCTCCAGGGCCACCAGGCGGCGCAGGGAGACCACGGCCTCGGCCGCGCGGCTCTGGGCCAGCAACAGCCGGGACTGGGCCAACAGGGCCTCGGGCTGGTAGAACTGCCCGCCCGCCAGGCTGGCGTAGAGCGCCAGGGCCTGGTTGGCCTCGCCGTTCTTTTCCAGGAGCCGGGCGGCCTTGAAACGCGAAAGTTCGTCTCGCGGGGCATCGCCCACGAAGCGCGAGGAGCGTTGGCGCACCTCTTCCCAGGCGGCCAGGGCACCCCTGGTGTCTCCGCTCAGGGCGCGGGCGTCGCCCAGGGCCAGGAAGAGCTCCTTGGGCGAAGCCAGCAGGTTCGTGCCGGAACTCGCGGCCTGCAGCAGCCGGGCTGCCTCGCTGGCCTGGCCCCGGCCCAGGGCGATGAGCCCCTGGCCCAGGCGGGCGTCGGCGGGAACGGACTCGCGCAGCATGTCGGGAAGGCTGGAGGAGGGGCGGCCGCTTTGGCTCAGGGCCTCGGAAAAGAGATCCACGGCGGCGGAGGTGCGGCCCCGTGAGAAGGCCGCCCAGCCGGTGCCCAGCAGGCCCACGGCTTTCAGCTCGTCGCTCTGGCGCACCAGGCCGAACTGCTCCTCGGCCTCGGTGAGCTGGTCCAGGCGCAGCAGGGTGAAGCCGAGCATGGCGCGGGTGTGTATGACCTCGGGCGAGGCCATGGCCGACGCGTCTGCTGTTTGCGCAGCCTGGGCCTGCAAGGGCGCCGGGGGAGTGAGGCCCGGAATGAGGCTGGGCCGAGGCGTGGGGGCCTGGACCGGGGTCGATACAGGCAGGGCGGCACGCAGGATGCGGGCGGCCTCGGCGTATCTGCC
The DNA here is from genome assembly GCA_018817515.1 of Pseudomonadota bacterium. Classification (GTDB taxonomy): domain Bacteria; phylum Desulfobacterota; class Desulfovibrionia; order Desulfovibrionales; family Desulfovibrionaceae; genus Humidesulfovibrio. The sequence continues at coordinate 15,788 of JAHIUD010000059.1, forward strand.
CTGGCGGTAGAGCTCCAGGCCCTGCACGTAGGGCGATTGGGCCAGGGCTGGCGCGGGCGCGAGCAGGGCAAGGGAACAGGCCAGGGCCAAGGCCAGAGCCAGGGCAGGCAAGGTTTTCGCGCGGGGCGAGAGCATTCGGGCAGGCAGGGCGGCGCGCATGGGCACTCCTTGAGGGAACTCGCCTGGCGGCGGTCAGGGGGGACTATGCCCCAAGGGGTGCGCTTCCGTCCACAGTCTTGATGCAGGGGACCGCGTGCCGATGGTCGATGCTGCGGAAACGGGCGGCGGGCAGCGGGCAGCGGGGCTTCAGATGGAGCGCTGGTCCGTTGCCGGGGGCGGAACCAGCTTGTCCGATGGCTTCTCCGAAGGCTTCTCGGGCGGCTTCTGCGACGGCCTGTCCAGCTGCCTGTCCAGCTCCCGGCTCAGGCGCTCCAGGGCCGCGCGGGAGCCCTCCACCATGTTGCGCAAGGTGTCGCGCAGGGCCTGGCGCGGCGATTTTTCCGGCGCGCCGGTTTTAGCAGGCTTGGCCGCGCCCTCCGGCTCTGCGGCGGCCAGGTTGCGCTCGGCCTCTTCCAGGCTCTGGTGCAGGGCGCGGATGTCCTGGCGCAGGGCCGCCATGTCCGCCGCGAGCCTGGCCCGCTCCGTGGCCGATTCCTGCTCCAGGCGCTCCACGCGGGCGCGCAGCCGCTCCACCTCGGACTCCGGCCCTTCGGCCGGCTTGCCGGAGCAGCCCGAAAGCAGCGTGGCGGCCAGGACCAAGGCCAGAACCAGGCTCAGGGCAACGGTCTGGGCGGCGGTCTTCTCGGCTTTGCGGGGCATGGCGGTCATCCTCATCTGGCGGTCCGAACCGCCGTGGCGTTTTTGTTTCCCGGCGCGCTACATCTTGGCAAGGTCAATGCCCGGCGCGAACTCGCCCTCTGCCTCCTTGACCACTGCCTGGGCGACGATGGCGCATCCACGCAGGGGATCGAAGGAAAGGCTGGGACCGCCGTGCAGTTCCCAGCCATTGCTCAAGGCCTGGCTCACGCGCAGGCAGAAGGTCTGGTCATCCGGGCCGGTGAAGCAGCGATAAAGTTTCATGGCGTCCTCATCAATGCGATTTTTTCGGGTGCCGAAGCGGCGATTCCTGGCGCTATTCCGGGCGTCTGCCCTTGACCGGCACGCGCTCCACCACCTTGTCGTAGTATTCCTGCCGCACCTCAAGCTCCACCGGGCGGCGGCGCGAAAGGTTGAGCTTGGTGATCAGGAGGTTCAGGCGCTGCATCTGGGCGTAGCGCTCGGCCTCGTCGGTCATGCCCGCCAAAAGCTCCCGGGCGGTGTGGATCTCGCGCTGGGCCAAGAGCTCCGGGGGCAGGCAGCCCGCGTTCTTGAGCACGCGCCAGGCCATGCGCAGGTCTTCGGGAACGTGGGCGTCGTCCTCCAGGTCCAGCGGCCTGCCGCGCCCGGGCAGATCATCAAAGGCGCCCTCTTCCTGGGCCCTTTGGATGCGCTCCTCGGCGAGCCGCTCGATGAAGGCGAGACTTAAGAAGCTCATGGGGGGCATGGTGCTTCGCCCAGGACCGAAAGTCAATGCGCTCCCCTGGAGGGGCTAAGAATATTCCCAACGCGACGCACCGGATTTCTGGCCTGGGCCTTTACAACGCACCCGGGGTGCTTATCTTAAATGGTACACGGGACCACCATCAGGCCCGGCCGGCTCGAAGCGCGGGGTGAAGGTCCGGAGCGGGCACAAAGGCCGGAAGACCCGGAAAAGGGCGCCAGAGGCACAAGGCCGAGAGGCGGGTGGTCCCAGACAATATAGAGCGACGACGCGAACGGAGGGTAGCCCGGCCTGGCTGAAAAAGCTCACAACATATGGCGGATAGAGCCGCCCCTCGCACCAAAAGCAGTTAGTGCGCCGTAACAAAAAGCCCCGAGTTCCCATGAAACGGAACTGGAGCAGCCCGGGTGATCCGGAAACGGCGCACACACTTTTGCCCCGCCCCTGACCAGAAGAAAATCCCCACCACGCCGACATCTCCCAGACACAGCAAAAAACATCCGGCCCAGGGCCGCAAAGTTTCCGCCCGGGGTCTTTACAGCGGCCCGTGAATGGTTACCTTACAACCTACAGGGACCAGTCGAGACCCGCAGAGGGCGCGCCGCGTGGCGAGTCGGCAAAGGGCAGGGCCGCAGGGCCGGTGGTTCCAGACCTCAAGACGGCGAAGGCAAACGGAGGGCAGGAGCACCGATGTGCAACAGGCTGAAAATATGGCGGATCGAGCCGCCCCTCGCACCAAAAGCAGAAAGTGCGCCGTAACAAAAAGCCCCGAGTTCCCACTGCGCGGAACTGGAGCAAGCCGGGTGATCCGGGAGCGGCGCACATCTCAATTTCATTTCATCCAGTCCCCTGACAAAATCCCCGTCCCAAGGAGCACCACCCGGACATGGCCCCCTGGTATATCGCTGTGATCATGGGCCTCGTCGAAGGCCTCACCGAATTTCTCCCCGTCTCCAGCACCGGGCACCTCATCCTGGCCGGGCACGCACTCGACTTCACCGGGCCCAAGGCCGACACCTTTGAGATCGCCATCCAGCTCGGCGCCATCCTCGCCGTGGTGGTGCTCTATCACGACCGCTTCCTGGGCCTGCTCAAAACCGATCCGCAGCGCAGCTTCTCCGGCCCGCGCGGCATCTGGCTGCTTTTTTTGACCTCGCTGCCGGCCCTGGGCCTCGGCTTTCTGGCCCACAAGGCCATCAAGGCGCACCTCTTCGGCCCCAAGACCGTGGCCCTGGCCCTGCTCGTCGGGGCCGTGCTGATGTTCGTGGTGGAGGCCCGCGCCGCGCGCCTCAAGCGCCCGCTCAAGCGCCCGGTGGATTCGCTGGACGCCATGACCCCGAAACTGGCGCTGTCCATCGGGCTGTTCCAGTGCCTGGCGCTGTGGCCGGGCTTCTCGCGCTCGGGCGCGACCATCATGGGCGGCATGCTGCTCGGCACCGAGCGCAAGACTGCGGCCGAGTACTCCTTCCTGGCCGCCGTGCCGGTGATGTGCGCGGCCGTGGGCTACGACCTTCTGAAGAACTGGCGGCTCTTCGAGTCCGGCGACCTGGTGTTCCTGGCCATCGGCTTTGCGGTGTCCTTCGTGTCCGGCTGGGCGGCGGTGAAGGGCTTCATCAATCTTTTGTCGCGCTTCACGCTCAAGCCCTTCGCCTGGTACCGGCTGGCCCTGGCCCCGCTGGTCTGGCTGTTCTGGCCGAACTGAAGCCCCTCGGGACAGCCCTCTTCAGCCTTGCAATTCCGGTCCGCATCGGTTATGCTGCGCTATTCGGCGAATAGCGTCTCTTTTTTGTCAACCTTTCAGGAGGACTACAGGACATGACCCGCAAGGACCGCACCGAGGGCATCTACAGCCGTCGCGAGGTGCTCGACGATTCCGAGCGCCGCCAATATTACCAGCTCCAGCTCAAGGACCTGTTGTCCTACGCCTACCGATATTCCGAGGACGTGAAGAAGCGCTTTGACCGCTCCCAGTTCAATGTGGACAAGTTCAAGGCGCTCTCCGACCTCAAGCACGTGCCCATCCTCAAGAAGAAGGAGCTCATCTTTCTCCAGAGCATGGGCCCGCGCCTGGGCGGCCTGCTGACCAAGGACCTGGGCGAGCTGCGGCGCGTCTTCCTCTCGCCCGGCCCCATCTTTGATCCCGAAGATCGCCAGGACGACTACTGGGGCTGGACCGAAGGCTTCTACTCCGTGGGCTTCCGCCCCGGCGACGTGGCCCAGATCACCCTGCCCTACCACATGGCCCCGGCCGGGCTCATGTTCGAGGAGCCGCTGAAGAACCTGAACTGCGCGGTGATCCCCGCCGGTCCGGGCAACACCGGCAGCCAGCTGGAGATCATGCAGAAGCTGCGCGTCACCGGCTACATCGGCACGCCGAGCTACCTGCTGCACCTGACCCAGAAGGCCGAGGAGATCGGCCTGTCGCTGCGCAAGGACCTGTTCCTTGAGGTGGCCTTCGTCACCGGCGAAAAATTCTCCGAGAAGATGCGCACCACCCTGGAGAAGAAGCTCGACTGCGTCATGCGCCAGGGCTACGGCACCGCGGATGTGGGCTGCATCGGCTACGAATGCTTCCACAAGTGCGGTCTGCACCTCTCTAACCGCGCCTTTGTCGAGATCTGCCACCCGGACACCGGCATTCCGCTGAAGGACGGCGAAGTGGGCGAGATCGTGGTCACGGCCTTCAACAAGACCTACCCGCTCATCCGCCTGGCCACGGGCGACCTCGGCTTCATCGACCGCGCGCCCTGCGCCTGCGGCCGCACCAGCCCGCGCCTGGGCAACATCGTGGGCCGCGTGGACACCACCGCGCGCATCAAGGGCATGTTCGTGTACCCGCACCAGGTGGAGCAGGTCATGGCCAAGTTCGAGGAGATCAAGCGCTGGCAGATCGAGGTCACCAACCCCGGCGGCATCGACGAGATGGTCCTGTCCATCGAGTCCGGCGCGTTCAAGCGTGAGGAGGAGCTGCTGCACACCTTCCGCGAGAAGATCAAGCTGCGCCCCACGCTGAAGATCCTGAACCCCGGCACCCTGCCCCCGCAGATCCGGCCCATCGAGGATAAGCGCACCTGGGATTAGCCCAGCGCTGTCCGCATCAAGAGGCTTCATGCCCGTAACGACCACCTTGCGCGCCCCGGTTCCTGCTTCTGGCAGAGGCCGGGGCGCGTTTTTCCTGCCCCTGACGGCCGTCCTGCTGCTTTCAGCCGTGCTCCTGCTTGCGGCCTGCGCCCGGCCCGCGCCCAACCTGCCCATGCCCGTGAGCTTTCTGCCCGCGCCCGGCGAGTTTCTGACCGACACCGGCGACGCCCTCACACCCGACGGCCTGCGCCAGCGCGCCGCCAGCGCCGCCTACATCCTGGTGGGCGAGAGCCACGGCAACGCCTGCGACCACCTGGCCGAGGCCCGCATCCTCACCCTCCTGGCCCACCCGGCGGCTACCACGGCACAGCCGGGCGCGCCGCGCATTGCCGTGGGGCTGGAGATGGCCCCGGCGGCGCTGAACCCCGTGCTGGACGAGTTCCGGCAGGGCGCGTTCCCGCCCGAAGAGCTGGAAAAGCGCCTGGACTGGAAGACCAACTGGGGGCACCCCTTCGCCAAATACCTGCCCGTGTTCCGGGCCGTGGGCGAATGGAAGCTGCCCACCTTCGGCCTCAACGTGCCGCCCGGCGTCATCCGGCGGCTCTCGGCCGCGGCCATGCACAACGCCACGGCCGCCGACCCCCTGGCCAGCCTCCCGGCCGAGGACCGCGCCGCCCTGCCCGCGCGGATCATCGAGCCCGCGCCGGAGCAGCTGGCCTTCCTGCGCGCGATCCTCGACGGCCACTCCAGCCGGACCAAGGGCAAGGCGGCAGGCGGCGGCGACAGCAAGGACGCCGAGACCATGCGCGCCCGCCAGGAGTCGCGCTTCCTGCTCATCCAGAGCGTCTGGGACTCGGCCATGGCCGAGCAGGCAGTAAACGCGCGCACGGCCACCGGCCTGCCCGTGGTGGTGCTGGCCGGTGCGGCCCATGTGGAGGGCGGCCTGGGCATCGCCCGGCGCATCCGCGTGCTCGACCCCGGCGCCGAAGTGCTGCTCATCTCGCCCTGGCGCGGCGACGCATTCAACAAGACCGATGCCGACCTGCGCGTCTTTTGCCCGGACAGCTTCGAGAGCCGCATGGGCATGACCCTTGTGGCCCGGCCCCTGGTGCTGGCGGGCCAGGGCGAGCAGGACGACCAGGTGGTCGTCAGCGCGGTGGCGCGCGGCTCGCGCGCCGAGGCCGCTGGACTGCGCCCCGGCGATGTCGTCACCCGCGCGGGCGGCTACCGCATGGGCTCCCTGGCCGTGCTGCACATGGCGGGCAGCGATGCCTTCCGCGAGAAGAAGAACATGGTCTTCGTCATCCGGCGCGGCGACGCCTGCTTCAGCGTGGACCTCGGCCCCCTGGGCCAGGGCAAGGAACGGAAATAACCATGCCCGAGCTGCCTGAAGTCGAAACCATCGCCCGCACCCTGGCCCCGGATGTGGAGAGCCGCCTCATACTGGCCGTGGACGCGCCCGACCAGAGCGCGCTGGTCACAGGCTCCGGCGCGTCCGATGTCGAGGCCTTCCGCCAACTGGTGGTGGGACGGCGCATCGCCACGGTGGGGCGGCGCGGCAAGCTCTTGCTGCTGCACCTGCAGGCCCCCGGCGGCCACGACGGCGGCACCATCGCCGTGCACCTGCGCATGACCGGCCGCGTTCTGGCCCTGGCTCCAGGGGAGGCCCCGGTGCGCCCGCGCGTCATCCTCACCCTTTCCGACCGGGGCGAAGGCGGCCTGCAGCTTGTGTTCTCCGATGTGCGGCGCTTCGGGCGCATGCACGCCTTCGCGCCCGGCGGCGGTTCTGACAGCATCGAACGCTGGCCCTTCTACCGCGACCTCGGCCCGGAGCCGCTGGCCATGTCCGCCCTGGAATTCCGCCAGCGCGTTCTCTATCCAGGCGCAAAAGGCCAGGATGGCAGAAAGAGCAAGGCCCGCATCAAGGCCCTGCTGCTGGACCAGACGGTGCTCGCGGGCATCGGCAACATCTACGCCGACGAGGCGCTGCTGCGCGCGGGCATCCGCCCGGACGCCGTGGCCGGGGGCCTGAGCGCCCGCAGGCTGGACAGGCTCTTCGCCGCCGTCCAGGCCGTGCTGACCCGGGCCATCGCCGAGAACGGCAGCTCCATCCGCGACTACCGCGACGCCCATGGCGACGCCGGGGCCTTCCAGAACCACTTCCGCGCCTATGGCCGGGGCGGCGAGAACTGTCTCGACTGCGGCGCAGTGATGCGCAGCCTGCGCGTGGCCGGACGCACCAGCACTTTCTGCCCGCGCTGTCAGACTGCGTAGCTTTCCTGCCGCTTACCCCTTTTTTCCCGCCACTCACCGATTGCGAAAACAATATCCACCCAAGCGGTGTATGTCAGATCGATTTTTGTGGAACGCCCTTGCGAGGGGGCGCCCACGCGCCATATCATGACCGCACAGGAGGATCGCACGTGAAGCACAGGACCGTTGGCCACGCCCACCACCATCCGGAGCCGGAACAAGCCGCCGCAGCGGCAGGCTACGGCAACAAAGGCTGGATCGTCGTCTTCTCGGGCCTGGGCCTGAACCTTGCTCTGGGCGTTCTCTATACCTGGAGCGTGTTCGCCAAGCAGATGACCGAGGCCATCGAACTGGGCGGCTGGGGCCTTTCCAAGACCCAGGCCAGCCTGCCCTACATGCTGGCCATCGGCGTGTTCGCGCTGATGATGATCCCGGCCGGACGCCTGCAGGACCGCCTGGGGCCGCGCGTGGCCGCCATGGCCGGGGCCCTGCTCACCGGGGCCGGGATGGTGGTGTCGAGTTTTGCCGGACCGGACAACATGCTGCCCGTGCTCGTGGGCTTCGGGCTCATGGCCGGTTCGGGCTTCGGCCTGGGCTACGCCGCGGCCACGCCAGCCGCCATCAAATGGTTCCCGGCGGAGAAGAAGGGCCTGATCACCGGCATCGTGGTCAGCGGCTTTGGCCTGGCCCCGCTGTACATCGCCCCGCTCTCCAAGCACCTGCTGGGCCTCTACGGCGTGGGCGGCGCCTTCCGCATCCTGGGCGTGGGCTTCACCGTGGTCACGCTGCTGCTGGCCCGCATGATCGTCAACCCGCCTGTGGCCGTCGCCGCCGCCAGCGCTGCCGGAGCGGCCAGCACGCCCGTCAGCACGCCGTCGACCTCTGTCTGGCGCGAGATGCTCGCCACGCGCGCCTTCTACCTGCTGTACATCGAATACACCTTCGCGGCCCTGGCCGGGCTCATGATCATCGGCCACCTGGCCAAGATCATCGCCGTGCAGAGCGGCGGCCTGGTGCAGACCGGTTTCATGTTCGTGGCCTCCATGGCCGTGTTCAACGCCGGCGGGCGGCTCTTGGCCGGACTCTTGTCCGACAAGTTCGGGCGCATCCGCACTCTGGCCGTGGTGCTCTTGAGCCAGGCCTGCGTGATGCTCGTGTTTCCGGGGCTGGACGGCATGACCGGGTTCTTCGTGGGCTCCGGCGTGGTGGGCTTCAGCTACGGCGCCTGCCTGGCGCTGTTTCCGGCCACGGCAGCCGACTTCTGGGGCTCCAAAAACTTCGGCCTGAACTACGGCATCCTGTTCACGGCCTGGGGCCTGGGCGGCATGTTCGGACCGCTTTTGGCCGGGCGCATCGCCGACGCCACCGGCAGCTACCAGTTGGCCTATTATATCGCCGCCGGCCTGCTCGTGGCCGCCGCCGGCCTGACCACCATCACCAAGCGTCCCCCGCTCTCCTCCTGACGGGGGGTCGGGTAGAGACGAGGGACGCCCGGAGCAGCCCGCAAGAGCCGCTCCGTCACCACAGGGCCCCGCACAGGCGAAAGCTTGCGCGGGGCCTTCACGCGTGCCCAGACATGCCCGCTCCTGCGCGGCCTCTCGCCAATGCGATAAATACAAATGTTATACATAATAGCCTATTGATTCGCGAAGCAAACTGATATAGATAGCCCTAACGAATATCGCCTGGTGCGGTCCAGGACAATAGACCAGCCCGGTGGAAGGTCCCATGGTGTCCGTCAAGGTCTGCGCTCAAAACTCCGGGCGCCCCGTGGAAAACGCCAAGGTGGCCCTGCACTTTGATCGGGGCATGCTCTCCGGAGGCTTCACCGGGACAGAGTACACGGGCCGCGACGGCGAGGCGCATTTCGACACGGACCCCGGACCCGGTCGCATCTACGTGAACGGCAAGGCCCAAGGAGACAGGGTGCTCAAGGGGCTCATGGTGGTCTACATCGACTAGGACCGGTTCCGCGAACCGGCTGCGGAGGGGCTATGCTGAAGGCGTGGAGACAGAGGCTGCGGAGGATATTTTCAGGCCTGCCCGGCGGATCAGGCGGGCTTACCAGAAGCGAGGAGACCACCTTCACACTGCCTGATCCGGACTTTCTCATCCGGCACCTCGATATCGTTGCGGAAGCCACAATACAGGGGCAGAAGGGCTTTCCCGCTGCCGAGGCCAAGACCCTCGACGCCAACGAAGGCAAGGTGAAGGCGCATCTTGAGGCCGCCGAAAGCGTCTCCTGGGGCAACTACAAGAAGCGCTTTGAAGCCCTGGACCGCGAGCTGGACGTCTTGCCGTTCCGCAGGCAGTGGTCGAGCCCCAAGGAGATGGCTGCAGACTTCGCGGGCACTCTGGACAACGCAGTGAAGAACGCGGAGGACTCTCTGCGCCGGCTCTTTTTTGAGATGTGCGACGCCTACACCGAGCTGATGGCCTTCCGCGAGCAGAACAAGCTCATGGGAGACGCCCGGCTCAACGACAAGGGCATGTCCTACAAGCTTTCCGTGTTCGCCTTCTGCTTCCTGGTGGAGTGGCTCTTCAACGGCTACTACCTCGGCCAGCGCCTGGAAGGTGGCTTCGTGGCGGGGCTCATCACCGCGGCCACCTTCGCCGCCGTGAACATCGCCCTGGGGGCCATCATCGGCCGCCTGTGCCTCCCGAACATGCTGCACATCATGCCCAGGCGCAAATGGCTCGGCGGCTTCGGACTGGGCGTCGTCGGCGTATTCGTGCTGGGGCTCAACCTCGGCGTGGGCCACATGCGCACGGTGCTCGGAATCATCGAGATGGACCCCCTGGAGGCCATGCGCATGGCCGTGCAAAGGCTCGTGAGCGACACGCTGAACATCGGGGACATGACCAGCGTGGGACTGGTGTTCGTAGGGCTCATCTGCGCCTTTGGCGCCATCTGGGGCGCCTTCCACTGGGACGAGTGGTACCCCGGCTATGCGGCGAGCGCCCGAGCCTTCCGCAAGGCGCTCAACATCCTGGAGCAGACACGCCGCTTCGAAAACAACCGGATCACCCGGCTCTGCGAGGACTTCCGCAGCGAACTCCGCGGGCTGCGGGCCTCTGTCCCGGCGCAGGAGGGGAAATATCAACGGGTCAAGGCCAACATGAACGAGCTGCAAAAGGACTACAAGGCGCACGTGGAAGGTCTCAACGGTGTGCTCAACACTGTGATGCGCCACTACCGCGACTTGAACCGCAGCGCACGCAAGGGCGTGCCCGCGCCCACCTACTTCGAGCAAGAGGAAAAACTGTCAACGTTCACGCCGGAAGACCTCACCCGCTACGACACCGACAAGACGCAACTCGACAAGATGTCGGCCGCCGTGGAGCAGGAAGCGCCCGACGCCCTGGAGAGGATCAGCACGGAGCAGCAGAATGCACAAAAACGAATCGCCAGCATCCTCCCAGACCACATCGAACCCTCTCTTTCGTGCAAGGAAAAAGCCGGAAAGCACCACGCCGATGTCGAGAATGGAGGCAAGGCTGGCGATGCTTGAGGAAGAACCAGACTTCGACTGTGAACCAGAGACCCGAGCCTGGCCGATCTGGTTGGCCTTTGCCATCGGCATCGCCGCGGTGTCCGTTCTTCTGTTTCGCACCTACACACCCCTTGAGATCATAGCGGACAATGCCACCCAGTGCCCAGCCAGGACCGCCTCGGTTACCGCAGTGCTCATTGACGTCACGGATTCGCTGAGCGGGGCGCAAGAGGAGCGCATCGTCAAGGAGATGAAAAGCCTGTGCAGGGCCGTGCCCCAACACGGCCGGCTCGACCTGTTCGTTCTGGACGGCGAACAGAAGGCCACCCAGGTATTCTCCATGTGCAGCCCGGGCGAAGGCCTGGGAGGATGCGCTGCGACGTCAAACGAGAGCAGAAGCCGGACGAAGTGGGAGCACATGTTCTTCGCCAAGGTGGAGGCCGCCCTGCGCACGGCCATGGCCGCCCGTGGATCCAACAGATCCCCGCTCATCGAGGCGATAAACGACGTTTGCGCGCGGTCCTTCAGCGGCGGCGACAAGTCCTCCGGCAACGCGCTTATCATCGTGTCCGACATGCTGCACAACACACCCCAGTTGAATCAGTACCGCGGCAGCAGCGCAATGGACTTCGGCAGACTCAGCACCACGTCGTACTATTCCACCGTCAAGCCCACGAACATCGCCGGAGTGCGAACCCAGGTGTTCTACCTGCGCCGCGCGAACAGGGGGCATCTCCAAAACACCCAGCACAAGGAGTTTTGGCGAGATGTCTTCAAGGAATGCGGGGCGAGCGTGGACATTGCGGAGATTTGACGACTAAGATGGGGCATACGCGTCTACAGAGGTCACAGCCCCCCCTTGACCCTTGCGCGCAGGCGTCCTAAACCGGGACAGGCTGCGCGCAAGCGCCCGCAAGGGAGATGACCATGACCGACACCGCCGACACCTGCCAGAACCACAACGACGAGCCCCAAGGCAAAACGCCCGAAGAGTCCGCCGTCATCATGACGCACCAGGTGCTGCCCTCCGACGCCAATCCGGCAGGCAACGTCCACGGCGGCGTCATCCTCAAGCACATCGATACCGCTGCGGGCGTCGTGGCCATGCGCCACGTTCGCGGCTGGGCCGTCACCGCCAGCATCGACCGCATGGACTTCCTCAAGCCCGTGTATGTGGGCGAGCTCGTCACCATAAAAGCCAGCCTCAACCTCGTGGGGCGCACCAGCATGGAAGTCGGCGTGCGTGTCGAGGCCGAGAATCTGCTCACCGGCGAGGTGCGACACACCAACTCCGCCTACCTGACCTTCGTCGCCCTGGACGGCCTGGGCTGCCCCAGACCCGCACCACCGCTGCTCATCAAAGGTGATGTGGCCGAACGCCGACACCGCCAGGCGCTGCGCCGACGCGAGCTGCGCCGACAAGCCATCGCCGAGGAACGCGCCGGAGACCAGACAAGAGCGTAGCCTCCGGCGGCCAGGGGCGCTGCCCCTGGACCCCGCAGCGCGGGCTCATTAGTACACCCACTTTGACACCAACCTGACCCACACCAGGAAGTGTAAGACCTACAAGACAGCCCCGGTTTAGGCCGGGGCTGTCTCGTTTCGGTTTGGCATGGAGGTCAATGCCGACGGAACATATACAATGGACCCTCTTGAATGCCATTCCAAATGGCACACACTATATCCTGAAATTATTCCCTTATTTTGTGTCTGAACTACAAAACAACGACCTTTTAGGGGCATTTACAGTGCAGATTTTCCGGGTACTATGTACCATTTCCTAAGTAATCCACATGGGCCTGACCCAAGCAAAACACCCGCAATCACACAACGCCCAGACCCAACCCGCCGCACATCGGATGCACACAGTCATCTGCCGCGCCAGCATTATCCCTTGCCAATCCGCGAACGATTTGAGAGGAATCATGCTAGCGAAATAGCATCCATTGTCGCGACCTACAGTTCGCAGAGGACCCCAGCATGAGCCTGTTCCGCTTCTTCCGCAAAGAGAACTCCTGCCGCTTCCTCGTGGACCCGGATGGCCGCCTGGCGCAGAAATATGCCAACTTCAAGGCCCTGCTGGAGAACAACAACGAGGCCCTGGACATCCTGGCCGGGCTGGAGCAGCTCTACTACGGCGGCGGCACCTTCAACATGGCCGCCGTGCGCGACGCCTGCCGCAGGCTCTCCGAAACCACCGGGGAGCTTGTGGTCATGCTTAACGCCCTGACCGGGAACCGGCACCAGGAACTGCGCGGGTCTCTGGCCCGCGTGGACGCCGGGCTGGCTCCGCTGTTCGGGGATGGGACCGTGGCCCTGCGAGCCGATGCCCCGTTGGTGCAGCCCCTGTCCGCCGTGGACCCCGGCCAGACGGCCTTGGTGGGCGGCAAGGCCTCGAACATGGCGGCCATGCGCAACGTGCTGGGCATGCCCACGCCGGATGGATTCGCCGTCACTTCTGCGGCCTTCGCCAGCTTTCTGGACACCGGGGGCTTGCGCCAGGCCGTGGCCGCGCAGTTGAACCGGGCCTCGCCCTATGACTTGGAAGACCTGGACGCCCGTTGCCGGGTGCTGCGCGAACTCATCATGGCGGCGCAGGTGCCGCAGGCCATTGCCTCGGCCATCCATGCGGAGGTGGACAGGCTGGAGCGTGAGGCCGGAGGCCCGGTGCTCCTGGCCATGCGCAGCAGCGCCGTGGGCGAGGACTCCCAGGCCTCCTTCGCCGGGCAGTATTCCACCGTGCTGAACGTGGGCAGAAGCGGCGTGCTGGACGCCTACAAGACCGTGCTGGCCAGCAAGTACACCCCGGCGGCCATCCTCTACCGCCTGCGTTACGGCCTGGACGAGGCC
>JAHIUD010000060.1 GCA_018817515.1 Pseudomonadota bacterium
AGCTGTGCGCCGGCCGCGCACACGGGGCACACGCCGCCACGGCTCATGGGGTTGGCGGTGTTGCCCACCACGGCAAAGGGAAGCCCGCCAACGGTCTTGACCTTGACGGCGCAACCGGCGGGGCAAAGTTTGCTCAGAGCGGCCTTGGCTTTCACCTCGCCCTTGTTCAGGCGGGGAATCCACGGCCAATTCTGTGACCAGATGGATACATCATCCAGGCTCTTCCAGATGACAGGCGTGAACAGGGTGCCTGCAACGCCTCCCACGACGATTTTGACGAATCCTCTACGATCCAAACCCATCTTAAGCACCCCTCTTTTACTTGTGGCAGACGTGACAGGCGTTGCTGACGCCGTTCTCTGCATGGCAGCGCTCGCACTGCCACATCTTCATGGTCTGCTTGCTGTACCCGGACAGCCTGTTTTCATAGTAGACCGGCGGAGTGTCCATCTTGCCAACTTCGAGGTGGCATTCCTTGCACTCAAACGACTCGTGCGCCTTGTGGCTGAAGAAGACGTTGTCCGGCTGGTACTGGTAGACGAGCCAAGGAACTTCCTTGTCCTTCTGCGCGTACTGCTCGACGTAGATCTTCTCAGCCGGGTCGCTGCCGACCACGTCCGCATGGCACTCCTGGCACTTCTCGTTTTTCGGCAGGCCAGCATAGGATCCATCGTCCCGGAACACATGGCAGCTTGCGCATTCCATGCCCTGTTCCTGGTGGATCTTGTGGCTGAACCGGATGGGTTGAACCTTCTTGCTGTAGAGCAAGTTAGGGAAAAGCACCCAGCCCGCGATCAAAGCGGCCACGAAGCCGATCAAGAAGGGAAGAGCCCCTCCACACCCCTTGCACTGTTTCTTTTCCTCCATAACCTCGCCCCATCGCTCCTGTAGTTTCTGGTCCATATTTCGCCACGGAAAACTGCGTTCTCATACTGGACAGCGCTTTTGCGTGTCAAGAGCTTACGAAAAAATTCACGAGTTCTCCTGCTTCACCCTGCCATAAACATCGTCGAACCGGACGATGTCGTCCTCCTCCAGGTACGGGCCGCTCTGAATCTCAATGATTTCAAGCGGCACCTTGCCAGGATTGGCCAGACGGTGCGTCGTCGCCTTGCCGATATCCACTGCCTGATTCTCCACCAAAAGGCGCTCCTCCCCGCCAATCTCCACGAGGGCCGTGCCCCCGATGACCACCCAATGCTCGCTCCTGTGGTGATGCATCTGCAAGCTCAAGCGCGCCCCCGGCGACACCTCGATGCGCTTGATCTTATAGAACTGCCCCTCCTCCAGCACCGAGTAGCTGCCCCAGGGACGCTTCACGGTAAGATGGTTCTCCACCAGCTGGCTGCCCTGGGCCTTGAGCATGGCCACGATCTCCTTGACCCGCTGCACCCCCTCGTGCGGGCAGGCCAGGGTCGCGTCGCGCGTCTGGACCATGATCATGTTGGACATGCCCACCGCGGCGAGCTTGCCGCCCTTGGAGATGAGCAGGCAGTCGCGGCAGTCCAGCGCCAGCACATCGCCCTGGATGACGTTGCCGCCGGCGTCCTTCTTGCCCAGCCGGTACACGGCCTCCCAGTTGCCCAGGTCGTCCCAGTCGAAACCGGCCTGCACCACGGCGATGCCTGAAATCTTCTCCACAATGCCGTAATCCACGGAAATGTTTGGCAACCCGACATAGCCCTCGACCATGGGCCGCTCGGTGCGGTCCGCCCACCAGTCCCAGAGCTTGGGTTCGAAATTCTCCACGGCGGCCAGGAATTCCCCCGCGCGGAAGACGAACATGCCGCTGTTCCAGTAGTGCTTGCCGCTGCGGACAAACTCCAGGGCCTTCTCCAGGCGCGGTTTCTCAATGAACCGCAGCACGTCAAACGCGCCGCCGCCCAGGGCCTCGCCCCGTTCGATGTAGCCGTAGCCGGTCTCGGGCTTGGCCGGGGTCACGCCGAAGGTGACGAAGCGGCCCTTGGCGGCAAGGTCCATGCCCTGCTCAACCGAGCGCACCCAGGCCTCCTGGTCGGCGATGAGGTGGTCCGAGGGAAATACGCCCACCAGGGTCTCCGGTGCTGCCGCGTCGCCACCCGCCGAAACGATACGGTCCAGGGCGAGCAGGATGGCGGGCAGGGTGTTCTTGGCCGTGGGCTCGGCCAGCACGTGGGCGTCCAGGTCCGGCATGATGGCCCGGATCTGGCTGCGCACCTCGAAGACATGTTCTTCGTTGGTCACCACCCAGACGTTGTCCGGGGCAAAGGCCCCGAGCACCCGGGTCAAGGTCTGCTGCAGCAGGGTCAGGTCGCCGTTCAAGGCCAGCAGTTGCTTGGGGAAGAGCGTGCGCGAGAGCGGCCACAGACGCGTGCCCGAACCGCCTGCGAGGATGACCGCGTGGCGCGCAGGGGCCGGACGAGAGGCAGGGGCGCTTTGTTTCTTCGGCAAGTCGGCTCTCCTTAAGGCTTGAGGCTTCCGGTCGTTTTCAGCAGGCCGCCGGGGCCTCGTAGACAAAAGGTGTGACGAAATTCTTCAGCAGGGGCAGGTCGCGGTCCTTGGCCGAAAGGATCGGCGCGCAGTCGGGCCAGGGTACGGCCAGCTCCGGGTCGTTCCAGAGGATTCCTGCATCGCTCTGCGCGTCGTAAGGGGCATCGACCTTGTAGAGAAACTCGGTGTCCGGCTCCAGGGTAACATAGCCATGAGCGAACCCGCGCGGGATGAACAGGCGCTTAAAATTTTCGGCAGTAAGCTCCACACAGAAATTCCGGCCATAGGTCGGCGAGCCCCGGCGCAGGTCCACGGCCACGTCGAGCACGCTCCCGCGCACCACCCAGACGAGCTTGGCCTGGGCAAAGGGCGGCTTCTGGAAGTGCAGCCCGCGCAGCACAAACGGCTGTTTGGAATAGGCGTGGTTATCTTGGACAAAATCAGCCTGGATGCCCAACCCGGCGAACTTGGCCTGGTTGTATGCTTCCAAAAAATAGCCGCGCTCGTCCCGAAAGAGTCTCGGCTCAAGCACCACCAGTCCAGGCAAGCCCGTCTCGATCAGCCGCATCCCTTCCCCGCCCCCAGTATGAATTCGCGTAGCCCTACCCGAAATCACCGGCCAGCACAACAACTGCGTGCATCGCCAAGGGGAATCCCCCAGGCTTCCCTTTCTGCTCTCCCTCTGCTAGTGCTGCCCGCAGATGGGCCCCTTTGCGGCCCAGGCCGGAGAGGACCACGTGAACGTCGAGGTGCCATGAACTCCCTGGACATCATCATCATCGCCATCATCTGCCTGGTGGGCTTCCGGGGTTACAACCGGGGTCTGATCAAGGAGGCCGTGTCGCTGGTCTCGGTGTTCGTGGGCCTGTTCATGGCCGCGCACCTGCACACCATCTTCGTGCCGCACCTCAAGGTCTACTTCGCCAATCCGGGCACGGTGCTGGCCCTGAGCTACCTCATCACCTTCCTGGGCACCCTGGTGGCCCTGTGGTTCCTGGTGCAATTTCTCCAGGGCGTGCTCAAGCTGGCCATGCTCACCGTGGTGGACAAGGCCGCGGGCGCCGCCTTCGGGATTGTGGAGGGCACGCTGCTCTCGCTGGTGCTGTTGCTGCTGCTCAAGGCCATGCTGCCCGGCACCGCGGCGGTGAAGCATTCCGTCTTTGCCCAGAAAACCGACCCCGCCCTCGTGCTCCTGGCGAACTTTACGCCCACGCCCATCCGCGAAACCCTGGAGGAAGGCGGCTTCGCCCTGCCCAGACCGGCGGACCTGCCACCGCCCAGGCCCAAGCGCCAGCAGGCCCCCGCCAAAAAGGGCCCTCAGACGATCTGAACCGTTGCGGCCTGAGACCAGACGGGCGGAGCCGGGCAGGTTTTGCCGCCCCTGGCTTGCCCCCCATCAATTCCAAATGACAGGAGACTTGCCCTCGTGAGCACGGACAGCCTTTCCCTTGCGAAAATGCAGGAAGTCATCGACACCCTGCTGGGGCCCGATGGCTGCCCCTGGGACCGCAAGCAGACCCCGCTTTCGCTTTGCGACTACATCATCGAGGAAGCCTTCGAGCTGGTCTCGGCCATCCGCGCGGGCGACCACGCCGAGACCGCAGAGGAGCTGGGTGATGTGCTCTTTCTGCTGCTCTTCGAGACCACCCTCGCGGCCCGGGCCGGGCAATTCGACCTGGGCGAGGTGGTGGCCGCCAATGCCGCCAAGATGATCCGCCGCCACCCCCACGTGTTCGGCGACACGGTGGTGGCCGACCAGGAAGAGCTCCTGCGCAACTGGGAGCGCATCAAGCGCACAGAGAAGGCCGACGCGGCCGAGGACGGCGCGCAGCCCGGCGCCTACGACTCGCTGCCCAAGGGCCTGCCGCCGCTCCTGAAGGCCTACCGCATCCACTCCAAGGCCGCGCGCCTGGGCTTCACCTGGGCCACGGACCAGGACGCCCGCGCCCAGTACGACGCCGAGTGGCGGGAGTACGAGACCGCCTGCGCGCATGGCGACCAGGAGCAGATGGAGGAGGAGTTCGGGGACGCGCTGTTCACGCTGATCGAGCTGGGGCGCAGGCAGGGCATCAAGGCCAACGCGGCCCTGGACCGGGCCAACCTGAAGTTCCTGGCGCGCTTTGAACGCATGGAGGCCCTGGCGCGCGAACGCGGCCTGGACCTGCCGGACATGCCCATGCCGGACAAGGACCGCCTCTGGGCTGAGGCCAAGGCCGACCTCAAGGCTCAGGCCGAGGCCAAAACCGGAGGCTAGCTCTCTTTCTCCGTGGGGGCCAGCTCCACCTGATTCACCGAGTTGCGCAGCTCGCGGAGAATCTCCTTGTCGCTGACGGACTCGCTGATGATGATGGTGCCCTGCTGCCGGTAGCGCGGGGGCAGGTTGTTCAAGGTCAGGGCGTAGATGTCCTGGATGTCCAGGTAGCTCGGGTGGTAGTCGAGGTGCTCCGCCAGAACCTGCGGCAAGAGCTTGATCACCCGCAGCTCGTTGCGGTTGCGGATGTTCTCCAGCGGAACGCCGGCCACTTCATACTTCTTCTGCGCCATGCCGCGCCCTCCATGGGGTTGGTTTGCGCCAAAGCCCGACCCGCGAGATGCGGGCCGGACAAAGCTGACTTGAATCTAGCGCATGCGCACCGGGCGCGCAAGTGCTAGGCCCCGCTGCTGATGAAGCTCGCCGGGAATTCCATGCGCAGGACACGCAGGGCATCCTCGGCCTTCTCGCGCTCCTGGAAGGCTCCGGCCTGCACGGCCAGGAATTCCTTGCCGCCGCGCACCACACGGGTGATCTTGGCGTTGCCGTAGCCGGACTCAACGAGCCGCTTCTGCACGCGGCGGGCGTTGTCGTCCTGTGCAAAGGCGCCCACCTGCACTGCGAACTTGCCGCTCACGGCTGCCGGGGCCTCGTTCCTTGGCTCAGGCGCGCTCGCGGCCTTGGCGCTGGCCTTCGGAGCCTGGCGCGGCCGGGACTCGGCCACCTGCACCGGGGGCTTGGCCTGGGCCTGGGGCCTGGCGGGCTCCTCAATGATGTTGCGCTCGACGATATCCCGCTCCACGACCCGCCCGGAAGCCTTTTCGTCAGCACGCTGCTGCGGACGGCGCCGCTGGGCCTCGTTTGAGGCCAGCACAACGGGCTTGGCTCCGTTCTTGGCGTTGGCGCTGGCGATGGCCGGGTTGTCGCTGACGCCCTCGACGCGCACCTTGGCCACGCCGTTGTCGGCCATGCCGAGCAGCCTGGCCGAGGCGTAGGACAGATCGATGATGCGGCCGTCGATGAAGGGGCCCCGGTCATTGACCGTCAGCTCGATCTCCCGTCCGTTCTCCAGGTTGGTCACGCGGACCTTGGTGCCCAGCGGCAGGGTCTTGTGCGCGGCGGAAACGCCGAACATGTCGTAGACCTCGCCGGTGGCGGTCTTCTTGCCGTGAAAGTCGATGCCGTACCACGAGGCCGTGCCGACCTCATTGTAGCCCAGGCCCGACTGGATGGGCCAGTAGGTCACGCCCTTGATGGAATACGGCTGGATCTTCGGATCAACAAAGCCCGGCCCCTTCTGATAGGTCACGCGGGCGCGGGAAGGCTGCTCGGAATTCGCCTGCAGGCGTTTGCCATCGTTTCTTCCGGGGGCCTCCGAGTAGATGCCTTGCGAACCAAGGTTTGGAATGTAGGCGCAGCCGGAGAGGGCAAGGATTGCAGCCAGGGCGACAAGCAGTAACGCGTGCATGGGTAGCCTCCAATACGGATGTTTGCGGCAGTGCTCTTCCCCTTAAGCCTCAGACGGACGCCAATGCCCGGTGATCATCCAGGCAATTTGCTGCTGGCGATCGGTTGAAAAAAGGCTTCGGGGGTATTGCCGTAGAACTTAAGCTCGTTAGAGCAATTATGGTTCCACGGAAAATTTTGCCGGGAGGCTTATTTTTTCTTGACATTGCCAAGACGAGCGCTCAAAGCTAGCCCTCAATTGTCGTGCAGACCGGAAGCTTGTTGCCCCGGATTGGACACGGCTCGAACGTCTTATCATCATTTCAGGAGCTTAGATTTTTATGCCTAAGTCTATCTATGTCGGCAACATCCCCTTTAGCGCCTCTGAGGAAGACCTTCGCAACATGTTCGGCCAGTACGGCGAAGTCATGTCCGTGAAGTTCATCAACGACCGCGAGACCGGCCGCTTCCGTGGCTTCGGCTTCGTGGAGATGGACGACGCCTCCGCCAAGGAAGCCATCGACGCACTCAACGGCAAGGAGATCTCCGGGCGTGCTCTGCGGGTCAACGAGGCCCAGGAGCGTCAGCCCCGTCCCCGTCGCGACTACTAGTCGTCACGGCACGCCGGCAATAAAAATACCCGGCTACCAGCGCCCCGTCCCGCCCCTGCGGGACGGGGTTTTTCCTTTCCCACACCACCAAATGCCCCGGCCTTGCAGCCTGTCCTCACGGGTTGTTACAGCGCTGTTGCCCCAAGGTCATTGAACTGTTACTTTCATGCAATATGCTTCTCCTCACCCCGTAACGCCCGCCCAAAGGAATTTTCTCCCATGAAGAACACCGCCCGCAACGAGCTGCTGCGTAACATCGCCATTATCGCCCACGTCGACCACGGTAAGACCACCCTTGTGGACGGACTCTTCCGGCAGAGCGGCGTCTTCCGCGAAAACCAGCAGGTCAGCGACCGCGTCATGGACAACATGGACCTGGAGCGCGAGCGCGGCATCACCATCGCCGCCAAGAACTGCTCCGTCACCTGGAAGGGTGTGAAGATCAACATCATCGACACCCCGGGCCACGCCGACTTCGGCGGCGAGGTGGAACGCTCGCTGGCCATGGCCGGCGGCGCCATCCTGCTCGTCGATGCCAGCGAAGGCCCCCTGCCCCAGACCCGCTTCGTGCTGAAGAAGGCCCTGGACGGCGGCCTGCCGGTCATCGTCATCGTCAACAAGATCGACCGTGGCGACGCCCGCCCCGAGGAAGTCCTGAACGAGGTCTACGACCTGTTCATCGACCTGGGCGCCAACGAGGAGCAGCTGGAATTCCCCGTGCTCTACGCCATCGGCCGCGACGGCATCGCCCAGACCACCCTGGAAGGACGCGGCGAAAGCCTTGCCCCGGTGTTCGACTGCATCCTGGAGAACATCCCCGGCCCCAGCTACGACCCGGATGCGCCCTTCCAGATGATCGTCTGCGACCTGGGCTATTCCGACTACGTGGGACGCCTGGCCATCGGCAAGGTCGTCAACGGCCGGGTCAAGTCCAGCGACTCCATGGTCTGCATCGGCGAGGCCGGCACCCCCAAGACGCTCAAGGTCAGCAAGCTGCAGGTGTATGACGGCGTGCAGCTTGGCGCCGTCGACGAGGTCCTGGCCGGAGACATCGCCGTGCTCGCAGGCATCGACGACGTGCACATCGGCGACACCATCTGCACCAAGGAATCCCCGGTGGCCCTGCCGCGCATCACCGTGGACGAGCCCACCGTCAGCATGCGCTTCGGCATCAACACCTCGCCGCTGGCCGGGCGCGAGGGCAAGTTCGTGCAGAGCAACAAGATCCGCGAGCGCCTCATGAAGGAGGCCCTCCAGAACGTGGCCATCCGCGTGGAGGAGACCGACGACCGGGAAAGCTTCGTGGTCAAGGGCCGTGGCGAGTTCCAGATGGCCATCATCATCGAGACCATGCGCCGCGAGGGCTTCGAGCTCACCGTGGGCAGGCCCGAGGTCATCTACAAGAAGGAAGACGGCAAGATCACCGAGCCCATCGAGCGCGTCTACGTGGACTGCGACGAGACCTTCATGGGCATCGTCACCGAGAAGCTGTCCATCCGCAAGGCCCGCATGGTCAACCTGGTGAACAACGGCAAGGGCCGCGTGCGCATCGAGTTCAGCGTGCCCAGCCGCGGGCTCATCGGCTACCGCGACGAGTTCCTGACCGACACCAAGGGCACCGGCATCATGAACTCCTACCTTGAGGGCTACGGCGAATACCGGGGCGACTTCCCCACCCGCTTCACCGGCTCCATCGTGGCCGACCGCTCCGGCGTGGGCGTGACCTACGGCATCTTCAACCTGGAGCCGCGCGGCCAGATGTTCGTCACCGCAGGCGACCCCCTGTACGAGGGCATGATCGTTGGCGAGCACACCCGCGAGGTGGACATCAACGTCAACCCCTCCAAGGAAAAGAAGCTCTCGAACATGCGCGCCTCCGGCAAGGACGAGGCCTGCACCCTGACCCCCATCAAGCCCATGACCCTGGAGCGCGCCATCCACTTCATCCGCGAGGACGAGCTGGTAGAGGTCACGCCCCTGTCCATCCGCCTGCGCAAGACCGTGCTCTCGGCAAGCAAGCGCCACACCATGCGCGGCGGGGCCAAGACCGAAACCGAGAAATAGCAACGCCAAAAGGGCACAGCCATGAACCCGCTTGATCTGCTGCTCAAACCCTCGGCGCGCCGCTTCTTCAAGGAGGCTGACACGATCCCGGGGTTCACCACCGGCAACAAGCTGCACGGCTACATCTACCTGCGCTGGCCCTACTTCTACATCAGCATGGCCACGGGTGAGCATCCGCTTGCCCGTGGCCTCATGCGTTTTTCGCGCCTGCTGGACAAGCTCTTCCCCTCCCGCGTGGAGGCGCGGCGCAAGGCCCGCCGTGCGCAGAAGGCCAGCGGCGGCCTGCGCTACGCCGACACCTACCACGGCAAGGTCCTGCCCACCGAGGAGGCCACCAAGCTCATCAAGATCGGCCGCGAGGTGAAGCTCACCGCGCCCGAGAGCGTCGTGCCCTACCAGCTTGCGCGCGACATCGTGCTCAAAAACCCGGACCATATCGTGGTCTTCGACTGCCCCTGCCGGGCCGCGCGCAAGAGCCCCTGCTCGCCCATGGACGTCTGCCTGGTCATGGGCGAACCTTTTGCCAGTCTGGTTCTGGAGCACAACGGCAAACGCGCCCGGCGCATCAGCGTGGACGAGGCGGCCGACATCCTCAAGGCCGAACACGCGCGCGGACACGTGCACCACGCCTTCTTCAAGGACGTGGCCCTGGGCCGCTTCTACGCCATCTGCAACTGCTGCTCCTGCTGCTGCGGCGCCATGCAGGCCCAAAGAAACGGCGTGGAAATGCTCGCCAGCTCGGGCTATGTCGTCCAGGTGGACGCCGAGGCCTGCGTGGGCTGCGGCAACTGCGTCCAGTTCTGCCAGTTCGGCGCGCTCAAGGCCCGCGACCGCTCCCTGCAAATCAAATCCGCGCGCTGCATGGGCTGCGGAGCCTGCGTGTCCAAATGCCCCAAGCAGGCGCTGTCCCTCAAGGCCGACCCCAGCCGGGGCCTGCCGCTCTTGGTGGAGGAACTGGACCAATATGCCTCCGGCGGCCAAAGGGCCTGAGGTCCTCTGGACTCCCCGTAGGGCCTGGGCCAGCGCAACCACGTCCCATGCCCCGGGTCGGCTTGGCCCTGGCAATGCGCGCAGGTTTTCGGCGAAGACTCCGAAATTCCTGCGCACGGTTGGCCCCTTTTCTGAAAACGGAGACAAAGGCCAAGAATAGACGCTCTCCCGTGACTTCCCCAAAGAAAGCCGAAGGGGCTGTTTCAGGTTCCTCCTGAAACAGCCCCTTCGGCGTAATATGGGGGTCCGGGGGCCGCTGCCCCCGGCGGGGCAAGGGGCGGAGCCCCCGGCCGCCTGAGGCGCGCTGGCATGGTCACAGGCCTGACGTTTCGGCGCTCAAAAGGGAGCCGGGGCGCAACGCCCGGGACCTGCAAGCCCGTGCGCCACGCCCCGGCCATTGAGGGGCGGATGAACTGAGAGGGTCTATTCGATGTAGTCGCCGCCAGGCACGTCAGCCTTGGCGTTCAGCGGATGCACGTCCTTCAGCTGGGCCTGGAGGTATTCCACGCGGTCCTGGATCTGGTGCACGCGCTCGGTTTCGAGGCTCTGGGCCTGCTCGGCGGTGAGCTCGCCGCGGGCTTCGGTGGCGGCATCGGCCTTGAGGGCGGAGTGGTCAACCTTGTTGCAGGCAGCGCCAATGACGAGCATGGCGACAAAGGCGATCCTGACGATGATCTGTGTGGCGGTCTTCATGTTCTTGTCCCCTTTCGCGCGGGTTGCGCGGGTGTCTTTTTTATAGTGCCGGCCCGCCAAGTGGCTTGAGCCGTGCTTTCCATGGCCGCACACTGTGCCCGACCGCGTTGGTTGTAAATGCGGAAGATATTGAGTATGCCTTCGGTGCAGGCGAAGGCTTAGGGACTGTCCCGGCCTTTGCGAACCATCGGCCCGTGCCAAGGGAGCGCAAGTAATGTCCTTTGATCTCACAGACCTGCGCCTGTTTTTGCATGTTGTGGAGAGCGGCAGCATCACCAGCGGGGCTGAGCGCGCCTTCCTGGCCCTGGCCTCGGCCAGCGCGCGCATCCGCAACATGGAGGACACCCTCGGCGTCAAGCTGCTCACGCGCGGGCGCCGTGGCGTGGCGCCCACCGAGGCGGGCCACGCACTCATGCGCCACGCCCACAACATCATGCAGGACTGGGAACGCATGGTGGGCGATGTGAGCGAGTACGGCCAGGGCCTCAAGGGCCATGTGCGGCTATTGTGCAACACCTCCACCATCACCGAGTTCCTGCCCGAGGTCTTGAGCTCCTACCTCACTGCGCACCCCAACGTGGGCGTGGACATCATCGAGCGCCTGAGCACCGAAATCGTGCAGGAACTGCTGGAGAACAAGGCCGATCTGGGCGTGGTGGCCAAGACATCCGACGTGGGCGCGCTCACCACCTTCCCCTTCCGCACGCTCAAACTTGTTCTGGTTGTCTCGCCCAAGCACCCCCTGGCTTCCCGGCGCACCACGTCCTTTGCCGAGACCCTGGACTACGACTTCGTGGGACTGGCCGAGGGCAGCTCCATACAGAGATACCTGGAGGCCCATGCCAGCCGTGTGGGCAAGCGCATCAACTACCGGGTGCGCCTGCGCGGCTTCATGGCGGCCTCACGCCTGGTGGAGGACAACGTGGGCATCGCCGTGATTCCAGAGACCGCCGCCCTGCGCTGCAAGAAGTCCATGAACCTGCGGGTGGTCCGCTTGACGGACGTCTGGGCCACGCGGCAGCTCATGCTCTGCGTGCGCGACTTCGCCCACCAGCCCCTGCACGTCCGCGAGCTCGTGGAGCACATCCGCGAACCCACCACGCCCCCGGACCCCTGAGAGCCGGAAACCCCTTGCGGCAACGGCTCCGGCCTTGACGGCGCAAGCCAGGTTTGTGTATGAATTTCTTGTCGAGGCAACATCTCAGAACACGGTGAAAATCCGTGATGGTCCCGCCGCTGTAACCGGGGACGTCGTGCGCAAGGCAACCGCCGCCACTTTCAGGTCAAAGCCTGGGGGGAAGGTCGCGCACAGGCGAATGATCCGGGAGTCAGAAGATCTGTTGCTTCGGGTGATATTTCGTGGAGTCTGATGGCAAAGGATTCCGGCTGCTCTGTTTGGGGCAGCCGGAATCCTTTTTTTATTACCCTCAAGGAGGCCGACATGGATTCGATGAACATGGATACGAAGAAAGACGCCCAGAAAAAGACCGTGACCGCCAAAGACAAGGACATCATCGCCTTCCGCAAGAAGTGCTCCGCCGAGGGCACCGGCCTGTCGCACTACATCCTCGTCAGCGAGAAGGCGAAGCCCTAGCCATGACCGCAAAGCGTTCCGCAAGCGCGGCGGCCCCTTCGGGCCGCTTCGCCAACACCGGCGACGGCCCCCAGCTCATCCCCGTGGACATCGGCCACAAGACCCACCTGGCGCTCATCGAGCCGGACACGGCCTTCTGGTCCCTGGTGCGCAAAAGCACTCTGGCCGAAACCCTGCGCTCGCCGCGCTTCCTGGGCCAGGTCCGCGACAACGCCGACACCTTCGCCAAGGAGATGCACGACCTGCGCTTCAACCTCACGCCCTCGGCGGTGTATTTCAACCCCACGGCGCGCTGCAACCTGAACTGCGGCTACTGCTACATCCCCACCGAGATGCGCAGAAACGGCGAGCACATGCCCACCGAGCGCCTGCTCGACGCCCTGGCCCGGCTCAAGGACTGGTTCGGGGCACACCTGCCCGCAGGCCGCCTGCCGCAGATCGTCTTCCACGGGGCCGAGCCGCTGCTCAACCGCGAGGCCGTATTCGCGGGCATCGAGCGCTTTGCCGGGGACTTCAGCTTCGGCGTGCAGACCAACGCCACCAACCTGGACGAGGCCGCCATCGAGTTTTTGACCGGCCACAAGGTCGGCATCGGGCTGTCGCTGGACGCGGCAACCGCGCGCATCGCCAACCGCACCCGCACCACCTGGGGCGGCAAGGGCGTGTACGACGTCGTGGTCCGGGCCATGGAGCGCCTAAAGGGCTACCCGCTGTACAACGTCATCTGCACCGTGACCAAGGAGAACATGCGCGCCCTGCCCCAGCTGGTGGACTTCTTCCACGGGCATGAGGTGCCGGTGACCATGCTGAACATCCTGCGCTGCACCATGCCTGCGTCCCGGGCGCTCAAGCCGGACGAGGCCGAGGCGGCCAAATGCTACATCGCCGCCCTGGACCGCTCCTACGAGCTGTACCAGAAGACCGGGCGCAAGCTGGTGGTGGCCAACTTCGCCAACATCCTGCTGTCCATCGTGGCGCCCACGGCCCGGCGGCTCATGTGCGATATCTCGCCCTGCGGCGGCGGGCGCTGCTTTTTCGCCCTGGGACCGGACGGCGGGCTGTTCCCGTGCAGCGAGTTCATCGGCCTGCCGGACTACAACGGCGGCAACCTGTTCACGGACAAGCTGGACGACGTGCTGGTATCCCCGGCCTTCCAGCGTGTGACGGGCCGCAAGGTCGAGGACATCGAGTCCTGCCGGACCTGCGCCATCCGCCACTTCTGCGGCTCGCCCTGTCCGGCCGAGGCCCAGGAGATGAACGGCGGCATGGACCAGAAGGGCGCGTTCTGCGCGTTCTACGAGGAGCAGGTGCGCTATGCCTTCCGGCTTTTGGCGGACAAGAAGGCCGACGCCTTCCTCTTCGACGGCTGGGACAAGGACGTGGAGACCGTCTTTGACGTGAACCAGGGCTGAGGCATACCGCTTCCGGCCAGGCGAACGCTGTCGCCGTATTGTGTGCGGATGGATAGCATGGGGAGAGACTGCCCACGCTGTTCATCCGCACTCAGTTTTCCCCGCACAGGGCAGCCCCATATTTCAAACATACGTTTGACACAGCCCGCCCAGAGGGTGTAAGACTGGGTCATGCCCAACCTCGGCTCACTCCTGCAGCGCATCCCCGTAAAAGCCCGCCTGGCCGTGCTGGCTCTCGCCCTGCTGGGCGCGGGCTTCTATGGCCTGCGCCATTTTGTCCAGGGCACGGCGGCCACCTACCAGGGCTACGTGGAGGCCGAGTACGTGCACGTGGCCTCGCCCGTGGCCGGGGCGCTGGCGGAGCTGCGCGTCAGCCGGGGGCAGGAGGTTCAGGCCGGTGCCCCGCTGTTCGTGCTGGAGCAGGACTACGAGCGCGCGGCCCTGGCCGTGGCCACCTCCAGCCTCAAGCAGGCCGCGGACAGGCTGGCCAACCTGCAAAAAGGCCAGCGGCCCACGGAACTCAAGGCCATCAGCGCCCGCCTGGGCCAGGCCAACACCTCCCTGGGGCTGGCCGAGACGGAGTTCAAGCGCCGCCAGAAGCTCTACGCCGAGCGCACCATCAGCGCCGAGGAGATGGACCGCGCGCGCGCGGACTACGACCTCAAGGTCGGGCAGGTGCGCGAGATGTCGGCCAATCTGTCCACCGCGCGGCTGGGGGCCAGGACCGACGAAGTCGGCGCCGCCCAGGCCGAGGTGGAGGCCGCCAAGGGCCGCGTGGAGCAGGCCGCCTGGACCCTGGGCCAGAAGTCCCAGGCCGCGCCTGCCGCCGCCCTGGTCTTCGACACGCTCTACTCCCAGGGCGAATGGGTGCCCGCGGGCAAGGCCGTGGCCGTGCTCCTGCCCCCGCAGAACATCAAGGTGCGCTTCTTCGTACCCGAGGAAAATGTCGGCGCCCTCCGCGTTGGTCAGGAAGCCCTTATACGCTTCGACGGCCAGACTGAGGGCATCCCTGCGCGCGTGAGCTATGTCTCGGCCCAGGCCGAATACACCCCGCCCATCCTCTACTCCAGCGACAGCCGCGCCAAGCTGGTCTTCCTGGTGGAGGCCCGGCCAACGCCGGAGCAGGCCGCGCAGTTGCACCCCGGCCAGCCCGTGGACGTTCAGTTGAACCTGACCGCAGGGAAGTAGCCCGTGGACACGGGTAGCAGCCTCGGCAACGCAGCCAGCGGCAACGCCAAAGGCAACGCCGATCTCAACGATAATCTCAACGACACTTTCAACGACACTCTCAACGCCCACGACAACGCTGACAATGCTGGCGCAGCCAGCACCAGCGCCAACGCGGGCGCATCGGGCAACGGCAACGTCAACGCTGTCGACAACGCCGATCACAACGCCAACGACAACGAAAATGACTACGTCATCGACGTCACTGGCCTGACCAAGAGCTTTGACGGCAAGGTCGTGGTCAACGGCCTGGACATGCGCGTCAAGCGCGGCGAGATTTACGGCTTCCTCGGCCCCAACGGCTCGGGCAAGACCACCTTCATCCGCATGCTCTGCGGGCTGCTCAAGCCCGACTCCGGCTCCGGCACCTGTCTGGGCCTCGACGTGCTGACCCAGGCCGACCTGATCAAGCCCCACGTGGGCTACATGGCGCAGCGCTTCAGCCTCTACGAGGATCTGACCGTGCGCGAAAACCTGGACTTCATGGCCCGCATGTACGGCCTGCCCGACCGCGTGCGGGTGGTGGACGAATGCCTCACGCGCATGGGCATGACGCGCTTTGCGGACCAGCTGGCGGGCAGCCTTTCCGGCGGCTGGAAGCAGCGGCTGGCGCTCTCGGCCTGCACCCTGCACGGGCCGAGGCTCCTGCTCCTCGACGAGCCCACGGCGGGCGTGGACCCCGGCGCGCGGCGCGACTTCTGGGACCAGGTCCACATCCTCGCGGCCCAGGGCATCACCGCCCTCATCAGCACCCACTACATGGACGAGGCCGA
>JAHIUD010000061.1 GCA_018817515.1 Pseudomonadota bacterium
AATGCCTTGTCCTTTTTCAGCTCAGCCACGCTCTGGGCAAAGAGTCCCGGCCCGGCCGTGAGCCGCCGCTTGAGCGCGCACAGGGCCGCTGCGCCGAGCAGCAGGGCCGCCGCCGCCGCCAGCACCAGGCCCCAAAGCCGCCATTCCGGCGGCAGGGCGATGATGGCCGCCGCCGCCAGCAGCATGATGCCGCACAAGACCAGCGCCGACCCTGCGATGGCCAGGATCAACTGCTGGAGGATGCGCACCCTGTCCTCGCGCAGCTCAAGGGCCAGAAGCTCCAGGCGGTCGCCCAGGGTCTCTGTGGCCAGACCGCCCAGACGCCCGGCGGCACCGGCGAGTTCCTTCAGTGCAGTGCCCACCCCGGACATGCTACTTCCTCGACAGGACCCAGCCAAGCAGCAGGCCCACGATGAAGGTCCCGCCGATGACGTGATAGGGCTTGTCCTTGACGAGCTTGTCGGTCTCGCTGGCGGTGCTCTTGACGCTGTCCAGCAGCTTGTACCCGTACTCGCCGTAGCGGTCCTTGGCTGTGGCCATGGACTCGGTCAGCGCCGCCCGGGCCTTCTTCACCTGTTCGTCGAGCTCGCCGCCCGTGGCCTCAAGCAGGGCCTGTGCGTGGTGCATGATCTCATGGAGTTCGGCGCTCATCCTTTCGGTGTTGCTCAGGGAATCGCTCATGGTTTTCCTCCTGGTCCGACGATGTATCAAGCTGCGCCCACGAATTGGGCCAATCCCGTTACGAGACTTGGTTCTAATATATGCCCCCTGCTGTGCTTTGTCCATGTATCCGCACGATGATTTCGCCATATTCCGTGCTGCGCTGCGCGCCATGCCCGTCCCCCCCCGTTTACCTGCGCGCGGAATTGCTCTAGAAGGATCGGAGGCGGACGGGCCGCCTTCATCACGCACGCCATTTGGTCAGAATGAACAGCCTGACATAACGGACGGACACTCCCCATGCGCATCTCCGACAGACTCAAGAAGCTCAAGCCCTCGGCCACCCTGGCCGTCAACGCCAAGGCCCAGGAGCTGAAGGCCCAGGGCCGCGAGATCATCAGCCTGGCCGTGGGCGAGCCGGACTTCGGCACTCCCGCCCACGTGTGCGAGGCCGCCAAGAAGGCCATCGACGACGGCTTCACCCGCTACACCCCGGTGCCGGGCACCCCGGACCTGCGCGCGGCCATCGCCGGGTACTACGGCCAGTTCTACGGAGTCTCGGCCAAGGCCGAGCACACCATGGCCAGCACCGGCGGCAAGCAGGTGCTCTACAACCTGCTCATGGCGCTCATCAATCCCGGCGACGAGGTGCTCATCCCCGCGCCCTACTGGGTCAGCTACCCGCCCATGGTGGAGCTGGCCGACGGCGTGCCGGTCATCGTGCCGACCACGCCCGAGAGCGGCTTTCTGGCCAGCGTGCGCGACCTGGAGGCCTCCTGCAGTCCGCGCACGGCCGTGCTCATCCTGAATACGCCGAGTAACCCCACGGGCTGCCACTACAGCCAGGACGCCCTGGACGAGATCGCCCGCTGGGCCAAGTCCAAGGGCATCTTCATCATCTCCGACGAGGTCTACGACCGACTGGTCTACGACCCGGCCAAGCCCAGCACCCTGTCCGGCCTGTGGCAGCGGCACCCGGAGACTGTTGCCGTGGTCGGCGCGCTGTCCAAGAGCTTCTGCATGACCGGCTGGCGCATGGGCTGGCTGCTCGGCCACGCCGATCTGGTCAAGGCCTGCTCCAAGATCCAGGGGCAGAGCACTTCGAACATCAACAGCATCACGCAGAAGGCGGCCATAGCCGGGCTCACCGGCCCCTGGGACCTGGTGGAGGAGATGAAGGTCGCCTTCCTGCGCCGCCGCGACCTGGCGCTGGGCGTCATCCGCTCCTGGCCGGGAGTCACCTGCCCCACGCCCGACGGCGCGTTCTATCTCTTCCCGGTGCTCGACGCGTACTACAACGCCCAGACCCCGGACTCCGCGGCGCTGTGCACGAAGTTCCTCGAGGAGGCGGGCGTGGCGCTGGTGCCTGGCAGCGCCTTCGGCGACGACCGCTGCGTGCGCTTCTCTTACGCCGTGGCCGACGAGGTCCTCCTGGGCGCCCTGGCCAAGGTCGGCAAGGTTCTGCTCGGCAAGTAGCCTGATTTCAAGACACCGAACAACCCTAGAAGGGGGCTCCCATGACCGCAGGTTCAAGGCATCAGGACATTCTGGACTGGACCAATGCATCGTGGGAGCGCCTGCCTGCCTCCGTTGCCCTGCGCGCCCGCGCGGGCGAAATGGCCGCGCGCCTCGCCGGTGAGATCGCCGCAGGCAAGCTGCCGTTTTTGGCCACGCCCTTCATGGCCGCCCTGGAGAAGGACCTGGCCGAGCTGGAGAGCGGTTTCCTCGCTGGTTTTGAGCATATGCTGCTTTTGGGCATCGGCGGCTCGGCCCTGGGCGCGCGCGCGCTGCAAAAGGCCTTTGCGCCCGGCCAGGACCTGCCCGGCCACACGGGCAAGTCCATCTGGATCATGGACAACGTGGACGCCGCAGTGCTTGAGGCCCATCTGAACCGCCTGCCCGCGGACAAGACGCTCGTCTACGTGGTCAGCAAGTCCGGCGACACCATCGAGACCATCGGCCAGTACTTCCTGGTCAAGGATTGGCTGAAGGCGGCCCTGCCCGGCAACTGGAAGGACCACCTGCTGCTGAACACCGACGAGAACAAGGGCTACCTGCGCCAGGAGGCCACCACCTTCGGCATCCGCACCCTGCCCGTGCCCGACAACCTGGGCGGCCGCTACTCGGCCATCTCCGCCGTGGGCCTGGTGCCCGCCGCGTTTCTGGGCATGGACTGGCGCGCGCTGGTCAAGGGCTTCCAGTCCGTGGCCGCGCCGCTCACCGACCCTGTCCTGACAGGAAAGGGGCTGGACGCCGCCACGCTGGCCGCGCATCCGGCGTTCGAGTTTGCGGTGTGGGGCAAGGCCCTCATGGACGCGGGCTACCTTGAGCTCATCACCTTCTTCTACATCCCGGCCTGGTCCAGCTTCGCCGACTGGTTCGCGCAGCTCTGGGCCGAGAGCCTGGGCAAGGACGGCATGGGCTCCCAGCCCTTGCCCGCCGTGGGCGCAACCGACCAGCACAGCGTGAACCAGATGTTTCTGGACGGCCCGCGCAACAAGGCCTGCCTGTTCGTGGAGCGGGCTGGCGGCCCAGAGGGCCTGGCCTTCCCCAAGGACATGCCGCCCATCTTTGACTATCTGCAGGGCAAGCGTTTTGGCGAGCTTTTGCCTGCCGAAGCCCTGGGCACGCGCATGGCCCTGACCCAAAGCCAGGTGCCGCTGGTGTGCCTGCGCCTGGGCGCCGACGACGCCCACGCAGCGGGCAAGATGATGGCCCTGCTCGGCGCGGCCACGCTCTTGACCGGCTGGCTCATGGGCATCAACCCCGTGGACCAGCCCGCCGTGGAGCTGGGCAAGCGCCTGGCCAAGGCGCGCCTGGGCGCGGCCGGACTGGCTGAGGAGAAGGCCGCGCTTGCGGCGTTCACCACCGGCGGGCGCGACGAGCGGGGGTTCTAGCCCTTGGGCATCTACAAAAGCCTTTTGGCGGCCAAGAAGCCCCTACAGTTCGTGAAGGTGCTCACCTGGACCTTCCTCATCCTGATCCTGGTGACCAACCTGGGCCTGGCCGTGTTCTTGTCCAAGTACGCCGAGCGCGTGCTGCTCGAAAAGCAGAAGGAGTTCGGGCTGCTCTTGTCCGAGAACCTCTCGCACCAGATCTTCACGCGCTTCACCCTGCCGACCATCATCGGCTATGGGCAGATCAGCCTGCGCAACCCGGAACAGTTCACCCGGCTGGACCAGGTGGTGCGCAGCACCATCCACAGCTTCCGCGTGCGCGAGGTGCGCATCTACGACCCGGCCTTCCGCATCTCCTACAGCACGGACCCGAACATGGTGAACCGCACCGGACTGGCCGGGGAGGGCGTCAAGCGCGCCCTGACCATGGAGGAGCCGAACTTCGAGCTGTTCAGCCAGATCTCCGGGGCCACGGCCCTGTTCCGGCTGCAGCTTCGACCCGGCAGCGTGGTCCTGCGCGGGTTTGCGCCCCTGCGCATGGAGCGCAGCTTCGGCCCCGGCGTCAAGAATCCCATCATGGGCATCCTGGAGTTCAGCCAGGACATCACCGAGGATTACATGGCCGTGGTCAACTTCGAGCGTCTGGTCTACTCGACCTCGCTGGTGACCAGCCTGGTCCTGTTCCTGCTCATCGTCACCATCCTGCGCCGGGTCGACCGCATCAGCGCGGAGCGCCAGGCCGAAAAGGAAAAGCTCCTGCGCGAGCTGCACCAGCAGGAGAAGCTGGCGGGCATGGGCCGCATGGTGGCGGGCGTGGCGCACGAGATCAGAAACCCGCTGGGCATCATCCAGAGCAGCGCCGAGCTGGTGTTCAAGAAGGCCAAGGCCGACAACCACCCGCACACGCGCATCATCGAGGCCATCTACGACGAGAGCCGCCGCCTCTCGCGCACGGTCAACGACTTTCTGGATTACGCGCGCCCGCGCCAGCCGCGCATGGACGTGGTGGACCTCTGCCGCATCCTGGAGCAGGCGGCGGTGTTTCTGGAGCACGAGTGCGAGTCCAAGGGCATAACCATGGAGCACGACTGCCCGCCCGGCACACGGGTGCTGGGCGACAAGGACCTGCTCTACCGCGCGGTCTACAACGTGCTGGGCAACGCCATGCAGGCCCTGAGCCAGAGCGGGGTGACCGAGGGCGGGCTGATCCAGGTGCTGGCGCGGCCTGCGGATCCCGCGCAGGCCAGACTGTCCGGGGAGGACGGCCTGCCCGTCGAGGGCGGCCCCTGGCTGGAGCTCAGCGTGCGCGACTCCGGCCCGGGCTTTGACGAGGCCAACCTGGACAAGATGAAGGACCCCTTCTTCAGCACCAAGGATACGGGCACGGGCCTGGGGCTGGCCATCGTCACCAGCATCGTGGAGAGCCACGGCGGCTTTGTGGTGCTGAAGAATCACCCGGAGAGCGGGGCCGTGGTGTCGCTTTTGCTGCGCCAGGCCCCGGCAGACACGAAAACCTTGGCGGAAGCTCCCGCCGCCCCCCCTGTCGCCCCGGGCCAGTAGCCCGGCGACGTAAGCCTTACGGAGCATGCATATGTCAGGCAACATTCTCATTATGGACGACGAGCTGAACTACCTGCTCGTGCTTGAGGCCATCCTGTCCGACGCGGGCTACAAGGTCACCACCCTGTCCGACCCGGAGATGGGCCTGGCCTTCCTTGAGGAGTCCGAGGTCGATGTGGTGGTCACGGACATGAAGATGCCCAAGCTCACGGGCAAGGACGTGCTCGACCACGTCAAAAAGCACTACTCCTACATCCCGGTGCTCATCATGACCGCGTTCGGCAGCATCGAGGCCGCGGTGGAGGCCATGCGCACCGGCGCCTTTGACTACATCACCAAGCCCTTTTCCAACGAGGAGCTCTTGCTCTCCATCTCCAAGGCCATGCAGTTTGCCCGCTCCCAGCAGGAGAACCGCCTTCTGCGCAGGCAGATCCAGGAGCGCTTCGGCCCGGAGAACATCGTGGCCCGCGACAAGAGCATGCGCCACGTGCTGGACATGGTCCACCGCGCCGCGCCCAGCCGCAGCACCGTGCTCGTCACCGGCGAGAGCGGCACCGGCAAGGAGCTCATCGCCAAGGCCATCCACAACGACTCCCCGCGCAAGGACGGCCCGTTCATCTCGGTCAACTGCATGGCGCTGAACACCGGCGTGCTGGAGAGCGAACTCTTTGGCCACGAGAAGGGCAGCTTCACCGGCGCGGTGTCGCGGCGGCGCGGGCGCTTCGAGCTGGCCGACAAGGGCACCCTGTTTCTGGACGAGATCGGCGAGCTCTCCCACGACATGCAGGTGAAGCTTTTGCGCGTCTTGCAGGAGCGGTGCTTCGAACGCGTGGGCGGCACCGAGTCCGTGGAGGTAGACATCCGCATCGTGGCCGCCACCAACCGCGACCTGACCAAGGCCGTGGCCGACGGGCGCTTCCGCGAGGACCTGTTCTACCGCCTGAACGTGGTCAGCATCGAGCTGCCGCCCCTGCGCGAGCGGCGCGAGGACATCCCGTTTCTGGCCGCGCACTTCCTGGACCGCTACGCGCGGGAGAACAACCGCGAGCTCAAGGGCTTCACGCCTTCGGCCATGGACTACCTCTCGGCCTACGAGTGGCCGGGCAACGTGCGCCAGCTGGAAAACGTCATCGAGCGTTGCGTGGTCATGTCCATGGGCGACACCGTGAGCGCCGAGGACCTGCCGCCGGAGATCAAGGACGAGGAGTCGCAGTTCAAGAGCGCGGTGGACCTCTTGCCCACCAAGCTCGACCTCTCCGACACTTTGGAGAAGATCGAGGGCGCGGTGATCCGCCGGGCCCTGGTGCGGGCCGATTTTGTACAGGTGAAGGCTGCCGAGCTTTTGAACGTGTCCAAGAGCCTGCTGCAGTACAAGCTGAAAAAATACAACATCTCCGCGAAATAGGCGCAGCGAAGCGGCCTGCGGCGAGATGCGGCCTTGCGGCCCGCTTGCATGCCCGTGGCTGCGCGGCTGGCTGAAAGCCTGCGGCAAAGGAGGGACCATGGAAACTGGCGCGAACAAGAAGCGTTTCATGCTCTGGGGCGCTTTGGCTCTGGTCGCGGTGGCGGCCGTGCTGTTTGTCGTTGCCTGGCCGGCCATGCGCACGGCCAAGTTCAAGGAGATCTTCGGGCGCAATGTGCAGATGGCCCGGCTGGTGGGCAGCATGCGCGTGAGCCTCTACGCCATGGCCGAGGCCGAGAGGAGCGCCGTGCTGGCCGACACCGACGAGGCCTCCGTGGAATACGCCCGGCGCGCGCGGCTTGCCGTCGGCCAGGTGGACGCGGCCTTGGCCGAGTGCAAGGGCATCATCAGCACGCCCTCGCCCGATGCCGACCTGCTGAAAAACTTCGAGCAGGCCTTTACCGAGTTCCGCAAGGTCAACGAGGAGGTGCTGGCCCTGGCGGTGCAGAACACCAACCTGAAGGCCCAGGCCCTGTCCTTTGACCAGTCCTTTGCGGCGCTTGCGCGCATGGAGCAGGCGCTTTCGCCGTTTCTGGAAGGCCAGCGCGGCAACCCCAAGGCGGGCCGGGTGGCGGCGCGCGCCCTGGCCGAGGCCCTGCGCATCCAGGCCTTGCAGGCCCCGCACATCATGGAGAAGGACGAGACGCGCATGACCGGCATCGAGGCGCGCATGACGGCGGCGGATACGCTGACGCGGGCGTCGCTGGCGTTCTTGGCCACGCGCCCGGGCGGCAAGGACGTGGCGGACAAGGCGCTGGTGGCCTACAACGACTTCCAGAAGATCACGGGGCAGGTGCTGATGCTCTCGCGCGAGAACACCAACGTGCGCTCCCTGGTGCTGACGCTGGACCGCAAGACCAAGACGCTGGCCATGTGCGACGAGGCCCTGCGCGCCCTTGAGGACAAGGTCCACGCGGACATGGCCAAGGGGACGAAGTAGGGGGCATGTCTCGTACCCTCTTCGCAACTGCTCTTGTCTTCGCCTGGCTGTTGGCGGCTTTGCCGTGCCGTGCAGCCGATCTTGAGGCGGCGGACAGGAAGCTTGACGGCTGCTCCTACCGCGTCGGCGAAAAGAGCTGTCGAGAGGTGGAGTCGGGGTTTTTGCGAAAGCGGGACGCCAAGGCAAGTCGCGAGGGTGACTCGCTGCACATCATGACGCTGCGCGGCCCGGTCATTTTCACCGACACCCTCGACGAATTCAAGCATGTTGACGGGGGGGTGTACCTCTCTCTCGGCTACTTCCCCGACATCGGACAGCACCTCGTCAGAGTATTCTATTACGAGGGCGGTAACTACGTTCTCGTCTCCAACACCACAGCCGAGACCGTCTTCTCTGGTGCCGCTCCACACGTTTCGCCCTCAAGGAAACGGATCGTCGTGGCCGATGCGTCTGAGGCCTACACCTCGAATCAGATCAAGATTTGGGCGCTGGAGTCCGGCCGCCTGCGGCTGGAGCACTCAGAACCATTCAAGACGATCGTCGCTCGGTTTGTCCGCTGGGAAGACGATGCGTCCTTCACCGTTGACGAATATGATGACAGCAGGAGCGCCGATTGCCCGAAAGGGAAATTCGCAGAGCAGCACTATACCTATCGATGGGAGCGGGGCATATTGAGCAGGAGCGTGGCCCAGGAACCGAAGTTTCGCTGCGAAGACAATTGGTAGCTTGAGGCGCGACAGCCCCTCCCCCACCCCTTTCCCCCCGCCCTCCTTTCCCATACACTCGCCCCATGTTGCCCAATGAGTCTTCCCCCGTCGCCGAATACATAGCCGCGCTGCTCAAGAGCGAGCGTCTGGGGCGTCAGGTGTGCCACCACCGGCTGGTGCCCGGCCACGAGGCCGAATACGCCGAGCCCAGGCGGCCCTGGCCTGCGGCCATCCGCGCGGTGCTGGCCGCCAAGGGCATCGACGCGCTGTACTCCCACCAGGCGCTGGCCGCAGACCTCGTGCGCGCAGGCAGGCATGTGGTGGTGGCCACGCCCACGGCCAGCGGCAAGACGTACGCGTTTCAACTGCCCATCATCGAGGCCGTGCTCGCCAACCCGGACTCCCGCGCCCTGGCGATATACCCCCTCAAGGCCCTGGCCCAGGACCAGTTGCGCGGCTTCAATGAGTTGCTGGAAGGGCTGCCGCAGGGCCTGTCCCCGGGGCTTCGCCCCACCGCCGCCATCTACGACGGCGACACCAAGCCCTCGGCCCGGGCCAAGATTCGCAAACGCCCGCCCAACCTCATCCTGACCAACCCGGAGATGCTGCACCTGTCCATGCTGCCGCACCACGGCACCTGGGCCCAGGTTTTCGCCACGCTGACCCACATCGTACTCGACGAGGTCCACACCTACCGGGGGGTGCTGGGCGCGCACATGAGCCAGGTGCTGCGGCGCATGCAGCGCGTCTGCCGCTACTACGGCTCGGACCCGGTCTTCGTGTTTTGCTCGGCCACGGTGGGCAACCCGGCGGAACTCTGCCAGCTCTTGACCGGCCTGGAGCCCGTGGCGGTGACGGAATCAGGCGCTCCGGCCGGGGCGCGGCACATGGTCTTTTTGAACCCCGAAGACTCGCCCGCCACAGCGGCGATACAACTCTTGCAGGCGGCGCTCTCGCGGGGGCTCAAGACCATCGTCTACGCCCAGAGCCGCCGCATGACCGAGCTCATCGCCCTGTGGGCCAGCGAGAAGAGCGGGCAGTACCGCGACAAGATCAGCGCCTACCGCGCGGGCTTTCTGCCCGAGGAGCGCCGCGAGATCGAGGGCCGCATGGCCTCGGGTGATCTCTTGGCGGTCATCAGCACCAGCGCGCTGGAGCTCGGCATCGACATCGGCGGGCTCGACGTCTGCATCCTGGTGGGCTACCCCGGCAGCGTCATGGCGACCTTGCAGCGCGGCGGACGCGTGGGCCGGGCGCAACAGGAGTCGGCAGTGGTGCTCGTGGCGCAGGAGGACGCGCTGGACCAGTACTTCATGCGCCACCCCGAGGATTTCTTCGCCCGCCCGGCGGAGCGCGCCG
>JAHIUD010000062.1 GCA_018817515.1 Pseudomonadota bacterium
CTGCGCGGTCCGTGAGGCTGGAGCGCACGTAGCCCAGAATGGCCAGGGCCGTGTCGATTTTGGGCAGGGCAGGGGCTGGCATGGGCTACTCCTTGGCGAAATGGTCAAAGCCCGCGTGGCTGAAGGCCGCGCCGTTGACGCGCAGGCCCGGCGTGGCCGAGACCGTGCCGATATGTCGCGCAGCGGGGAATGCCGCCAACACCAGCGCCAGCCCGGACGGCTGGACGCCTGCCAGCAGCGCGTAGTCCTCCCCGCCGAGCACAAAAGCCTCCAGCGGATCAAGCCCCTGCGACCTGAAATACGTCAGCGCCTCCGGGTGCGGCAGGGCTTCGTCGATGCGAAGGTCAGCGCCGAGATTTTTGCTGCCGCCCTTGGCCTTGGCGGTGCCCAGGCCCAGTAGGCGCGGAATGTCGCGGGCCAGCCCGTCGGACACGTCCATGAGCGCGCGCACGCCCGGCAGGCCCGCCAGAAGCTGGCCGTTGTCCAAGCGCGGCTCGGGCCGCAGGTGCGCGGCCGTGGCAGCGGGAAAGGCCTCGCAGGCGGCGCGGCCAGAGGCCTCCAGCGCCAGCAGTCCGGCCCTGGCCAGCCCGGCTTCGCCGATCAGCACCAGCTCGTCGCCGGGGCGCAGGGTGCCGCGCCGCAGCAGCACCCCGGCCGGGCTGGGCCGTCCGAACACCGCGAGGTCCAAAATCAGCGCCGGGCCACGGCTCAGATCGCCGCCAGCCAGGGGCAGGCCCAGGCGCGTGGACAGCGCGGCCATGCCCGCGAGCAGCTCGTCCAGAAAGGCGTCGTCAACGGAATCAGGCAGCACCAGCGACAGCGCGCAGGCCACCGGGGCCGCGCCCATGGCCGCGAGGTCGCTGGCCGCCGCAGCCAGGGCCTTGTGCCCGATGTCCGCCGGGGTGAAGTACGAGCGCCGGAAGTGCGCGCCCTCCACAAACAGATCGGTGCTGACGCACAGCGGCCCTATGGCGTCGAGAATGGCGCAGTCGTCGCCCCGGCCCAGGAGCACGCCCTCGGCCTGGTTGGGGAAGTGGCGGTCTATGGCCGCGAGAAAGTCCTGTTCCGAGGTGGGCATGCGTTTCTCCTCTGGGCATCCTTGTGCCAGATTGCGCCCGACTCGTCGAGTTTCGGCGAGTTTCGGCGAGTGCTGGCGGAGTTCAGCCGCCTTGGCGGAAGTTCGGGGTGAAGGCGGCGCTTGAGCCCACCCGCTGCACGAACCCGTTCTCAAAGCCCAGGCGCTCCATGTGGCGGCGCACAGCGGTGTATTCGATGGGCTTGAGGCTTCGGTTGATCTCCGGAAATTCGCTGGCGCGGTGGGCCGGGTAGTACTGGCCCATGAGGCTTATGGCCGTGCCCGTGCCCAGGTTCTCGGCGATCCAGTCAAGGGCCAGGTCTGTGCGGCCCGTGTTGCCCGGCAGCACCAGCAGGCGGACGAGCAGCCCGCGCCGGGCGATTCCGTTATCGATGCTGAGCTGCCCCACCTGCCGGTGCATCTCCAGGATGGCCGCACAGGCCACATCAGGATAGTCCGGCGCGGCGGAGTAGCGGGCCGCGGTTGCGGCGTCCATGTAGCGCAGGTCGGGCAGGTAGATGTCCACCAGGCCGTCCAGCGTGCGCAGGGTGTCGACGGTCTCGTACGCGCTGGAGTTCCAGACCACGGGCACGGTGAGACCGTTGGCCCTGGCCTGGAGGAGGACCTCGCGCACCAGGGGCGAGAAGTGCGTGGGCGTGACGAGGTTCACGTTGTGCGCGCCGGAGCGTTGCAATTCCAGCATCAGGGCCGTGAGGTCGTCTACGCTCAGCTCATGGCCCAGACCTGCGCCCTCTGGTCCGCTTATTGGTCCGCCCATGCTGATGTCGTGGTTCTGGCAGTACACGCAGCGCAAGGAGCAGCCGGAGAAGAAGATGGTGCCGCTGCCTCGGGCTTCGCCCGTTTCAGGCGTGGTCGCACCGCTCAGGCACGGTTCCTCGCCGAAATGCAGCTGGGCCAGGGCCACGCGCAGGCCTGCACCCACGCCGCACAGGCCGGGTCTCACAGCGCGGTCCACGCCGCAGGCGCGCGGGCAGACTCGGCAGGAGCTGAAGTGGCGCTCGCTCATGCGGACTCCGCTTCCGGCTGCGCCAGCAGGAAGGCCAGCTTGGCCGCGCGCGGGCGTTTCTTTA
>JAHIUD010000063.1 GCA_018817515.1 Pseudomonadota bacterium
CGGCGGCGGTGGCGGCGGTGGCGGCGGCTGGTGGTGGATTTTAAACCGTTACCCCTTCCACGGCCTGCTTGATGAAGTCTACCTGTACAACCGCGTGCTCACGGCCACGGAAATCGCCAACATGGCCCTGGGCCATCCCTGATAATCGGAGCACAGCATGCGAAACCTCGCCCACGCCCTGGCCCTGGCTGCCCTGGTCCTTGCCGTTCCGGTCCTGACCGTTCCGACCCTGGCCACCCCGGCCCTGGCCGTAGGACCAGACGCACCAGCCAACGCCCAGCCAGCGCCCTCCGCCCAGCCCGCCGCAAACCTCGCCACCGCGGCCAAGGCCGTCATGAACCCGGCAGATACGGTGGAGGCCCTGAACAAGAATATCCGCGCAAGCCAGGAGCAGAACCAGGCCGCCATCTCGGCCCTGAACCAGGCCGGGAGCACAGCCGCCCAAAGCACCCCGGCCCCCAGGCCCGGCGGCGGCAAGGTCATGTACGGCGACATCATCATCCACAAATAGCGCACCCATGCACCAGTGCGCACCGTTCAACACCCTGGGGCTGCCCATCGGCCACGTGAGCATCGGCGACTGCGCCTTCACCACGCGGCCCATGCTGCTGACCACGGTGCTCGGCTCCTGCGTCTGCGCCACCTTTCACCATCCGGGCCGCCAGGCCGGGGGCATGTTCCACGCCATGCTGCCCGACGTGAGCATGGCCCGCCCGCACAACCGTCCCTGCACCTTCGCCGACCAGGCCGTGGCCTCCCTGGTGCGCCGCTTCCGCGAGGGCGGCATGGACCCGGCGGCCCTGGTGGTCAAGCTCTTCGGCGGGGCCAACACCATGATATCCAAACATCCCACTGCCCTGCGCGAGGTCCTCGACGTGGGCAAAAAGAACGTGGAGAGCGCCAAGGCCGCGCTCAAGTCCTTCGGGCTGAAAGCCGTGGTCGAGGACACCCTGGGCGCGCGCGGACGCAAACTCTTCTTCGCCACGGCCACGGGCCAGGTCTGGCTGACACGACTGACGCCGAGCGAACTGCGCACCCTGCCCCCGGAAGAACTCGCGTGACACGCCGACAGTCCGGCATCCTGCCGGGCACCCTGCCGTGCACACTGCGGAGCCTTGTCGCGGGCCTGCTGGCAACCCTCGCGCTGCTCGCACAAACTGCCCTGGCCGCCCAGGCCACCGCC
This sequence comes from Pseudomonadota bacterium, assembly GCA_018817515.1. Lineage (GTDB taxonomy): Bacteria > Desulfobacterota > Desulfovibrionia > Desulfovibrionales > Desulfovibrionaceae > Humidesulfovibrio. Next base: position 1,184 of record JAHIUD010000063.1, read on the forward strand.
CCGACCCTGAGCGCGCAAGTGCAGAAGCGCCTGCCCCACGACCCCCAGGCCTTCACCCAAGGCCTGCTGTTCCACCAGGGCGAACTGCTGGAAAGCACCGGCCTCTACGGACAGTCCAGCCTGCGCCGGGTCTACCCGCAAACCGGAAAAGTCCTGGCGCTCACACGGCTGCCCCGCGCACTCTTCGGCGAAGGCCTGGCCCTGTGCCCGGCCCGGACTGGCCAAGCACCCCGGCTCGTGCTGCTCACCTGGCGCGAAGGCCGCATCCTCACCTTCGACGCCAAAACCCTGCGGCAAACCGGCAGCCACCACCTGAAAGGCCAAGGCTGGGGACTAACCTGGGACGGGACCCGGCTCATCCAAAGCGACGGCTCGGACACCCTGCGCCTGCTCAGCCCGGACACCTTCGCCGAAACCGGCCAGCTCAAGGTGCGCGACGGCACACAACCCGTGCGCTCGCTGAACGAACTGGAATGGGTCGAAGGCTGGCTCCTGGCCAATATCTGGGAACGCGACCGCATCGCCATCATCCACCCGCCCGGCAGCCAACACCAAGGCCAGATCGCGGCCTGGCTCGACATCTCCCAACTGCGCCAGGAACTCGGGCCACAGGCCGAAGCCGCCAACGGCATCGCCTACGACCCGCAAACCCACACCCTTTTCATCACCGGCAAACGCTGGGACAAAACCTTCACCCTGACCCTGCCGCCCCTGCTCAACCACCCGCCCCGCTGAGTGAAAGCAATAGCTGCAGCGCCAGGGGGCGTCGCCCCCTGGACCCCCACCAGAGGGCCTGAGGCCCTCTGGACTCCCCAGTACGCCGAAAGGACTGTTTCAGGAGGAACCTGAAACAGCCCTTTCGGCTTTCTTTGGGGGAAGCCACGGGAGAGCGTCTTTCTCTTGGACTCTTCTCCAACCCTCCTCAAAAGGACCAACCGCGCGCCTGAGTCTTTCGCCCCGCGCATCCCGGAAAGATGGCGGCTTGAATGGTGGATGGCCTGCCCAAGGCATCGTCGACGATCCGCGCGAACCAGCTCCCTTCTGTCCTGCCCGAACACTCCTCCCCCGGAAGGGGGGCCAACCGCGCGCGGGTTTTCGAGCGTCTCCGCTCGAAAACCCGCGCGCATTGCCAGGGCCAAGTCAAGCCAACGCCTCTGCCCACGCCACCCCTGGTCCAGGCCAGATGGGGATTCCAAAGGGCCTCAGGCCCTTTGGCCGCCGGAGGCAGTCCAGGCCCCAGGCCGCCGGGGGCTCCCGGTGGCTAGGGCAGCTTGACCAGTCCGGCCAGGGCGCGTGCTTTGAGAATGAGTTCGGGCCGGTATTCGAAGTGCATGAGGTCGAAGCTTGCCCATTTGCCGCCCCAGATGAAGCCTTCGGCCTCGAAGGCGGCGAGGATTTCCGGCGGGAAGGCTTTGCATTGCGCGGGCATGGTTTCGGGGTGTTTTTCCCAGCGCCAGTAGGGCAGGTTCGGGTTCACGTCCAGGGCGATGCCGAAGGAGTGCATGCTCAGGCGTTTGGTTCCGGCGATGACGCGCCAGACGAGGGTTTCGCCCAGGGGCCGCAGCACGGGCAGGAATTCCGGGTGCTGGGGCAGCTGGGCGGCGATGTGTTGCCAGACGCGGGTGAGGGCCTGGGCTGCGCCGTAGCGGGTATTGAAGGGCAGGGTGCGGGTGTCGAAGCGCACGGGCGCGCAGTTTTTGCGGACCTGGGCCTCGCTTGCGCCATAGAGGGCGGTGAACAGCCCCTGTACGCGCGAGCGGCCGGGGTCGAAGCCCGGCTTGGGGTTTGCGCTGGCTTCGTCGACGGGCCCGAGGGGGTAGACCTGGTCCAGCATGGTGCGCAGGTCCGGTGCTGCGAAGACCTGCCTGGTGCCGTCCGACTTTTTGGCTTCCGCGCTCACGGCGCTTGCGCTCGCGACATTTTGGCGATCCGCGTCAGAGCGCCCGTCATCGTACATCAGGTGCTGGCCGCTGGTGAGCACGAGTTCGAGGTGTCCGTCGGGGTTGCGCACCATCTTCTGTATTGCGCCGGGATAGGCTGCGCGCAGCACGGCCAGGTCCAGGGCGGCGTAGTCGGGCAGGTCAACGGCTTGCTGTGCGCACAGCAAGGCCTGCGGCAGCGCCGCGAGCAAGAGCAGAGCCGTCAGAGAGCCGAGAAGAAATCGCCGCACAAGAGCCTCCAGAATTATCGCTGCGTTCAGAGACCGCACGATAGGCTGGCGGTGTCTGCAGGTCAACACTGGGGCCATCGTAACACGTTGCTGGGAGTGGTCTTTTGGGCTGGCGCCTTTCACAAACAGCAGAAGCGATGTGATTCAAGCGACAGGGTCGAGTAATTACCCATCCCGCCTCCCCCGCACATCCTCAAGAAGCGACCCCTTGCCCCCAGGCTCTGGCGGGCTTATCTTGCAGGCTGACGTGAAAACAGACGCTTGCGCCGCCCGGTTTCCGGTGCGCCAAGCCCAAGGAGTCTCCATGCGCAGCAATAGTTCCCGGCCCGCCCTCCCTGCCAGCAACGGGCCCGCCCTCCGCTTCAGCAATTGGCTCATCCCCCTGCTGGTGCTTTTGTTCGCCACAAGCGCGCTGGCGGCGGGCAAGAGCCCTGCGGCCCTCAAGGCCGCGCACAAGGCCCCGGCAACGGTGGCCGCCGCCTCCCTGCCGGGCGAAGACCTCGGCGCGGGCAACACCCTGGTGCGCCTGAAAAACGGCATGAGCGTGCTGGTGCGCGAGGACGACCGCTTCCCCCTGGTGAACATCCGCATCCTGGTGCACGCGGGCTCGGCCTATGAGACCCCGGCCCAGGCGGGCATCAGCCACGTGTTGGAGCACATGGTCTTCAAGGGCGCGGGAGACATGGGCGTGGGCGAGGTGGCCCGGCGCATCGAGGCCGCTGGCGGCAGCCTGAACGCGGGCACCAGCTTCGACCACACCACCTACTACGTGGAGGTGCCGGACCAGGCCTGGAAGCTCGGCCTGGCCACGGTGGTCGACATGGCGCTCAAGCCCACGCTGGACCCCAAGGAGCTCACGAGCGAGAAGGAAGTGGTTCTGGCGGAACTCAAGCGCGGCCAGGACTCCCCGGACTCCATGCTCTTCCAGACCGTGCAGCGGATGCTCTGGAAGGGCACCAGCTACGAGTGGCCCATCATCGGCTTCACCGACACCGTGCGCGCCGTGACCAGCCAGTCCATGCGCGACTACATCGCGCCGCTGTACCAGCCCCAGAACATGCTCTTGTGCGTGGTGGGCCGGGTCAAGACCGCCGAGGTCCTGGCCGAGGCCGAGCGCCTGCTGGGCGGCCTGGCCAACACCCGCGAGATCGTCCCGCCGGTGCCCTTCCCCGCGCCCAAGGCCACCGGCCCGCAGCTGGTGGTGGTGCCCGGTCCGTGGAACAAGGTGCACCTGGCCCTGGTCTTCCCCGCGCCGGATTTCCTCTCGGCCAAGATGGCCGGGCTCGACGTTTTGTCCCAGGTGCTCGGCGGCGATTCCACCTCGCGCCTGTACCGCAAGTTCAAGTACGACAAGCGGCTGGTGGACTCCATCAGCGTGGGCAGCAGCAACATGGAGCGCTCCGGCGTGCTCCTGGTGGGGGCCGTGCTCGACGCGGACAAGCTGCCGGAGTTCTGGCAGGGCCTGGTGGCCGAGCTGGCGTCCTTTGACCCGGCCAGCATCACCGACCAGGAGCTGGCGCGCGCCCGCACCAACATCGAGGCCGGGCTGTTTTTGAGCAAGGAGACCCTGGCCGGGCTGGCCGGAAAGATCAGCCACCAGTATGCCTTCGAGGGCGGCCCCCAGGGCGAGGCCAACTACCTCCAGGGCATCGCCAGCGTGGACCGCGCCCAGCTCTCGGCGCTGTACCGGGAGTTCTTCCGGCCCGGCAGAATGTCCGCAGCCGTGCTCGCCCCCAAGGACGTCGCGGTGGAGGCCAAGACGCTCCTGGCCGAGTTGAACAAAACCTGGCCCGCCAAGGCCGACGCCAAGGCCGAGACCGAGGCCGCCAGCGCCAAGGCCGTGCGCCAGGTGAAGCTGCCCGGCGGCGGCACCCTGGTGCTCCAGCCCGACCACACCCTGCCCTACACGGCGCTGTCCCTGGCCTGGCCCGGCGGCGACGGCCTGCTTAAGCCAAACGAGCAGGGCCTGGCCTCGCTCACGGCCTCAATGCTCGGGCGCGGCACCAAGAAGCTCAGCGCCAACCAGCTGGATGATTTTTTGGCCGACCGGGCCGCCAGCCTGGGCGCAAGCGCTGGCTCCGAGACCTTTGGCGTCAACGCCAAGTTCCCCAGCCGCTTCAGCGCGGACATGCTGGGCCTGGTGCGCGACACGCTGACCAGCCCGGCCTTCGCCAAGAAGGAGCTGGCGCGCGCGCGCGAGGACCAGCTGAACAACATCAAGCGCAGCGAGGACCAGCCCATCGGCCTGCTCTTCCGCAACCTGTCGGGCATCCTGTACGCCTCCGCGCCGCAGAGCTACAAGCGCCTGGGGCTGGCCCAGGACGTGGCGCGCATGACCGCGGCCCAGGCCAGGAGCTACTGGGCCAGGCAATCGCGCGAGCCCTTCGTGCTCTCGGTCTGCGGCGAATTCAACGAGGCCGAGATCACTGCCTTTGCCACCGCCCTGGAGAAGCAGCTGCGCGTGGAGCAAAAGGCCTACACCCCGGCCACCCCGGTCTGGAATCCCAAGACCCGGAAAACGCTCACGCTCAAGGACCGCAAGCAGTCGCACCTGCTGGTGGTGTTCCCCGCGCCCGGGCGCGAGGACATGGAGGCCAGCGCCCGGCTCTCGGTGCTGCGCGCGGCCCTGGCGGGCCAGAGCGGCCTGCTCTTCCGCGACCTGCGCGACAAGCAGGGCCTCGGCTACACGGTGACGGCCTTCTTGTCCCAGGGCAAGCATGCGGGCTTCATGGCCTTCTACATCGCCACGGACCCGGACAAGGTGCCCCAGGCCATGGAGGGCTTCCGCAAGGCCGCGGAGGGCATCCGCACCACCCCCCTGCCCGAAGCCGAACTGGAGCGCGCCAAGAACCTGCTCAGCGGCGAATACTACCAGGACCGCCAGTCGCTGCTCGCGCGCAGCGGCGAGGCCGCAGGCGCCCTGGTGCAGGGTTATGAGCGCGAGATGGAACTCCATCTCGTGGAGCGCGCCCAGAAGGTTCAGTCCCAGGATGTGCGCGCTGCGGCGGCGGCGGTGCTCAAGTGGGACGACGCCTTTGTGGTGCAGGTGGAGCCGTAAGGCGCAGCTTGCCCTTGATAGGAGGGCCCAGGTTACGCTAGAGGTTGTAAAACACAGGCGCGGATTGGCGTGGGCAGGTTGCGGGAACGCCGTTTTGGCGCCCCGGCCCGGCGCGCCAGCGGCCCGGACAGACGAGGAGGCGTGATGGCCTTATTCAACAGCGGCGGCCGCAAGGCCAAACCCGTGGAGGACGACACCAAGAACGATCCGCGCCTGGACTTGGCCAAGGACCACTACATGGCCGGGCGCTTCAAGATCGTTACGCTGGACTCCGTGCCCACGCGCGATGTGCTGGGCACCTTCGGGCTCATCGTCTGCCGCAGCTACAACTTCGACAACGCCTTCTACGGCCTCATCGCCCAGGCCCTTGAGGTCAACGCCGACGCCATCCTGGGCTACCGCGAGAGCGTGGCCTTCCACCCCGAGGGCGACAAGTACTACTCCTGCTACGGCACGGCCGTGCGCCTGAAGCCCATGAAGTAGCCGGCCAGCCAGCCACAAAAGAAGACGCCCCGGAACCGCGCTGGCTCCGGGGCGTTATTATTTTGTCAGGCCAAAGTGGCCTAGAACGTGCCGAGCATGTCCTGGGAGATCTCGCGGTAAACGTCGGCCACCAGCACCACGCCGAGCACCTTGCCGTTTTCCTCCACCACGGCCCAGCCGCGCCGCTTGCGCAGGAACGTCTCCAGCACCACGGGCAGCGGGTCGCTGGGCTTGATCACAGGCACGTCGGCCTCCATGTGCCGGTCCAGCGAGGTGTGGGTGCACACGGCGCAGGCCCGGGCGAAGGTCTTGTCGAAGTCGCTCTCGCGGGCGACCTTGAGTTCCGGGTCGCGCAGCACGCATTCGTCCACGGCCTGCAGAACCTTCCACACCGACACCGCGCCCTTGAGCTTGCGCATCTCGCCCTCGCCGGAGCGGCCCAGCACCAGCACCACGTTGTTCTCCGGGCTGGCCTTCTGGCTGTCGCGCAGCGCGCGCACCAGCTCGGCCAGGCTGGCCGACTCCTCGACCCAGGCGAAATCCTCGCGCATCAGATCCCAGGCGCGCTTGCGAAACAGCATGGCATTCTCCTCTCGACAGGGCGGCGATTGAACGGAATTGTTGCGCCAGCCAGGGCCTCCCCGTGAGGCCGGACCAGGCGGGTGGAATCCCTTGTACCCCGTCCCGGCACGCGGAGGCAAGCGCCGGATGCGCAAATCAGGGCCAGGGCCGTCAGCGGGCGCCTCCTTGACAAAACCTCGGCCCGGCCCCACTCTCCCGACAATGAAACGCCTCGCGGCCCTCGCGCTCCTTGTCCTTTTGCTCGCAGCCCACCCGGCCCGGGCCGAATATCCCTTCGCGGCAGGGGAAAAGCTCACCTACGACCTCTACTGGACCTTCATCCACGCGGGCACGGCCACGCTGGAGACCCTGCCCGGGGCCGAGGCCGAGGGCCGCCCCGCCCTGCACATCCGCGCCCGGGCCAGGAGCACGCCCTTCATCGACAAGTTCTACCAGGTGCGCGACGAGATCCAGTCCTGGGTGGACCCCGGCGTCACGCGCGCGCTGTTGTACCAGAAGGACCAGTCCGAGGGCGACTACGTGCGCCACTACCTGATCCGCTTCAATGCCCAGGGCAACATGGCCTACCGCTACAGCAAGGGCGCGCTGAAAAACTTCGTGCGCACCGAGCAGGGCACCTTTGACCCGCTGTCCATGCTCTTTTTGTTCCGCACCAAGCCGCTGGCGCTGGGCTATGAATTCGCCGCGCCGGTGACCGACGGCGACAAGGCCGTGGTGGGCAAGGCCCGCGTCATCAAGCGCGAGACCATCACCACCAAGGCGGGCGAGTTCGACACCTTCCTGGTGGAGCCGGAGGTCAAGGAGATCGGCGGCGTGTTCCGCAAGAGCCCGGACGCCAAGCTCCAGGTCTGGATCACCACCGACGCCCGGCGCATCCCGGTGCGCGTCAAGAGCAAGGTCGTGGTGGGCTCCTTTTATATGGATCTGACGGGCTACGAAGGCCCGACGCAACCGCAGAAATAACCCATGCGGGCCAAATGCCCGCAGCAGAAATAGGACAACCCATGAGCCCCAGAAACACTTCCGGCCGCGGCGGCGGCGCCCACAAATCCGGCCGACACTCGCACAGCTCCTCGGGCCGCACCCCGCGCCACGGCGCGACGCACCGCACCGGCCACCGCATGGCAGCCCCCTCGCCGCTGAGCGGCAAGCTGGTGGAGCTGGACATCGACTCCCTGGCCCTGGGCGGCGCTGGCGTTGGCCGCATGCCAGAGACCATTGAAGGCGTGGACGACTTCACCGGCGCGGGCATGGCCGTTTTCGTGGCCGGGGCCCTGCCGGGCTCGCGCGTGCGCGCGCGCCTGCCCCAGGTGCACCGCCGCCACGCCGAAGCCATGGTGGCCGAG
>JAHIUD010000009.1 GCA_018817515.1 Pseudomonadota bacterium
CCTGCCGGAACAGACTGTTGCCATCATTCCACACTTGCCGTACATTTCCACTTGGTCGGCAGTTCACCCAGGCGTCGCCGCCCCGCAAGGGGAGCTAAACCTGCCTTTTCCCCTCCTCTCGACACCGTATTCCCGTGCCGAGTCGGAAGACGGCGACCACCGGCGGTCCCCCTCGGGATCTGGCACGTGTGGAGGATACGTCATGTCGAAGACTCTCCTGCCCCTGCATGTGGGCGACATCTCCGCCTTTGCGCGCTCTTTGGGCAGCCAGCTGGCCGATTGCGGACGCACCCCCGGCCACGTCGAGCTGCTGAACATGCTGGCGCGCTCCAGCGGCCACAAGAACTTCCAGCACCTGCGCGCCAACGCCATGCAGGCCATGCAGTCCGCCCCATCGATTCCGCCGGCCCCCGCACCGGAGCCGGTGGACCAGACCCGGCTGAAGCGGCTCATCCGGCTCTTTGACCGCGATGGACAGTTGCTGCGCTGGCCCGGCAAGCGCGGCATGGAGGCGAGCTGCCTGTGGGTGCTCTGGTCGCGCATCCCCGCCCGGCAGAGCTTCACCGAGGCGCAGCTCAACGACCTGCTGAATACGCTGCACAGCTTCGGCGACCACGCGCTCCTGCGGCGCGGGCTCATCGACTGCGGCCTGATGACCAGAACCCCGGACGGTCGCGAGTACCGCCGCGTGGAGCTTAAACCCACGGCAGAAGCCCTGGCCCTGCTGGAACGGCTGGGAAGGTAAGAGATAGAGAATATGCTCCGCAGGCCGGGGGGCCCCCTTCGGAGTTTCATTGCCCCCCGGCCCCCCTCGTTTGGCTCCGAGCCCTGCGACGGTTCCCGCCGCAGGGCTCGGAGCGAACAAATGGGGATTCCAAAGGGCCTCAGGCCCTTTGGCGGGTTCCAGGGGCAGCGCCCCTGGTCTTGCCGGGGCAGAGCCCCTGGTCTTGCCGGGCCAGAGCCCCTGGTCTTGCCGGGGCAGAGCAATCCGGCAGCACACAAAAGGAGTGAAGAATGCGCTTCACCGGCATCAATCACCTGGCCCTGGCCACGGGCGACATGGACCGCACCATCCGCTACTGGCGCGACCTGCTGGGCCTGCGCCTGGTGGCTGGACTGGGGCACCCGGGCTACCGGCATTATTTCTTTGAGCTCACGCAGCATGACATGATCGCCTTTTTCGAGTGGCCAGGGGTGGAGCCCGGCCCGGACAAGGACCACGGGGCGCCGGTGCGCGGCCCGTTCACCTTTGACCACATCTCGCTTGGCGTGGAGAGCGAGGACGACCTCTGGAACCTGCGCGACCAACTGGACGCCGCCGGATTCTGGGTGTCGGAGGTGGTGGATCACGGCTTCATCCACTCCCTGTACTCCTTTGACCCCAACAACATCCCTGTGGAGTTCAGTGTGCCGGTGGCGGGTGTGGATCTGCGCAAGAACCCGGTCATGGTCGACAGACGGCCCACGCTTTACGCCCGCGAGGGCGCTGAGCCCAACCAGGATATCTGGCCGTGCCCCGTGCGGCCGACGTCCGCGTCGGAGCGCCGCGTGTACCCCGGCGAAGGTTTGCTGCTGGTAGGCCAGGAGCCTGAGGACAAGGACGGCGAGCCGCATCATGTCTGACGCCTCCGGGCGGATGCTGCTGCCCTTTCCGACCGGCTGCAGGGTCACCCGCCTTGTCCGGCGTGAAAAGCGCTTCACCGTTGTGACCGTTGACCCGGAAAGCGGCGCGGAGCTGCGCGCCCACACCAACAACACCGGCTCCATGCTCGGACTGCTCCGGCCAGGCACGCCCGCGCTGCTCTCGCCCGCGCTCAACCCGGACCGCAAGCTCCGTTGGACGCTGGAGGCCCTGGCCTTGCCAGGGACTCCTCTGGTCGGAGATACGCTGGCCTTGCCAGGGACTCCTCCCGGTGGCGATGCTCCCGCATGGGTGGGCGTGAACACCCAAACCCCCAACCGCCTGCTGGAGGCCGCCTTTCACGCCCATTTTTTGCCAGATGCCCTCGGCTACGCCAGCCTCGCCCGCGAAGCCACTACCGGAGACAGCCGCCTGGACGCGCTGCTCACCCCGGACGTCGGCAGCGGCTTGCCACCGCTCTACGTGGAGTGCAAAAACGTGACGCTGGTGGAGGACGACCAGGCCCAGTTCCCGGACGCAGCCAGCGAGCGCGGGCGCAAGCACCTTGCGGAGCTGACGCGGCTGGTGCATGAAGGCTGCCGTGCCGCCCTGTTCTTCCTGGTGCAACGACCCGACGGCCACTGCTTCGCTCCGGCGGAGGTGGTGGACCCGGACTACGCGCACGCCCTGGCCGTGGCGCTCGGCGCCGGGGTCGAGACCTGGGTCTGGCGCGCAAGAATAACAAGCGCGGGCATCAGCCTGGCCGAGCGCCTGCCCCTGGCCCCGGCCTGGGCCAAATTCCAACGCCTCAAGGAGCACCCGCTCAAATGACGTGCCCAAAGTGATGCGCCCCATATGCTGCAACTGATCCTCGGCGCCTGCATCATCAGCTTCTCGCCCGTGTTCGTGAAGCTCGCAGCGCCCTACGGCATCTCCGGCGACCTGGCCGCCTTCCACCGCGTATTCATCGGCGGGCTGTGCCTGTTCGCGGCCAGCCTGGCCAGCCGCGAGCCGCGCTCCAAGGTCTGGAACATGCCCAAAAGCGGCCTCGTCTGGTCGCTGGCCTGCGCGGCCTTCTTCACCGCCGACCTGCTCTGCTGGCACCTGTCCATCCTCTACCTCGGACCCGGGCTGGCCACGCTCTTCGGCAACTTCCAGGTGTTCCTGCTGGCCGCCTGGGGCATCGTCTTCCTGCGCGAAAAGCCCAACCTGCGCTTCTTCGCCGGGATCGCCTTGGCCATGGGCGGACTGTTCACCATCGTCGCCCCGGCCTGGGCCAGCGCGGGCACGAACTTCCAGCTCGGCGTCTTCTTCGGCCTGGCAACAGGCGTGTTCTACGCCGGGTTCATCCTGACCCTGAACCGCTCCCTGGCCGAGTGCGGCGAACGCTCACAACTGGCCTGCATGACCGCCAACTCGCTCCTCACCGCCGCCCTGCTCGCGCCGATCATCCTGCTGCGCGGCGAGACCCTGGCCCTGGCGCCCGGCATGCCGCTCGTGCTCATGGGCGGCTACGCCATCTCCTCGCAGTTCATCGGCTGGGTGCTCATCAGCCGGGGCCTGCGCGAAACACGCATGTCGCTCGCCGGGCTCATCCTTCTGCTCCAACCCGTGCTGGCCTACGTCTGGGACCTGACCATCTTCGCCCGGCCCGCAGGCGTGGCCGAACTCATCGGCGTGGCCGCCACCCTCACCGGCATCGGCCTGGGCGCACGGAGAAGATGAGAGGATATGCCTCCGGCGGCCAAAGGGCCTGAGGCCCTTTGGAATCCCCATAGCGCCGAAAGGGCTGTTTCAGGAGGAACCTGAAACAGCCCTTTCGGCTTTGTTGGACTATGGGACGCGCCTCCGAAGTCCACCCGATACAGCCTTGACATATTTTTGTGGATTCCTGACGCTGCCCATGTTATGGAAAATTGACTCTCTTAAACGACTAACGCAATGCCATGACACTACAAAGCAAGGAATAGATCGATGAAGCTGCTGCTAATTTCCGCCATGCTTGTAGCATTTTTGATTCCTTGCGACTGCATTGCAGCCGACAGCATCACCTGCATGACGTTTTTCTACAAAACTCGTGACATCGCATGCATCTCCACTGTAGCCGATTCATTGCGCACGGCTCCAGCAACACAGGTGAGCAAAGGCGCGTCACATTTTCAGGCTTCTGTGGGTTTTCTCGCTGAGGTATTCCAAGCGTACCCGCAGGAGAAGTCTCGCCTTCTGAAAGTCAGCGCTCCTCCCCTTGCCCAGGAGGTCTATTTTGAGGCGCTGTGCAGAGCAGGCTTGCAAGACGAAGCCAAGAGATATGCGGAGGCGAATGGATTATCTGCGGGGCTCAAGCATCTTCAACACGGTGGCACGACACCTCTGAAGCAACTGAAGACAGCCACGGCTCCTGGCGAAAACGATCTGCTCATCGGCGCGTACATGGCCACTGGGAATACTCAGCATATCAAAACCATACTTGCGGGGTACAGTAGCGCGCCGGATACGGTGGCAAGCGATGCGTTTCGTTTCGGCCTCATGCAAGGCAGGTCAGGCCAGAAGAATCCGCGCAATGGGCAGGCGACCATGGCTCGCGCAGGGTGCCAAAAATATGCGTGCAAAACAGACATGCACAATTTCATGCGTGTCTTAACGCTCTCTTCGGCATACTGGGCCTTGCAGTCCCTGGGGCAGCGCGATGAAGGGATCAAAAAGACGTTTTCCGATTTCTTCGACAGCAACCCGCGCCTGAATCTATTGCGGAAGACAGAGCATGCTGCCTTTTCAAACTATATGACCATGTTGATTACGCTGCCAGCCACAAACAACGACCCCTCCATTGAAGCTTTTCTCTCCAGCTATGAGAATCTGGGGTCACCAAAGGATGCTGAGACAGCACTCTTGCACAGTCCTCTGTTTAAAAAGAAACAGAACTGAACCCGACAGCTTCGCGCATGCGGGCGATGGACCAGCGCACATGCCCCTTGTCTAGCCCCTAGGCTTGACGGGTTTCCCTGCTGATTTTTGGGGTTTGTCGGCCTTGTCCTGCGGGCCGGGGCGGGCCTGGCGTTTGAAGAAATCCCAGATGAGGGTGGTGGCATCAGGGTCCGGGGTGGGCAGGTCGCAGTAGCGGTAGCGCACGGCCTCGCCGCCGGGCCAAGCGTGTCCGCCGCCCTTGACGATGACGAACTCCACCAGCGCGCGCCCGGCGTTTTTGTCCGGACCGTAGCGTTCCACGCGCGTGCGCCGGTTCTGGCCGTCCTGCACTTGCTGCGGCTTGGCCTTGAGGTTTTGCCCGCGCACCCAGAAATCGGCCTGGGCCTTGGCCGGGAAATCCTCGCAGAAGCGTCCGGTGCGCGGCTGGCCCGGAGTCGGGCCGAAGCGCGCCACGCGGTCGTGGTTGCCGTGGATGATGAGCACGGGCAGGGGCTCCGGGGGCGCTGCCACATCGCAGGGCAGATACCCGGCCACGGAGGCGAGGGCCGCCGCCACGCCGGGCCGCTCCAGGGCGAAGCGGCTGGCCAGCATGGCCCCGTTGGAGAACCCGGCCAGGAAGACGCGCCGGGGGTCCACGGGATAGTCGGCCTTGAGGCGGCTGATGAGCTCGGCGAGGTAGCCCACGTCGTCGACCTTCTGGTCGCGCGCGTAGCCGCAGCAGCTCCAGGCGTTCCAGGTCTGGATGCCCGCGTATTCCTGGCCTTGCGGTGCGGCCAGGCCCTCGGGAAACACGGCGATGAAGCCCGCGCGCTGGGACAAGGCGGCCAGCCCGGTCTGCTGCATGGCCTGCCGGGCCGAGCCCCCCGCGCCGTGCAGGAAAATCACCAGGGGCAGCCGAGGGCCTGCCGGGCCCTTCTGTTTGGCCTTTGGCTGGAGTGCCGGAGGCAGCGAGATCAAAGCCAACCGTTCAAGACCGTCGTGGGAGAGGCGCAGGGTCTCCACCGGCGGGGCGTCCCGGCGCTGCCCGGCCTGGGTTGCCGGCCTGGTGTTCTGACGGTTTGCGGGCTGGCCGGGCGCATCGGAGAAGGCCGAGCCCGGCAGCGGCGCGTCGTAGTTCGGCGACGTCGACAGCGCCTTGACCACCGGGGCCTTGGGCTGGGCCGGGGCGGTGGGGCCTGTTTGCCGTGGCGTCGAATTGCCGGGGCTGGACGGGAATTGCCCGGACTTTCCGGACCTGCCGGGAAAGCCGGTGGGCGTCTGACGCTGTTGCTGCTGCGGAGCGGTGGTCAGGGAATCGAGGATCTCGCTCATGGCCTTGCGGGCGGTGGCGGTCTCCGCCGCCCTGCCGCCGCCCTCGGCGGAGTCCTCGGCCTGGGCGACGGGCGCGACCAGCGAAAACGCCAGCGTAATCGCCAGCGCCAAAGCCAGACGTGCCAAAGCCTGGCGGCTCGGGGCTTTTCCGCGCGCGGCTATGACTTGCCCTCCATGATCTTGCCGGTCATGGGGATGAAGTAGACGCCCACATCCTTGCGCGAGTGGACCTTGCCCGCCTTGTCCTTGGTGAACACGTAGAGCACTTGGCCGCGCTTGAAGGGCTGGCCGATGGGCACGATGAGCCGGCCCTCGGGCTTGAGCTGCTTCAGGAGCTCAGGGGAAACGTAGCGCGCCACGCAGGTGACCATGATGATGTCGAACCCGCCCTGAACCTCGGGCCAGCCGAAATAGCCGTCGCCCACGCGGGTGCGCACGTTGTCCAGGCCCAGCGGCTTGTAGATCCTGGCCACCTCCGTGCCCAGCGGCTTGATGATCTCGACGGAGTAGACGTCCTTGACCATGCGCGACAAAAGCGAACTCTGGAAGCCGGAACCCGTGCCGATCTCCAGCACCGTGTCGTCGGGCCGGGGCCTGCACAGCTGGGTCATGTAGGCCTGGCCCAGGTAATCCGACAGGGCCGAGCCGAAACCGATGGCCCAGGGCTTGGGCGCGGCCTCGTAGGTGTTGGCGGCGAAGGCCCGCTTCTGCTGGTAGTCATAGTGGTAATACTCGCGCGGCAGCTCGCGGAAGGCGCGCAGCACGTTGGGGTCGGCCTTGCCGAAACGCCGCGCCAGATACTTCTCAATGGCCTGCACAGCCACGGCCTTGCGCGCCTGCAACTCGCTGAAGTCCTTCTCGGACAGCTCCGTCGACCGGCCGGACTGGCGCATGGCCTCGGTGTAGGCCTTGAAATTCCAGGGCGCACCGGGCGACCACGCGCTGACGGCTGCGCTGCCCGGCACCGGCGAGGCCTGGGCCTCGTCCATGGCCAGAACACGGCCCGCACCCGAAGCCGCGACCACAGCAGGCGCAGGCGCTGCGGCTTTGGCCGGAGCCGGGGCCGGAGCCTTTGCAACGACAGGGACGGTTGGCGCAGCTGACGCAGATGCTTCAGGAGCCGGGACCGCCGCTTCGGACGGCGCGGTCGCGTTGGCGGAAGCGGATGCTTCGAGCGTGGCAGAAGCCTCCGGCGGTGCGACGGGCTGAACGGTACTGACGGACTGCACAGGAGCAACAGCCTGAAGGGGAGCAGCAGCGCCCGAAACTGCAGCGCCGGGCCAATAGGCCATGTACAGGCCAGTGCCCCATACCAGGCCCCCGGCCAGGGCCACTGTTGCAGCCAATCCGCTGAAGATGATCATGGTCTTGGTGATGCGCATGGGACGTTGGCTCCTCGGGTCAAGGGTTGCCAAGGCCCATAGCACGGCTCCCTCCGGCAGGGAACCCCCCGGGAGGCGCTGCACAATAGGCCACGCGCCAGGGGGCCTTGCCCCCTTCCCCCCCACCAGAGGGCCTTTCGGCCCTCTGGACTCCCCATAGCGCCGAAAATGGGCCAACCGCGCGCGGGTCTTCGAGCGTCTCCGCTCGAAGACCCGCGCGCATTGCCAGGGCCAAGCCAAGCCACGGCCTCTGACCGCGCCCCCCTGCCCCAGGCCAATGGGGGGTCCGGGGGCCTCAGGCCCCAGGCCGCCGGAGGCATCTCCCGGCTGGGCCGCCGGGGGCATCTCCAGTCTTGACCGTGGGGCTATTCCGCCAAGGGCTGGCCAGGCTCCCGGCGCGTGGGGGCCAGCAGCGCGGCCAGGGCGTAGAGGCCCAGGGAGGCCAGGAAGACCCAGGAGTAGCCGTAGCTTACGGCGAGGATATTGGCCAGCGGCGTGGCAACGACGGACAGGGCGCCGTTGACGCTCCAGGCCCAGGGGATGAAGGCGCATTTGGCGCCCCGGTAGGTGGACAGGCCAAGCGGGAAGGGCATGCCCATGAAGAAGCCAAGGGGCGCGGCGATGGCCACGGCCAGGGCGAATTTGGCGGGGTCGGGCCAGGCCAGGGCCAGGTCCAGCAGGCGCGGCAGCAGCAGCCCGGAAAAGGCGGCGAGGGTTGCGGCAAGGCCGCAGGCCAGGCGGATGCCCGCGCGTGGGCGTGGCACGAAGCGGCTGGAGAAGGCGCTGCCCAGGCCCGAGGCGATGAGCATGGCCGAGAGCACAAGGGCGAAGGCCAGGGTGGGGTCGTTGAGGAAGAAGGTGAAGCGTTCGATGAGCACGATCTCCACGAACAGGAACCCCAGGCCCAGGCAGAGGAAGTAGCCGAAACCGCCGAGGATCTCCGCGTGGCTGATTTCGCCCATGCCGCGCCGCCGGAGCAGCGGCAGCAGGAAAACGATGAGGGCGAAGGCGGCGGCCTGGGCCAGCACGGCCACGTTGACCAGGTAGCCGATCTCCTGGCGCGGCAAAAGCTCGATGCGTTTGAGCGCCTGGGGGATGCGCGAGAGGCGGATGATCTCATGGAAGAAGGGCCGGTCCTGGGTGCTGGGCGCCAGGTTGAAGAAGCGGAAGCTGGAGGAGTCGGTGCGGCCCTGCTGCAGGAAGGCCGTCAAGTCGTCCATGAGCGCGTCGCGCGCGCGCGGGCCTTGGACGGAGCCGTCTTCCGCCGCGCCTGCCTGGGCGGCCTCGGACCCGACTGACTCGGACTTGGCGGCTTCGGACTTGGCAGACTCGGACCTGAGGGACTCAGCCGGGGGCGAGCCGGAGGTGGCGTCCTCAAAGGACACGGGCGGCAGGTCGTTGTAGACCTCCACGGTTGTCGGGTCGATGCCGGGAAAATAGGGCGTGTCGAAGCTGCGCTCCGCGGCGAAGGCGCGTGCCGCGGCGATGTCCTTGGCGTCGAAGGCCCGGCGCGAGAGGAGAATGCGCGCGGTGAAGGAGCTGCGCACCACCAGCAGGTGTGCGGCGGGCTCGGCCACGCCGGCGAGCGTCAGGCCCTGGCGCACGGTGGCCACGGCCTTGAGCGCGTAGACCGGCAGCTCGCCGATGCCCATGGGCACGGACAATAGGCCGTCCGCGGAGAGCGCGCCGAACAGCCGGGCGATGCCCTCGCTGGTGAGCAGGTACTTGTTGGCCTGGCCCTGGTCCAGGAACTCCGGGGCCACGTCGATGAGGCTGTAGGGTTGCCCGGCCTGTGCGGCCAGTGTGGGCAAGGCCAGGGCCGAGCCCAGGCGCAGGGGCGTGGCGGTGCCTGTGGGCGCGTCGTGCCCGGGGGCAAAGGCCGCTGGCGGGGCCAAAAGCCTGCGCAAGGGCGGCGGGAATTTCTTCGGCCTGGCCGGGGCGGCGGCCTCGGCGGCTGTTTCAACACGCGTTTCAACTTGCGTTTCAGCCCCGGTTTCAACCCCAGCTTCACCGCCCGCTTCACCGCCCGCTTCAGGCACGGCCCCGGCGCCAGTGCCGTCATCGGCCAGGGGCAGGCGCACGGCGAAGCTGGTGGGCGGGCTGGAAGGCTTGTGGTCCGCAAGCACAGCCAACAGCACCGGGTCGCTCTCCACGGTGTCCACGTGGTCCGCGCCGAGCATCAGCGCCTCGCGCAGGCGGAAGCCTCCGCGCCCCCCGGCCAGGAGCACGCGCGGCTGGGGCCGCAGCACGTAGGGCAGGGAGTCCAGGGCGGCGTTCAGGTAGCCGGTGTCCACGGCCCCGGCACGCGGCAGCGAGACGACGCGCTCGCCGTCGCGGTACAGGCCCAGCGCCGGGGGCGGGCCGCCCGCGCCGAGCAGTTCGTAGTTGTTGGACAGGTCCGGGTCGTAGCGCTCCAGGTAGCTCGACAAAAGCTGATAGTAGCCGCGCGCGGAGCGCACTTCCTTCAGGATGCGGTTGTTCTCCACGTTCAGGGCCATGGACACGGGCTTGTACTGGCTGAAGGCGGCGTTGTTGTGATTCAGCACCACAAAGCCCGCTGCGGCCACGGCGCAGAGGGTCAAAACGGCCAGGCCCGCGCGGGCGAGAAGCCTTGCGGGCGGCAAGCTGGTCAGGGCGGCCACGGCCAGCGGCGGCAGCAGGAACAGCGGCACGTGGAAGGGGTGCGCCAAAGACAGGCACAACAGCAGCGCCAGGGCGCCCAGGCCCGCGCCCACCAGGTCGGCCATGTAGACCTTGGGGATGTTCTCCTGGCCCGCCAGGAACGACAGCCCCACATACAGCCCGGAGGCGAAGAAGAAGGGGAACAGGGCCAGGTAATACTTGCCGATGTTCAAAAGCTGCCCGGCGAAGAGCACCTCGTTCTGGAGCTCCAGCGGGTTGAAGGGGATGAGCCCCAGGGCGGCGTAGCCGCCGGACAGAAGCAGCAGCATGGCTACGGGCAGGCCGAAAAACAACGAGTCGGCCCGGCGCTGGAACCAGTCCCCGAAGAGGCAGAGCACCACGCCGCTGACGGAATACCCGGCCATGGCCATGGAGATGACCCAGTAGCCGTACTCCGACCAGTTGGTGATGGCGAAGTGGCGCACGAGGAAGATCTCAAACGCGATGGAGGTGAGGCAGACCAGGAAGATGCCGACGTAGCGCATGGACCCCCAGGCCGCGAAGGGCTGCAAGGCCATATCGCGGCGGCTCAGGAAATATGGGGGTTCCTACCCCATCCAGAGCACGCCCGCAAGCATCCGCCCTGGCGGAGGAGGTTCAGGCTGGTTCGGGTGTGCCGCTGGCCAGGGCCTGGCCGTGGCCCGGGGTCTGGAAGCTCAGGCACAGAGAGAAGACGCTGCCCACGCCCGGGATGCTCTGCACCTCCACGCTGCCGCCCATCTTGACGGCCAGCTCACGCACGATGGCCAGCCCCAGGCCCGTGCCGGGATAACGCTTGGTCAGAGGGGCCTCGGCCTGCACAAAGGGCTCGAACAGGTCCTGAATCTGCTCCGGGGCGATGCCGATGCCCGTGTCCGACACCAGGAGGCGCAGGGTGCAATCGCCCTCAGCCCGGCAGGAGAGCGCCACGTCGAGCGTCACGCCGCCCTGGTGGGTGAACTTCAGCGCGTTGTCCAGCAGATGATGCAGGGCCTGGCCCAGACGCGGGGGGTCGCCCAGGAGCGGCTGCTCCAGCACCGCCTGAAGCCCGTTGAAGGTCAGCGTCAGGCCCTTGGCCTCGGCCACGGGGGAGAGCTCCGTCTCCAGCGGGACGAGCACCTCGGCCAGGGTGAAGGGCTTGTGCTTCATGACCACATGCCCCGTGCCCAGGGCCGCGTAGTCCAGAATGTCGTTGATGAGCTCGGTGAGATGGCTGGCGGCCTGCCGGGCGTAGTCCAGATACTCGCGCTGGTCGGGCGGGAGTTCTGCGTCGCCCAGAAGCTGGAGCATGCCTTCCAGGCCGTTTAAGGGCGTGCGCAGCTCGTGGCTCATGTTGGCCATGAAGGCGTCCTTGGCCTGGCTGGCGGCCTCGGCGGCCTCCTTGGCGGCAAGCAGCGCCTGCTCGGAGAGCCTGCGCTCGGTTATGTCGCGGGAGAAGCTGGCGATCTGGCGCACCGCGCCGTCCGCGCCAAAGACCGGGTAGAGGCGGATGGCGTAGGTGCGGCCCTCGCGCTCCTCCTCGAAGCGCAGCGGCGAACGCGTGCGCACCACCTCCTCGAAGCGTTCCCGGCGGCCATTGCGCACATAGTCGGGGATAAGGTCCAGGATGTTCTTGCCCACCAGCTCCGGGATGGTCCTGTCGCGACGTTTGGCCGCGCTCTCGTTCATCGACAGCACCCGGCCATCGGGCACCAGGAGCAGCAGTCCGTCGGACGAGGCGTTGAACACCGCCCGCAGGCGCTCCTCACTCTCCAGCAGGGCCCTGCGCGAATTCTCCTGCTCGAGCTGGGCGCTCTCCAGGTCCAGGGCCATGTGGTCGAAGGTGCGCGCCAGCACGCCCAGCTCGCCAGCGCAACCGGGGTCGCCGGGTCCCATGCCTGAGCGCACGGAGAAATCCCCCGCGCCCAATGCGCGCACCGCCGTCATGAGCCGGTTGACGGGCCGCAGGAGGGTGCGCTCGGCCCAGAGCCGGGCGAGCAGAAGCACCAGCGCGGTGCTGAAGAGCAGCGCAAGCAACTGCCGTGTGAGCTTGGCAGTGCTCTCGGCGTAGACGGTGGACTTGGGGATCCCCACGCGCACATAGCAGACCGCCTCGCCCCCGATGTCCACCCGGCGCAGCACGTAATAGCGCTCAACCCCATCCATGCCAGGGGACCAGCCCGAGGCCTCGGGCGTCCTTGCGCGGATGAGGGCGGCATGCTCCTTGGGCAGGCTGGCCCCGAGGACGCCCAGTCGGTCCGGAACGCGGAACAGGGTGCGGCCGTCCATCCCCGCCAGGATGATGCTGGTGCCCTCCGGCAGTTTTGTCCTGCTGGCGCTGCGCGAGGTCTGGACGAGGGAGGTCTGCACGGCCAGCACAAGGGGGGCGCCGTCCTTTGCATCGCGCATGGGCGCGGCATATGTCACCACCACCGCGCTGGTGCCATTGCCCTCGGCGACCTCCTGCCTGCTCACGCTGACGGCGAAGGGCTGCCCGCGCAGGGCGTCGGCGATGGCCTGGACGTCCCCGATGCGGCCTGCGTCCTCAGTGGGCCGCGCCGAAGCCAGGACTTCCCCGCCAGTGTGCACCAGAATCAGGTTCGTGAACTCAGGGGTCACGCGGGAGAGCTGCGCAAGAACCTCGGAGCAGGCTTGCGTTCCCTGCGCGCCGGAGCAGTTCCAGAGCTGGGGGTTGGCGGCCATGAGCTCCAGGCATTGGCGGGTGCTGCGCGTCGCCCGGACCATCTCATCGGCGATCATGCCTGCGATGTTGGCCGCGCGTTCAACTGCGTTGGCTTGCTCCTGGTCGCGCTCGGACAGGTGCCCCCAGATGGACAGGGCCAGAAGCGGCACCAGGGCCACGGCCACCAGCGCCATGAGCATGGCGTGCATGCTGTGCAGCGGGCTTATCGAGGAGCAGGTCTGGGGGCTGGCCTCGGAATCGGCTGCGGGGCCCGGGCTGGGCGCGAAGGCGGGCGGAATCGGGTGCTCAGTGTCGGGGCTCATGGCAACCCCCGTTCCAGCCGGTGGTCATTTGGCAGTTGGCGCCGGGCGCATCCTGGGTGCGACCCCTGCCCAAAAGCGGACGACAAGAGTTGGATATGAGTGCCCACTCCCCCCCTTGCCCAGCGGTCGCCGTGAGGGCACTTGCGAGCTGGAGGGTGAGTCCGTTCATACGTGTCCCGTCAATCGCTTTTTTTGGGGCAGCAAACGCCAAGCATTTCCAGGGCGCGGTCCTGGGGCAGCGGCCTGGAGAACAGGTAGCCCTGACCGCACTCGCAGGAAAGATCAGCCAGAAAGTCGCGCTGGCGCTCGGTCTCGATGCCCTCGGCGACCACGTCCAGGCCCAGGTTGTGGGCCAGGCTGACGATGGTGCGCACGATGACCAGGTTTTCAAAGGCGTCCATGTCCGAGACGAAGCTGCGGTCGACCTTCAGCGTGTTGATGGGGAAGCGCTGCAGATAGGCCAAGGACGAGTAGCCGGTGCCGAAGTCGTCGATGCTGACCTTGGTGCCCATCTCGCGCAGACCGCGCAGCTTGTGCACCACACTCTCGGGGTTCTGCATCACCAGGGTCTCGGTGATCTCGACCTTGAGCCGCGAGGGGGCCAGCCCGGTTTCGTCCAGGGCGCGCGCCAGGTAGCGCAGGAGGTCCGGCTGGGCGAACTGCCTGGCCGAGAGGTTCACGGCGATGGTGAAATTCTTGGGCAGGGCGAAGTCGCGCTCCCATCTGGCGGCCTCGCGGCAGGACTCCATGAGCGCCCAGGCGCCGATGGGCACGATGAGCCCGGTCTGCTCGGCATGGGGGATGAAGTCGTTGGGCGGCACCAGGCGGTCGCCCGACTGCCAGCGGATGAGGGCCTCGAACCCGGCCAGGGTGTTGTCCGCCAGGTTGAAGATGGGCTGGTAGTGCAGCCGGAACTCCTCGCGGTCGAGCGCGGTGTGCAGGCTCTGGTGCACGGTGAGGGCGTACTGGGCGCGCTTGCGCATGGCCCACTTGAAGACCCTGATCTTGCCGCCGCCCAGCGCCCGGGCGTGCTCCATGGCCAGGGCCGCGTCCTGCAGAAGCTCCTCTGGCTGCCCGTACTCCGCCGGCCCGAGGACCACGCCCATGCTGGCCGTGAAATGCAGCTGGTGCCCGTCCATCTCCAGGACCTTGAGCAATTCCTGGCCGATGCGCCGGGCCACGCGCAGGGCCTCGCCCGAATTCTTGAGCTCCTCCAGGATCAGGCCGAACTCGTCCGGTCCGCACCTGGCCACGGTGTCCAGCCCGCGCGCGATGTCCTGGATGCGCTCGGCCACGGTGCGCAGCACCTGGTCGCCAGAGGCGTAGCCCAGGCTGCTGTTCACGGGCTTGAAGTTGTCCAGGTCGAGAAAAATCACCGCGTACTGGTAGTTCAGCCGACGCCGCGAGCGCTCCATGGCCTGGTCCAGACGGTTCAAGAACAGGGCGCGGTTGGCCAGTCCAGTGAGCGGGTCCTGGAAGGTGCGCTCGTGCAGCGTCTCCTCGGCCTGGCGCCGGGCGGTGATGTCCTCGGCCACCAGGGCCACCAGGCCGGGGCCCGGCACATAGGCCGAGATGCGCAGCCAGCGCCGGAGTTCGCCCATGTAGCCCTCGAACTGGGCAGGCTTGCCAGAGCCAGCCACCTGCTCCACAAAATCGCGCCAGTAGCTCTCGATGTTCGGCAGCACCTCGCCCAGGGTCTTGTCCAGCAGGTCCTCGCGCGGGCGCTCGAAGATCTGCTCCATGGCCGCGTTCAGTTCCGCCAGGCGCCACTGCTCTGAGGTGGAGGAAGCAGTGCCCTCGCTGGAGAGCAGCATGAAGCCGTTGAACATGGAGGTGAACAGCCTCTGGAAGCGGGCGCGGCTTTCGGAGAGGGCCAGGGCCGAGCTGCGCAGCTCGGCAACGGTGCGCTCCAGGGCGGCTCCGGCATGCTTGAGCGCCATGCGCTGGCGGTGCATCTCCACGAAGACCTGAACCTTGCTCTTCAGGATGTCGTGCTCAAAGGGCTTGATGAGGTAATCCACGGCGCCGGCCTCGTAGCCCTTGAAGACGTGGCGCTGTTCCTTGCTGATGGCGGTGACGAAGATGATGGGGATGTGCCGGGTGGCCTCGTCGGTGCGGATGCGCTCGGCTGTGGTGAACCCGTCCATGCCGGGCATCATGACGTCCATGAGGATGAGCGCGAAGTCATGCTTGGGCATGAGCTTCAGGGCATCGAACCCGCTGCGGGCGGTGACGACGTTGACTCCCTGGCGACGAAGCAGACCCGCTAGCAGCAGCAGGTTCACCTGCTCGTCATCCACCGCAAGCACGTCTACCGTTTCCACCACACTCTCCGCTTTGCTCACAACCACACTCCTTAAGGCCAGCAGTAATCCAATGGAGGAGTCTCAGCAAAAACCGTTACGCCATGATCGTATTGATGTACAGTCCCTTTCGTCGCGCCAGCCGAAACGGACAAAGATTCCCGTTGTCTGGCACGTCTTCTTTCGATATACGTATTTTTTAGAATAATAACCTGCACCTTCCCCGGAGGTTCACAAGCAATGCCCCCCCACACTCCCCCCAAGCCAGGCTCAATGGGGGCCGACATCGAGAAATTGCTGGCCGAGGAGAAGATCGCCGTTTTCTTCCAGCCCGTGGTCAGCGTGCGCGGCAAGGCCATTTTGGGCTTTGAGGCCTTCTCGCGCAGCATCGGCGGGGAAGGCGCACGCCTGGACGCCCATGACCTCTTCGCCCAGCCCCGGGACGCGGCCGTGCGCCTGCGTCTGTGCCGTCTGTGCCGCCGCAAGGCCCTGGAGGCTTTCCGGCCCATAGCCGAGCGCCACCAGCAGATGATGCTCTTCCTCAACGTCGACGCCCTCGGCATTGCCGCCGCGGACAAGCCCGGACACCTCGCCACCATCTGCGAGAACATGGGCCTGGCCGGTCGCCGCGTCATCATCGAGCTTGAGCGCCCAGGCCTGAATTCCCAGGAAGTCTACCGCTTCGTGCAGTTCTACCGCGAGCGCGGCTTCAAGCTGTCCATCGACGCCATGGACGGGCTCTCGGCCCCCACCGAGGAACTCTTCACCCTCAAGCCCGACTACATCAAGATCGACCGCGTGGCCTACACCGACGTGGAGGGCAAGGAGTTCAAGCGCGACATGGTGAAAGGCCTGTGCAGCCTGGCCGACAGCATCGGCAGCGTGGTGGTGGCCAAGAACGTGGAGAGCGAGGAGGAGGCCACGCGCCTGCTGGAATGGGGCGTGAACATCCAGCAGGGCTACTGCTACACCAAGGACAAGGACTGCCAGGAGAAGGACCCCATCCGCGCCTTCCTCATCAAGGTCGAGGACATCAACCGCCGCTATCGCGAGCGCACCCAGGCCGCGGTGGCCGACAAACGCAAGCGCTTCGACGACTTTCACAAGATCCTGCGCAAGGTGGGCGGCAAACTGGGGGAGAGCATCCTCCACGACTTCCCGGCCCTGACCGAGCGCTTCGCCAACGCCGAGGAGAGCCTGCTGTGCGTCTACGTGCTCGATGACCACGGCATACAGATCACCCCGCGCGCCTTCAAGAAGAGCCTCGTGGCCGAGACGCCCCTTCTTGGGCCGGAGCGCGGTCGCGGCGAGGACATGAGCATCCGTGACGACGTTCTGCACCTGAAAAGCGGCTTCGACAAGTACGTGTCCCCGCCGTTCATCTCCATCCACGCCCGAGTGCCCGCCTGCACCATCTCCGCGCGCTTCTACAACCGCGAGAACGTGCCCCTCATCCTGTGCCTGGAGTTCCTGATCCAATAAGCCCACCCGGGCAGCAACGCGAAACCGGCCCGGCTTCCCTCATGCGGGGAGGCCGGGCCGGTTCTCGTTGAAAGGCAGGGGCATAAGCCCCCCGGCGTTACTTGTCGGGGGCCGCCTCCGGCCCAAGATTCTGGCCGGAACCATGCCCGGAGCCTTGGCCGGAGTTCTTGGCTGCGTCCTCCAGAACGCGCTTGAGCACGCCCATGCCCAGGCCCACCGCCGTGTCCACCACGCGGTCCGTGTCGCGCACATCCAGCTCGCCGGGCTTGTACATCCGGACAGTGACGATGCCGGGAGTCAACGCCTGGCCGCCACCGGACGCGGACGTGGGCCGCACCGGAATGTCCTTCTGGCCGTAGCCGGTCATGAGGATGGTCAGCAGATGGTTCTGGTCCGTGGACATCTCCACGCTGCACGGGGTGGAGGTGCAGACCTGCACGCCGTCGAGGTACACCGCCGCGCCGCTGGGGTCGGTGCTCACGGGAATCTTCTGGGTGGTGGCGCAACCGCCCAAAAGCGCTGCGCAGAGGGCTCCTGCGGCCAGAATCGCGGAAATGCTGAAGCTGCGGGACATGCGACCTCCTGCGGTCAGTGTTCGTTTGGACTGCCGGTGCACTCTATCGCGCGCGCCGCAGCCGGGCAAGGGCTCAGCCCAGGCCCAGGCATGTTTCCGTAGGCTTCGCGACAACATCCTTCGCCTCCGCCGCCCTCGCTTCCAGCAGCCCCAGCGCCTGGCGCACACTCGCTATGCCCTTGGCCTCCACGAACCGGGCCGTGCGCTGGCACTTCTTGGCGTTGTCACGGTAGTGCGTGAGCACCCGGCCCACCAGATCCAGGGCCTGGCCGGCGTCAAGCCCGGAGGCCAGTTCATCGCCCACGCGCGGCCGGCCTCCCGCGTTGCCGCCAAAGACCACGGTCCAGCCGTTCTTGCGGCCCACCAGGCCGATGTCGCGGACATAGGACTCCCCGCAGCACATGGGGCAGCCGGAAATGCCCACTTTGACCTTGGCGGGCAGGTTCAAGCCGTTGAACATCTCCTCCAGCCTGGCGCCCAGCCCCAGGGAATCCTGCTGGCCATAGCCGCAGGCCGCGTTGCCGGGGCAGGCCTGCACGTAATGCACGCCGTGCTTCACCGCGCGGCCTTCGCCCATACTTAGGGACGCCCACACGTCCGGCACGTCCGCGCCCTTGATGCCCACCAGGGCGATGCGCTGGCCCGAGGTCAGCTTGGCGATGGGGATGTCGTACTTGCGGATAGCCTGGGCCAGGGCCTCCAGCTGGTCCGCCGTGATGACCCCGGACGGCAGGCGCGGCACAATGGCGTACGAATCCTCTCCGCGCTGGGTAATGGCCCCTTTGACCTTGGGCGCGGGATTGTTTCTGGTGATGCTCATGGACGGTGCTCCTTCTATGCGCGGCTTCTGGGCGCGGCTTGCAGGCCTGGGTTGAGGGCGGCCTTGCGGCATCGCCCGGTCAGGGCGACACTGGCACAGGCGGGCGCCCGTCGCCTTGACTCGCGTCAAGTTCGGGCAAAGCCGCACGGATATCTGGCAGCTCCCCATACAGCCAACCCAGCGCCTGCGTCCAGGTCCGCCAGCGCCACCCAACAAACCGGCTACTCCACCACTTTAAATATGACAATATCGTCACACCGTTCATTCGTTTTTGCGTTCCTGACACAATCATACAGCACAAAATTGTAGTGGCGAATCATGATGTCCATTGATTTCATGGCATTATATGGAAACCATACCATTTGGCCCGGCTTTTGCTTTTCTCTTGGCGTCGCACACGAAAACGCATGCATCCTGACAAATGTGTACCGTGTGTCGATTGAAGGTCTCCGCGCCCAGCCCAAGCCCTCACCGCAAGGCTCCTTTCTGGGGTTCGGGCCAGGAGACTACGCAAAAGAGAAGTAATCGTGGACAGGTTTACAATTCTGTAATGGCGTAGCCCGGCCGGGGCGCTAATCCGGACGGGCGCTTCCTGGACCCTGGCAGCAAGGAGGATCCCTCAATGAACGCGGCGGATACTGCATTTGTGCTCATCTGCTCGGCCCTGGTCATGTTCATGACCCCGGGCCTGGCCCTTTTCTATGGCGGCATGGTGCGCAGCAAAAACGTGCTCGGCACCATCATGCACAGCTTCATCCTGCTCGGACTGGTCTCGGTCCTCTGGGCCGTGTGCGGCTACACCCTGTCCTTCGGCCACGACATCGGCGGCATCATCGGCGGCTTTGAGTTCGCCTTCTTGAACGGCGTCGGCATGGACGCCACGGGCGGCCCCGTGGACAACATCCCGCACCTGGCCTTCATGATCTTCCAGTGCATGTTCGCGGTCATCACCCCCGCGCTCATCAGCGGCGCCTTTGCCGAGCGCATGAAGTTCGGCGGGTTCCTGGTGTTCAGCGCCCTGTGGCTGCTTTTGGTCTACGCGCCCATGGCCCACTGGGTCTGGGGCAAGGGCTGGATGGCCGAAATGGGCGCGCTGGACTTCGCTGGCGGCGCAGTGGTGCACATGAGCTCCGCCGCTGCGGCACTGGCCGCGGTCATCGTGCTGGGCAAGCGCAAGGGCCACGGCCACACCCCGTTCATCCCCCACAACCTGCCCATGACCGTGCTTGGCGCGGGCATCCTGTGGTTCGGCTGGTTCGGCTTCAACGCCGGGAGCGCCCTGGCGGCTGACGGGCTGGCGGCCAACGCCTTCGTGACCACGCACATGGCAGCGGCTGCGGCCTCCCTGGCCTGGATCTTCATGGAATGGCGCCATTCCGGCAAGGCCACGACTCTGGGCGCGGCCTCCGGCGCAGTGGCCGGCCTGGTGGCCATCACCCCGGCGGCGGGCTTCGTCACCGTCATGCCGGCCATCCTCATCGGCCTGGGCGGCGGCGTGTTCTGCTTCCTCGGCGTACTGCTCAAGAACAAGTTCGGCTACGACGATGCGCTGGACGTCATCGGCGTGCACGGTGTGGGCGGCACCTGGGGGGCCATCGCCACCGGGCTCTTCGCCAGCATCAACAAAGCCACCGGGCTTTTCTATGGCAATCCATCGCAGCTTTGGATACAGTTGGCCTCAGTGGCTGCCACCTGGGCCTTCTGTTTCGTGGCCAGCCTGATCCTCTTCAAGCTCGTGGACGCCACTGTCGGCCTGCGCGCCAGCCAGGAAGAGGAAGAGCGCGGCCTGGACCTCACGCAGCACAACGAAACCGGCTACCAGGCATAGCCGTTCCCAAGCGAAGAGAAGGAGCCTAATCATGAAAAAAGTAGAAATCATCACCCGCACCTTCAAGCTCGACGACATCAAGGCCGCGCTGGCCGAGATCGGCGTCAAGGGCATGACCGTCAGCGAAGTCAAAGGCTTTGGCCGCCAGGGCGGGCACAAGGAAGTGTACCGCGGCGCCGAATATCAGGTGGACTTCGTGGTCAAGGTCAAGATCGAGGTCGTGGTCGAGGACGCCCGGGTGACCGATGTCATCAACGCCGCCACCAAGGCCGCCCGCACAGGCCAGGTGGGCGACGGCAAGATCTTCGTCATGTCCGTGGACGAAGTGGTGCGCATCCGCACCGGCGAAACCGGGGACGCGGCCGTCTAGCCCGCACCCCACCCAGTCCATGGCCAGGGAAATCGAAAGCGAACACACCGGCCCGGTCCTGCCGCCTTCAGCCATCGCGCTGCGGCAGGGCCGGGCCTCCCTGGCCGAGGCCGCCCGCGCGGGCGACCTCAAAGGCTTCCCGGCAGCGGCCTCCAGCCTCATGGACGCCTATTTCCGCGACCGCCTGGCCGAACTGGCCCAGGAAGCCGCCCCCCCCGATGCTCCTCCCTATGCCCTTGTGGCCGTCGGCGGCTATGGCCGAGGCGAGCTCTGCCCGGCCTCGGACGTGGACGTGCTGGTGCTCTACGAGGGCGCAGTGCCGCAAAGCGCCGAGGAGCTTTCGCGCGGGCTGTTCCATCCGCTCTGGGACATCGGCCTCGACCTGGGCCACGGCGTGCGCGCCCTCCCCGACGGGCTTGCCCTGGCCCGGGAGGACACCCAAGTCCTGACCTCGCTCTTGGACATCCGGCTCATCGCCGGGTCCGAGGCGGTGCTTGCGCGCTTCCGACAGGAATTTTCGCAAAAGGTGCTGGCCCAGGCGGCAGAGCCTTTCGGCCAGTGGGTGCTGGCGCACAACGCCCAGCGCCGCGCCGAGTACGGAGACTCCTCGGGCCTGCTTGAACCAGAATTGAAAAACGGCCTGGGCGGCCTGCGCGACGTGCACCAGATCCACTGGCTGCTCGGCCTGCGCCCCACCGTGGCCCGGCCCTTCACCCCGGGCGACCGCGAGCTGCTCGAGGCCGACTACGCCTTTGTGCTGGCCGCGCGCACGGCCCTGCACCTGGCAGCAAAGCGCAAGACCGACCGCCTGTCGTTTGACTACCAGCCCCAGGTGGCCCGCGCCCTGGGCTTTGCCGGAGCAGACCCCGCGCCCGATCACGCCCCTGATCATGCCGGAGACCCTTCAGAAGAGGGCGAGGCCGCCTACTCCGAAGCGACCGGCTCCGAAGCAACCGGGGCCTACGCCACGGGCCTTGCGGTGGAGGCCTTCCTCTCGCGCCTGCACCAGAGCATGACGCGCATCCGGGCCATGCGCCAAGCCTGCTGGCTGGAGGCCTTCCCGCCCGCGCAGCACACCCCGGCCCTGCCTCCCAGCGCGCCGGACGGCATCATCGACAGCCCCACAGGCGTGGCCTTTGCCCCCGGGCCGGACCCCACACCGGAGCTTATCCTGGCCCTGTACGTCGCTGCGGCCCAGGCCTCCCGGCCCGTGGCCTGGTCCGCCCTGCGCGCCACGCGCCTGGCCCTGGCCGACGAGCACAAGCGCGCCGCCTTCGCCAGCCTCCCCGGCGCACTGGACGCGCTCAGCGCCATCTTTCGCGTCTGCGGCCGCGACGCCGAGAGCTCGCCGCTCTCGCTGATCTCCGGCAAGCCCAAGCCCGCCAGCGGCCTGGTGCGCGCGCTCAAGGGCTTCTTCGCCCCGGCCAAGGTCCCCGGCGAGGCCCCGGAACCACCGCCGCTGCCCACCACGCCGACCCTGTCCACCGCGCTGCAATCCATGCTCGACACGGGCCTCCTCGCCGCCCTGGTGCCGGAATTCGGGCCGGTGGAGCACCTGGTGCAGTTCGACGATTTCCACATCCACCCCGTGGGCAAGCACACCCTTGAGGTGGTGCGCGCCCTGGCGGCCATGCCCGACCCCGAGCTCAACGGCGGCGACGCCTGGCTGGCCGACCGCGCGCGCGCCCTCCCGCATTTCGAGCGCCTGCTGCTGGCGGGCTTCACCCACGACCTGGCCAAGCCCGACCGCGACCATTCCGGCACCGGAGCGCGCCTGGCCTCAGACATCCTGCGCCGCCTGGGCGCGGACAAGGACACCATCGCCGACGTGGCCTTCCTGGTGCGCGAACATCTGCTCATCCCCAAGACCGCCACCCGCCGCGACCTGGCCGACGAATCCGTGGCCGCGCGGCTGGCCGAGGTCTGCGGCACCCCGGAACGCCTGGACATGCTGCACCTGCTGGCCGTGGCCGACTCCAGCTCCACCGGCCCGCGCGCCTGGAACCCCTGGACCGCGTCCCTGTTCACCGAGCTGACCTTGAAGGCCCGGCATCTCTTGACCAGCGGCCCCCTGGCCGAGCCCCGCGCCGTTGAGAAAAGCCGCAAGACCCGCGAAGCCGCCCTGGAGCTCGCCGCAAAGCCCTTTGCCGGGGCCCCTGCCCTGGGCCGCGACTACGCCGAGGCCTGCCTGGAGCGCATGCCCGCGCGCGCCACCATGGTGCTCGACGCGCCCACCCTGGCGCGCCACATGGAGCTGGCCCGGCGCTTCCGCGCCAGCCTCGACGAGGACCTGGTGCGCAAGCCCTCGAACAAGGCGGGCATCGGCGTGGTGGAGATCGAGGCCGTGCCCCTGGCCGGAGCCAAGGCCTTCCAGGTCAGCATGGCGGCC
The DNA here is from genome assembly GCA_018817515.1 of Pseudomonadota bacterium. Taxonomy (GTDB): domain Bacteria; phylum Desulfobacterota; class Desulfovibrionia; order Desulfovibrionales; family Desulfovibrionaceae; genus Humidesulfovibrio. The sequence continues at coordinate 22,652 of JAHIUD010000009.1, forward strand.
CTGAACCAGCCTGGGCTGTTCGCGGTCATGGCCGGGGTGCTGGCCCTGCACGACCTGAACATCCTCTCGGCCGAGGTGCTCACCTGGACCGGTCTGCCGCCAGGTGACAGCAACGGGGGCAGCATGGCGCTGGACATGTTCGTGGTGCAGGAGCCCGCAGAGGGCCTGTACCTGGACGACCTCTGGCAGCGCATCCGCCGCGCCGTGAGCTACGCGCTCCTGGGCAAGCTGGAGCTGGAGTACCGCCTGGAGCAGAAGCGCACCTCGCCGCTGACCCAGCCCTCGCGCGCGCCCAAGGCCCGGCGCAAGGTGCGCGTGGACTTCGAG
>JAHIUD010000064.1 GCA_018817515.1 Pseudomonadota bacterium
ACCTAACGGCTGCCGCTGGTATCCCCATAGCGCCGAACGGGCTGTTTCAGGAGGAACCTGAAACAGCCCGTTCGGCTTTCTTTGGGGAAGTCACGGGAGAGCGACTTTCTGTAGGTCTTTGTTTCGCTTCAAAAAAAGGCCAACCGTGTTCTGATTTTCGAGGGTTCCCCCTCGAAAATCCGTACACATTGCCAGGGCCAGCCCAGCCAACGCCTCTGCCTGCGCCACCCCCGGCCCAGGCCAATGGGGGGGCCGGGGGCCTCAGGCCCCAGGCCGCCGGAGGCATCCCGGGCTCCGTACTCAGCTACTCGAAGCCGAGTGCCCGGATGATGCTGTTGGACACGAGCATGCCGATGCGGGTGAGGCGCAGCCGGCCCTGGTGGATACGAATGAGTTCTTTTTGGCGCAGGGCCTGGATGATGGCTTTGTGGGTGGTGAGCAGGTTGGCGCCGGAGAGGCTGCGGTACTCGGCGAGGTCGAGCCCCTTGGTGGTGCGCAGGGCGAGCATGAGCCGTTCCTGGGCGCGGATCTCGGGGGTGAGGGTTTCGCGCTGGTGCAGGCCGAGGCGTTGAGAGCGCACGAGTTCGGTCCAGGAGCGCAGGTCTTCGGGGTTGGTCCAGCGGTAGGGCCCCAGGGTGGAGGAGGAGGCGGGCCCGAAGCCGAGGTAGTCGCGGCCTTCCCAGCAGGCCTGGTTGTGTCGGCAGGCGTGGCCCAGGCGTGCGTAGTTGGAGATCTCGTACTGCATGTACCCGGCGTCTTCCAGGAGTTCGCCCGTGTGCACATACATGTGCGCCAGATCACGCTCTGGGGGCATCTGGAGCTCGGTTTCGGCGGCCTCGGCCATGGGGGTGCCGGGTTCAAGGGTGAGGCCGTAGCAGGACAGGTGTTCAGGGCCAAGCTCCACGGCGCGACGCAGGGTTTCGAGCCATTGGCCTTCGCGTTGGCCGGGCAGCCCCCAAATGAGGTCCAGGCCGAGGTTGGCGAAGCCTGCGCTGCGGGCGCGGGTGGCGGCCTCCCAGGCCTGGCGGGCGGTGTGCGGGCGACCGAGCAAGGCCAGCTCCTCATCGCGGAAGCTTTGCACGCCCAGACTCAGGCGGTTGACGCCGAGGTCCTTGGCAGCGCGCAGGAAGTCGAGGCTGGCGGATTCGGGGTTGGACTCCATGCTGATCTCGGCGTCCGGGGCGATGTCGAAGCGCTCGCGCAGCGTGGCCATGATGCGGGCAAGGTGTTCCGGCGGCAGCAGGCTGGGGGTGCCGCCGCCGAAAAAGACGGTGGGCACGCGCAGGCGGCCCAGGCGCTCGGTCCAGAGGCCGATCTCGTCCAGGAGCAGGGGCAGGTAGGCATCCATCGCGCCCGGGCGCAGGGGTTCGGAGAAGAAGGCGCAGTAGCCGCATTTGGAGCGGCAGAACGGGACGTGGATGTAGAGCGAGGCGGAGGGAGTCTTCGTGTTCTGATCAGCGCACATAGCGGCGCGCGCCCATGTAGCGTTTGGCCCAGTAGGAGGAGTCCATGTTGGCCTCGGAGATGCTGCGACCGCGCCGAGGGCTGTGCACGAAGATGCCGTCGTCCATGTAGATGCCCACGTGCCAGCGGCCGCGCCGATTGATCTTGTAGAACACGAGGTCTCCGGCACGCAGCTCGTGGCGCTTGATGCGCTCGCCCACGCCGAACTGCTCCCGGGCGGTGCGGGGGATCGGGATGTCGTGCTGCTGGTAGGTCCATTGGGTGAAGCCGGAGCAGTCGAAGCCGGTGCTGGGGATGGCGCCGCCCCAGCGGTAGCGGCGGCCTTTTTGGGTCAGGCCGGTGCGCACGATATCCAGGCCGAGGGACGGCGGCAGTTTGGACAGGCGCTCCAGGCGGGCCTCCACCTCGAGGTCGTCCAGGGAAGGGAACTCGGGGATGTCCGTGGCCTTGGGCGGCGCCTCGGCCAGGGCCTTGAGGCGGAAAGGCTCGGTGCGCACGGAAAGCAGCCCGGGCGCGAGGGCGGGCATGGGCGGCGCGGCCACCGGGGCCTGCTCGGACTCGGGCAGGTGCTGCTCGGCCAAGAGGCCGCTGTTCTGGGCGAGGATCGGGTCGGGCGCATCCACGGGGTAGCTCTGGGCTTGCGCGCGCAGGGGGGAGCGCAGGGAGGAGACCGTTGCGGGCACGCAGGCGCTGAGCGCCAGCAACAGCAGAAGTCCCGCCAGCAGGGCCAAGGCCGGGCCGGGGGGAGGCGCGGTTCTGACCGCGGGGGAAGGTTTGCAGGCGTGGGGCGCATTGTTGCCCGGCCCGCTGGGCGCAGAGATCACGTGTGGTCCAACTCCTTGGGGACCGCGCGCAGCCGGCATCTCCGCTTTGGGGGGGAGGCGGCGCAGGGCGGCCAGGTGCCGAGGCCGGTCCATGGCCCGCCGAGTGCGGCGGGAAATGGCTGAAAGGTGGGACCGGGCGTCGGGTTTCGGGAGGTATAGCCCGAATGTCCACCCCGCGCCAAGGGAAAATGCGTGCACATCGCTGGCCGGGGCGTCTGCAAACGGGTTGCTCGGAACAGGGGAACGCATCCCTTGACCGCCCCGGCAGTCCGCGCTATCGGTAAGCGTCGATTCATTGGAGAGTGGGCGCTGAGGCCCGATTCGACAAGCGTCGATCAGTGCTGGACAGGGCCGCAGGCGAGCCGCTCAGGGGGATGGGGATGGTCATGCAGACGTATACGCACCGGGATTTGGCCGGGCTCCTCGGTGTCTCGGAAACCACCATCAAGAGTTACCGGAGCAAGTTCCCGGGATTTCTGCCAGTGGCGCGGGAAGGCAAGCCCGTGCGCCTGCACCAGGAGTCGCTGGAGGTGTGCCGACGCATCCGTGACCTGTTCGCCGATGGCTTAACGATAGCGCAAACGACTCAGCGATTACGTTCTGATTTTAAAGAGTATCCACACAATCGACGCCTATCGATATCGTCGAACCAACCGATGTCAAACGCTTCAAAGAGCTCACCTTACCCCAGACCGGACACTCAGCTGGACGCCCGGCTGGCCGCCTTGGCCCAGTCCCAGGAGCTTGCCAGGGCGCGCATGGAGCAGCTGGAGATCGAGGTGCGCAATCTGGCCACCATGGAGGCTGCGTCCAAGGCCCTGGTGGCCGAGTTGATCCAGGAGCTGCGCGCCTCGCGTCTGGCCGCGCCCGAGCCGACGCCAGCCCGCCCTGAGGCCCCCGAGCCCGCGCCGACTCAGTCCGAGCCGCTTCAGCCTGAAGCGCCTGCCGGGCCCACGGTGGTCACGGCGCGCAAGATCGTCACGGTGCATGGCCAGACCGGGGCCGTGGCGTCCTATGCCCTGGGGCGCGAGCCCAAGCCCGAGCCGCTCTTCGATGCGCCGACGGAGCCAAAGGAGGAATTCCTGGGCCTGCCAGCGGTCATCCGCTCGGACCGGGGCGAGTTCCTGGGCCTGCCCGGCGGCCAGTCCGTGGCCAAACTGCTGGAGGTGCTGACGCCCCAGGACGGCGAGCCAGCGGTGTGGTTCGAGGACGGGGCGGAGTCCTGGACCTGCGAGATCGCCCTTGGCCCGGCGCTGACGCGCGAACTTTCGTTCGAGCGCACCACCACCCCGCGCGGCAATCTCGTGGGGGTCATCCGGCGCATGCGCACCCGGTCGGGCTCAAGCGCCACCGAGGCCACCCCAGCGGAGGTGCAGGAGCTCTTCCGCCTGGTGCGCGACCAGCTGGGCTAGCCCCTACCCCACCACCTCAAAGCCTATCTTCTCGATGGCCTTCTTGACCACGCCCAGGTCCACGGGCGCTGTCTCCTCGAAGCTGGCCTTGCCCGAGAGCAGGTCCACCTTGACGGACGAGACGCCAGGGAGGGCCTCCAGGGCCTTGGTCACGGACATGACGCAGTGGTTGCAGCTCATGCCTTTCACGGTGATGGTCGGCATAGGGGACTCCTTTTGCTTTGTGGTTGTCAGACAGTGAAAAAGCGCAGGCGCAGGGCGTTGCCCACCACGGTGACGGAACTCAGGCCCATGGCCGTGCCCGCCAGCATGGGGTTCAGCGTGGGGCCGCCAAAGGCGAACAAGAGCCCCGCCGCCACCGGGATGCCGATGGTGTTGAAGGCAAAGGCCCAGAACAGGTTCTGGCGGATGTTGCGCATGGCCGCGCGGGACAGCGCCAAGGCCGTGAGCACACCGGACAGGCCCTCGCGCATGAGCACGATGTCGCCGGACTCCACCGCCGCGTCGATGCCCGAGCCCATGGCCAGGCCGACATCAGCCAAGGCCAGGGCCGGGGCGTCGTTGACGCCGTCGCCCACCATGGCCACCTTGAGCCCGCGCGCCTGGAGCCGCCGGATCTCGTCGGCCTTGCCCTCGGGCATGACCCCGGCCAGCACCTCGTCGAGCCCGCCCCCGGCCTCGCGCGCCTGGGTTGCGATGGCAGTGGCGGTGCGCTCATTATCGCCGGTAAGCATGACCGTATGGATGCCCAGGGCCCTCAGCTGCCGCAGCACCGCCGGAGTCTCGGACCGGAGCGAGTCGGCCACGCCGAGCACCGCCGCGGCCCGGCCATCCAGCTCCAGGCACAGCGGCGTCATGCCCTGGGCCGAAAGACGCGCCACAGCCTCGGCCAGGGGGTTGGCCTCCGCGCCGCTGGTCATGGAACTGAAGCCCGCCCCGGCAAAGGCGGCGTTGCCTATGCGCAGCGTCAGCCCCGAGACAACGGCCTCGATGCCGCGGCCAGGCAGGGCGTTGAAGCTCTCCGGCACGGGCACGAACAGGCCGCGCGCCTGGGCCTCGGCCAGCACGGCCTGGGCCAGGGGATGCTCGGAGCGGCTCTCGGCCCCGGCCACCAGGGCCAGCAGCTCGCTCTCGGACATGCCAAGGTCCGGCGCGACCACGAACTCCACCAGCTCGGGCTTGCCGAAGGTCAGGGTGCCGGTCTTGTCGAAGACCACGGCCTGGATGGCCCCGGCGGCTTGCAGGGCCTCGCCGCTCTTGACCAGCACGCCCAGTTGCGCACCGCGCCCGGTGGCCACCATGATGGACATGGGCGTGGCCAGGCCCATGGCGCAGGGGCAGGCGATGACCATCACCGCCGTGAAGATCCGCAGGCTGAAGCCCCAGTCCTGCCCGGCCGCGAGCCAGGCCAGGGCCGCGAGCACGGCCACGCCCATGACCACGGGCACGAACACCGCGCTGATGCTGTCGGCCAGGTTGGCGATGGGCGCCTTGGAGCCTTGCGCCTGCTGCACCAGGTCCACGATGCGCGAGAGCAACGTGTCCTCGCCGGTTTTCTCCGCCCGGATGGTCAGCGCGCCGGTGCCGTTGAGCGTGCCTGCGGCCACGTGGTCGCCCGGAGCCTTGGCCACGGGCAGGCTCTCGCCGGTGAGCAGGCTCTCGTCCACGGCGCTGACGCCGGTCTCAACCACGCCGTCCACGGGCAGGCTCTCGCCGGAGCGCACCAGCACCACGTCGCCCGGGGCCACCTCGGCGGCGGGCAGGCGCACCTCCTCCGGCCCAAGCTCGCCCTGGCGCAACACGGTGGCCGTCTCCGGGGCCAGCTTCACCAGGGCCCGCACAGCGTCCGAGGTCTTGAGCCGGGAGCGCGCCTCCAGGTACTTGCCCAGCGAGATCATGGCCAAAAGCACCGCAGCGGACTCATAGTACAGGTCCATGGCGCGCGGCACGGCGTCATGCCCCAGCAGGATCAACACGGTGTTCCACAGGCTGTGGGCAAAGGCCGCGCCCGTGCCCATGGCCACCAGCGAGTCCATGTTCGGCGCGCGGCGGATGAGCGCCGGAATGCCGCGCAGGTAGAACCCGCGCCCGGCCAGCAGCACCGGCAGGGTCAGGAGAAGCTGGGCCAGCGCGAAGGTGGCCGGGCTGTGTTCCGGGTGCAGAAACAGCGGCAGCGGCAGGCCCGCCATGTGGCCCATGGACAGGAAGAGCACAGGCAGGGCGAAGACAAAGGCCGGGATGAGCTCACGCTTCTGGGCTTCCAGGCGCAGGGCAGCGTCGCGGCGGCGCTCCTCAAACAGCGCGGCCGAGCGCGAGACTATCTGCGAGCCGAACCCGGCCTCGCTGATGAGCACGCGCAGGGCCTGGGCCTTGGTCTGGGCGGGATCGTAGATGATCTGCGCGGTCTCGGCGGCCAGGTTCACATCGGCGCTTTTGACCCCCTCTGCGGCGCGCAGCACGCGCTCGATGCGGGCGGAGCAGGCCGCGCAGGTCATGCCGGTGATGGCCAGAAAGAGCGTGGCCTCGCCGCTGCCGACGGTCGCCTCGAACTCGGCCCCGAAGCCGGCCTCGGCGATGAGGCCGCCCATGGCCTCCGGGCTGGTCAGGCCGGGGTCGTAGTCCACGGCCAGGCTCTCGGCGGCCAGGCTCACCTCTGCCCTGGACACGCCCTCGGTGCCGCGCAGGATGCGCTCGATGCGCGCGGAGCAGGCCGCGCAGTGCATGCCGGTGATGTGCGCCCGGGCCGTGGTTTGTTGCGCCATGGTGCCTCCCTGGAAGAGCATGAGATAATACCGGGGCGGGGTATGTAAAGCCCCTACCCTTTCTTTACCTACGCCCAAGAACACCTGTCCGCAAGAAGCCGCGTCCGTGTCTCAGGCCTATGCCCTGCGCATCGGGGCAGCTCGTCGGGGTTGCCTGTCAGGATTGCCTGTGGGGATTGCCTGTCAGGGCTTGGCGACGGCAACGTCATGATCCTGACCCTGCCGACCTGCTGCGCCCCCATGGCCGGAGGCAAGGACCGGGGCGGCCCGCGCCTGGCCTTGACTGGCAATTATTGGCGCGATCCTTGCTTTCTCTCCCACGGGGACCCCGCGCCTGGGGAACCGGCTGCGGGCAGAACGCCCCTTGCAAGGAGGACCACCATGACCCGCCCCATACAAGTCGCCATCCTGCCCGCCCTTGCGGCGGCCCTGTTCTTCTCCCTGGCTGCGCTGGCCTCCCAGCGCGGCGAGATGAGCGAACTCAAGCGCATGTCGCAGAGCGAGTACCGCGCCGAAGTGGCGCAGCTCGTCGTTTCCGACCCCGAGTACCTGCGCCGCCTCGAAGAACAGAGCAGGCCCAACGCTCTGGTAACGGTGACGGCCTACAACGCCGATCCGGCCCAGACGGACAGCGACCCGGACATTGCCGCCAGCATGCGCCGGGTGCGGCCCGGCACCATCGCCGTATCGCGTGACCTCTTTGACCGGGGCTGGGTGTTTGGCCGCAAGGTGCGCCTGGAGGGCATCGGCATTTACGAGATCAACGACCTCATGGCCTCCCGGCACAACCACGCCATCGACATCTTCATCCAAAACAACAGCCAGGCCCTGGCCTTTGGCAAGCGCCGCATCAAGGCCGCCCTGCTGAACATCTAGGGCCCCAATGAGCTGATACGCCTGTTCGCCAATGAAAAAGGCCCGCCCCGGAGTTGTCCGGAGCGGGCCTTGTGCGTTCTGGTCGGAAACCTTAGGGCTTCTTGGCCTCGGGCTTGGCGGCCTCGGGCTTGGCCTCAGCCTTGGCGGCTTCGGGCTTGGCCTCGGGCTTGGCTTCAACCTTGGCAGCCTCGGGCTTGGCGGCGTCAGCGGGCTTGGCGGCGTCGACAGCCGGAGCGGGCTTGGCGTTCAAGTCGATGGTGGTCTTGTTGAACTCCTCGATGATCTTGTTGGTGATGTCCGTGGCTTCGTCAGAAGACAGGACCACGTCCTTGGCGATGACCACATCGACCTTGTTGTCCTTGCGGTACTTCTCAAGCAGCTTGTTGAAGTTCTCCTGCAGGAGGCCCACGACGCGCTGCTGCTCAGAGCCCATGGTGGTCTGGTACTTGGTCACGGCCTCCTGGAAGGCGGCGGCGTTCTCCTGGCTCTGCTTGGCCTGGACCTTCTCCTGGGCGGCCTTGGCCTCAGCCTGGAGGTCATTGCTCTTGGTGCGCAGGTAGGCCATGGCGTCCTGGCCGGGCTTGGACTCGCGGAAGACCTTGGCGCCGTCGACCACGGCGATCTTGGGGGTGTTGTTGCAGGCGGCGAGCAGGCTGGCCACGGCAACCATGAGCAGGAGAGCGCTGAGCTTCTTCATCGTGGAATCCTCGTTATGTTTGTCGTCTTGTGCCTCACGCCCCTCTTGCATGCCGCCAGGGACGGGCAGGGGATGATCATTACTCCGCATCGTTTGGCTTTGCAAGAGCTGACCCCGCTTCAACCCCGGCCCGGCGTGGATTTGTTGCCAGCGGCGGGCAGAATTCCGCCGCCTCGGGTGTCAGGCTCCCGTCCTCGGCATACAGGACCAGCGGCGCAAGCAGCGAAAAGCCCGCCAGCCCCAGGCCCTGCTGATGTTTCGGCCCCAGGCGCAGGCAGTCCAGGAGCACCAGCCTGGGGGCCTGGCCCAACCGGCCCTGCACCGGCAGCACACGGCGCGGCGCCAGGCCCGCGTCTTCCAGCACCCGCAACAGCTCCGGCAGGCGCTCCGCCAGGTGCACCAAAAACAGCCTGCCGCGCGAACGCAGGGCGCTAGCGGCGCAGGCGGCAAAGGCGGCGAACCCGCCCACCCCCTCGAAACGCGCCCGGTTGCGGGCCGCATCCGCGCAGACCCGGCCCGTGCCGTGCTTTCGAAACGGCGGGTTGGCCAGGGCCAGGTCAAAAGCCGCGCCAGAACCTGTGCGGCGGAAGTCCCCCACATCGGCCAGCTCGGCCCGGTAGCGCCCGGCAAGGCCCAGGGCGCGGGCGTTCTGTGTGGCCGCGTCGACCATCTCCGGGCCGCTGTCGATGCCCGTGAGCGCAAGGTCGAGATCAGGCCGCAGGAGCAGCAGGCCAAGGCTCGCAGCGCCGCAGCCCGTGCCCAGGTCCAGTCCGGCAAGCGGCTTTGCGGCACGCCCGCGCCGCGTTCCCAACGAACGGGCCGCAAAGGCCGAAAGCAGCAGGGTGTCGGCCCCGAAGCGAAAGCCCCCGGCAGGCTGCAGGAGCCCGCGCGGGAACAGCTCGCGCCGGGCCAGAATATCAGGGCCGGGGTTTGAGCCGACTTCCAAAGCGGCCCCGGAAAGGACTGCTCGCGCCTGCGGCTGGGGTCTGTTCAAGGGCAACGCGAGGGCCTTCGCCGACTACTCGACGGGCTGCGGGGTCAGGGCGCGCACCTGGTCCTGGGCGCGCGAAAGCTCCGCCTTGGACATGGTCTTGACCAGGGCCTCGCGGTGGATGGCGGCCATGGCCTCGCCGCCCTGGGCGGCCAGCTCCAGCCAAACGTAGGCCTTGACCGGATCCTTGGGCAGGCCGCCCGCGCCGGAAACATACAGCGTGCCCAGGTGCAGCCGGGCCTTGGCGTCGCCCGCCTGGGCCGCCTGCTTCAACTGGCGGGTGGCCTCGGCCAGGTTCTTGTCGCCGCGCACCTCGGCCTCGGCCACGGCCAGTTGGACCTTGGCCTGGGCATTGCCGGCCAGGGAGGCCTGGCGCAGCCAGCGCAGCCCCTCGGGGCGGTCCTGCAGCACGCCCTCGCCGCGCAGCAGCATGAGCCCCAGGGCGTACTGGGCCTCCACCACGCCGAGCCCGGCGGCCCGGCGGCAATACTTGGCGGCGGCCACAGGGTCGCGCTGCACGCCCCGGCCCTGGGCGAGCAGCGTGGAAACGTTGTACATGGCCTTGGCGTGGCCGCGCCGGGCCGAAAGCTGCAGCAGGTCATAGGCCTCGGAATCGCTCTTGCGCACGGCGGAGTCGTTCAGGAGCAGCATGCCCGCGCGGTAGAGCGCCTCGGCGCTGCCCTGGGAGCCGCTGGCGCGATACCAGCGCAGGGCCTCCTCCTTGTCCACAGCGCCAGCCTGACCCGAGGCCCAGACCTCGGCCAGATCGAACTGGGCCAGGGGGTTGCCCTGGTTGGCCGAGAGCAGGAGCAGGCGCGAGGCCTCGGCCATGTTCACCGGAGCGCCCAGGCCCTTGCGGTTCATGACGGCCAGCCAGTGCTCCGCCCCGGCGTGGTTCTGCTCCACCGCGCGCCCCAGCCACACCCTGGCCTGGGCGTAGTCGCGCCCCAGGCCCTTGCCCTCCAGATAGCGGGCGCCCAGGGCGTACTGGCCCTCGGCCTTGCCCGCCTCGGCGCTGGCGCGGTCCTCGGCGACCTTTTCCGGCGCATTGTCCGCGGCGGACGGGGCCTTCTGCTCCGGCTTGCTGCCCCACTTGAGCTGGGCCTGGGCCGCAGGCGGCGCGAGCAGTTGCAACCCCACGGCAAAGGTCAGCGCCATTGCAATGGCGGCGGCGGAAGCGAAGGTGGAGGCAATGGGGGAGGCAATGATGAAGACAAGGGAGCGAGGCCTGGCCATGCGAAAACTCCTGAATGACGGTATCAGGTGCGCAATATGCCAGAAGCCCGAATGTGTGTCGAGAGGGACGGCGCTCAGGCCACGCGCGCCATGATCGGCCCGCCAAGAACAACCGAGGCCGGGGCCGCAGCCGGGGCATCGGTGAAGACCATGTTCACCACGCGCGCCGGGGCGTCGATGATATTCTGCACCGTGCGGTCCACAGTCACGGAATTGTCGGCGTTGACGGTCTGGGACAGATCCATGTTCACCGAGCTCTCGCGGTTCTCCGGGAAGCTGTAGGAAAGGCTGCGGTTGATGGAATTGTCCAGCACCACGTTGCGCTCCTCGGAGAAGGTGTTCTGCACGGTGGGGTTGCTCGTCTGCGAAAGGTCCAGGGCCAGGGTCTGGTTGGTGACCTCGGAATAGGTGGTGTTCGGACGCACATTGCCCTCCACAAGGGCGATGCCCACGGGCCGCTCGTCAGGGAAGATCACGTGCGGGACCTCGTAGGCCGAGGGCTTGACGTAGTCCGAGGCCAGAAAGGGCAGCGAGGCAGCGGCCTGGCGCGGCTCCCATACATAGGGGGCCTTGTAGGGCTCGTAGGCGGTTTCGTTGAACACGTGGGAGACCGTGGCCTGGGGATGGTGCGCCACGTGGCTGTTGCGCGGGCCGTGAAAGCGCGAAGCCGGTGGCGGCTGCACAAAGCCCACCGGAGTGGGCGGCGCGTGGCCTGTCGTGGGCTCGCTGACAAAGGCCGTGGTGCCCGGGGTGGGCGGCATGCCCGCCGTGGGCTGGCTCAGGGCCTGGCCCACGCGCAGCTCCATGGGCGGAAAACCGGGCCCGCCGTAGGCCACGTAGCTCATGCCGCCGGTGGATGCGCCTGCGCCTGCGCCAGGATTGCTCGCGGCCCCGGGGGCAACGCTGGCGCTGGTGGACGAAATTCCGCCGCCGCCCCCGCCGCCGCTGACGCCGCCGCCACCGCCGCCAGAGACTGCGGAAATGCCACCACCGCCGCCGCCACCGCTGCCACCGCCGCCGCCACCGCTGCCGCCGCCG
>JAHIUD010000065.1 GCA_018817515.1 Pseudomonadota bacterium
CATGACGCCTATGTGCACGGAGCCTCCTCACAGGTGTCGCCGCAATGGCAAACCATGACGCCTATGTGCACGGAGCCTCCTCACAGGTGTCGCCGCAATGGCAAACCATGACGCCTATGCGCATGGGGCTTTCTCCTTCGGACCGTTGCCGTTGGCGGGCCCGGCCTGGCTTGTGCGGGCCGCCTCGCGGGCCCTGGCGGCCTCAAGGGCCGGACCCAGCGGCACCACCAGCTTGTCCAGGCCCAGCGCGGCCTCGGGCAGGCCCAGGGCCAGGCCGAGCAGTTGCGTGAAGTAGGGCACCGGCATGGCGTAGCCGGTTCCGCCCCGGCCTTGGGCAAAGGCGTTCACCTGGCCCCGCCGGAGGTCCAGATTCATCTGGCACAGCGGGCAGGCCACCACGACCATGTCGGCTCCGCAGCTGGCGGCCATGCCAAGGATGCGCTCCGACAGCCGCAGCATGACGTCCAGCCGGGGCATGCCAAAGGCCGCGCCGCAGCACTCCGTCTTGAAGGGGAAATCCACAACCGTGGCCCCGCAGGCCGTGAGCACGCGGTCCAGGGCCGTGGGGTTCTCGGGATCGTCGAACTGCATCAGCCCTGGCGGGCGGTTCAAGAGGCAGCCGTAGTACGGGGCCACGCGCAGGCCGGTGAGCGGTTTCGTCACCGCGGCAGCCATGGCCTCCGTACCCACGTCCTCCACCAACACCTGGAGCACGGACACGGCGTCGGCGCGCAGGGGCGCGGGCCGGTCCAGCAGGCGCTCCACTTGGGCCCGGTAGCTGGGGCCGGTGTCTTCCGGCGCACCGTTTTCCGGGTGCGCGCCCGCGGCCAGGTGATGGCTGGCGGTGCGCAGGGCGGCCAGGCAGCTGGGGCAGGGCGTGGTCACGCGGTCGTGGCCGATGAGCTCGGCCTGGAGCAGGTTGCGGGCGGCCAGGGCCCCGGCGAGAATGTGGTCCACGGTGTGCGCGGGGGTGGACCCGCAGCAGGTCCAGTCCGGCACGTCCACGAGGCGCACGCCAAGCGCCTGGCAGCAGGCCCGGGTCGAGCGGTCGTACTCCGCCGCGGTGCCGGTCTGGGAGCAGCCGGGGTAATAGGCCAGGGTGGCTGGGGTGGTGGAGGAGCCGCTCACTTGCTGTCCTCCGTCGTGTCAGAAGGCTTGGCGCTGTCTCCGGCCTCGGCGCGGGACTTGTCCGCCGCGAAGCGGCCGAAGCGGGCGAAGATGGCGGCCACCTCGGCCTTGCCGTTGCCCTCGGGCTCGTGCGGCAGGAAGGCCAGCTTGCCGCGCGTGAGCATGGGCAGGCCTAAGCCCGCGTCCTGCATGGGCTTGCCGGACTTGATGGCGAACACGGCGGCCAGCCCGGCCTCGAAGACCCGGCCATGCTTGGCCACCGAGGACAAAAAGCTGTCGGCGAAGGTCTTCACATTGGCCTCCGGGGCATGCCCGGCGCGGCGGGCCATGTGCCGCAGCACGTCCATGACCTTGGCCACGTCGATGTTGTTGGGGCATCTCGTGGTGCAGGCCTGGCAGGTGGCGCACAGCCAGATGGAGCGGCAGGACAGCGCCTGCTCGCGCAGGCCCAGCTGCACCAGGCGCATGACCTGGTGCACGGGAAAATCGTAGTCCGGGGTGTAGACGCAGCCGGCGGTGCAGTTGCCGCACTGGTAGCAGGACGCGAGGGTCTGGCCGCTTTCGCGTTCCACGTCGGCCTGGAAGGCGGGATCGCGCGCCGCGGCGAGGTCCAGTGATCGTACAGAGGTCTGCATGGCTTGCCTCCGGGGATTGGCCCCCATGCTCGAAGGTAGCAAACAGGTACCGCCAAGGCAAGGGCGCGGTCCAGGGCGCTTACCCCGGCCGCGCCCTTGCTGAGCGTCCGTGAGAGTGGCCGTGCCCGCCAGAAGGGGGCCGGTTCTTCCGTTGATCCGGGGCATCGGAAGACCAGCCCGCCTTGATCGCGAGGCATACGGGGGCGTGTGGATGGGCCTGCTGCGGTAGCGCCGCACAGCGGCCTCCCCCGGCCAGTTGCTTGCTCGTTCTGTAAGCTAGTCGTCGAGTTTGGGCTTGGCGTACAGCTCCCCGCCAAAGGCGTCGTTGATGACGAGCAGGGGGAAGTCCTTCACCGTCATCTCGCGGATGGCCTCGGGCCCCAGCTCCTCAAAGGCGATGATCTTGGACGCCGTGATGCACTTGCTTAAGAGCGCGCCGGCGCCGCCGGTGGCGCCGAAGTACACGGCCTTGTTGTCGCGCATGGCCTGCTTCACCTCGTCGGAGCGCTTGCCCTTGCCGATGCTGGCCTTGAGGCCGAGCGCGTGCAGGCGCGGGGCGTAGGCGTCCATGCGGCCGCTGGTGGTCGGCCCGGCGGCGCCGATGGGGCGGCCCGGGGGCGCGGGAGAGGGCCCGACATAGTAGATGGAGGCGCCTTTGAGGTCAAAGGGCAGGGGCTTGCCCGCGTCGAGCAGCTCCATGAGTTTCTTGTGGGCGGCGTCGCGGCCGGAGTAGATGATGCCGTTTAACAGCACCACGTCGCCCGCGCGCAGTTTCTCGATGTCGGCATCGGTGAGCGGAGTGTTCAGGGTGTAGGTGGGCATCAGAATTCAACCTCCTCATGCCGGGCGCTGTGGCACTGCACGTTCACGGCCAGCGGCAGGCTGGCGATGTGGCAGGGGGCCAGGGCGATCTTCACGGCCAGGCAGGTGTACGACCCGCCCAGGCCCATGGGGCCGATGCCGAGCTTGTTCACGGCCTCAAGGAGTTCGGCCTCCATGGCCGCCACCTTGGGGTCGGGGTGCACGTCGTCGAGCTTGCGCAAGAGCGCCTTCTTGGCGATCTTCGGGGCCTGCTCGAAGTTGCCGCCGATGCCGATGCCCAGGATTGTGGGCGGGCAGGGGTTGGGGCCAGCCTCGGCCACCCTTTGCACCACGAACTTCTTGATGCCCTCCCAGCCCTGCGACGGGCTGAGCATGGTCACGCGGCTCATGTTCTCGCTACCGCCGCCCTTGGCCATGTAGCTGATCTTCAGCTTGTCGCCGGGCACGAAGTCGATGTGGATGATGGCCGGGGTGTTGTCGCCGGTGTTCTTGCGCTCCAGCGGGTGGCAGCTCGACTTGCGCAGGAAGCCGTCCTTGTAGCCCGCCACCATGCCGTCGGTGATGGCCTTGTTGATTCCGCCGGGAACGTACACGTCCTCTCCCAGCTCCACGTAGAAGATGGCCAGGCCGCAGTCCTGGCAGAGCGGCAGCTTGGTCTCCGCGGACAGATCGGCGTTCTCCAGCAGCTGGCGGAAGATCTCCTTGCCAGCCTCGGTGCTCTCGTTCTTGTAGCCTTCCTCGAATTTCCTGCGCACATCTTCGGGCAGCATGGTGTTGGCGCTCATGCACATTTGCGCCACAGCCGCCGAGATGTCCGCCGCCTTGATTTCTCTCATGGCGATACCTCTTTCTCCCGTGTTCTACTTCTTGAAGAAGGTCTTCAGGGCCGTGATGCCCATCTTCTTGCGCAGGAAGCCGAGCTGGTCCTGCAGGGGCATGTGCTTGGGGCACACGTCCTCGCAGGCCAAGAGGCCCATGCAGCCGAAGATGCCCATGTCGTTGCCGATGATCTGGTAGTAGTCCTGCTCGGTGCGCTCATCGCGCGGATCAATGAGGAAGCGGCCCACGCGGTTTAAGCCCGCCGCGCCCAGGAAGTCCGGGCGAAGGCGCGCCGTGCCGCAGGCGGCCACGCAGCAGCCGCATTCCACGCAGCGGTCGAGCTCGTAGATGGCCTCGGCCACCTCGTTCTCCATGCGCTCTTCCTGCGCCTTGGGGTCGAACTCCTTCTTGGTGTGGATCCAGGATTCCACCGTGTCGTACAGCTCGCGGAACCAACTGCCGGTGTCCACCGAGAGGTCGCCCACCAGCTGGAACACCGGCAGGGGCAACAGGGTGATCTCGTCGGGCAGTTCCTTGGTCTTGGTGTGGCAGGCCAGGCTCGGACGGCCGTTGACCACCATGCCGCAGGAGCCGCAGATGCCCGCCCGGCAGCAGAAGTCGAACTGCAGGCTGGGGTCCTGCTCCTCGCGGATGCGGTTCAGGACGATGAACAGCGTCATGGAGTCGGTTTCCTCCAGCACAAAGGACTCCATGTGCGGAGTGGACTCCGGGTCCTGCGGGTTGTACCGGAAGATGTTGAATTTAAGTGATCTGGCCATGGCTTACCCCTTGTCCTCGGTCTTTACGTCGTCGGCCTTGATGATCTCGCTCTTGCCATAGCCTCGGTCGCCCGGCGGGATGTGGAAGATGTTGGTCGCCGCCTCGTAGTCCAGGGTCGGCAGGTCGTCCTTTTCGCTCTTCCAGTAGGCCAGGGTGCGGGTGAGCCAGTCGCGGTCGTTTCTGGCGGTGAAGTCCTCGCGGTTGTGGCTGCCGCGGGATTCGGTGCGCTTGAGCGCGCCGTAGGAGAGCATGAGGGCCATCTTGACCTGGCCTTCGATCTTCAGCGCGGCGGAGAGCTCGGGGTTGACGCCCTTGCCGTTGCTCTTCAGGCCCACCTTGCGCGCGCGCGCCAGGGTCTCCTGCAGGGTGTTCACGCATTCGGTGAGCCCGGCATCGGTGCGGAAGATGTTCGCGCCCTTGAACAGGGCGTCCTGCATGGCCGTGCGCACCTTGTAGACGTTCTCGGTGCCGGCCTTGCAGCTGATGATGTTCTGGATGCGCTCCTGCTGCTTCTTCACCTCGGCGTCGATGACGCCGGAGTTGAAGGTGACCTCGGCCCCTTGCAGGAACTCGGCGATCTTCTTGCCCACGATGCCGCCGGCGACCACGGTCTCGGCCAGGGAGTTGCCGCCCAGGCGGTTGAAGCCGTGCATGTCCCAGCAGGCGGCCTCGCCCACGCTGAACAGGCCCTTGAGGCCGTATGCGTGGCCGTCCTTGTTGGTGCGCACGCCGCCCATGCTGTAGTGCTGGGTGGGGCGCACGGGAATGAGCTGGTGGATGGGGTCCACACCGAGGAAGCTCGTGCAGATCTCATATACTTCGCGCAGCTTGCCGGTGATGTGCTTCTCGCCCAGGTGGCGGATGTCCAGCCAGAGGTGGTCGCCGTAGGGGCTCTTGACGCCCTTGCCCAGGCGGATGTGGTGCGTCATCCAGCGGCTGACCACGTCGCGGCTTGCCAGCTCCTGCTTCTCGGGCTCATAGATGTTCATGAAGCGTTCTTCATTGACGTCGAGCAGGGTTCCGCCGTCGCCGCGGCAGCCCTCGGTGACCAGGATCTCGGTGGGCACGATGCCGGTGGGGTGGAACTGCACGGCCTCCATGTTGCCCATGGGCACCACGCCGGTGTTCAGCGCCGTGATGTGGCCGCCGCCGTCGCAGATGACCGCGTTGGTGGTGCCGGGGTAGATGCGCCCGAAACCGCCGGTGGCGATGGTCGTGGCCTTGGCCAGGTACACGCGCAGCTCGCCGGTGCGCAGGCATCTGGCCACCGCGCCGAAGCAGGTCTGGCCGTCCTGGATGAGCGCCACGGCCTCGGTCTTGTCGTGCACCTCCACGCCCAGCTGGGCGCAGACGTTGTCCACGGTGAACAGCACGCTGTGGCCGGTGCCGTCAGACACGTAGCAGGTGCGCCACTTGGCGGTGCCGCCGAAGTCGCGCGCGGTGATCAGGCCGCGGTTTTCTTCCTTCTCTTCCTTGTCGAAGATCTTGCCGCCCTTGAAGTAGGTGTCCTTGCCGGGCACCACGCGGTTCCAGGGCACGCCCCAGTGCGCCAGCTGGCGCATCTCGATGGGCGCCTGGTCGGCGAAGAGCCGGGCCACTTCCTGGTCGCAGCCCCAGTCCGAGCCCTTGACCGTGTCGGAGAAGTGCACGTCCGGGCAGTCGCCCTCGCCCTTGGCGCAGTTGCCAAGCGCGGCCTGCATGCCGCCCATGGCGGCGGAGGAATGCGACCTGCGGGCGGGCACAAGGCTCAGGCAGATGGCGGAGAATCCCGCCTGGGCGGCCTCGATGGCCGCGCGTTCGCCGGCCAGGCCGGCACCGATGACGAGTACGTCAGTGTAGATGGTCTGCATTCTTCTCACCCTATCCCTTCAGGAACCAGAAACGGACCAGCGTGAGCAGGCCGATGGTGATGAAAACGAGGGTGAGCAGGTTCTCGCCGCGCTTGAGGCCCTTGCGGCCGCTGCGCTGGACAAAGCCCCACTTCACCGCGATGCGGTAAAGCCCGATGCCCACGTGCAGCTCGACCAGGGGGAGCAGCAGCAGGTAGAAGAAAATCCAGGCGCCGCTTTGGATGCGCGCCGCGCTCTTGAGCGCCGTGATGGGCAGGTCGGAGAGGACCACCCACATGTGGATGGCGCCCATGACCAGGATGATCATGGCCGAGACGACCTGGACCACCCAGAGCCAGGTGTCGGTGTGGTGCAGAAGCTTGGCGTGCTCCCAGATGGTCTTCTGGCCTTCCAGGCGGAAGGGGATCTTGCGCGCCGCCAGGGCGAAGTGCGCAAGGAAGAGCAGGAACACCAGCGGGCCGCCAACCTGGGCCATGCCGGTGGCTTCGAAAAATTCGGCGATGGCGTTCATGATGCTTGGGCTTAAGACGACGCTGGCCACCAGAGTCATGTGCATCCACATGAACGCGATGAGGCCCGCGCCTGAGAGCATTTGCGCCCAGTCAAGCACGCCGTCCCAGCGGTGGCATTGCAGACTTTTGTGATTGGCGGTCAAGGGAACGGACATTTGAACCTCCACATCCATTTCGGGGTCTTGGCCCCGGCGAAGTGCCGGAGCGGTTTGAACCGATTATTGCCGTATATTTGCCGCGCAGTCCAGGCCCGAAGCGAATACTCGCGCCCCGGGCCCGGACTTTGAAGCTTGTTTCTACTTCTTCGGGATGGCCCAGTCGGGCAGCACCGAGAGGTCGATGCCCAGCACGATGGGCGCCAGGTAGTAGACGATGAGCGTGATCTGGACGATGCCGAGCAGGTTCAGCCACAGGCCTGTCTTGGCCATCTGCCGGATGGTCACCGCGCCGGAGCCGAAGACCACGGCGTTGGGCGGCGTGGCCACCGGCAGCATGAAGGCGTAGGAGCAGGCGATGCACGCGGCCATGATGGGGCCGAAGGGATGGATGCCCATGCCTACGGCGATGGCGCCCATGATGGGGATCATCAGCGTGGCCACGGCGGTGTTGCTGGTCACTTCCGTCAGGAAGATGTTGAGGGCCACGATGGCGCCCAGGATGATGATGATGGGCATGCCGTTCATGTTGGTCAGGCCGCTGGCGATGAACTTGGTCAGGCCGGTGTCCTGGAAGGCGCCCGCCAGGGCCAGGCCGCCGCCGAAGAGCAGGATGACGTCCCAGGGGATCTTCACGGCGGTTTTCCAGTCAAGCAGGAACACGCCCTTCTTGAGGTCGGACGGGATCATGAACAGGGCCAGGGCCGCGGCCACGGCCACGGTGGCGTCGGAAACGCCCTTGAGGAAGGGGAACTTCACCAGGCCCATGACGATCCAGCAGACTGCCGCAGCGCCGAAAACCAGGGCGATGATCTTTTCCTCGCGCTTCATGGGTCCGAGCTTCGCGATCTCCGTGCGCACGAGCTCCTCGCCCTTGCCCATGAGGATGTCGCCCTTGACCGGGTAGAGGATCTTGGTGACGAGCACCCAGGCCATGATCAGGAAGGTGGCGGCCAGGGGCACGCCGATGAGCATCCACTGGGCGAAATTGATGGACTGGCCGTAGAGCTTGTCCAGCTGGGCCACCATGATGACGTTGGGCGGGGTGCCGATCAGGGTGGCGATGCCGCCGATGGAGGCCGCGTAGGCCAGGGAGAGCATGAGCCCGATGGCGAAGGGATTCCTGCTGTGGTCCTTGTCGCCGGTGATTTCAGAACAGGCGTTGATGATGGCCATGCCGATGGGCATCATCATGACCGTGGTGGCCGTGTTGGACACCCACATGGACAAAAACGCCGTGGCGATCATGAAGCCCAGGATGATCCGTGAGGGGCTGGTGCCCACCAGGCGGATGGTGTGCATGGCGATGCGGTAGTGCAGGTTCCAGCGCTCCATGGTGACGGCCACGAAGAAGCCGCCCATGAACAGGTAGATCAGGTGGTTGGAGTACGCTGGCGTGACCTTGCTCGTGGGCAGGATCTGCAGCAGCGGGAAGAGCACGATGGGCAGAAGCGAGGTGGCCGGAATGGGAATGGCCTCGGAGATCCACCAGATGGCCATGAGCGCGGTCACCGCGCCGCAGTACAGGGCAGGCTGCGTCAGGCCTTCCGGCAGCGGCAGCAGGCAGATGATGAGAAAGACTAGCGGCCCGAGAAATAATCCGTAAACCTTGAATTTGTCTTGCATGGCCCCTCCAGGTGCGCGTTGCAGGTTAAGGACGCATGACGCTCGCGGTGAGTCCCGGCGGTTGTTTCAAGATCCCCTCAAAGATCCGCTTGTTTCCGCTTGGGCCGCGCATTCGGCCAATCCAGCCCCCTCAGACAGGATGGCAGCGCATGGTCAGGTCGGGAATGATGCCCGCCCCTTTTGCATACGCCTATGCCATGAAAACGGGGGGGTGGGCAACGTGCTCGCCACTGCCCCTAGGGCAATTGCCGTGCCAGCGGGCGTTTGCCCGCATCCCTGGCCGTGAATACTGCAAGGCCAAGAGAATTGAGTGGTTGCGCAGATGTTGTCCGGTTTGCGGCCGCAGGAATAAGTGTGGCTTGTGCCACATGTGTGGCGCCACACGTGTGGCATGTGCCACAGGTGGAGGGGTCAGGAGAGGTCGAGCCGGTCCATGTTGCGGTAGAGCGTGCGGCGGTCCACGCCCAGCAGGCGCGCGGCCTTGGCGCGGTTGTTTTCGGCCTTGTCCAGGGCGCTTATGATGTCCTGGGCCGTGAGCCCGCGCGAGCCCGGCCTGGGTGGGGCCGACTGTCCCGGCTGTCCTGTCCGGGCAAGGCCCGTGTGCTGGCCCGACTGCAGGCCCAGCTGGAGGTCGGCGGGCAGGTGCGCGGCGGTGATCTCCCCGCCGGGGCAGAGGATGCAGGCGTGCTCAAGGGAGTACTTGAGTTCGCGCACGTTGCCCGGCCAGGGGTAGGTCATGAACAGGCGCATGACCTCCTCCGAGCACTTGGTGATGTGCTTGCCGAAGGTGGCCTGGAAGTGGCTGATGAAGTGCGCGGTGAGAAGCGGGATGTCCTCGGTGCGCATGCGCAGGGGCGGCAGGTGGATGACCATGACCTTGAGCCGGTAGTACAGGTCCTCGCGGAACAGGCCCTGGCGGATCTTGTCCAGCAGGTTCACGTTTGTGGCGGCCAGCACGCGCACGTTGGCCTTGCGCGTCTTGGAGTCGCCCACGCGCTCGAACTCCTTTCTTTCCAGCACGCGCAGGAGGTTCAGCTGGATGCGCGGGGAGATGTCGCCGATCTCGTCCAGAAAGATGGTGCCGTTCTCGGCGGCCTCAAACCGGCCGATCTTGTCGCGGATGGCCCCGGTGAAGGCCCCGCGCGTGTGGCCGAAGATCTCGCTCTCGAGCAGGCTCTCGGACAGGGCCGAGCAGTTGACCTTGATCAGCGGGCCCTTGCTGCGCGAGCCCCCGAAGTGCAGGGCCTCGGCCACCAGCTCTTTGCCGGTGCCGCTCTCGCCGGTGATGAGCACCGTGGACTCCACGTCCGAGAGGTGGTCGAGCACGGCGTAGATGTCCTGCATGACCTTGCTCTTGCCCACGATGCCCCGGTGGCTGTGCAGGTCGGTGAGGCGCTTCTCCAGGTCGGCCAGGCGGGTGATGTCGCGGATGACGAGCACGGCCCCGGCGAAATTGTGCTCCTTGTCCAGCAGCGGCGAGCTGTTGATGACCACCACCTTGCCCGGGGAGTGGCTCTGGCACTCCACACGGTGCTCCAGCACCGGGCGCCTGGTCTCCAGCGTGGAGCGCAAGACCGAGAAGCAGGCCCGCTTGCACGAGCCGGACAAACCCACCAGCGCCTTGCCCTGGGTGAGCTCGGAGCCGATGCAGCAGATCTCGGTCAGGGCGCGGTTGGTCTGGATGATGCGCATGTCCGTGTCCACGGTGATGATGGCATCGGGGATGGAGCGGAACACGGCCTCCAGGTTGGCGCGCAGGCGCTCCTTCTCGTTGTGGATGCCGCGCATGGCCTGCTCGGTCTCCACGCGGTCGGTGATGTTCTGCACCATGGGCAGCAGGTACAGCGGCTGGCCCGAGGCATCGCGCACCATGCCCGCGGAAAGGTGCACCCAGACCTCGTGGCCCAGCTTGTGGATGTAGCGCTTGTCCTGCTCAAAGGAGTCGATCTCGCCCGCCTTGACCCGCTCGTACTGGGAGCGGCTCTCGTCCTGGTCGTCGGGGTGGGTGATCTCCAGGAAGGTCATGGTCTTCAGTTCCTGCTCGGTATAGCCGGTGATGCGGCAGAAGGCGTCGTTGGCGCGCAGGAAGGTGGTGTTCAGGGCCACCATGCTGGCGCCGATGGGCGACTGGTCGAAGGTGTGGCGGAACTTCTCCTCGCTCTCGCGCAGGGCGCGCTCCACCTTCTTGCGGTCGGTGATGTCGACGTTCAGGCCCTCGATGTACAAAAGCTCGCCTGTGGAGGGGTCGCGCACCTCGCGCGCGGTGAGCGAGATCCACTTGGTCGAGCCGTCCTTGCAGTTGAAGCGCGTCTCGAAATCCTTGATGCGGCCCTGCTCGCGCAGGATGCGCAGCATGTTGTCGCGGTCCATGGGGTCCACGTAGAGCTGGGAGCGCAGATCGCGGAAGTGGTTGATGAGCTCTTCCGGGCTGTCGAAGCCCAGGATCTCGGCCAGGGCCGGGTTGACCATGAGGAAGGTGCCGCCGGCGGTGGACTGGAACACGCCCTCGATGATGTTCTCGAAAAAGCCCTGGAACCGGGCCTCGGCGCGTTTGAGCCCCGAGAGGTCGGACAGGGTCAGGATGAGCAGCCGCCGTCCGTCCTGGTCCAGCGGGCGCGAGGTCAAGAGCGCCGGGATGGGCAGGCCCATGCTGCCGAAGACCCGGCACTCGCGCGAGTTCACCCCGGCGGAGAGCTCCATCAGCGACACCTCGCCCGGGGCGAACAGCCCGGAGAGCACGGGCAGGGTGTCCGTGCGGCCGAGCAGGGCCTGGGCCTTGGCGTTGGCCGTGAGCACCCGGCCCGAGTCCGCGTCGAGCACCAGCACGCCCGCATCCACGGCGTGCAGCAGGTCCATGTCGTGGGCGCAGGGAGCGGTCACCGGGGTCTAGCCTTTGCTCCGCAGAGCCGGGTCGACCAGGGTCAGCAGGTCGCCCGGGGCGGAGAGCAGGTGGAGCGCGCCGTTGGCGGTGAGCTCGGCCTCGTCGCGGAAGCCCCAGAGCACGCCCACGGGCAGCATGCCCGCGCCGCGCGCGGTGCGCATGTCCGTGGAGGAGTCGCCCACGAAGGCGATCTGGCCGGGCGCAAGGCCCAGCTCGCCAGCCAGGGCCAGGGCTCCGGCCGGGTGCGGCTTGTTGGGAACCTCGGGCCTGGACCCGCGAACAAAGGTGAAGGCCAGGCCGGGGAAAAATTCACGCACGGTCAGGTCGGTGTAGTCCTGCGGCTTGTTGGACAGCACGCACACGGGCAGGCCCCGGTCCAGCAGCTCCCGGAGCAGCTCCGGGATGCCGGGATAGGGCCGGGTCTTGAGCTTCCAACGCTCCTTGTATTCCGCCATCAAAAGCTCTCCGGCGCGCTTGAGGGTGGCCTCGTCGCGGCTGTTCTCGGGCAGCATGCGCTGCACCAGCTCGCCCACGCCCAGGCCCACGAACATGCGGTAGGCGTCCACCGGGTGCTGGGGCAGGCCAATCGCGGCCAGGGCGATGTTGCCGGAGTCGGCCAGGTCCTCCAGGGTGTTCAAGAGGGTGCCGTCCAGGTCGAAGATGAAGGCGCGCGGAAAAGCTGTCATGACACTCCTTGCGTGGGTCGTGCAGGGCTTTGCGGAGGGCTTGAACCTACACCCAAGCGTCCTGCGGCACAAGAGGGCCGGAGGGGAGACGGGCCACGGCCAGCCTGCCCCTTGCCTGGGTTCAAGGTTCGTGGCATGACCCGAGCATGCCCAAGCCCTTCGTCTTTCGCCTGGAAAAGGTGCTCGAATACCGCCGTCAGCTGGAGGACCAGGCGCGCATGGCCCTGGCCCACGCCCAGGCCCGGCACAAGGCCCAGCAAGAGGTGGTGAAGGACGTGGAGACGCGCCTGACCGACCACGTGGACCGGGGCTTTGGGGCCAAGGCCTCCCAGGCGGATATCTGGCTGTGGATGCAGTACCGCCAGGCGCTGGAACGCGACTTCGCCGCAGCGAAGGCCGAGCTGCAAAGGCTGGCCTCCATTTTGCAACATTGCCGCCAGGAAGCGGTGCTTCGCTCGAGAGAGAAGAAGCTCCTGGAAAAACTCAAGGACAGGCAGGCGAAAAAACACAATGTCGCGGAAAACCTCGCAGAGCAAAAAGAGTTCGATGAGATGTCCACGCTTCGCTATGAGCCCAAAGATTCTTAAGATCCTCGGGCTGCTCGTGGTGGTGGCCGTGCTCAAGCTCACGGTGCTTGGCACCCTGGGCATCAATACCTGGGAGCAGCTGAAGGGTGAGGACCTCTCATCCGTGCCCCAGGCCTTTGCCGCCGCGCGGTCCGCCAAGGCCAAGGCTGCGCCCGCGCCCGCGCAGGAGCCCGCCCAGGCCGAAACCGGCATGCTGGAGCCCTCCGCCATCCCCGGCCCC
>JAHIUD010000066.1 GCA_018817515.1 Pseudomonadota bacterium
CTGCGTTTTTCTTTTTGAAAGATCACTCGCTGCCTTGCGACCGTTTCCGGTCCCGTGCGGCGAGTGGCGTTTCTAGAAGAACTCGCGTCAGGAGTCAACCACTTTTTATTCATTTACTTGGGAAAGATCAGCCGCCCCCACGCACCCTTACGGGCCGTTCGTTGCGGCGAGGGGTGGTTCTAGGGAAACCAGGGCCCAAGGTCAACCTGTTTTTAAGGATATGGGAAACATATTTACACACATCAACAATATCAGTATATTAACTAGTGCCACAGGAAAGCTCTCGTTGCGCGCACTACAACGCTTACCTATAGTATGGCAATGTCAGGAGGTCCTCATGTCCCACACCGCCGATCTGCTCGAAATCCTGCGCTGTGATCTGCGCGCCAAGGCCGATCCGACGCATCGCACAGGCGCGCGTTCATTCTTTAAGGAGACCATCCGCCCACTCGGCGTACGCTCCAAGGACCTGAACGCCCTTATCGCCCGGCACTGGCACGCTGCCAAAGGTCTGTCGCCGCATGAACTCACAGCCTTGTGCGACCAGCTCTGGGATTCCGGCGTATTCGAGGAGGCCAGCGTGGCCTGTAAGTGGTGCGCACGCGCCCTGCCCTCCCTTGGGCTGGAGGGCTTCGATGTCTTTGAGCGCTGGCTGGCAACCCGCGTGGACAACTGGGCGCACTGCGACGATCTCTCCAGCCATTGCGTGGGCGGGCTGCTGGCCCTGTACCCGGAGACCATTGAGCGTACCGTGCCCTGGCTTTCCAGCCCCAACCGCTGGCTCAGGCGCGCCGGAGCGGTAAGCCTCGTGCTGCCAGCCCGGCACGGCCTGTACCTGCACCACGTGTTCCGCGTGGCAGATGTGCTGCTTACCGATGAGGACGATCTGGTGCGCAAGGGCTACGGCTGGCTGCTCAAGGAGGCCTCCCGGGCCTGGCCGCGTGAAGTCTTGGAGTTCATCCTGCCCAGGCGCGGGCGCATGCCGCGCGTGGCCCTGCGCTACGCCATCGAGTTCATGCCCCCGGACTGGTGCAGGCGGGCCATGGGAAAGCCTTGAAAATGAGAGTTTCGATCAGGCGTGGCGCCCCCGCTTTCCGCTAAATCGCTGCCAGGAAGACGCACTCATGAAGCTCGACACACGAAACACCTGCGCCGCGCGCATGCTCCGGGTTCTGAACCACATCCAGCGCCACCTGGACGAGCCGCTGGATCTGGAGACACTTGCGGGGCTGACGTACTTCTCGGTCTCGCATTTCCACCGCGTGTTCAAAGGCATGCTTGGCGAGACCATCATGGACCACCTGCGGCGCATCCGGCTGGAGCGGGCCCACGCACAGCTCACGCAGTCGCGCCGATCGGTGACGGACATCGGCCTGGACGCCGGGTATGATTCGTTGGAGGCCTTCAGTCGCGTCTTCCGCAAGACCTTCGGCCTCTCGCCGAGCCAGTGCCGGGGCCAAAGCCCGGAACAGAACTGGTCGCGCCCCTTCCCGGCGGCGCCCTCAGGCATCCACTACTGCGGCGGCGAGATCGTGGAAATCCTCTTTGACGAAACAGGAGCAGCGCGCATGAATGTCCGCATCGAAAACCTGCCCGACCTCAGCATCCTCAAGGTGCGCCAGACCGGGCCGTACATGGAGTCCGCAACACGCGCCTGGGGCATGCTCTGCGCCTGGGCCGGTCCCAAGGGCCTGCTCGGCCCGGAAACCTGGTTCATTGGCATCAGCCACGACGACCCCCAGGTGACCAAACCCGAGGACATCCGCTACGACGCAGCCATCACCAGGGCCCGCGAGGTAGCGACGGAGCCGCCGGTGGAGGCAGAGACGCTGCCCGGCGGCGAGTACGCCATCATCACACACCAGGGGCCGCACGAAAACCTTGAGGCCACCTACGCCCACATCATGGGCCAGTGGATGCCCGCCAGCGGGAGGGACTTCCGCGACACGCCCTGGTTCGAGGTCTACCGCAACGACCCGGCCACCACCCCGCCGGACCAGCTGCTCACGGACATCCACATCCCATTGAAATGAAGACTTTTGTCCTGCTGGGAGGCTACGGGGGAGCCGGACGGGCGCTGGCTCCCCTGCTCCTGTCCGAAACCAACGCCCGTTTGATCATTGCTGGACGCAACCAGGAAAAGGCACAGAGGTTGGCCGACGCGCTGGCAGTGGGGCATCCTGGTCGCGTTACAGCGGCAATGGCCGATGCCGCCCAGCCCAAGTCCGTCGAGGCGCTGCTGCAAGGCTCAGCCATGCTCATCGACCTGACCCCGAACAGCGCGCGGTCGGCTGCCATGGCCCGCGCAGCCTTGGAAGCCGAGGCGGACTACCTGGACATCCACTTCCAGGCGAATGCGTTCAACGAACTGGCCCCCCTGGCCTGTGACTTCGAGGCTCGGGGACGCCTGCTCATCACTCAGGCGGGCAGCCATCCGGGCCTGCCCGCAGCGCTGGTCCGCGCCGCCGCGCAGCAGTTCGACCAGTACCACAGCGCGCTGGTGGGCATGGCCTTGCGCATGCGGGTGGAAAACGCCACCACGGCGCTGGAGCTGGTGGACGAGATTATGACGGTCCGGGGAGCACTCTTTGCGGACGGGGCCTGGCGCGAAGCACGGAACAGCGACACGCGCACCCTGGACCTTGGTCCGCGCTTCGGCCTGCGGATGTGCTACCCCATGCGCATGGTTGAGTTGGAACCCCTGCCAGAGGCTCTCGGCCTGCGCGAAACCGGAGTATGGGTGGCCGGGTTCAACCCCATAGTGGACTGGCTGCTTATCCCGTTCATGCTGCTGTGCGGAAAGTTGAGCCTCCGCTTTGCGCGGCCACTCTTGGCCCGTCTGTTCACCTGGGGAGTCAATGCATTCACTGTCGGGGAACCGGGCATGAGCATCTGCATTGAGGCTGTGGGTCTGCGACTTGGCCAACCGGCCACGTGCCGGATCGTGCTGGACCATCCGAACCCGTATGTGCTCACCACAATCCCGGTGGCGGGTTGCCTCCTGCAATACCTTGACGGCGAAATTGCCAAGCCGGGACTGCACATCATGGGCCAGGCCGTGAACCCGCGAAGACTTCTGAAGGACATGGCCCGCATGGGCATCAACGTATCCGTGGAAGGCCTCGCAACTTAAAACTCCAGGTTGCGCGGGGTGCGCGGGAAGGGAATCACGTCGCGGATGTTGGCGATGCCCGTGACTAGCATGAGCAGGCGCTCAAACCCCAGGCCAAAGCCCGCATGCGGAGCGCTGCCGTAGCGACGGGAGTCCAGATACCACCAGTAGGGCTCTGCTGGCAGGCCTGCCTCGGTCATGCGCCCCTGCAAAACGTCCAGGCGCTCCTCGCGCTGGCTGCCGCCCACAAGCTCGCCGATGCGCGGCACCAAGAGGTCCATGGCCGCCACCGTGGCTTTGTCGTCGTTGAGGCGCATATAGAACGCCTTGATTTCCTTGGGGTAGTTGTAAACGATGACCGGACGCTTGAAGTGCTCCTCGCAGAGAAAGCGCTCGTGCTCGGTCTGCAGGTCCGAGCCCGCGTGCACCGGGAATTCGAAGCTTCTGCCCGAGGCCTGGAGCACGCGGATAGCCTCGGCGTGGGGCAGGCGCACAAAAGGCTGGTCCAGGATTCCCGTGAGCGTGGTCATAAGCGTCTTGTCCACGAAGTTGCCGAACAGCGACAGGTCCTCGGCGCAGTGGGCCAGCGCATGGCGAACCAGGGCGCAGACCAGGGCCTCGGCAAGATCCATGTCGTCGGTCAGGTCGGCGAAGGCCATCTCCGGCTCCACCATCCAGAACTCGGCGGCGTGCTTGGGCGTGTTGGAGTTCTCGGCCCGGAAGGTCGGCCCGAAGGTGTACACGTCACCCAGGGCCAGGGCCAGCATCTCGGCCTCCAACTGGCCGGACACGGTGAGGTTGGCCGGGCGGCCGAAGAACTCCTGCGCTTCACGCTCCGCAGGGGACAACGCCGTTGCGGTCGCGGCCTCCAGGTTGCTCACGCGGAACATCTCGCCCGCGCCCTCGCAGTCCGAGCCGGTGAGGATGGGCGCGTGGATGTGCGCAAACCCCCGGCCATGGAAGAAGGAATGCACGGCCAGAGCCATCTCCGAGCGTACGCGCAGCATGGCCCCATACTTGTTGGTGCGCGGCCGCAGGTGCGCGATGGTCCGCAGGAACTCGTCGGAGTGGCGCTTCTTCTGCAAAGGATAGGTCTCGGGATCGGCTTCGCCAAATACAGTCAACGCGCTGGCGCGCACCTCCCATTTCTGCCCCGCAGCGGGAGAAGCCACAACCTCGCCCGCAACCGCACAGGCCGCGCCCGTGTTCAGACGCTCCAAAAGCGGCAGCAACTCCGGGGTGTGGTCCACCAATACCTGCACGTTGGCCAGGCACGAGCCGTCGTTCAACTCCAGAAACGAAAAATCCTTGGAATCGCGCCGGGTGCGCACCCAGCCTTTCAGCAGAGCAGGCCCTGCGTGTTCGCTTGCGAGAATATCCTTGACCCGTGTCCGCTGCATGCACTTCTCCTTGTCGATGGCGCGTCCTGTCATCTCCTTCTAGTGCCGATCCGCCGGGATTTCAACAGAGTTGCGTCACTCCCGGTCCTGGGTTAGAAAGCCGCCACACATCGAGCAAGGGAGAGCGCATGGGATTTTTCAGCAAGGTCAAGAAGCTCCTGGTGGGCAACGATGACACCGCAACGCCTGCCGAGGCATCAAAGCCGTCCGACAACGTCAAGGCTGACGACGTCCAGGCTCTTGACGTCCAGGCTGTTGACGTCCAGATTCCCGGCAGCGCTACCGCTGCCCAGGCCGCGCCTGTTGCTGAATCCGTTGCCGAGACCACGGAGCTCTCCCAGGCCTGGCAAGCCTCCCTTGCCGCTTCGCTCACCTCCGGCCAGGCCAAGATCTCGGAATGGCTCGGCATTCTGCTCACCGACATCACCAGCCCCGGACCGCAACTTTGGGCTCGGCTGCGTTTCCTCTTCGCAACCCTGGGCGCGCCGGAGCCCGAGGCCGAGGCCTTCATCACGGAATTCGAGGCCTGGGCCAAGGCCATGAACCTGCAAAAGCCCGAGGACATCCGCTCCGAACTGCGCTACCGCCTCGTGCTGGCCCTGGACCTGGAGCAGGAGCAGGAGGAGCGCACCAGCATCTTCAAGAAGCTCAGCCGCGGCCTGGCCAAAACCAAGGAACGCTTCGCCACCGGCCTGGGCTCCCTCTTCGGGCGCTCCGGCGGGCTGGACGACGCCTTCTGGGACGAGCTGGAAGAGATCTTCATCACCGCCGACATGGGCTCCGAGGCTACCCAGAAGCTGCTCGCCAACCTCAAGGCGCGCGCCCGCAGCATGGGCGTCACCGAGGCCACGCGCTTCCGCGAGGTGCTCTCCGCCGAGCTGGAGGAGATCTTCCCGCTGCCGAAGAAGCCCAAGGTGCCTAGCGCGCCCGAGGTGGTCATGATGGTCGGCGTGAACGGAGTGGGCAAGACCACCACCATCGCCAAGCTGGCCTACCGAGCGCGCTTGCAGGGCCGCAAAGTGCTCATCGCCGCAGGCGACACCTTCCGCGCTGCGGCCATCGGCCAGCTTGAGATCTGGGCGGACCGGGTCGGCGCGGGCATCTTCTCCAAGGCCGAGGGCGCGGACCCGGCAGCAGTGGCCTTCGAGGCCGTGGACAAGGCCCAGCGCGAGGGCTTCGATCTGGTGCTGCTGGATACTGCCGGACGCCTGCACACCCAGGTTAATCTGATGGAGGAACTGCGCAAGATCAAGCGCGTGCTGGAGAAGAAGCACCCTGGCGCGCCGCACCGCATCGTGCTGGTCATCGACGCCACCACGGGCCAGAACGCGCTCTCGCAGACCAAGCTGTTCCACGAGGCCGTTGGCGTGGACGAAATCGTGCTGACCAAGCTCGACGGAACGGCCAAGGGCGGGGTCATGGTTTCTGTGGCCATCACCCACAAGCTGCCCATCAGCTTCGTCGGTCTGGGAGAAAAGATGGAGGACCTGCGGCCCTTCGTGGGCGAGGACTTCGCCAAGGCGCTCTTGGCCGAGTAGCCAGCGTCTCTCGTTTTGACCAGCTGCCGCCCTATTCCTGAATCGGCACGCCCTGGTTGACGTACGAGACGCCCAGGCTGTTGCTGGAGCCGATCATCACGGCCTCGACAATGGGCGCGTTCACCGCCTCGCCGGACTTCCAGCGCACCAGGAACGACGCTCCGACACCGCCGTCCTTGTCCTTCTCATCCACCACGAATTCCCGCGACGACAGCGGCGCAATGACCAACGCCGCAGCCTGATAGCGGCGTAGAAGCTTGCCGTCCGAGCCGTAGTAATCCACGGAGGTCAGGGTGAGGGGCCTCTTGGTGTCGACGTTGCGCACCACCAACGTCACGGTCAGATCCAGCTGACGGGTCCTTGGGCCGTGAAAGGTGTGCGACGAGCACGGCACGTACTGGGTCTGCCCCTTGGACATCTCGGCCAGGCCAAAGCCAGCGGTGGCCACGAGCAGCAGCGCGACGCAGGTAAGAGCAACGGTAAGGCGACGGATCATTGTTCCTCCCAGCCGGTGTGCGGCAGACATTTTCATTACGTCGGAACAGGCACGGTCCAGTTCTCGGGCGCTTCGGCCTCGAAGCGCGGAAAGACGATGCGCCGGTGGTGCAGAAACAGGCGGGAGGCCCCGTCGTTTCCTTCCCCGTAGAGCGGATCGCCAAGGATGGGCAGCATGGCCGCAGCCAAGTGCGCGCGTATCTGGTGCCGGGCTCCGGCGTAGATCT
Source organism: Pseudomonadota bacterium (assembly GCA_018817515.1). Taxonomy (GTDB): domain Bacteria; phylum Desulfobacterota; class Desulfovibrionia; order Desulfovibrionales; family Desulfovibrionaceae; genus Humidesulfovibrio. The sequence goes on from JAHIUD010000066.1 coordinate 6,773, forward strand.
GCACCCGGACCTTGGTCAACGGGCCGAGCGGGCCGCCAGGAAGTTCCTCCACAGGCCAGACAAAGGTCCAGTTGCGCCGCTCCGGGTCCAGCTTGGCCAGCACGCGCGTGCGCCTGCGGTCATCGCTGTCCAGACAGCGCCGCAGCTCCAGCGCCTCGTCCAATTGCCCCACCACGATGGCTACGTATTCCTTGGTCACCTTCATGGCGTCCATGATCGCGTAATCCTTTTGTGCCTGGGGCTTGAGCGCCACCAACAAAAGCCCGGAGGTCAGATTGTCCAGGCGGTTCAGCAGGACGGGCTGGGAATCGGGGAAAAGCCCAGGCAAGAGCGCCTCCACGCAGGGCTCATTCATCCCGGCGATGGCCGAGCTGTGCATCCCGGCGGGCTTGAGCAGCGCCGCGAAGCTCATGGTGCGCTTGACGATGGGGATCTTCACCGCAGATTTCTGGGGCGCTTCGGGCGGCAGCAGGTCGATGCGCCAGCCTTCCAGCACCTTGAGCGATGGCGCGCCCGCACGGCCCTGCACATGCACCCGGCCAAGCTCGATGAGCCGCCGCCTCAGGCGCAGGCCGGTGCCCGGCATGAGCTGCTCCAGGGCCTTGTCCAATCGCTGGCCGCTCATGGCCGGATCCACCGTTGCGCTTTGCGCCAAGACTTGATTTTCGTTTTGTTCCATGCACACACTATAGCGTGTGCGGGCGCTAACGGCAACAGCCCTGGAGCCGCCTTGGCAAAGCGCCTGCGGGCGCATCAGCAACGACCCAGCGGGCATTCGCTTTTGACGCGAGGGCCAAAACATTCTAGAAGGTTGTGACCCCAGAACCCCCTCAACTTCAGGAGTACAAAGCCCATGTCCTTCGACGTTCTCTGGCTTTCCCAGGCGGATATAGACACCCTCGGCATCACCATGCTGGAGATCATGGACGAAGTGGAGCGCGGCTTTGTGGCCCAGGGCCGCGGCGATGTCGAAATGCCGGCCAAGATCGGCATCCACACGCGCAAGGACTGCTTCAACCATTCCATGCCCTGCTACGTGGGCGGCGAGCTCGACATGGCTGGGGTCAAGGTCGTGTCCGGCTATCCGCCCAACCAGAAGAAGGGCCTGCCCTACATTACGGGCATCTGGTGCCTGCTGGACCCCGAGACGGGCCTTGTGCGCGCGGTTATGGACGCGGCCTGGATCACGGCCTGGCGCACGGGCGCGGCCTCCGGCGTCTACGCCCGGCACTTCGGCAGCCCGGACACGAAGAGCGTGGCCATCATCGGCCTGGGCGTGCAGGGCCGCATGAACCTGCGGGCCATGATCGAAGTCTTCCCCGACATTTCCGAGGTGCGCATGTTCGACCCCATCGAGGGCCAGAGCGCGCGCTACGCCAAGGACATGCAGCCCCTGCTGCCCGGCGCTACGTTCGTCGACTGCGCCACCCCTAAGGACTGCGTCACCGGTGGCGACAATGGGGGCGCGGACGTGGTCATCACCTGCTCGCCCATCGTCGAGAAGCCCCAGCGCTTCGTCGAAGCCGCGTGGCTGAAGCCCGAGTGCCTGGCCATCGCCGTGGACTACGACTCGGCCTTTGACGCCGCGACCATGAACACCGCCGCGACCTTCACCACGGACAACGCCGGGCAGTACCTCTGGACCCAGGAGCACGGCGTGTACTTCCAGAACGGCTACCCGGACAAGGCGGGCCTGCACTCGGACCTGGGCGAGATCTGCGCCGGAAAGAAGGCCGGGGTGCGCAGCGGACGCCGCTCGGCGGTGCTCATGGGCATCGCGCTCGACGACGTCATGACCGGGCATTTGATCTACCAGAAGGCGCTGGAGCACAAGGTCGGCACCTGGGTGCAGCTCTAGGAGCCCCATGCAGGTACGCGGCTACCTCTACGTTCTCTGCGCCGCGGCGCTCTGGGCGCTCATCGGCCCGCTGTCCAAGCAGGCCATAGCTTACGGCGTGGCTCCGCTGGAGGCCGCGTTCTGGCGCTCGGCCCTGGGCTGGTCGCTGTTCGCCGTGCACGCCCTGGCCACGCGCTCCTGCAAGCTCCAACGCGCCGATGCGCCCGCCGTGGCGGCCTTTGGCGTGTTCGGCGTAGCCACGCTGTTTGGCGCGTACATCCTGTCCATACATTATGTGGGCGCTGCCCTGGCCTCGGTGCTGCTGTACACGGCCCCGGCCTGGGTGGCGGTGCTGGCCTGGCTCATGCTCGGCGAATCCATGACCGGCAACAAGATCCTGGCCCTGTGCATGACGCTCATCGGCGTGGCCTGCGTGAGCCTCGGGCCCTCGCTATTAAGCGGCCAGGGCCTGGGCGCGGTGAACCTGCCGGGCATCCTGCTGGGGCTTTTGTCGGGCTTAAGCTACGCCACGTACTACATCTTCGGCAAACGTTACCTGGGCCGCTACGCAACGCCCACCCTGTTCCTCTATGCCCTGCCCGTGGGCTGCCTGTGTCTGCTGCCCTTCGTCACTTTCGGACAGAGGACTTGGCAGGCCTGGCTGACCCTGGCCGCCCTGGGCCTGACCACCACCTACGGGGCCTACAGCGTGTATTACGCGGGCCTGCGCTGCCTGGAGGCCACGCGCACGGCCATCGTGGCCTCCCTGGAGCCGGTGCTGGCCGCGACCCTGGCCTATTTCTGGTGGAGCGAGCGCTTCGACTTGGCCGGGTACGTCGGCAGCGCGCTGATCCTGGGGGCCGTGGCCTGCACCATCCTGGGCAGCCCGGCCACCCGAAAGGTCGCCGAGCCTGAGCCCGCTGCCGAGGCCAGCGCATGAAGCCGCAAATCAGCTCGCCTTTCCGTCAGGTCAAGGCCTCGGCTGGTTCGGGCAAGACCTTCGCCCTGACCCGACGCTTTTTGCAACTGCTCACCGGCGCGGACGCCGACAACGGCAGCTTTGCCTGCGTTGGTGCGCCGGAGCGGCCCTTTGGCTACTCCTGGCCGGAGATCCTGGCCGTAACCTTCACCAACAAAGCCGCCGCCGAGATGAAGGAGCGCGTGCTCCTGGCCCTCAAGCGCCGCGCGCTCAACCTGCCCGAAGAGGCCTCCGACTCTGATTGCGATTCTGAGGGTGAGCGCATGGCTCCGGCCCGCGCCGAGGCCCTGCTCCAGGACATCCTGCGCCACGCCCAGCACCTCGGCATCCGCACCATCGACAGCCTGCTGAACCTGCTCGTGCGCCTCTTCGCCCTGGACCTGGGCATGCGCCCGGATTTCGAGACCGTGTTCGACGAGGGGCCGGCCATGCAGAAGCTGCTGGACCGCTTCCTGGCCCGCTGCGAGGAGGGCGGCCACGAGGGCGATGAGGCGGAGGCGCTCTACGCGCAGGCCGTGCGCACCCTCATCGAGCATGAGAACAAGGACGGCTTCTGGCTCCAGGACGCCCTGCGCCAGCGCCTGCTGGACATGGCCGCCCTGCTGCGCACCCTGCCCGGCGGGTTCACCCCCGACGTCTACACCACGGACCAGCGCCGCCTGGCCGATCTGCTGACCTTGTCTTTCGGCGTCATGCAACAGACCACGCGCAATCTGGCAAACGCCATCGAAACCGAGGGGCTGGCGGTGAACGCGCATTTCGCCAAGCTGCTGACCCGCTGCGCAGAAGTGAATCTTTTCGACGGCCTGCCGGACTCGGCCTACCTCGCCAAGGACGACCTGGACGACTGCCTGCTGGCCAAGAGCAAGGGCAGGCGCACCGACCAGGCCCAGGCGCTGTTCGCCGCCTTTTGCGCGGCCTGCGCCGAGTACGACCACGATCAGGCGGTCCTGGCTCCGGCCTATGCCCTGGCCCCCTGCGCGGCCATCGGCATGAAGCTTCTGGCCGAGCTAGAGTCCCTCCAGCGTGAGGAAGGCTTCCTGTTCGGCAGCGAGCTGGCGGGCAAGGTCTGCGACCTGCTGGACGAGGGCGCTGGCGTGCCCGACGCCTTTTGCCGCCTGGGCGACCGCCTGCACCATCTGCTGGTCGACGAGTTCCAGGACACCAGCCGCGACCAGTGGAGCGCCACCCTGCCCCTGGCCTCGGAATGCCTGGCCAAGGGCGGCAGCCTGTTCTGCGTGGGCGACGTCAAGCAGGCCATCTACGGCTGGCGCGGCGGCGAGGCCCGGCTTTTCGACGAAGTGGCCGACAACTTAGAGCTCGGGGCCATGTCCGGGGGGGTGCGGCGCGACAGCCTGCCCTTCAACTGGCGCAGCTTGCCGGAGATCGTGGCCTTCAACAACCGCATCTTCGGCGCGCTTGAAGACGCGGATATTGCGCGCGCCATCGCCGAAGCCCATCTTTCCGGCGCGCCAGTAGACGTCTGCACCGACTTCA
>JAHIUD010000067.1 GCA_018817515.1 Pseudomonadota bacterium
AAAATCCTGGGTGCTCATGAGCGAATCACCTCGTGGTAGAAGAATGTTCGGCGTACGCCGGGCGGCGTGCGAAACCAGTCCCATACTCGGACTGACCCTGCCTGTAAAGCGGTGCGGGAGACCTGGGCCAGCCGCACTTGCCAAGCGCCTGGGCCGGACCTATAGTTCCTTCTCGAGTCCACAAGGGCATCGAGCCGTTTCATTACCCCCCCACAACAAACCGCAACAAACCACCTTATCGCCCCGGAGCTGACGCCACATGCCGCTGATTGGTCCGCATATCTCCATTTCCGATGAACGCATCCTGACACGCGTGCTGGGCCTGGAGGCCTCGCCCGAGGAGGGCGGGTTTGCCCAGTGGCCCGACGGCGTGCGCGAGCTGGCCGTGAGCCTGGCCGCCGAGCTGTTCCTGGTGCGCTACAACCCCTTTGTGGACGCCGAGCTGGTGCGCCAGAGCGTGGACCGCAAGCTGTCCATTGCCAGGCCAAGTTTGTCCGGCGAGTTTCCCCGCGTGCTGGCCGGGGCTGTGGCGGGCTTTTGGGAGCGCTACGACGCCGACCAGAGCTTCGCCGTGGACTTGCGGGCCCGGCTGCGCGAGTTCATGGACGGCGAGCTCATCGGCGAGCATGCCAACACGCGCATCGAGTGCGCCACGGACGCCACCGACCTGCGCCTGGAGCTGCCGCTGTTCGTGCTTTTCCCGGAGACCACGGAGCAGGTGCAAAGAATCGTCAAGCTGGCCAATGAGCTCTCCTTTGGCGTGATCCCGCGCGGCGGCGGCACGGGCCTCACCGGCGGGGCCATTCCCATGTTCTCGCGCTCGGTGGTCTTGTCGCTGGCGCGCTTCAAGAAGATTATTGACGTTGACCCGGAGCGCATGCTGCTCACGGCCCAGGCGGGCGTCGTCACGCTCGACGCCATCAAGGCCGCGGCGGAGCAGGACCTCTTGTTCACCGTGGACCCGGCCTCCAAGGCGGCCTCGACTCTCGGCGGCAACATCTCCGAGAACTCCGGCGGGCCGTTCGCGTTCGAGTACGGCACCACCATCGACAACATCGCCTCCTTCACCATGGTCACGCCCATGGGCGAGGTCATCACCGTGCGCCGCAAGGACCACCCCGGCCACAAGATCTTCGAGGACGAGACGGCCTCGTTCGAGATTCTGGACGAGCGGGGCGTGCTGAAGGACGCCGTGGTCCTGGCCGGAACGGACGTGCGCGGCCTGGGCCTGGGCAAGGACGTTTCGAACAAGTACCTGGGCGGGCTGCCCGGCGTGCAGAAGGAGGGCGTGGACGGCATCATCACCGAATGCACCTTCACCCTGCACCACAAGCCCAAATACTCGCGCGTGCTGGTGCTGGAGTTCTTTGGCCGCAGCATGAAGAACGCCATGTTCGTCATCGGCGACGTGGTCGGCCTGCGCGACACCATCCGCGCCCAGGGCGACCTGGTGAAGATTTCGGCCCTGGAGGAGTTCGGCACCAAGTACGTGCAGGCCATCGAGTACAAGAAGAAGTCCACGCAGTACGAGGGCGACCCCATCAGCGTGCTCATCCTGCAGCTGGACTCCGACGACGAGGCCGCGCTCTCCGAGGCGGTGGACGCGGTGCTGGCCATCGCCCACCCGTACCCAGCCGTGGACATCTTCGCCGCGCGCGACGAAAAGGAGGCCGAGCTGTTCTGGGAGGACCGGCACAAGCTCTCGGCCATCTCCAAGCGCACCTCGGGCTTCAAGGTCAACGAGGACGTGGTCATCCCCATGCGGGCCATCCCCAGCTTCGCGCAGTTCCTGGAGAACCTGAACCTCATCTACATGGCCAAGGTGGCGCGCAAGGCGCTTTTAGCCGTTCGCGAGTTGGTCGGAGTCCCCGTCGACGACCCGGACATCGAGTTCGGGCTCGACCGCTGCCTGTTCATACTGCAAAAGCGTACAACGGCGGGGGAGCTCTCCGACGAGGAGCTGGCCAGCGGCGTGCGCCTGCTCTTCCACGAGCTGGCCGACAAGTACCCGCGCCTGGAGCGCGACATCGAGGCCATCTACAAGGACGCCCAGGCCCGGCGCATCATCATCGCCAACCACATGCACGCGGGCGACGGCAACTGCCACGTCAACGTGCCGGTGAACTCCAACGACCCCGAGATGCTGGCCCAGGCCTACGAGGCCGTGGACGAGGTCTTTGCCGAGGTGTTGCGCCTCGGCGGCGAGATCTCCGGCGAGCACGGCATCGGCATCACCAAGATCGCCTTCCTGGGCCAGAAGAAGATCGACGCCCTGGCCGCCTACAAGCGCATCGTGGACCCGGCCGACGTGCTGAACCCCGGCAAGCTGACCCGGCGCGCGCTGCCCGTGGAGCCCTACACCTTCTCCTTCAACCGGCTCATCGGCGATTTGCAGAAGACGGCGCTGAAGGACAAGGAAACGCTCATCGACCTGCTCAAGCATGTGCAGACCTGCACGCGCTGCGGCAAGTGCAAGCAGGTGTGCCCCATGTACTCGCCCGCGCGCGGCCTTTTGTTCCACCCGCGCAACAAGAACTTAAGCCTGGGCGCGCTCACCGAGGCCATCTACTACTCCCAGGTGCAGGGCGGCGAGCCCGCGCCCAGCCTGCTCGACGAGCTGCGGCGCATCATGGACCACTGCACGGCCTGCGGCAAATGCCAGGGCGTGTGCCCGGTGAAGATCGACTCCGCCGGGGCCGCGCTGCAAATCCGCTCGTTCCTCGAATACAAGGGCAAGGGCGGGCACCCCATCAAGACCGCGCTTTTGTCGCACTTCGCCGAGGACCCCTCGAACCGCCTGCCCAAGGTGGCCAAGTTCCTGTCGCTCGGCCAGGCCGCAGCCAACAGCGTGCTCGGACTCGTGCCCGGGCACTTCCGCAAGCGCCTGGAGAGCCCGGCCCTGCAGGGGCCAGGCCCGCTCATCGACCTGCGCAACCTGTCCCAGGAGCTGGGGCTGGCCGAGCATTCGCTGTTCCGCTCGTCCGCCGCGGCCTTTGACGACACCGTGCTCTACTTCCCGGGCTGCGGGGCAGGGCTGTTCAGCCACGACATCGGCCTGGCCGGGGTGTACCTGCTGCTCAAGGCCGGGGTGAACGTGGTTTTGCCCGAACGCCACCTCTGCTGCGGCTATCCGCTGCTCTCCAGCGGCTGCACCGAGGCCTACGGCACCAACCGCCACCGCACCATCCAGGCCATCCTGGACACGCTCATCGCCACGGGCCGCGCGGGCATGAAGGCCACCACCCTGGTGACAAGCTGCGGCACCTGCCGCGAGGCCATCGAGACCTACGACTTCACCCAGGAGCTCTCCGAGCCCCTGCGCCACCTGGACATCGTGCAGTTCCTGCTGGGCCGGCTGGACATCCCCAAAAGTGAGGACGCGGTGCTCTACCACGCGGCCTGCCACGCGGAGTGGGTGGACGTGCCCAAGGTCAAGGCCCCGGAGATCTACCGCAAGGCGCTCTCCGACGCGCTGGGCGGCAAGGTCCGGCTCTCGCCCGGCTGCTGCGGCGAGTCCGGCCTGGGCGCGCTGACCAGCCCGGCCATTTACAACCGCCTCCGCGACCGCAAGAAGGAGCAGTTGGCGCTTGATCTTGCGCGACCGGACTCCGACAACAAGAAGGGGCGCCCGGACCGCCACACGCCCATCCTGGTGGGCTGCCCCTCGTGCAAGATCGGCGTGAAGCGCTGCCTGATGCAGATGCACCGGCCCAACGACGTGCTGCACACGACAGAGCACCTGGCCGAGAAGCTGGGCGGGCCCAAGTGGCAGAAAGACCTGAAGCGCATGATCGACAAGGGCGAGAAGAAGGGCAAGATGGTCATCGTGGACGGGGGCAAATAGCCGTGGGCTCTGGCCGGTTCCTGGGGGAGTGCTGCGCCAAGTCCGCCAGCCCGCATGCCCCGCCTGTTGCTGTCGACTTGGGCCATGGCTTCGGCCTTGGTCCTGGTTTCGGCCCGGATTTGGCCGCCCTGGAAGCCACCCTGCGCGCGCACCTGACCGCGCGTTTGGCCGTTGCCGGGGCCTGCGACCCGGCCCACGACATCCTGCACCTGGAGCGCGTGGTGGCCACGGCCAAGAAGATCTGCGCCGCAGAGGGGGCCGACCCGGCTGTGGTCATTCCGGCGGCCTGGCTGCATGATTATGTGGTGGTGGCCAAGGACGACCCCCTGCGCAACCAGGCGTCAAAGTTGGCGGCCCAGGCCGCGCGCGCGTACCTCGTCAGCATCGGCTACCCGGCGTGCGTATCCGCCAAGCAGTCCAAGGCCCTGCATGTGGCCATCGCCCACGCCATCGAGGCGCACAGCTTCAGCGCGAACATAGCGCCGCAGACGCTGGAGGCCAAGGTGGTGCAGGACGCCGACCGGCTGGACGGCATCGGGGCCATCGGCATCGCGCGTTGCTTCGCGTGCTCTGGCACCATGAACCGGCCCTTTTACAGCGCCGATGATCCCTTCTGCACCGCGCGCGAACCGGACGACGGCCTGTTCACCATCGACCACTTCTATCGCAAGCTCTTCAAGACCGCCGCCACCATGCAGACCGCTGCGGGCCGCAAGGAAGCGGAGCGGCGGGTGGAAGTCATGCGGGGGTATTTGGCGGAGTTGGGGGCGGAGTTGGGGGAGTGAGGGTAGGGTGCTTATTTAGTCGAGTATAAAGTTGTGTCCTGTCTATTCGCACGGATAGGTGAGGTGCCTATGTCATTTTCTGTGATTTTTGATGTTCAAGACGCGCTGATTCGTGAGCTCAGTAGAGCAATAACTGGGAGATTGTTTAGTGATGACCAGATTCGTTCAATAACGAAAGGCACAATAGGGCGATTAGTTTCAGACTATTTTCCGAGTAGTTGTGATGACAAGGCTGCTCATGATCGTGTCGAAGAAGCAAAAGATCATCTGAATGCTGCAAATGTAATTTTGTCGAGCATGCAGACAGAGTTGTCTACACAAGTCGAAAAGTTAAACCAAGTCATTTCAGATATTGACGAGAAGAAAAAGATTGCAGAGCGATATGATGCGATTGCGGCGACGAATAAAGATCAAGTTGAGGCATATAAGGCTGAACTAGGCGAAATTATCAGGGCAGAGATTGAAATTCAATCGAATAAAGACAGGGGATTAAGGCGAGCAGTTTCAGTCGCAGTCTGGGTGATTACACTGGTTGCCGGTGCAACGCTTGGAACATATTTCAAAGAAATTGTTGTTTGGGTCAAAAGTTTGATGTTGGCTTGAGCGTTGATGCCATGAGGTAGTGCTTGGAGGATAACACTGAATGTTGAGGTTTATTTCCCCTTGACAACCCCTCCCATCCCCCTTACTTACCCCGAGTCCGGGGGCAATCCCCGGCGCGGCATTCGTTCTTGAGAGGCGCGGCAAAGCTGCACAGCCCGCCACAAAAATCCTCAGTACCCACGCCGAATCGACCACTGCCCCGATAGAGCCATCCTGTCCCGGCCCGCAGCGACCGCCACTTGATACGCTCTTCGCCGCCGTCTGACGTATTTTTGCGTCGCGCGGCCCCTCTCTTACAAAGGATTTATTTTGACCTTTGATTCCTTCGGTTTTCCGTCCCTGATCCTGTCCAACATCAAGGCCCTGGGCTACACCACCCCCACCCCCATCCAGACCCAGGCCATCCCCATGGTCATGGAAGGGCGCGACCTCATGGGCCTGGCCCAGACCGGCACCGGCAAGACGGCGGCGTTCCTGCTGCCCATCCTGAACCGCCTGATGGCCCACAAGCCCGCTGGCCCGCGCCGCAAGATCCGCGCGCTCATCCTCGCCCCCACCCGCGAGCTGGCCGAGCAGATCCACGAGGCCGCCATGGACCTTGCCCGCGCCACCGGCATCCGCAGCACCACCATTTACGGCGGTTGCGCCATGAGCCGTCAGCTCCAGGCCCTGCGCCAGGGCACGGACATCGTGGTGGCCTGCCCGGGCCGCCTGCTGGACCACATGGGCCAGCGCACGGTCGACCTCTCCGGCGTGGAGATGCTTGTCCTCGACGAAGCCGACCAGATGTTCGACATGGGATTTTTGCCCGGCATCAAGAAGATTCTGGCGGCCCTGCCCAGAGAGCGCCAGAGCATGCTCTTCTCGGCCACCATGCCCGACGCCATCCGTGGCCTTGCGGCAGAGTGCCTGAACAACCCCGAGACCGTCCGCGTGGGCAACTCCAACCCGGTGGAGACCGTGACCCACGGCATCTACCCGGTGGGCCAGCACCTCAAGACCAGCCTGCTGCAGGCCCTGCTGGAGCGCCACAAGACCGGCTCGGTCCTGGTGTTCACGCGCACCAAGCACCGCGCCAAGCGCCTGGCCGAAACCCTGGCCAAGAACGGCCACGCGGCCACGTCCATCCAGGGCAACCTGTCGCAGAACCAGCGCAAGTTCGCCATGGACGGCTTCCGTTCGGGCCGCTACCGCGTGCTCGTGGCCACGGACATCGCCGCCCGCGGCATCGACGTCAGCCAGATCGAGCATGTGGTCAACTACGACGTGCCGAGCACGCCGGAGACCTACACGCACCGCATCGGCCGCACCGGCCGCGCCTCGCGCACCGGCGAGGCCCACACCTTCGTCACCGGCGAAGACGTCTCCATGGTGCGCGCCATTGAACGGCTCCTGCGCGAGCCGCTGACCCGCATGAAGCTCGAAGGCTTCGACTACAACCAGTCCATTCCCGCCGGCGAGAAGGAAATGTTCCACCGTCCGCCGCTGGAGCCCCGTGGACGCCCGAGCAGCAACCGTCCGGCCCAGGGCCGTGCGCCGAGCCGCTCCTCCGGCAACTCCTACGGCAACTCCTCTGGCGGAGGTGGCGGCAGCTCCTACGGCAAGCCGTCCGGTAATTCGGACAGCCGCCCGGCCGTGGGCTACAGCAACCGTCCCACCAGCCAGCCCGGCGACGACATCTACGCCGCTGACCGCAGCAATGGCGATCGTCCGCGCGGCGACCGTCCCGGCTACGGCCGTCCGCAGGGCGAGCGTCCCGGCTACGGCCGTCCGCAGGGCGCACGTCCCCAGGGTGCGCGTCCGCAGGGCACCGGCTACCAGGGCAACCGCCCCCAGGGCGCACGCCCGCAGGGCGGCCAGGGCGAGAACTCCGGCAACCGCTAGACCCTGCCTTATGCCTGGCCATGGCCCTGCCATTGACGCCGGGCCGCACATGACCTAGTCCAGAATACAAGCCGCCCGGAGGGGGAGATTATCCCCCTCCCGCGCGGCTTGTCTGAATGTTTGGCCCACAGTTTGCTATCGCATGCGCAACGCCTTCCAAACCGGAGTGCTGCATGGGCAATATTCTCATCATCGATGACGACGCCGAGGTCCGCGAGACCCTGCTGTCTCTCACGCGGCGCATGCGCCACGCTGGCGAGGCCGTGGGCTCCATCGCCGACGGGCTGGAGCGGCTGCGCCAGGGCGGCGTGGACGTGGCGTTCCTTGATGTGAGCCTGCCCGACGGCAACGGCCTGGACGCGCTGGCCGAGATCAAGGCCCTGCCGGACTCTCCCGAGGTCATCATCCTCACGGGCCGTGGCGATGCCGACGGCGCGGAGCTGGCCATCCAGGGCGGCGTCTGGGACTATCTGCTCAAGCCTTCCCCCATCAAGGAGACCATGCTCGCCCTTGAGCGCGCGCTGAAGTACCGCGAGGGCAAGCGCGGCTCGTGCGGCCCCGTGGCCCTGGTCATGGAGGACGTGGTGGGCAAGAGCCGGGTCATGCGCGCCTGCTTCGACGCCGTTGCCGGTGCCGCCGGCGCGGCCTCCAGCGTGCTCATCACGGGCGAGACAGGCACCGGCAAGGAGCTCTTCGCCCGCACCATCCACCAGAACAGCGCCCGCTCGGCCAAGCCCTTCGTGGTGGTGGACTGCGCGGCCCTGACCGAAACCCTGGTGGAGAGCACCCTCTTCGGCCACAAGAAGGGCGCCTTCACCGGCGCGGACAGCGATCGCGTGGGCCTGGTCAAGCTGGCTGACGGCGGCACCCTTTTCCTGGACGAGGTCGGCGAGATGCCGCTCAATCTCCAGAAGGCCTTCCTGCGCGTGCTGCAGGAGCGCCGCTTCCGGCCAGTCGGCGCCACGCAGGAGGTGGAGAGCGACTTCCGGCTCATGGCCGCCACCAACCGCGACCTGGACGCCATGGTGGAGGAGGGGGCTTTTCGCAGCGACCTTTTGTACCGCATCAAGACCATCCCCATCTGCCTGCCGCCCCTGCGCGATCGGCCCGAGGACATCAAGCCCCTGTGCGTGTTCCGTGTGGGGCAGCTGTGCGAGCAGTACAATCTGCCGCTCAAGGGCTTTGACCAGGACTTTTTCCACGTGCTGGAGGGCTACGCCTGGCCTGGCAACGTGCGCGAGCTGTTCAACGTCCTGGAGCGCGCCTTCGTGTCCTCCAATACGGCGCGCACCCTGTTCTCCATGCACCTGCCCCAGGACGTGCGCATCAAGGTGGCCAAGGCCTCCCTGCGGCGGCCTGCGGGCGCGGACGCCCAGCCAGAGGCCCAGGCTGCGGCCGTGGCGGCCAGCGCTCAAGCGGCAGGCATAGCGACAGGTGCAGCGGCCACGCCCTGCTGCGACACCTGGCCGGAGCTTACCCAGGCCCTGGGCGAGACCCTCAAGTCCTGCAAGGACGTGGTCGAGCGCCGCTACCTGGAGGCCCTGCTCAAACGCACCGGCGGCGACGTGCAGAAGGCCGTGGAGGCCTCTGGCCTGTCGCGCTCGCATCTGTACGCCCTGCTCAAGAAGTGGGGCCTCTCCATGGACGGCCCCGGCATAGGCTCCGCCGACCCCGTCTGATTCTTCGGACAGGTCCTCCGCTCTCGAATCCTCTCCTTCCGCAGTTCCTTATCCGGTCAACCGGGGCAAGCGCTCGCTTTGCAGCTTTCATCCTATTCCCGCGTTCAGGCACTCAGTCTGAGATTCTGGACAAGGCCCGCTGTAACAGACCGCCGCGAACTGTAATATTGGCGTAACACGCCGACAATAAATGACGTTCTTGCATGCTGGCACGCATGTTGCCTTACTCCGGCTGTATGAGACTTCGGCCCGAATCAGGGTCCGCACGCCACACCCAGGAGACTTAAAGCATGAACGATGCGCTGCTCAAAGAATTTCAGGCTCTTGTCGGCAAGGACAACGTCATGGAGAGCGAGGCTGACCGCTTCTCCTATGCTTATGATGCGGCTGTCCTGGAGTCCGTGATGCCCGGCCTCGTGGTCCGGCCCCAGACGCGTGAGGATCTTGGCAAGCTGGTCAAGCTTTGCAATGACAACGGCCTGCCCATCACCGTGCGCGGTAGCGGCACCAACCTTTCCGGCGGCACCATCCCCAGCAAGGGCGGCGTGGTCATTCTGACCAACGCGCTGAACAAGATTCTGGAGATCAACGAGGCCGACCTTTACGCCGTGGTCGAGCCCGGCGTCATCACCGCCAAGTTCGCGGCCGAAGTCGCGGCGCGCGGCCTGTTCTATCCGCCGGACCCCGGCAGCCAGGCCGTCAGCACCCTCGGCGGCAACGTGGCCGAGAACGCGGGCGGACTGCGCGGTCTCAAGTACGGCGTGACCAAGGACTATGTCATGGGCGTGGACTTCTTCGACGTGGACGGCGAGATCGTGAAGAGCGGCTCGCGCACGGTGAAGTGCGTCACGGGCTTGAACCTGGCTGGCCTCATGGTCGGCAGCGAGGGCACCCTTGGCGTGTTTGAGAAGCTCATCCTGAAGCTGACCCCGCCGCCGCTCGCCGCCAAGGCCATGATGGCCATCTTCGACGACGTGAACAAGGCCTGCGAGACCGTGGCCGCCATCATCGCCGCCAAGATCGTGCCCGCCACCCTTGAGTTCATGGATAATTTCACCATCCGCACAGTTGAGGACTTCGCCCACGCCGGGTTGCCCGTGGACGCCAAGGCGCTCCTGCTCATCGAGGTGGACGGCCACCCCGGCCAGGTGGCCGACGAGGCCGAGAAGGTCGAGGCCATCTGCAAGCAGCTTGGCGCCGTGCGCATCCAGGTGGCCAAGGACGCCGAAGAGCGCAACAAGGTCTGGGAGGCACGCCGCGCGGCCCTTTCCGCCCTGGCGCGCGTTTCCCCCACCACCGTGCTGGAGGACGCCACCGTTCCGCGCAGCAAGATACCCGCCATGATGCATGCGCTGGAAGGCATCGCCGACAAGTTCAAGCTGACCATCGGCACCTTCGGCCACGCGGGCGACGGCAACCTGCATCCGACCATCCTCACCGACCGCCGCAACACGGAAGAGTGGCACCGCGTGGAGGCCGCCATCGACGAGATCTTCGACGTGGCCCTGAGCCTTGGCGGCACCCTGTCCGGCGAGCACGGCATCGGCCTGGCCAAGAGCAAGTACATGGAAAAGGAAACCAGCCGCGCCACCATTCTGTACTCCCGCCGCCTCAAGAAGGCCCTTGACCCCAAGGGCATCCTGAATCCCGGCAAGATCATCGGGGAGTAGGGGGCAGCCATGGCCGACATGCACGAACTCCTGCGCCTGCTTGGCGAGCTTGACGACCAACTGGTCAGCTGCATGCGTTGCGGCATGTGCCAAGCCGTATGTCCCATCTACAGCCAGACCGGCCGCGAAGGCGATGTGGCGCGCGGCAAGATAGCGCTGCTGGAAGGCCTGGCCCACGAGATGGTCAAGGACCCTCAGGGCGTCCAGGACAAGGTCACGCGCTGCCTCTTGTGCGGCTCCTGCGCGGCCAACTGCCCCAGCGGCGTCAAGGCGCTTGACATCTTCCTCAAGGCGAGGGTCATCCTCACCGGCTACCTGGGCCTGTCCAAGGTCAAGCAGGTCATCTTCCGGGGCATGCTGACCAAGCCCGGGCTGTTCAACACCATGCTCGGCGTGGCCAGCAAGTTCCAGGGCCTGTTCACCTCCCCGGTGAACGACATCATCGGCTCGTCCTGCTCCAAGTTCCTCTCGCCCGTGCTGGGCGACAGGCACCTGATGCTCCTGGCCAAGACGCCCCTGCACTCTGAAGTTCCGAGCCTGGACACCCCGGCTGGCAAGAGCGGGCTCAAGGTGGCCTTTTTCCCCGGCTGCCTGGCGGACAAGATCTTCCCGCGCGTGGGCCATGCTGTGCTCAAGGTGCTAAGCCACCACGGCGTGGGCGTGTTCCTGCCTGCTGGACAGGCCTGCTGCGGCATTCCGGCCCTGTCCTCGGGCGACAAGCAGAGCTACGAAAAGCTTGTGCGCGCCAACCTGGACCTGTTCGCCGGCAAGGAGTTCGACGCCCTGGTGACGCCCTGCGCCACCTGCACCTCGACCATGAAGAAGATCTGGCCGGCCATGGCCGCTGGCATGAGCAAGAAGGACCAGCAGCGCATCGCCGACCTCTCGGCCAAGGTCATGGACGTCAACGCCTTCGTGGCCGACAAGCTCGGCCTGACCCCCTCGGCGCCCAAGGCTGGCGCGGTGAGCGTCACCGTGCACGACCCCTGCCACCTGAAGAAGTCGCTGGGAGTATCCGCCCAGCCGCGCACCATCCTGCGCATGAACCCGGCCTATAATGTCGTGGAAATGGCCGCATCCGACGCATGTTGTGGATGCGGAGGCAGCTTCACCTTGCAGCACGCGGAGATCTCGTCCATTATCGGCAAGCAGAAGCGGGACAACATCGTGGGCTCCAAGGCCCAGGTGGTCGCCACAGGATGTCCCGCCTGCATGCTGCAGATCTCCGATATGCTCTCACGCTCCGGCGACCAAATTGCCGTGAGGCACCCCATGGAGATCTACGCAGAGTCACTCTAGCGGAAGGTCCTCTCCCGGCGTCGGCGTTCTCGCCCCCCAGCCCCCCCCCCCCAAATAACGCCGCCGCCGGGAGACTCCATGGAAGCCAAACAACATCAAGGAGAGTATTGTGGCTGACACTTTATTCGTCACCGGAGTTGAACCGCGCAGTGGCAAGTCCGCCATTGTGCTGGGCCTCATGCAGCTCCTCCTGCGCGACATTCAGAAAGTGGCGTTCTTCCGGCCCATCATCAACTCCTCCGAGGTCACGGCCAAGGATCACGACATCAACCTCGTGCTCAACCAGTTCAACCTGGACATGCGCTATTCCGAGACCTTCTCCTTCACCATGCAGAAGGCGCGTGAGATGATCAACCAGGGCCAGCACGAGGCCCTGCTCGAAAAAATCCTGAACGACTTCAACTCGCTCAAGGGCCGCTTCGACTTCATCCTCTGCGAGGGCACGGACTTCCTGGGTTCGGACCCGGCGTTCGAGTTCGACACCAACGCCGACATCGCCGCCAACCTGGGCTGCCCTGTGCTGCTGGTGTGCAATGCGCAGAAGAAGACCCAGGAGGAGGTCGTGGCCTCCTCGCTCTTGACCATTGAATCCTTCGAGGACAAGGGCCTGGACATCCTGGCCGCCATCATCAACCGCGTGGAGGATGTGGAAGGCCAGAACATGGTGGAGGAGCTTCGCCAGAAGATCCGCTGCCCGGAATGCTTCCCCATCTACGTCATCCCCGAGGAGTCGAAGCTCGGCAAGCCCACCGTGGCCGATGTGGTCAAGTGGCTGGACGCCCGCGTGCTCTACGGCGGCGACATGCTCTCAAACCTCGTGGACTCCTACGTCATCGCGGCCATGCAGCTGGGCAACTTCCTCGACTACATCGAGCGCGGCAGCCTGGTCATCACCCCCGGCGACCGGTCGGACATCATCCTGGGCAGCCTGGCCTCGCGGCTTTCCACAAACTATCCCGACATTTCCGGCATCCTGCTCACCGGCGGGCTCGACCCCTCCGAATCCGTGCGCAGGCTCATCGAGGGCTGGGTGGGCGCGCCCATCCCCATCCTCATTGCCGAGGGCCACACCTACAAGACCGCGCGCATCCTGTACGACTTGTACGGGCGCATTGAGCCCGGCGACCAGAACAAGATCCAGTCGGCGCTGCGCGTGTTCGAGGAGCATGTGGACCTGCCCGAGCTCAGAACCAAGCTCGTGGCCGCCAAGCCCACCACCGTGACGCCGAAGATGTTCGAGTTCAGCCTCATCCTCAAGGCCAAGGCCATGAAGCAGCACATCGTCCTGCCCGAGGGCACCGGCGAGCGCATCATGCGCGCGGCCGACATCCTGCTCCGGCGCGGCGTGTGCGACATCACCCTGCTCGGCAAGGAAGTGGACATCCGCACCAAGATGAGCCAGCTGAACCTGGAGCTTGAGGGCGTCCAGATCGTGGAGCCCGGCAAGTCCAAGCACTACGAGGAGTATGTTCAGACGTACTACGAATTGCGCAAGCACAAGGGCATCCGCGAGGAGGACGCCCGCGACCGCATGCTCGACCCGACCTTCTACTCGACCATGATGGTCCACAAGGGCCACGCCGACGGCATGGTCTCCGGGTCCATCACCACCACCCAGCAGACCATCCGCCCGGCCTTTGAGATCATCAAGACCAGGCCCGGCTCCCGCATCGTCTCCAGCGTCTTCTTCATGTGTCTGAAGGACCGTGTGCTGGTCTACGGCGACTGCGCCGTGAACCCCAACCCCACGGCCGAGGAGCTTGCCGAAATCGCGGTGCGCAGCGCCGAGACCGCCCAGCTCTTCGGCATCGAGCCGCGCATCGCCATGCTCTCCTATTCCACCGGCGCCTCGGGCAAGGGCCTGGACGTGGAGAAGGTCATCAAGGCCACCGCGCTCGCCCATGAGCTCGCCCCGGAACTGCTGTTGGAAGGCCCGCTGCAGTACGACGCCGCCGTGGACATCGAGGTGGCCCACACCAAGATGCCCGACAGCGCCGTGGCCGGCCGCGCCACCGTGTTCATCTTCCCGGACCTGAACACCGGCAACAACACCTACAAGGCCGTGCAGCGCTCCGCCCAGGCCGTGGCCATCGGTCCTGTGCTCCAGGGCCTGAACAAGCCCATCAACGACCTCTCGCGCGGCTGCACCGTGCCGGACATCGTCAACACCGTCGCCATTACCGCCATCCAGGCCCAGGCAGTGAAGAAGGACTAACAGACCGTCATGAATATACTTGTCATCAATTCCGGCAGCTCCTCCATCAAATACCTGCTGCTCGACATGCGCACCGAGGCGGTGCTCTGCTCTGGAGCCGTGGAACGCATCGGCGAGGAGATGGGCAACCTGAGCCACAAGATCGCTCCCGGCACTATGGGCGAGAGCCAGGTCAGCCTGAGCGAGCCCATTGCCAATCACGAGAAGGGCATGCATCTGGTCATCGCGCTCATCACCGATCCTGAGCGCGGCGTTGTCAAGAGCAAGGACGAGATCACCGCCATCGGCCACCGCATCGTGCAGGGCGGCGATCTGTTCACGGCGTCCTGCCTGGTGGACGACGAGGTCGTGGCGGGCCTGGAGAAGCTGGTGCCGCTGGCGCCCGTGCACAACCCCGGGCATCTGGCCGGCATCCGCGTGGCCCGGGAGCTGTTCCCCGGCACCCCGCAGGTCACGGTGTTCGACACCGTGTTCCATCAGACCATGCCGCCGCGGGCCTTTATGTACGCCTTGCCCTACGAACTCTACGATGAGCTCAAGCTGCGGCGCTACGGCTTCCACGGCACCTCCCACTGCTACGTCACCAAGGAGGCGGCGAAGTTCCTGGGCAAGCCGGTGGATGACGTGAACCTCATCACCGTGCACCTGGGCAACGGCAGCTCCATGTGCGCCGTGCAGGGCGGCAAGAGCGTGGACACGAGCATGGGCCTCACGCCGCTTGAGGGGCTGATCATGGGCACCCGCTGCGGCGACACGGACCTGGCCATCTATCCGCTGCTTGAGGCGGCCAAGGGCCTGAACATTACCGAGATCAACGACTTGACCAACAAGAAGAGCGGCTTCAAGGGCATTTGCGGCATGAACGATCTGCGCGACATCCACAAGGCCGTGGCCGAGGGGAACGCGCGGGCCAGGCTCGCCCTGGACATGTTCGGCTACCGCAACCGCAAGTACATCGGTTCTTACATGGCGGTGCTTGGCCGCGTGGACGCCATCGTGTTCACGGCCGGCATCGGCGAGAACGATCCTGTCTCGCGCGAGCTGTCTTGCCGGGGGCTTTCGGCCCTGGGCGTGGAGCTCGACCATGAGCGCAACCAGTCTGGGGAGCGGGGCGCGCGCGACATCGGCGCCAAGTCTTCCAAGGTGCGCGTTCTGGTGATTCCCACCAACGAGGAGTTGGAGATCGCCAGGCAGACGGCTGAGGTGCTGCGGGCCCGTTAAGAGATATCGGCGAAAACCCCGTGCGGATAGTTGTCCGTCGCGGGAAGCAACGGACAACTTTACTGCAAGGAGGAGTCTTATGGATCCAATGGTGGCACAGGCAGTTGAAACCTGGAAACAGGTCTACACGCCCATCGGTGATGGCGGCTACATTCTTCCTGCCTTGGTGGCAGGCATCCCGCTCTACATTCTGTTCTACATGCTCGCGGTGCGCCGCGCCAAGGGCCATTTCGCCGCGGGTGTCGCGCTCCTGGCCGCCATCGGCATCTCCGTCGCCATGTGGGGCATGCCCGCCAAGCTGGCGATCTCGTCCACGCTTTACGGCGCCGCCATCGGCATCTTCCCCATTTGCTGGATCGTCATCACGGCCATCTGGGTCTACAACATGACGGTTGAGTCGGGGCAGTTCGAGGTCATCAAAACCTCGTTGGCCTGCGTCACCGAGGACCGCCGCCTACAGGCCATCCTCATCGCCTTTGCCTTCGGCTCCTTCATCGAGGGCACCGCAGGCTTCGGAACCCCGGTGGCCATCACCGCGGCCATGCTGGTCGGCCTCGGGTTCAACCCGCTGTACGCGGCCGGTTTGTGCCTCATCGCCAACACCGCGCCCGTGGCCTTCGGCGCCCTGGGCATCCCCATCATCGCCGTGGCCGAGCTGACCAAGATCGACCTCATGAAGATCAGCGCCATCGTTGGCCGCCAGCTGCCTTTCCTGTCCATCATCGTGCCCCTGTGGCTGTCCGTCACCATGTGCGGTTTCAAGCGTTCCATGGAGATCCTGCCCGCCATCATCGTGGCTGGCGTGTGCTTCGCCGGTTCGCAGTTCGTGGTGTCCAACTACGTCGGCCCGATGCTGCCTGACGTCATCTCGGCCATCGTGACCATCGTGGGCATGTTTGCCTTCCTCAAGGTCTGGAAGCCCAAGACCATTTGGCGCTTTGAAGACGAGCCCGCCACCACCGGCCCGGCCGTCTGCCACTACAGCTCGAGCGAAGTCCTGCGCGCCTGGATGCCGTGGCTCGTGCTGGCCGTCGCGGTCTTTGTCTGGGGCCTCAAGGACGCCCAGGCCATCCTGAACACCGTGACCATGAAGCTCGACTGGCCCGCCCTGAACAACCTGGTCATCAAGACCGTGCCCATCGTCTCCGCCGACAAGGCCTACGGCGCCGTGTTCAAGTTCAACTGGCTGTCCTCGCCCGGCTCCGCCGTTTTCGTGGCCGGCCTCCTGTCCATCTTCGTCCTGCCGAACTACAGCGCTGGCAAGGCCTTTGGCTGCTTCTTCCGCACCATCAAGCAGCTGCGCTTCCCCATCGTGACCATCGCCATGATCGTTGGCCTGGCCTACATCATGAACTACTCCGGCATGAGCTCCTCGCTGGGCCTCGCCTTCACGCTGACGGGCAGCTGGTTCCCGTTCTTCGCGCCGATCATCGGCTGGTTGGGCGTGTTCCTGACTGGTTCCGACACCTCGTCGAACCTGCTCTTCGGCAGCCTGCAGCAGACCACCGCCAACCAGATTGGTGTTGACCCGGCCCTGTGCGTGGCCGCCAACTCCTCGGGCGGCGTCACCGGCAAGATGATCTCCCCGCAGTCCATCTCCGTGGCCACCGCCGCCGCGAACATGGTCGGCCAGGAGGGCAACCTGTTCCGCTTCACCCTCAAGCATTCCATCGCCATGTTGCTCGTGGTCTGCGTACTGACGTACCTGCAGGCCTACACCCTGAGCTGGATGCTGCCGTAACCCCAAACCCTTAAGCCTCTCCGGAGCCGGGCCGCCCATGATTGGGTTGGCCCGGCTTCAACACAAATTTCCGGCCCGCCCCAATGTGGACGGCCGAACCCGGCGGAAGAAGGCCGCACAAGCGCCGCCGCCAAAGCCTGCAACGAGAATTACGAGGTGCGACCATGAGCGACAAAGCGCGACTTGCTGATTTGATGGCGGAGAAGGCTGGGCTTGTTTCGGCCATCGTCACCCGGATCAAGACCCTGGACGAGGCCTTTGCCTACACCCTGGACGTGTGCGACAAGAAGGAAGCCTGCCAGCTTCTGCCCTCTGGCTGCGAGGCGGACCTCTCCGCTGGCGCCGGCGCTCTCTGCGACGCCAAGCTCGGCAAGATCATCGCCGCGCCCGGACTCCCTGCCGAGGCCGCCAAGGCCTTGGGCGACGCCTGCTCCGCGCAGGGCGTCACCTTCATCACCCAGGGCATGCGCTCGCACCTCTCCGGCGTGGACATCGGCTTCACCATCGCCGAGGCGGCCATAGCCGAGACCGGCACCTGCGTGCTCGACTCCAAGAGCGAGGAGCTGCGCCTAGCCACCATGATCTGCGAAGTGCACGTCTGCGTGGTGGCGACCTCAAGCATCCGCGAGACCAGCTCCGAGGTCGAGAGCCTGCTGCGCACCCTTTGCAAGGACGCGCCCGGCTATGTCGCCTTCATCACCGGCGCCTCGCGCACGGCGGACATCGAGCGCGTGCTGGCCATCGGCGTGCACGGCCCGCTTGAACTGCACATTCTGCTTCTGGAGGACTAGGCCATGCAGAACGCACGTGATCTCAAGGAATACAAGGGCGAGCTTAACGGCGCGCTGGGCAACGAGTTTCTGCGCACCGCCATGGACAACTTCGCCATGGCCTACCGCGTGAGCCGCGCCAAGGCCTTTGCGGGCATGGACGTGGAGGGGCTGGTGCAGGACATCGCCCGTGGCAAGGACCAGGCCATGGCCCGCATGGACGAGCTCTTCGAGGAATTCAAGAAGCAGGCCGAGCGCCAGGGCGTCACCGTGCATGTGGCCAAGACCGGCCAGGAAGCCAACGAGATCATCGGTCGCATCGCGGAGAAGGCGGGCGTCAAGCGCATCGTCAAGTCCAAGTCCATGACCGCCGAGGAGACGCTGCTGAACCACTACCTTGAGGACATGGGCCTCAACGTGGTGGAGACCGACCTCGGCGAGTGGATCATCCAGCTGCGGCACGAGGGTCCGACGCACATGGTCATGCCCGCCATCCACCTCTCGCGCTATCAGGTGGCCGAGCTGTTCAGCGATGTCACCGGCACCAAGCAGGAGGGCGACATCCAGAAGCTGGTCAAGGTCGCCCGGCGCGAGCTGCGCGCCAAGTATGTGCAGGCCGAGATGGGCATCTCCGGCGGCAACTTCGCCATCGCCGAGACCGGCACCATCGCCCTGTGCACCAACGAGGGCAACGCCCGCCTGGTGACGACCCTGCCGCGCGTGCACGTGGCCCTCGTCGGCCTGGACAAGCTCACCCCGACCATCAACGACGCCCTGCGCGTCATCAAGGCCCTGCCGAGAAACGCCACGGGCCAGGCCATCACCTCCTACGTCACCTGGATCACCGGGCCTGGCGAGTGCGGGGCCTCCCCGGACGGAAAGAAGGAGATGCACGTGGTCTTCCTGGACAACGGGCGGCGCGCCCTGGCCAAGGACCCGGTGTTCTCCCAGGTGCTCCGCTGCGTGCGTTGCGGCGCCTGCGCCAACGTCTGCCCGGTGTACCGCCTGGTGGGCGGGCACCAGTACGGCCACATCTACATCGGGGCCATCGGCCTCATCCTGACCTACTTCTACCATGGCCGCGAGAAGGCCAAGAACCTCGTGCAGAACTGCATCAACTGCGGGGCCTGCAAGGCCGTGTGCGTGGGCGGCATCGATCTGCTCAGGCTCATCAAGGAGGTCCACGCCCGCATCCAGGACGAGGAGGGCCACCCGCTCCAGAGCCAGCTCCTGGGCATGGTCTTGAAGAACCGCAAGATGTTCCACACGCTGCTGCGCTCGGCCCGGGCCGTGCAGAAGCCGGTCACCGGCGGCACCCCGTACCTGCGCCACCTGCCCATGATCTTCGCGCGCGGGCAGGAGTTCCGGGCCCTTCCGGCCATCGCCGAGAACGCCTTCCGCGACCAGTTCGAGGCCCTGAAGCCCCGTGTGGCCACCCCGAAGTACCGCGTGGCCCTGTTCTCCGGCTGCGTGCAGGACTTCGTGTACCCGGAGCAGGCCGTGGCCGCCGTGAAGATCCTGGCCAAGCACAACGTGGCCGTGGACTACCCCATGGGCCAGTCCTGCTGCGGCCTGCCGGTGCAGATGATGGGCGAGCGCGAGGCCAGCCGTTCCGTGGCCGCGCAGAACGTTACGGCCTTTGATCCCGCCGGATACGACTACATCCTGACCCTGTGCGCCTCCTGCGCCTCGCACCTGAAGCATGGCTACCCGGATATCCTGGGCAAGGACCCCAAGCTGGCGGTGAAGGTGCAGCAGTTTGCCGACCGCGTCATCGACTTCAGCTCCTTCGTGCACGACGTGCTGAAGGTCGAGCCCGCGGAGTTCCGCGCGGACGGCAAGAAAGCCACCTACCACGCGCCTTGCCACCTCTGCCGTGGCCTGGGCGTCACCAAGGCCCCGCGTGAGCTCATCGTCACCGGCGGCCTGGAGTATCTGCCCGCCGACGAGGAGGACGTGTGCTGCGGCTTTGGCGGCACCTACTCCATGAAGTTCCCGGAACTTTCCGCGGAACTGCTGAAGAAAAAGCTTGCGAACGTGGAAAAAACCGGCGCAGAAGTGTTGCTTACGGACTGCCCCGGCTGCATCATGCAGCTGCGCGGCGGGCTTGAGGCCAAGGGCAGCCGCCTTGAGGTCCGCCACGTGGCCGAGGCCCTGGCCGACCGGCTCAAGTAGTCGAACCATCACACCGGAGGTCAGCGACATGAAGGACGTGCGCAAGACGGCCCGCGAACTCATGAATGGGTATTGCAAGGTTTGCCCCATTTGCAACGGCAAGGCTTGCGCCGGGGAGGTCCCCGGCATGGGCGGCCTGGGCACTGGCTCCTCGTTCATGAACAACGTCGCGGCCCTGGCGCAGGTGCGCTTCAACATGCGGCTGATCCACGGGGCCGAGATTCCGGACACCTCGACCACGCTGCTCGGCCGCAAGCTGTCCATGCCCGTGCTGGCCGCGCCCATCGGCGGCGTGTCCTTCAACATGGGCGGCAAGATCACCGAGCAGGAATACTGCGATGCGGTGCTCGGCGGGTGTGTGGACAAGGGCGTTCTGGGCTGCGTGGGCGACGGCGTGCCGCCGTTCATCCACGAGTCCGGCTTCGCCACCATTCAGGCCCTGGGCGGTGCTGGCATCCCCTTCATCAAGCCCTGGGAAGACAAGGAACTCTACGAGAAGCTGGACCGGGCCGTAGCCACCGGCGCGGACATCGTGGGCATGGACATCGACGCCGCCGGGTTGGTGACCCTGCGCCTCATGGGGCGGCCCGTTGGTCCCAAGCCACTGGAAAAGCTCAAGGACATCATTGGCCATGTGCCCGCCAGATTCGTCCTCAAGGGTGTCATGACCCCGGACGACGCCAAACGGGCCGTGGACGCCGGGGCTGCGGGCCTCGTGGTCTCCAATCACGGCGGGCGGGTGCTGGACCATACGCCCGGAACCGCCGAGGCCCTGCCTGCCGTGGCCGCCGCGGTGAAGGGCCAGATCGCCATCCTGGTGGACGGCGGCGTGCGCACCGGCGGCGATGTGCTGAAGATGCTGGCCCTGGGAGCGGACGCCGTGATGATCGGCCGCCCCTTCTGTACTGCCGCCCTGGGCGGCCTGCGCGAGGGCGTGGGCAAGTACCTGGACCAGGTGCGCGGGGAGTTGGCCCAGGCCATGATCCTCACCGGGTGCGCCAGCGTTGCCGACGCTGACCGCAACATCCTGTTCGGGGCCTAGGAGGCGTCATATGGGAGAGCGAGGAACCGACCCCCTGCGAGCCGGGGGCGTGGCCGCCGTGGCGGCAGTGACTTTTCTGCTATTCCTTGGACTTGTCTCTGCTCTTGAAATGTCTCGTTCAGCCGATACCTTCCGGCTGGGGCTGCCGCACTTCGCGGCGGCCCTTCTTTTTTCCGGCCTGGCCGCGCTTGCGCTGGCCTTTCGCGAACGCGCCCTGGCCAGGCGCCTGGAGTCGGACGCTTTGCAGTCCGCCCAGACGGCTGCGGAGCTGAAGCACCAGACCGGCCTGGCCCAGGGCATCCTCGGCGGTCTGCCGGTGCCCTTCCTGCTGGTGGACGAGCAGGAGCGAGCCGTGTGCTCCAACATGGAATGCCTGCAGATGCTTGAGCTCGACGGCAAGCCCCAGGACTACTACGGCCAGACCCTGGCCCAGATCTTCTACAACGATCCCGGTCGCAAGACCGCTGTCGGCAGGAGCATCAAGGACGGCGAGGTGTTCCGCAATCTTGAGGTGGCCATCAAGGGCCACAAGGGCGGCACGCGCAACGTGCTGGCCAACGTCTTCGCCCTTCACGACTCCGACCGCCGCTGCATTGGCGGGCTGTGCCTGTACCTGGACATGACCGCGCTCAAGCAGAAGGAGCAGTCCCTCATCTCCAAGGACGAGAGCATCAGCCAGACCGCGCTGGACGCCAACGCCCTGTGCGCCCGCCTGCGCGACGCCTCGGCCCGGCTCTCGACGACCATCAGCCATACCACGCAGGGAAGCGAGGCCCAGAAGGTGCGCGTGGGCGAGATCGGCGTGTCCATGGATCAGATGGGCATCGCCGTGGTCGACGTGGCCAAGAACGCCTCCTCGGCCTCCCAGGGCGCGGACGCGGCCCGCCAGCAGGCGGAGCAGGGCCAGCGCGTCGTAGCCGAGGTCATCACGGCCATCCACGGCGTGTCTGAGCGCACCCAGGCCATGCAGGAGCGCCTCACGGAGCTCGGCGGCCAGGTGGCTGGCATTGCGCAGATCCTGAACGTCATCAACGACATCGCCGACCAGACCAATCTGCTTGCGCTCAACGCCGCCATCGAGGCCGCGAGAGCAGGCGACGCCGGGCGCGGGTTCGCCGTTGTGGCCGACGAGGTGCGCAAGCTGGCCGAGAAGACCATGACCGCCACCAAGGAGGTGGCCCAGGCCATCGGCTCGGTGCAGGATGGCGCGCGCCGCGCCTCCGAGGGCATGACTGGCGCTGTCGAGGCCGTCAACACCAGCACAACCCTGGCTGACAGCGCCGGACAGGCGCTGCATGAGATCCTGCGCATCTCGCAGGGCTCGGCGGACCAGGTGCGAAACATAGCCACGGCTTCGGAAGAGCAGTCCGCCTCGGCGGAGGAGATTTCCCGGGCCGTGGACCAGGTACGCACGGTTTCCGACCAGACGGCCCAGGACATGGTTCAGGCCACCCAGGCCGTGGAGGAGTTGGCGCGGCTGGCCGACGAGCTCACGGATATCATCACCAAGATGCAGACCTGCTGACCGCAGGGCTGACATAACCAGGCAAGGAGCAAACCCGAATGATCAAGCATATCGTGATGTGGACGCTGAAGGACGAGGCCGAGGGCGCGGGCAAGGCCGCCAACGCGCAGAAGATGAAGGAGCTGCTCTCGGCCCTGCCGCCGCTCATCCCCGTCCTGCGCGAGCTGGAGGTGGGCGTGGACGTGTTCGCCGCCAGCCCGGCCTGCGACGTGATCCTTTACACCGCCTTTGATACCCGCGCCGACCTTGACGCCTACCAGGTCCACCCGGAGCACCAGAAGGTCGTGGCTTTTGTAAAGCAGGTCGTGGCCTCGCGCAGCGTGGTTGATTACGAGATATAGTGATCGCCCTGTCTCTCTTTCCTTAGAGCGGCCCGGTTTTCGGGCCGCTTGCTTTTGCTTGCCTTCGCAGTGAATAATTGTAATACTTACTAGATGTAATGAGTAATACGGAATGGGCGGAGGATCACATGGGTCAAGAGGAGAAGGTTTGCAAGGTGCCGGAGTTGCCCGAGATCTGGGAGCTGCTGCAGCGCGCCGGCCTGAGCGAGGATGCGCTGAAAAACGAGCTGGGCGAGGGCGATCAGGCTTATGCAGACGCCTTGTACCTGCTGACGCGAATGCGCTTTGCGGTGGAGGACTCGCGCTGCTACTGGAGCGAGGTCCTTCTCCATATGGAGGGCCTGAACCTGGCCCTGGGGCGCGATGTGGGGCTGCGGGTGGCCATGTGCGACTATTTCATGAACCTGCACCCGCTGATGCGCGATCCGGTCATCGTGGAGGTGCAGGTGCTTCTGCAAAAGGAGCGCGGCGCCCTAGTGGACGAGCTCACCGAGCTCTACAACCGCCGCTACTTCAATGACGCCATCCAGCGCGAGGTGGAGCGCTTCAAGCGTTTTGCCCAGCGCTTCTCGCTGGTCATGCTTGATGTGGACCACTTCAAGCGCTTCAACGACACCTACGGCCATCTGGTTGGTGATGATGCCTTGAAGAACGTGGCCAACGCCTTGCGCGAGACGGCCCGCACCTTCGACCATGTGGTGCGCTACGGCGGCGAGGAGTTTGCGCTCATCCTGCCGCACACCGACGCCGACCAGGCCACGGCTGCGGCCGAGCGCTTGCGTCAGGCCGTGGAAAACCATCCTGTGATGGTCGAGGGCAAGCCCGTGCGGCTGACCGTGAGCCTGGGCGTGGCCACCTTCCCCGAGGACGCCATCAACGCCCGCGACCTGATCGCCCGGGCCGACGAGGCGCTCTATGAGGCCAAGCTCAACCGCAACCGCGTCTGCTCCTACACCGAGAAGAACCGCCAGTACCCGCGCGCGCCCCTCGGCCTGACCATGCTTTTCGACAGTCCGGGAAACGAGAGGGTGACGGTCCGTGTGCTGAACATCAGCTTCGGCGGCATGCTCTGCCAGTCGCCAGCGGCCATCCTCCCCGGCACACTGGTCGAAGCCGTGCTGGGCGACCATCCCGGAGCCCCAGAGCGGAGGCTGCGCTGCCGCGTGGTGCGCCTGGAGCGTGAAGACGAAGGCGGACCATACGAGATCGCGCTGATCTTCGACGGCATTGACGACGAAGTCCGGCGCGCCCTGGTGCGACTGGTCGAACTGGATCAGGGGATGGGCAGCTAAGCCTTCCTGGCCCCCCTTGGCCTTCGGCGCAGTCTTCATTTACCGCGTCTCCCTCCTGTAATTGTTGCCAGTACGACTCCCAGGTGCTACAGTTCGTACCAGTATGGCAGGCCTGTTTGCCTGCCGTGAGTGGGGGAATTGATGTCCTGTCCTGGTCAGGCTGGAGTGAGGCGAGAGAAATTGAGGGTGAGGCCCATGCCGATGTGCATGGGAATTCTGTCCGTGCTCGTGCTGGCGCTCGCTCATTGGGTCAGCCCGTCTATCGCGGCCCAGGGCGGCCCGGCCGGCCCTGTTGAGGGCGCGGCCGCCAGCGCGGCGTCCTACACCAAGCCCGAGAGCATCCGATTGCAGCTCAAGTGGCGCCACCAGTTCCAGTTCGCCGGGTACTACGCCGCCGTGGACAAGGGCTACTTCCGCAATGAAGGCCTGGACGTGACCCTGGTCGAGGGCCGTGGCGGCATAATCCCCTCCCAGGTCCTGGCGCGCGGCGAAGCCGAGTTCGCCGTGGACTCCCCGGGGGTGATGCTGCAGCGCCAGCAAGGTCTGCCCGTGGTGGTCATCGCCGCCATCTTCCAACACTCGCCTCTCATCGTTTTGAGCCGCAAGGATTCGGGCATCGCCACGCCGCATGACCTGCTCGGCAAACGTGTCATGGTCGAGGTCCAGACGGACCCGGAGTTCCTGGCCATGCTTGCCAGCGAAGGCATGGACGTCAATTCCGTCACCGCCTTGCCGCACAAGTGGACTCTCGACGACCTCTTAGCAGGCCGGGTGGATGCCCAGACTGCCTACCGGACCAACGAGCCCTACAAGATGCAGAAGCGCGGCGTGGAGCCGAGCATTCTGCAACCCACGAACTACGCAACCGACTTTTATGGCGACTGCCTGGTGACTTCCGAGGAGCTGGCCCGCGAGCGTCCTGAGCTGGTGGAGCGCTTTCTGCGCGCCACGAGCAGGGGCTGGCGCTATGCCATGGCCAACCCCCGCGAGATCGCCACCCTGATCTACTCGCATTACAGCCAGGACAAGCCCCTGGGCGATCTGCTCTATGAGGCCGAGGCCATGCGCAGTCTCATCCAGCCGGAGCTGGTGGAGATCGGACACATGAATCCTGTACGCTGGCGGAAGATCGCGGACAGCTTCGTGAAGTTCGGCATGTTGAAGCCGGGCTTTCCACTGGACGATATGCTTTACGAGAGCGTGCGGGCCAATGTTACCGCAAATGAGCACCGCCTGATCCGCATCGGCTTGTACGCCCTGGGCGGGCTCTTCCTGCTGGGCTGTGGCGTGGGTGTGGGGCTTTTGATCTTCACCAGGCGGCTGCGCCAACAGGTTGACCTGCGCACTGCCGACCTTGCCGCCAGCGAGGAGAAGTTTCGCCAGTTGGTGGAGCACCAGACGGATATGGTGGTCAAGGTGGATGCCCTGGGCCGCTTCCTGTACGTGAGCCCCAGCTATTGCCGCGTCTTCGGCAAGCGCGAGGACGAGCTCCTCGGCCAGACCTTCATGCCGCTGGTGCACGAGGACGACCGCGCCTCAACCCAGGACGCCATGCGTGGCCTCTTGGTCCCGCCGTATGCAGCGGTGTACCTGGAACAGCGCGCCATGACCGCGCAGGGCTGGCGTTGGTTCTCCTGGCACGACTCCGTGGTCCTGGGGCCGGAGGGGCAGGTGGCGGAGATCATCGGGTTGGGGCGCGACATCACCGAGCGCAAGGAGGCCGACCTTGCCCTGCGCGCGGGCGAGCGCCGCTTCCACTCCCTGTTCGACAACATGGCCGAGGGCGTGGCCCTGCACACCATGGAGCGCGACAGTGCGGGCCATGCGGTGGACTACCGCATCGTGGACGTGAACCCCGGCTACTGCCGCATTATCGGCCTGGACAAGGACGCCGTGAGCCGCAAGAGAGCCTCCGAGGTCTACGGCGTGTCCGAGCCGCCTTACCTGGAACGGTACGCCGAGGTCGTCGGCACCGGCCAGCCCCGTGTGTTCGAGACATTCTACCCGCAGATGGGGCGGCATTTCATCATTTCCGTGGCGCCCTGGGGCGAGGACGGCTTCGCCACCATCTTCAGCGACATCACCGACCGCAAGGTGGCCGAACAGGCCCTGTCCATCAAGACCCAGGAACTGGAGCTGTATTTCAAGAATACTCAGGACATGCTCTGCATCGCGGATACGGATGGCTACTTCCGTCGGCTGAACCCGGAGTGGGAGGCCGTGCTGGGCTATCCCGTCAGCGAGCTGGAGGGACGGCGCTTCATCGATTATGTCCACCCGGAAGACACGGCGGCCACCCTGGAGGCGATCCAAAGGCTCGCCGGGCAAGACTGTGTTGCGAACTTCGTCAACCGCTACCGCGCGCGCGACGACAGCTATCGCTGGATCGAATGGCGCGCCTTTCCGGTGGGCAGGACGATCTACGCCTCGGCCCGCGACATCACCGCGCGCAAGGAAGCCGACCTCGCCCTGCGGGAGAGCGAGGCCCAGTTCCGGGGCATCTTCGAGCAGGCTGCCGTGGGCATCTGCCACTGCTCCCTCGAGGGCGTGTTCTTACGCGTGAACCGCAGGATGATGGATATTCTCGGCTACAGCGAGGCCGAACTCCTGAACATGAACTTCCGCGAGATCACCCACCCGGACGATCTGGCCGAGAGCGTGGAAAACGTGCGCGCAGTGCTGAACGGGCAGGCGTTTGGTTTTGACCTGGAGAAGCGCTATATCCGCAAGGACGGCTCCATCATCTGGGTGCGCCTGAACATAAGCGCCGTCCGGGACAAGGCCGGCGTGCCGCAATACTTCATCGGCGTGCTGGAAGACGTTACGGAAGAGAAGGCCGCCACAGCCGAGTTGGCGAACGCCAAGGCCATGCTCGACGCGGCCTTTGAGCAGAACCCCATCCCCATGGCCCTGGCCACCGTGCCTGACGGCATCCTGCGCATCACCAACAAGGCCTGCAAGGACTTCCTGGGCATCGCGGATGAACCTGATTATACCGGCCAGCCCCTGCTTGAGATCACTCAGAGCTGGCAGGAATATGACCAGGACGGCCAGCCCGTGCCCATTACGGAGTTGCCCCTGGCCAAGGCCATGAGCGGTGAGACCACAATGAACGCGCTCTACCGCATCGTGCGCAAGGATGGCGCGACCCGCTGGGAGCTTGTCAGCGGCGCCCCCGTCTACAGCCAGGACGGCAAGCTCATCGCCGCCTTCATCACCTTCCCGGACATCACGGACCGCATCATGACGGAACAGGCCCTGGCCTTGGCCAAGATTCAGGCCGAGGACGCCAACCGCTCCAAGAGCGAGTTTCTGGCCAACATGAGCCACGAGATCCGCACGCCGCTCAACGGGGTGCTGGGCATGCTCCAGTTGCTCAAGGGCACGTCCATGGACATGGAGCAGGGCAGCTACGTGGACAAGGCCCATGATGCCGCCCGGCGTCTCCTGGCGCTTTTAAGCGACATCCTCGACTTCTCCAAGATCGAGGCGGGCCAGCTGGTGCTGCGCAACGCCCCCTTTGCCCTGAATGACGTCTTCGAGATGGTCGCGACCGTCCTTGGCGGCGCAGCCATGCGCAAGGGCGTGTCCCTGCGCCTGAACCAGGACAAGACCGTGCCGGAACGTCTCCTGGGCGACGACGCGCGCATCCGGCAGATCCTCTTCAATCTCGTGGGCAACGCGGTGAAGTTCACCGCCTCCGGCAGCGTGCGGGTGCAGGCCTGGGCGCGCTCCGGGCGCGGGGCGGACGGCGTCTGGCTCTACCTCTGCGTGGCCGACACCGGCGTCGGCATCCGCGAGGACAATCTGGCCAGCATCTTCGACCGCTTCACCCAGTCGGATCTCTCCTACTCCAAGAACTTCGAGGGGGCAGGGCTCGGCCTGGCCATCGTGCGGCGCATCCTGGACCTCATGGGCGGCGAAATCTGCGTGGAAAGCGAGACCGGAGAGGGCACAACCGTGATCGTGGCCCTGCCGCTCACGCCAGCCCCGGGGCTGGTCCAGCACGCACCCCAGGACACCGACGACACGCCTGCGCCCAGCATGGTGCCGCTGCGCGTGCTTCTGGCCGAGGACGAGATCATCAGCCAGTTCGCCATGCGCGTCATGCTCCAGCGCATGGGCCACAGTGTGCTGGCCGTGGCCAATGGCCGCGACGCCGTGCGGGAGTTCAAGGCTGGCATGTTCGACGCCATCCTCATGGATATCCAGATGCCGGAGATGGACGGCGTGGAGGCGACCAGGACCATCCGCTCGGATGCCACTCTCGGCGATCGTGCGCAAACCCCCATCATCGCGCTCACAGCCTATGCCATGGAGGGCGACCGCGAAAAATTCCTGGCCGCAGGCATGGACGACTACGTGACCAAGCCCGTGTCCCAAAGTGAATTGCTGCGAGCCCTGGGCAAGGTGAACCGCAGGCCCTAGCCCGTGAGCAGAAATCACTTGGCCTGATGCGGCGATTGCGCTAAGCGGCTTCTCGTCGCGCCCTGCAACGCGCCCCATTACTGCGCCCTATTACCGGGCCATTGAGAGCAAACTTCCAAGGAGCACGCCATGACCACAGACGATACCACCGGACTCAAGCACCTGGGCTCCGGCAAAACCAGCTACGCCTTCGAGGAACCCACCGCCGCCATCCTCGAAGCCTTCCCCAACAAATATCCGGACCGCGACTACCAGATATGCTTCGAACACCCGGAGTTCACCAGCCTGTGCCCCAAGACCGGCCAGCCGGACTTCGCCACCATCGAGATCACCTACGTCCCGGACCTGCTGTGCATCGAAACCAAGTCCCTCAAACTCTACTTCACCGCCTATCGCAACCATGGCTCGTTCATGGAAACCATCACCAACAAGATCCTGGATGACCTCGTCAGCGTGTGCCAGCCCAGGCAAATGCAGGTCGTGGCCATGTTCAACCCGCGCGGCGGCACCAGCCTCACCGTCACCGCCGAGTACACCAAGGACGACGCCGCTCCCATGGGCACCCGGTTTTAAGCCGGGAGCTGCCTCCGGCGGCCTGGGGCCCCTTCGGGGTTCACAACGGCCCCCGGACCCCCCATTGGCCTGGGCCGCGGTGGCGCGGGCAGAGGGCAAGGCTGGGCTGACCCTGGCAATGCGTTCGGAGTTTCGAGGGGAGACCCTCGAAACTCCGAACGCGGTTGGCCCCCCTTCCGGGGGAGGAGCGTTGGGGGTTGGGCCCTGGGGAAAGACACTCTCCCGTGACTTCCCCAAACAAGCCGAAAGGGCTGTTTCAGGTTCCTCCTGAAACAGCCCTTTCGGCGCTCTGGGGATTCCAAAGGGCCTCAGGCCCTTTGGCCGCCGGAGGCATTCTTCTCCCTGTACTGCTCCCAGCCTGCCGCCCGCAATTCGCAGGCCGGGCAGGTGCCGCAGCCATGTCCCCAGGCGTGGCGTTCGCCGCGTTGGCCTTGGTAGCAGGTGTGGGTGTGTTCCAGGATGAGTTCCACCAGGGCTGTGCCGCCGAGGGAGTGGGCCAGCACCCAGGTTTCGGCCTTGGTGAGCCACATGAGTGGGGTGTCGATGACCAGGCGCGCCTGCATGCCCAGGTTGATGGCCACTTGCAGGGCCTTCATGGTGTCGTCGCGGCAGTCCGGGTAGCCGGAGAAGTCCGTCTCGCACACGCCGGTGACGAGGTGCTTCAGGCCACGCCGGTAGGCCTGGGCTGCGGCCAGGGTCATGAAGATGAGGTTGCGGCCCGGCACGAAGGTGCTCGGCAGGCCAGAGGCGGTCATGGAGATCTGCACGTCGTGGGTCAGCGCGGTCTCGCCCAGTTGTTGGAACACATTCAGCGTCAGCAGCGAGTCCGGTCCGAGGCGCTTGTCCCATTCGGGCGAGAGGGCGCGCAGGCGGGCGAGGACTTCGCTGCGGCAGGCGAGCTCAACGGCGTGGCGCTGGCCGTAGTCGAAGCCGATGGTCTCCACTCGCTGGAAGCGGGAAAGGGCCCAGGCCAGGCAGGTGGTGGAGTCCTGCCCGCCGGAAAAGACGATAAGCGCGCTGTCGGCGTTGTGTTCCATGTTTCCCACTCCGAAAAATCAGACGCCGCGCGCGTCGGGCGGCCAGATGTGTTTGTGCTGTTGCAGGTTCAGGCGCACGTGGAGGCGGTCTTGCAGCAGCCAGCGGGCCAGTTCCGCCGGGGCCAGGGCGCCATGCAGGGGCGAGGCGTTGACCGTGTTGCGCGCGGTGTCGAGGCGCGGCAGGAGCGAGAGCATGTGGGCGTAGTCGTCCCTGTTCCCGATGACGAACTTGACTTCGTCGCGCGCGCGCAGGCGGGAGAGGTTGCCCAGATCCATACGCTGCGCCTCGCCGCTTGTGGGCCCCTTCATGTCCACGATGGCGATGGCCTCCGGCGGCAGTACGCTGATGTCCTGGCTGCCGTTGGTCTCCACCAGCACGGTGAGGCCCAGGGCCGCCAGCCGGGCGGCCAGCTCGGGTGTTTCGGCCTGGAGCAGCGGCTCGCCCCCGGTGATTTCCGCCAGGCGGCAGCCGGTGGCGCGTACTTCCTCCACGAGGTCGTCCACGCTGCGGTCCACGCTACGGGTCGAGCCCCCCTCATAGGCATAGGCCGTGTCGCACCAGCGGCAGCGCAGGTTGCAGCCCGTCAGGCGCACAAAGGCGCAGGGCCAGCCCGCAAAGCTCGACTCGCCCTGGATGCTCGTGAAGGTTTCGCAGACCTGCAGACTCAAGGCGCTTCCCAGTAGGTGACGCCCGCGCCCGGGGTCTCGGCCACATGCACCTTGGAGATCCGGGCCGAGGCGGTGTCCGGCCCTGCGGCCAGCAGGCGCGAGAGCTCCTCGAAGAGGTGCCGGGCAATGTTTTCCGCCGTGGGGTTCTGTTCGGCAAAGGGCGCAAGGTCGTTCAGGAAGACGTGGTCCAGGCTGCCCAGCGCCTCCTTTACCAGGGCCTTGATGGCGCGGAAGTCCAGGCCCATGCCCAGGTCGTCGAGGTCGGTGCACAGCACGTACACCGTGACGCCCCAGTTGTGGCCGTGGGTGTTCCTGCAGTTGCCGGGGTAGCCGTCGAGCCGGTGCGCGGCGCAGAATTCCGCGCTCACGGAGAGTTCGTAGTTGCGTGTCATGGGCCGGATGTAAGGCTTCGGCGCGCAGGCGTCAACACCGGCTGGTGCGGCTAGTTCCAGGCATAGGCGGCCATGGACAGCACCCCGAAGGTGTAGCCGTCGTGCAGCAGCTTTCCCGCACCGCTGCTGGTGCCTGCGCCATTACCCTCGCCGATGCCTGCGCCCAGCGCCACCAGCAGCGGCAGGTAATGGTCGGGCGTGGGGTGATTGCGCGGGGCAAACGGCCCTTGGCGCAGGTAATGCAGCAGGGCCTCAATGTCGTCCGCTCCGCCCGTGACGATGCGCGCGGTGAGCCAGTCGGCGAAGGCCTTGGCGTAGGGGGCGGGGGCCTCGTCCAGGCCGTGGCTGAAGACTTCGCGCAGGTTGTGGGTGGCGTTGCCGCTGGCCATGATGAGCACGCCCTCCTGGCGCAGGGGGGCCAGGGCCTGGCCCATCTCCAGATGGTGCCTGGGCGTCAGGTGCGACTGGATGGACAACTGCACCAGCGGGATGTCGGCCTGGGGGTACATGAGGCTCAAGGGCACCCAGGCCCCGTGGTCAAGGCCGCGCCGCCTGTCCATCTCGGCGGGGATCTGCGCGCCCTGGAGCAGGCTGGCGCCGCGCTCCGCCAACTCCGGAGCGCCGGGGGCAGGGTAGCTTTGCTCGTAGAGCTCGTCCGGGAAGCCGTAGAAGTCGTGCATGGTGTGCGGGTGCGGGCTTGCGCTCAAGAGCGGTTTGGCGGTGTCCCAGTGGGCGGATACGCAGAGGATGGCCGTGGGCCGGGGCATTGTCTGGCCCAGGCCGCGCAGGAAGTCGCGTGTGGGCACCGGGTCCATGACCAGGGTGGGCGAGCCGTGCGAGACAAAAAGGGAGGGCAGGGCGGTCGGCATGGCGGACTCCCGTTGTTATGCATGCTGGGGCATAGAAGGTAGCACCTCCGCTCGATTTGGCAAGACCCTGTGCTGGATTTGGATGCTCGGCGCATGTGCGCAAAAAACGCTGGATTGAGAGAGGCTCTGATTCCTGGGTTCTGGGGGGCTATGCTTGGACGATTAATAAAAGAGGCCCCGGAACGTTTGTCCCGGGGCCTCTTGTTTCAAGTGTGTTCTTGCTGTTGGCTACTTGCCGCCGCGGCCGTCGTCGCAGGGCTTGGCAGAGTGGCCGCTGTCGGACATGGCGCAGGGCTTGGCGCTACCGGCGGGGGCCGCAGCCGGGACAGCCGGAGGCGTGGGCAGGTCCAGGCCGCCTTCCACGCAGACGCGCTTGGGGTCGTCCAACTGCATCAGCTGCTGGTAGCGCTTCATGTAGGCGGTCTCGATGTTCGCGCGCAGGCGCTTGGACTCTTCGGGCATGGCCTTTTCCAGGGCGGCGTAACGGTTCTCGCCGGAGAGGAAGGCCTGGAGCGTGCCGTCGGGGGCCTTGGACTCCAGCTTGAAGGGGTTCTGCCCCTGCTCGGCCAGTTCCGGGTTGAAGCGGTACAGCGGCCAGTAGCCGGACTGCACGGCCAGCTTGGCCTCTTCCTGGCTCTTGCCCATGCCCTTGCGGATGCCCTGGTTGATGCAGGGAGCGTAGGCGATGACGAGCGAGGGGCCGGGGTAGGCCTCGGCCTCCAGCAGGGCCTTCAGGGTCTGGTTCTTGTCCGCGCCCATGCTGATGCTGGCCACGTAGACGTAGCCGTAGGTCATGGCAATGCGGCCAAGGTCTTTCTTGTTGGTCTTCTTGCCGCTGGCCGCGAACTTGGCGATGGAGCCAAGCGGCGTGGCCTTGGAGGACTGGCCGCCGGTGTTGGAGTAAACCTCGGTGTCCATGACCAGGATGTTGATGTCCTCGCCGCTGGCCAGCACATGGTCCACGCCGCCGAAGCCGATGTCATAGGCCCAGCCGTCGCCGCCGAAGATCCACACGGACTTCTTGGTCAGCAGGTCGCCCATGCTGGCGATCTCGGCCAGGAGCGGGTCGCTGGACTTGGCCAGCAGGCCCTTCAGGGTGTCGCCCGCTGCGCGGGAGAGGGTCGGGTCGTTCTTGCCGGCCAGCCAGTCGCTGGCGGACTGCTTGATGGCTGCGGAAGCCTTGGAGTCCTTGACCTGGCCCATGAGCTCAACGAGCTTGGCGCGGCGCTGGTTGATGGCCATGGTGAAGCCGTAGCCGAACTCGGCGGCGTCTTCAAACAGCGAGTTGCTCCAGGTGGGGCCGAAGCCGTCCTTGTTGACGCAGTAGGGGCTGGCCGGAGCCGAGGCGCCCCAGATGCTGGAACAGCCCGTGGCGTTGGCGATCATCATGCGCTCGCCGAAGAGCTGGGTGATGAGCTTGACGTACGGGGTCTCGCCGCAACCGGCGCAGGCGCCGGAGAACTCGAGCAGCGGCTGCTGGAACTGGCTGCCCTTGAGGCTTTCGCGCTTGAGCAGGTCGCCCTTGATGGACACGGTCTCGAAGAACACCTGGTTGGGCACCTGGACGTCGGTCTGGGTCTCCAGGGGCTTCATGACCAGGGCCTTTTCCTTGGCCGGGCAGATGTCCGCGCAGTTGCCGCAGCCCATGCAGTCCAGGGTGTTCACCTGGATGCGGAAGCCCATGCCCTTGAGCTCCTTGCCCAGGGCCGGGATGGTCTCGAAGCCCTTGGGGGCTTTCTTGGCCTCGGCCTCGGTGAGGAGTGCCGGACGGATGGACGCGTGCGGGCAGACCACGGCGCACTGGTTGCACTGGATGCAGTTTTCCTTGAGCCACAGGGGCACGTTGATGGCCACGCCACGCTTTTCGTACTGGCTGGTGGACACCGGGAAGGAGCCGTCCGGGGTGAAGGCGGAGACAGGCAGGCTGTCGCCGTTCTGGGCCAGGATGGGCCGCATGACGTCGGACACGAAGGCGGGCACCTTGTCCGCTTTAACGGACTTGTCCTTGGCCTTGGCCCAGGCGGCGGGCACCTTGATCTCAATGAGGTTGGCCAGGGTCTGGTCCACGCCGTCCACGTTCATCTTGACGATCTTGTCGCCCTTCTTGCCGTACTCCTTCTTGATGGAGTCCTTGAGGAGCGAGATGGCCTTGTCGATGGGCAGCACCTTGGCCAGCTTGAAGAAGGCCGTCTGCATGATCATGTTGATGCGGTTGCCCAGGCCCACGGCAGAGGCGATCTTCACCGCGTCGATGGTGTAGAGCTTGAGCTTCTTTTCGGCGATGGTGCGCATCATGGCCGCGGGGAGGTTGGCCTCCATGTCCGCCACGGTGTTCCAGATGGAGTTCAACAGGAAGGTGCCGCCGGGCTTGATGCCTTCCAGCACGTCGTAGATGTGCACGTAGCTGGACTTGTGGCAGGCGATGAAGTCGGCCGTTTCCACCAGGTAGGTGGACTGGATGGGCTTCTTGCCGAAACGCAGGTGCGACACGGTGATGCCGCCGGACTTTTTGGAGTCGTAGGCGAAGTAGCCCTGGGCGAACAGCGGCGTGTTGTCGCCGATGATCTTGATGGCGCTCTTGTTGGCGCCGACGGTACCGTCGGACCCGAGGCCCCAGAACTTGCACTGCACGGTGCCCTTGGGCGTGGTGCCCAGCGCCGGGCCAACCTGGAGCGAGGTCTTGGTGACGTCGTCCTCGATGCCCACCACGAAGTGGTTCTTGGGGTTGGCCTTGGCCATGTTCTTGAAGACGCTCATGACCATGTTCGGGCGGAATTCTTTGGAGCCCATGCCGTAGCGGCCGCCGATGAGCTGGGGCATGCCCTTGCCGCGCTCGACAAAGGCGGTGCAGATGTCGAGGTACAGCGGATCGCCCAGGGCGCCGGGCTCCTTGGTGCGGTCGAGCACGGTGATCTTTTCCACGGTCTTGGGAAGCACAGCGAAGAACGAGGCCGCGTCAAACGGGCGGTAAAGGCGCACCTTGATCAGGCCGACCTTCTTGCCCTTGGCCAGCATCAGGTTGATGACTTCCTGGATGGTCTCGCAGCCCGAGCCCATGGCCACGATGATCTCGGTGGCGTCCGGGGCGCCCACGTAGTCAAAGGGCTTGTACTTGCGGCCCGTGAGCTTGCCGACCTTTTTCATGGCCTCTTTCACGATGCCGGGAACCGCGTTGTAGTAGGGATTGGCGCGCTCGCGGCCCTGGAAGTAGATGTCCGGGTTCTGGGCGGTGCCGCGCAGGCTGGGGTGCTCGGGGTTCATGGACTTCTTGCGGAATTCGGCGATCTTGTCGTGGTTCACGAGCTTGGCCATGTCAGCCTGGTCGATGACCTCGATCTTCTGGATCTCGTGGGAGGTGCGGAAGCCGTCGAAGAAGTGCATGAAGGGCACGCTGGACTCGATGGCGGCGAGGTGGGCCACCAGGGCCAGGTCCATGCACTCCTGCACTGAGGAGGAGGCGAGCATGGCGAAGCCGGTCTGGCGGCAGGCCATGACGTCCTGGTGGTCGCCGAAGATGGACAGGGCGTGGGCCGCGATCGAGCGTGCCGTCACATGGAAGACGCCGGGCAGAAGCTCGCCCGAGATCTTGTACATGTTCGGGATCATGAGCAGCAGGCCCTGGGAGGCGGTGAAGGTCGTGGTCAGCGCTCCTGCGGAGAGCGAACCGTGGACGGCGCCCGCCGCGCCTGCCTCGGACTGCATCTGCCGAATGTTCAGCACTTGTCCGAAAATGTTTTTCTGGCCCTTGGCGGCCATTTCGTCGGCGATCTCGCCCATGGTGGAGGAAGGCGTGATCGGGTAAATGGCCGCAGCCTCACTCATGGCATAGGCCACATGCGTGGTGGCCGAGTTGCCGTCCATGGTCTTCATTTTTTTTGCCATGCTCAGTTCCCTCTTCTGGTGATGTGAAGGTTTGGGCTATTGGTAGCGTGCTTCAGGACGTAGATCAAAAATAAAGACTTGGCAACTTGTGTGCCAAAAAGAACGAGATAATTTTTAGTGTAATAATGCAGTGTGTTGTGTGGTCAGCCGTGTAAAAATGAGCCAAAGTTGCCCGTTTTCGTCCGAAAAATCGGCCAGTTCCAAAAGGGTTGCAAGGCCGGACTGGCATGGCTTTGCGGGGGAAATATGGTCCGTCCGGTGAACCGGACAAGTTCAGGCTGGCGCCCAGGGCTTTCTTGGGCTACGTAAGACAAAGATTGGGGAATACCGCGAACGCGCCGGGAGAAGCATGGAGCAGTGTGAGTTCACTCCGCCCAAAGGTCCCTGGGCCAGGAAATCCGACCAGTTGCTGGACCAGCTGAGGGGGCTGCTACCCTTCCTCGCCTGGTGGCCCCAGGTGAACAGGCGCACGCTCAAGGCCGATCTTTGGGCCGGGCTCACGGGTGCGGTCATCGTGCTGCCCCAGGGCGTGGCCTTCGCAGCCATCGCCGGCCTGCCTCCGGTCTACGGACTCTATGCGGCCATGGTGCCGGTGGTCATCGCTGCACTGTTCGGCTCGTCCTACCACTTGGTCTCCGGCCCCACCACTGCCATCTCGCTGGTCATCTTCGCCAACATCAGCCGCTTGGCCGATCCCGGCAGCGCGGAGTACATCCGCTTGGTGCTGACTCTGACCCTGCTGACCGGCATGTTCCAACTGGGGCTGGGCCTGGCGCGGCTGGGCGTGGTGGCCAATTTTGTCTCGCATTCCGTGGTCACGGGCTTCACCGCCGGGGCCGCCATCCTTATCGCCACCAGCCAGCTGGGCACCTTTCTTGGGCTGGACCTGCCGCGCGGCGGCACCTTCCTGTCCACCTGGGGCAACATGCTGCACTCCCTGCCCGAGGCCAATCTCTACGTGCTCGGCCTGGGCGCCTTCACCATGCTCCTGGCTCTTATCATCCAGCGATTCCTGCCCCGCTGGCCGAAGCTCCTGCTGGCACTGATTGTGGCCAGTCTGCTGAGCTTCGCCGTGGACGGCCCGAAGCACGGGGTGCTGCTGGTGGGCGCGCTGCCAGCAGGCTTGCCGCCCTTCACCCTGCCTGATTTCGGTTTTGCCGACCTGCGGCGGCTTGTGCCTGGAGCGCTGGCCGTGGCCATGCTCGGCCTGGCCGAGGCCGTAAGCATCGCCCGGGCGGTGTCCACGCGCTCCCAGCAGATGATCGACAACTCGCGCGAGTTTGTGGGCCAGGGCCTGGCAAACGTGCTCGGCAGCCTGTTTTCGGCCTATGCCTCGTCGGGTTCCTTCACACGCACGGGGCTGAACTTCGAGTCCGGTGCCAAGACCCCGCTGGCCGCCGTATTCTCGGCCCTGCTGCTGGTGTGCATCGTGCTGCTGGTGGCTCCGCTTACGGCCTATCTGCCTGTGGCGGCCATGTCCGGGGTCATCCTGTTGGTGGCGGTGAACCTGCTGGACCTGCACGGCATTCGGCACATTATCCGCACGGACAAGAACGAAACCGGAATCCTTGCCGTGACCTTCCTGGCCATCCTCTTTGTGCAGATGGAGTTCGCCATCTTCTCCGGCGTCATCCTCTCGCTCTTGATGTACCTCAAGCGCACCTCGCACCCGAATTTTACTGTGCTGGCCCCGGACCCGCAGAACCCGCGCCATCCCTTGGTCAACGTGGCCCGCAAGGAACTCAAGGAGTGCCCGCAGATCAAGATCCTGCGCCTGGACGGGAGCATATTCTTCGGCGCGGTGAACCACATCTCCGAAGAGCTGCACCGGGTCATGAACAAGTTCCCGGAACAGTGCCACATCCTCATCGTGGGCGGCGGCATCAACTTCATTGACGCCAGCGGCTGCCACATGCTCTTCAACGAGGCCTTGAGCCTCAAACTCTCCGGCCGTGACATGTTTTTCTGCTCGCTCAAGGAGGAGGTGCTGGAGATGCTCCGGCGCGGCATGTGCCTGAAACGCCTGGGCGGCGAGCACATCTTCGAGTCCGAGGGGCTGGCCATCGCGCATATGGTGCCCCGGCTCGACCCGGAGCGCTGCGCCTGCTGTTCGGCCAGGGTGTTCCTCGAATGCGACCGCATGCCCGGCGGCGAGGAGCACGACCACTACCCGCCGCACGATACCCCGCAGAGCGGCGGCTCGTAATCCGACGTCCCCTGATCCGGCTAGGCCAAGAGCAGGCGCAGGCCGTCGCGGACGTAGAAGCCCGCGTAGCAAAGCAGCATCACGCCCAAGCCCCGCATGGCCAGCACGTAGCCCCGGCTGCCCAGCACCGGCCCGGAGCGCCAGGTCAGAAGCGCCACGCCGATCTTGGACCCGACGATGGTCAGGAAAAAGGCCAGGAGAAAACTGGTCAGGGTGAGCCAGCCGTCGGCCCGGGCCTCCACGATCAGGGGCGCGCCCACGGTCATCCAGAACAGGTACGGGCTGGGGTTGAGGAAATTGGCCAGCACGCCCTTGCTTATGCTGCCTGGCGCCTGCTGTGGCTTTTGGCCTTTCTGCCCGGAGCCGGGCGGTTTGAAGCGCAGGCAGCCCAGCGCGCAATAGAGCAGGAAGACCGCGCCGCACAGGGTCAGCCCCCCGAGGAAGGCGCCGTGCCCGGCGGCGCTGCTGGTCAGCAGCAGGGCGCCCAGGATGATGGGCGAGTCGGTGAGCAGGGGGGCCAGCGCCACCTTGCCGCCCTCGCGCGGGCCGTGGGCCAGGGTCTGGGCGATGACCAGGGCCAGCAGCGGGCCCGGGGTGATGCCTGCGGAGAGTCCGAAGGCCGCGCCCGAGAAGGCGGCCACGCCTGCGCCGGTGATCATGGCCGGGCGCTCAGGAGCCTATTGCTTCCGAGGTGAACGTCTGCAAAAAGGCCTCGGCGCGCTCCTCGGTCAGCGGGCGCGAGAACAGGTAGCCCTGGAAGTACTCGCAGCCCAGGCCGGTGAGAATGTCATGCTGGTTGGCGTTTTCCACACCCTCGGCCACCACGTCCATGCGCAGGCTTGTGGCCAGCTGGATGATGGCGCGCACGATCTCCAGGTTGTCCTTGCCATCCTCCAGCATGCGCACGAAGGAGAGGTCGATCTTCAGGTGGTCCAGCGGCAGCCGCGTGAGGTAGGCCAGGGACGAATATCCGGTGCCGAAGTCGTCCACGGAGAAGGACACGCCCATTTCGCGCAGCTCGTGCATCTTGGAGATCACCGAGGAGCCGCTCTGCATCAGCGCCGTCTCGGTCACCTCCAGCTTGAGGTTCTTGGCGGGCAGGCGGGTGTCCTGCAAGATCTCGCGCATGCGCGGCAGAAAGTCGTTCTTGGGCACCTGCTGGGGCGAGAGGTTCACGGACATCATGGCGTTGTCCAGGTGCGGGTAGCGCTCGCGCCATCTGGTCAGGATGCGGCTGGCCTCGCGCAGGGCCCAGTAGCCGATCTCCACCACCTTGCCGGAGTCCTCGGCCACGGGGATGAATTCGCCGGGCAT
Source organism: Pseudomonadota bacterium (assembly GCA_018817515.1). Taxonomy (GTDB): domain Bacteria; phylum Desulfobacterota; class Desulfovibrionia; order Desulfovibrionales; family Desulfovibrionaceae; genus Humidesulfovibrio. Next base: position 39,457 of record JAHIUD010000067.1, read on the forward strand.
GATGAGCCCGCGTTCCGGGTGCCGCCAGCGGGCCAGGGCCTCGAAGCCGAAGAGCTGGCGGTTCTTGCCAAGCTGCAGGATGGGCTGGAATTCCAGGAAGAACTCGCCTCGGGCCAGCCCCCGGTCCATGTCGTTTTCCAGGCGCACCACGTTCAGGGTCTGGCGCAGCAGCGACTGGGTGAAGCTCTTCATGCGGTTGCGGCCCTGGGATTTGGCGTGGAGCATGGCCAGGTTGGCGTTGCGCAAGGCCTCTTCCGGGCTGCCGGCCAGGTCCTGACCCAGGGCCAGGCCGATGCTCGCGGTGACGGTGATGTCCTCGCCCTCGGTTTCGAAAGGCTCGGCCAGAGCTTGGCGGATGCGCTTGATGGCCTGGATGGGGCGCTTGTAGCTGTCGAACTCCTCCATGAGCACCACGAACTCATCGCTGCCGATGCGGGCCACGGTGTCCAGTTCGCGCACGCTGGCGCGCAGGCGCCGGGCAACGTCCACGAGCACCGCGTCGCCTGCGGTGTGGCCCAGGGTGTCGTTGATGTTCTTGAAGCGGTCGAGGTCGATGTAGAAGATGGCGTGGCGGTAGTCGGCGCGTCTCTTGGCGCGCTGCAGGGCGATGCCGATGCGTTCCAGGCACATGCTGCGGTTGGCGATGCCCGTGAGCGGGTCCTGCTGGGTCAGGTGGCGCAGGCGCGTCTCCATGACCTTGCGCTCGCTGCGGTCCTGGAACATGCAGGCGCAGAGGCCGGGCTCGACCTGGAAGCAGTGCATCTCAAAGGCCCCGGCGATGTTCTGGTCGCGGTATTCCAACTGCTCTATGTGGACGGTGGAGCCCTTGGCGCAGACCTCGCGAAAGTGGTCCGGGGCCTCGGTGCCGATGAGGCCGGGGAAGGCTTCCTCCAAGCTCAGGCCGAGCAGGGGGCTGTTGTCCACATGCAGAAGCTTGTCCGCTGCGGGGTTGGCTCCGGTGAAGGTCAGGCGTCCATCGGATTCCAAACGGAAGAGATGGATGCCCATGGGCGAGGATCTGAGGAGGTTCTGATAACGCCGCTCAGCGCCTTTGCTGGCGTGGGGGACTTTCGTGTCCGTCACAGGCTCGTCGCTGGCCGCTTTGGGAGGGCGTTTGGGTGCCATGGGGTTCCGTTGGTTCAGAGTCCGTGGAGACTGACTATTTGTTAGCAGCATCATGATGAAATGGGAAGCGGTGCGAGGCGCGATTGCGTAGTCGAGGCTTTACGCAGGCGTTCAGGCTGTGATAGCTAAACGCTGGCCTGGAGACGGGCCAGGAGTCGAAAAGAATCGTATGGAGGTTCGGGATGCTTAAGGAATTCAAGTCGTTCATCATGCGGGGCAACGTGGTGGACATGGCCGTGGGCGTGGTCATCGGCGCGTCCTTTGGCGGCATCGTCAAGTCCCTGGTGGACGATGTGCTCATGCCGCCCATTGGCCTGCTGCTTGGCCGGGTTGATTTCTCCAACCTGTATCTGACCCTGCGCGACGGCACCACGCCCGGCCCCTACGCGGCCCTGGCCGAGGCCAAGAAAGCCGGCGCCGTTACCCTGAACCTGGGCCTTTTCGCCAACACGGTGATCAACTTCGTCATCGTGGCCATGGCCATCTTCCTTGTGGTTCGCGCCATGAACCGCCTGCAGGCCATGCAGAAGGCCAAGGAGCCCGAGGCCGAGCCCACCACCAAGGAGTGCCCCTTCTGCGCCAGCAGCATCAACCTCAAGGCCGTGCGCTGCCCGCAGTGCACTTCGGAGCTGGCTGGCTAGACCGTACCTTTTCTGCTCCATGAGGCGACTTTTTCCCGCCTTCCTGTAATAGCGCCTATCGCGTCATCGTTATTCTGCGGGGACGCGTTTTTTTTGGGGGCAGTACAGTGCATGCTGGCGCACCGTCCACGGATGCATGGCAAGCGTTGATTCCATCGCTAGGCTGCTTGTTGTTTTTGCTGTCTGTTCAGCGAATATGTATTGCAGTAGCGATTATGATGAATTATCTTTATTTATCTAGTGGGCTTGCGAATTGCCAGTGCTCAGGAGGTTATCAGCATAACGGGCCGCTTTTTATATCCCTCAAGCCCTCGGCCCAATCTTTATTGCTTGGCCGATCTGCAACCGCGTCGCATGCTCTGCGATGCCATACGCTGAGGGTGAATTCTATGCCTTTGAATAAACTGGACAAGCTTCATACCCGAATATTCGCCATCGTCCTCTTGGCCATGCTGCCAGTGCTCATCATGGCCCTGTTCATCGCCAAGGACCGCTACCAGGAGGCCAAGGCCAACGCTTTGAGCGCCAGCCGCCAACTGGCCTTGCAATATTCCCGCGAAGGCATGGCCCTGTTCGACAGGGTCCTCTTGCAGATGTCCGACCTCGCCGCATCCCCTGAGGTCAAGACCCAAAACAGTGCGGCCTGCACAGAGATCTTCAGGATCCATAGCCGTGTGCACCCCGCCTACGGCGCCATCGTTTTGAGCCGTCCGGACGGCAGTCTCGTCGCCAGCTCCATGCGGCAACCTGACACGAAATCCTTGGCCACGCAGAGATGGTTCCATGATGCCGTTCGCAACAAGACCCTTACTCTCGGCGCGTATCAAGACGCCAAGAACGGCGAGCCTGCGCGCCTGCCCCTGGCCCTTCCGGTGCTGGCCCCGGACGGCTCGGTACTCTCCGTGTTGAGCATCTCTCTTGACCTGAGGGTCTTGGCCGACCTGCTGGATGACTTGTCACTGCGCGAAGGCGTTGCGGTGTCCGTCATCGACCGCTTCGGGGTGATCCTCGCCCGTTTCCCCGCCGCCCCCAATGCCGTTGGCGAATCCGCGCCCGCTGCGGAGACGTTCCTGCCCGGTTACGCGCCCGATGGGCTGAATACCTGGGAGGCCAAGGGCGTGGACGGCATGTCGCGCCTCTATTACCTTGCCTCGCTGCTCAAGCAGGACAGGATGGGCCTCTTCCTGCGCATAGGCATGCCCAAGGCGCAGGTTCTTGCCGCCGTGGACCACGGGCTCGTCCGGGACCTTTCTTTCATCGCCGCCATGACCGTCCTCGCCTTTTTCATCACAGGGCTCTTCAGCAACGCCTTCGTGCTGAAGCAGGTGCGGCAGCTCTGGCAGGCGACCAAGCTGATGTCCGAGGGTGATTACGGCCACCGCATCGGCGCAACCGGCAGCGGCGAGCTGATTGAGCTGTCCATGGCCTTTGACGGCATGGCCGATGTTCTGGAATCCAAGACAAACAGGCTGGCCACGGCGGAGCGCAAATTCCGGAAGATCTTTGAGCATTCCGTCAACGGCATCTTTCAGACCACCCCGGAGGGGCGTATTCTGGAGGCCAACCCGGCCCTGGCAAGTATGCTCGGCTACGAGTCCCCGGAGGCATTGATCCACAGCGTCAGCGACATCGCCACACAGCTCTATGCCGAACCCGGGATACGCGAGGAGGTCCTGCTGCGTCTGAGCCGGGACGGTGTGGTCTCTGGCTTTGAGATGCCCGCCAAACGAGCCAACGGAGAGCGCATCTGGGTGTCGCTCAACGTGCACGTCGTCCGTAACAACGATGGAGGCATCGGCTATCTTGAGGGCTCCGCCGAAGACATCACCTATCGCAAGATGATCGAAGAGGACCTGAAGAGACAACAGGAAAAGCTCCAGGCCCTGCTGGACTATTCCCCGGCCATGATCAACATCCGGGACGGCAAGGGGAACTACATTCTCGGCAACCGCATCCACCAGGATGTGCATGGCCTGGGCCAGGAGGTCCTCGGCAAGGGCGTGGACGACCTTTTCCCCCCAGAGGTGGCGCGGCGCATCCTTGAGGAAGATCGTCAGGTCCTCGCCGAGGGCAAGGCCTTGACCTTTCAGCGTCCCTTGCGAATCCAGGGGGTCGAGCGGCATTTCCTGACCGTCAAGTTCCCGCTGTTCAACGAGTTCGGCCAGCCTGACCGGATATGCAGCATCGCCTACGACATCTCGGAATACGAGCAGGTGCGCGAGGCCCTGCGCCAGAGCGAGGAGAAGTACCGGACCATGATCCAGACCTCGCCGGACCTGATCTGGATGTTCGACCCCAAGGGCTATATACTGGAGGCCAACAACGCCAGCCGCGACCTGCTGGGCTATGAGCCCGAGGAGCTGCGCGGCATGCACCTGCAGAACCTCTTTCACCCGGACGATGCGCGGGCCCATGACCGCGAGCTGCTGCTGTCACAGCTTGTGGGGCACGGGGAAAAGAGGCAGCCGCCCCCTGCCTTGATCAATGAGCGCAGACAACTGCCAAGGGGCACCCGGGACTTGACCGTGCGTCTGCTGCCAAAGCCCAACGGCCGCCAGGCGCCGCAGCCGCGCCATTTCGAGCTGTCCTCCTGCGGGCTGTGGCGGAACATGACCTTCCTCGGCACCATGGCGGTGATCCGGGACGTCACCAAGCGCAGGAAGGCCGAGCTGGCCCTGCGCGAAAGCCAGGACCTGCTGGCGTACGCCCAGTCCCTCGGCAAGATTGGCGGCTGGGCCATCAACCTCGAAACAAAAGAGAGCAAATGGACCGACGAGGTCTTTCATGTGCTTGGATATAAGGGTCGGAATGTTCCAACGGTTGACGAGGGAGTAGTACTCTTCGCGCCTGAGGACAGGGCGCGGTTCCTCGAGGCCATGCGCAAGGCCGAGCTGGGCGAATCCCTCGACCTGGAGCTGCGCCTGGCGCAACGCGACACCAGCCAGCGCTGGGTGCGGATCATGGGCAGGATCCAGGACAGGGAGGGCGTCCGGATGCTGGGCGGCCTGGTGCAGGACATCACGGACAGCAAGAATCTGGAGCTCCTGCGCGATGACATCGACAACATCATCCGGCATGATTTGAAGACGCCGCTCAACGGCATCATCAACCTTCCCCAGATCATCATGGCCGGTTCGAACCTGAACCAGGATCAGATCGAGTGTCTGGGCTACATCGAAATGAGCGGCAGGAAGATGCTGCGCCAGGTGGAGATGGCCCTCGACATCATGAAGATCGAGCGCGGAAACTTCCAGTTCCAGCCCTATACCCTTGACCTCTTGGAGATCTGCCGGGTCATCATCCAGGAGCTGCGGGAATCCGTGGAACGCAAGAGGCTCGCCATGGAAGTCCTGCTCCAGGGCGAGCCGGTTGCGGACTATGCCAGCTTCGAGGTGAGCGGCGAGGAGCGGCTCTGTTTCCCCATGCTTGCAAACCTGTTCGCCAACGCCATCGAGGCCTCGCCAGCCGGCGAACGCATCACGGTCAACATGACCGCTGGCGAGGAGCATGTCGTGAGCATCCGCAACATGGGACCGGTTCCCCTGGACATTCGCGAGCGGTTTTTCGAAAAGTTCGTGACCAGCGGCAAGACCAAGGGCACGGGGCTTGGCACCTACTCGGCCTGGCTCTTCGCCAAGGCCCAGGGCGGATCCGTGGAGCTGGACGCCTCCGAGGAAGGGGCGACCACCGTGGTGGTGCGCCTGCCCAAGGCGACTGTCCACTAGGCGTCGGGCACTAGGCGTCGGGCTGGACCGGCTTGGGCTCGCGGAACGGGTTGCGGTGCGCGGCGGTCATGAACAGGTACGGGTAGTTGGCCTTGAGGTGGCGCATGTAGTCCAGCCACTGCCAGGCCAGCAGGCGGTAGGCGCGCTCCAGGTCGCCGCAGACGTGCGTGGCGTCGGCAGGGCTGAGCGAGCTCAAGTCGAAGCGGAACTCCAGCTCTTCCTTGATGTGCAGCACGGCCCAGAGCAGGTCCGTGCAGGTCTCGTGCTCCAGCAGGTTCGGGTTCTCCAAAAGCCGGATGAGCAGTGGGCTCTTCTCCGTCAGGAAGGCCTTGATGTCCTCCAGGTCCGCTGCCGTGGCCGCGACCTTGTACCCGTGCTTGGAGATGGAGGCGGCGCACTTGCGGAAGTACTGGTCGGACCAGCCGTCGGCTTCGGGCAGGCGTGAGCGCAGCCCCTCCAGGTCCGTGTCCAGCAGGGCCAGCTTGCGCAGCAGCCTGGTTCCGGCCTCGCTGAAGAACACGCCGATGACCATGTTCAGCTTTTCCTTGCGCTCTTTTTGCGCGCGCCGGGTCAAGAGGTGGTCCGAGGTGGCGGCCACGGCGTTCATGAACGAGCCCACGCCGGTGAGGATCATGATGCCCGCCACCACGCGGCCAGCGCCGGTGTGCGGCACCACGTCGCCGAAACCCACGGTGGACATGGTGACCACGCTGAAATAGAGCGAATCCGCGAAGTCGAAACCTTCCACCTGCATGAGCGCCAGGGTGCCTGCCATGAGCACCACCGCCAGCACGCCCAGGGCCGCCAGCACGCGTTTTTGTCCGGCATCAAGCTGCATGCTCAGCCCTCCCCCTGAAGATACCGGCGCACGTGCGCCGAGTCGGCCAGCGCGGCCAGCGCGCCTGCGGCCAGGGCGTGCATCTCCTGCACCTCTGGCAGCAGCACCACCGGGGCCATCCAGGACACACGGCGCGTGATGGCGTCGGCCAGAAGCGTGCTTTTGATCATGCCGCCGGTAAGCACCACCCCGGACAGGGGCGCAGTGTCGTCCTCAAACAGCGCCGCCGCCATGGAACCCACGGCCTTGGCCACCTGGTAGGCCAGGGTCTGCACCAGCACCGAGGCGCTCTCGTCCCCGGCGCGGGCGCGGGCTTCGATGACGCGCAGGTCGTTGGTGCCTGCGTGGGCATAGAGCCCGCTTGTGGTTAAAAGCTCGCGGCAGAGCGCCGCCGGGTCCTCGCCGCGGCGTATCAGGTCAAGCACGGCCAGGCTTGGCAAGGTGCCGGCGCGTTCGGCGCTCATGGGGCCCTCGCCGTCCACGCCGTTGGTCACGTCCACGATGCGGCCCCGGTCGTGCGCACCCACGCTGACCCCGCCGCCCAGGTGCGCCACCACGAACTTGGAGTCCTGGTAGCGCAGGCCGAGGTCGGCGGCGGCGCGGCGGCCCGCGGAGCGCTGGCTGAGCGCGTGGAACACGGTGCGCCGCATGACGCGCGGCAGGCCGGTCAAGCGCGCCACTTCGCGCAGCTCGTCGGTGACGGGCGGGTCGACCACAAAGGCCGGGCAGCCGGACTTCGTCGCGAACTCCCGGGCCAGGGGGGCGCCCAGGTTGCACGGATGCTCGCCGAAGCGCGCCCGGGCCAGGTCGTCCAGCATGGCTTGATCCACGGCGTAGACGCCGCCGGGCAGGGGCCGGAGCAAGCCGCCGCGTCCGGCCACGGCAGCGAAGCGCGCTCCGTTCAGATGCCGTGCCACGGCCTGGGCCACGGCCTCGCGCCGCAGCGCCAGCTGGTCCTGGACCGTGCCGCAGGCGGCGAGGTCCGCCTTGGCGTGGCTGATCTCCTCGGAAAACAGCTCGGTTTCGCCCTCGAACACGGCCACCTTGGTGGAGGTGGAGCCTGGGTTGATGCATAGGATGCGCGGGCTGTTGCGGGTCACGCTGAGCCTCCAGCGAGATAGGCCGCCAGGGCGATGGAGGCGAACTTGGAGCGCTCGGAGTCCCCGCGCGAGGGCACGACCACGGGCACGCGGCTGCCCACCACCACGCTGGCAAGCGTCATGTTCATGAAGGAGTTCAGCGTCTTGTACAGAATATTACCGGACTCGATGTCCGGGGTGCAGAGGATGTCGGCGTGCCCGGCCACGGGGTGGGTGACGCCCTTCATGGTCGCGGCAGCGGACGAAACTGCCAGGTCAAGGGCTAGGGGGCCGGCCACCATGGCGTCGCCGAACTCGCCGGAGTCGGCCATTTTGGCGATGATGTCCGCGTCCAGGGTGGCGGGCATGGCCGGGTAGTTGACCTTTTCCGTGGCCGCCAGCATGGCCGCGCGCGGCCGCGATATGCCCAGCCTGCGGGCCACGGCCAGGGCGTTCTTCAGGATGTCCACCTTGCGTTGCAGGGTGGGGCGGATGTTCACCCCGGCGTCGGTGAGCAGCATGAGCCGCTGCTGGCCCGGCTCACCGCTGGTCACGGCGCTTGGCGCATCGAAAACGGTGACGTGGCTGAGGATGCCGCCTGCGGGCACGAGCCCCGCCTCCTTGACCAGCACGGCCTTGAGGATGGTGCTGGTGCTCACCAGGCCCTTCATGATGAGCTCCGCCCGGCCCTGGCGGAAATAGTCCACGGCCAGGGTGACTGCCTGGGTGTCGTCCGGGCAGTCCTGGCATTCAAAGTCGTCGAGGTTGAGCCCCAGGTCCTTGGCCACGGCGCGCGTGCGGGCCATGTCGCCCATAAACACCGGCTCGGCCAGCCCCTCCGCCGCGGCGTGCAGGGCCGCGCGCAGCACGAACTCCTCGGCGCAGGGCGCGATGGCCACGCGCACCGGACGCCCACGGGCCGTGACGGCCTGCACCACCTGGGCCAGGCTGGTCAGGCGCGGGGTTTCCACTAGTCGTCTCCGCGCTTGAGGGCGATCTTGCCGCTCCTGGCCATGCTCAGGATGCCAAAGGGCGCCAGCATCTTGATGAGGCCCTCCACGCGCTCGGAGTCGCCGGAGAGCTCGACGGTGAGGCTTTTTTCGCCCATGCCGACGACGCTGGCGCGGAAGACCTCCAGGATCTGCATGAGTTGTGAGAGGTTGTCCGTGCCGCGCGCGATCTTCATGAGCACCAGCTCGCGGTCCAAGAACTCCTTGCGCGCCAGGTCGTCCACCTGGATGACGAAGTCCATCTGGGCCACGGCGCTGGTGATGACGTCGACATCGCCGTCCGGGGCCTCCAGGCAGATGACCATGCTCGTCACCGCAGGATTGTCGGTCTCGCCGCAGGCTATGCTCTGGATGTTCAGGCTGCGTTTCTTGAACTCTGTGGCCAGGTCGGCGAGAACGCCCGTGCGGTTTGCCACCAGGGCGAAGATGGTATGTTTCACTGCGGGCTGCTCCTTGCTGTGCGTTGTTCGCTGCAAGGCATAATATTAACGCAAGTCCGCAAGGAAGCAAAGTGTCGGCTTGAACTGGTCGGGCTTTGGCAGGGTATTGCCATTGCTGCGATCAACGGATATGTATGTGAGCATGAGGCTACCGGAATCCGCAGAGCAATATTTGTCCCGCCGTGGTGCCTTGTGAAGGTCCGCTGCTGGGGCGCGCGCGGTTCCATCCCGGTTTCCGGGCCGGAATATGTCCGCTATGGCGGAGACACCACCTGCCTTTCGATCCGCTCCAAGAACGACGCGCTGTTGGTCATCGACGCCGGCACGGGCATCCGCAGGCTGGGCTGCCAGTTGATGGAGCAGGGCCGCGAGGACCTGACGCTATTGTTCACCCACACCCACTGGGACCACGTGCTGGGCCTGCCGTTTTTCAAACCTCTGTACAACCCGAAGGTCCGCATAGACTTGTACGGCAGCCCCGGCCTGCAGGGCAACATCGTGAAGCTTCTGACGCGGGTCATGGCTCCGCCGCTGTTCCCGATGCCCTTCGCGCAACTGCCGTCCAGCATCACGGGGCTTGAGTGGCAGGGCGGGAGCCTGCAGTTGGACAGCCTGCGGGTGACGCGTATCGCGCTCTCGCACCCGAACCTGGGCGTGGGCTACCGCATCGAGGAGGACGGCAAAAGCTTCGTCTTCCTCACGGACAACGAGCTCTCGCAACACCACCGGGGCGGGCGCAGCTTTTCGGAGTACGTGGATTTCTGCCGCGGGGCCGACCTGCTCGTGCATGATGCCGAATACACGCCCGAGGAGTATCCGAGCCGCAGGGGCTGGGGGCACTCGCACTTTGAGGACGCAGCCCGGCTGGCCAAGGTTGCCGGGGTGAAGACTCTGGGCCTGTTCCACCACAACCAGGAGCGCACGGATGACGCCATGGACGAGCTTGTGCGGCGCACCCGCGAGTTTCTGTCCGGTCCCGGCGCGGGGAGCGGCCCTGTGCCTGCGTGCCTGGCCTTGACCCAGGATTCCAGCTTCGACCTCTAGCCTGCCCCGACAGCCTCCGGCTGCCCGAGGGGGCCCCTGCCCATCGCGCTCCGAACCCCGGCTGTACTTGATTTCTGTCCCAGGACATGCCACACCCGCAAGTGCCTTGCGAAAGGCAATCGGTGCGGCAACAAGGGGGAAGTGTTTGATGCGCGTGCTCATCGTGGATGACGATTTCTACAGCCGGATCATGCTTCATGACATGATGCGGCCCGTTGCGGAATGCCACATCGCGGTCAACGGCGAGGAAGCCGTTGGCGCCTTCAAGAAGGCCCTGGAGGACGGACGTCCCTACGACCTGGTCTGCATGGACCTGGTGATGCCTGAGATGGACGGCCAGCAGGCCCTGCGCGAAATGCGCGCTTACGAGGAAGAGATGGGGCTGAGCGACGCCCAGCGCTGCAAGGTCATTGTCATAAGCATGCTTGAGGACTCTCGCGAGACCAATGACGCCTTTTTCCTCGGCGGGGCCGACTGCTTCCTGGTCAAACCCATCGAGGAGGAGCGCTTCATGGCTGAACTCCGCGCCCTGGAGCTCATGGCCTAGCCAGGGCCTGATCCAGGTTCCCGGCCCGGTGTTCGGAGGCGGGACGAGCGGACGGGGGCAGCGGCCTGGCCGTAGCCTTCCGCCGCTTTTTTTTGGGGCGCTGCCGCCCCTTGGCGACATTTGAACTTCGACGAAAAGTCGGCTAATGAAGCCTACGACGTCGCACGGCCCCAGGCGGCCTAAAGCGACCCACAGGACAGGTGCATGAGTCAGATTCTCGGGATCAAATTCAGCGACCACGGACCGGTGTGCTATTTCGCCTCCGGAGCCCATGTGATGCGCGTGGGGCAGTCCGTGCTGGTGGAGACCGACCAGGGCCTGGCCCTGGGGCGCGTGGCCACCGTGGCGGCCCCGGAGGCCGCTCACCAGGACGCCCATGTGGTCGTCATCGCTTCGGCTGATGGCGCAGCGGCCGACACTGCTGCGGCCGACACTGCTGCGGCCGACACTGCCGCGCCGGTCAAGGCTCCGGCCCCCTTTGAGGCGGTGCTGATCAGCGCGGAGTGGCAGGATGAATTTTCGCAGCCGGAGTCCTCGCAGCCGGAGTCCTTGCAGCCCGGTGCGCCCAAGGACCAGGGCGGCGACAGCCTCTCGGAGCGGCCGCAGGAGACCCCCAGCGGCGGCGTCTATTCCCTGGAGCAGGCCGCCCAGTACCAGCCCAGGCCGGTGACCTCCGCAGGGCTGCAGAGCATTTTCCGCATGGCCGGGCAGCAGGACCTGGAGACAGGGGCCGAGAACAAGCGCCTGGCGCGCCGGGCCTTCAACTTCTGCCGGGGCTGCATCTCCAATCAGGCGCTGGACATGAAGCTCGTGGACGTGGAGGTGCTGCACGACCGCAGCAAGATGATCTTCTATTTCACCGCGCCAAACCGCATCGACTTCCGCGAGCTCATCAAGAGCCTGGTGCGCGAGTTCCACACGCGCATCGAACTGCGCCAGATCGGCGTGCGCCACGAGACGCAGATGATCGGCGCCATCGGCAACTGCGGGCAGGTCGTCTGCTGCCGCCGCTTCCTGCGCAAGTTTGCGCCGGTGACCATCAAGATGGCCAAGGAGCAGAACCTGTTCCTGAACCCGGCCAAGATCTCCGGCATCTGCGGGCGGCTCTTGTGCTGCCTGAGCTACGAGCAGAAGGGGTATGAGGAATTCCACAAGCAGTGTCCCAAGATCGGCAAGCGCGTTCCCACGGCCATCGGCACCGCCAAGGTGCTGCGCGCCAATTTCTTCAAGAAGTCCATTTCCGTCTGGGTCGAGGACCTCGGTGAGCGCGAGTTCACCCTGGAGGAATGGAAGGACCTGGTGAGCCGCCAGCTTTCGCCCGAGGGCGCGGCCCAGGCTCCGGAAGGCCATGCCCCGGAGCGCCAGGGACGCCAGGGCGCCAGTCGGCCGTCTGCTGGGCGCCCGACCAGGCCGGAACGTCCCGCACGTCCTGAGAGGCCGGAAAAGGGCGACAGGCCGGAGAAAGCCGAAAGGGCCGAGCGTGCTGAGAGGCCCGAGAGAACCGAACGGCCCGAAAGAGCTGAAAAGCCCGAAAGGCCGGAAAGAGGCGAAAGGTCCGAGCCCAGGGCTCAGGCTGCCGCCAGCCCCGAGACCGCGCCCAGAGAGACGGGCGGAGCCCCGGCAGAGCCCGGCAGCGAGCGTTCCGCCAGGCCCGAGGGTGAGGCCGGACGCTCCCGTCCCAGGCGCAAACGTCGCAAGGGCAGGGGCCCCAAACCCGCCTAGGCCAAGTGGGCCGCCACATTCCCAGAGCCAGGAAACGCTTCAAGGAGTCGAGATTGAAACGCTTCTTCGTCACCACGCCCATTTTCTACGTCAACGCGAAGCCGCACCTGGGCCACGCCTTCACCACCATCCTGGCCGATGCCATGACCCGATTCCACCGGCTCATGGGCGAGGATGCCTTTTTCCTCACCGGCACGGATGAGCACGGCGACAAGATCGCCAAGGCTTCCGAGGAGGCCGGGCAGTCGCCCAAGGAGTACGCCGACCAGATCAGCGGACTCTTCCGCGCGCTGGGGCCCATGCTCGGCGCAAAGCCCGACCACTTCATCCGCACCACCGACCCCGAGCACATCAAGACCGTGCAGAAGGTCTTGCAGAAGGTCTACGAGACCGGCGACATCTATTTCGGCGAGTACGGCGGGCATTACTGCTTCGGCTGCGAGCGTTTCTACACCGAAAAGGAGCTTGTGGACGGCATGTGCCCGGACCACAAGACCAGGCCGGAGTACATCGCCGAGAAGAACTACTTCTTCCGCATGTCCAAGTACCAGGCCTGGCTCATCGAATACATCAACCAGAACCCGGACTTCATCCGCCCGGCGCGCTACCGCAACGAGGTCTTGAGCCTGCTGGAGTCCGGCGCGCTGGAGGATCTCTGCATCTCCCGGCCCAAGAGCCGCCTGACCTGGGGCATCGAGCTGCCCTTTGACCAGGACTTCGTCTGCTACGTCTGGTTCGACGCGCTGTTGAACTACGTCAGTGCGCTGAACTACCCGCGCGGCGACAAGTTCAAGAAGTTCTGGCCCGCCAACCATATCGTGGCCAAGGACATCCTGAAGCCCCACGCCGTGTTTTGGCCGACCATGCTCAAGGCCGCGGGCATTGCGCCCTACCAGTCCTTGAACGTGCACGGCTACTGGCTGGTGCGCGACACCAAGATGTCCAAGTCGCTGGGCAACGTGGTCGAGCCCAAGCAGATGGTCGACGCCTACGGGACCTCGGCTTTCCGCTACTTTCTGCTGCGTGAGATGGCCTTCGGTTCGGACGCCTCGTTTACGGAAGAGGCGCTGGTGGGCCGTCTGAACGCCGACCTGGCCAACGACCTGGGCAACCTGTTCAACCGCGTGCTGGCCATGACGCACAAGTATTTTGAGGGCAAGGTGCCCAGCCCCGCGGCCGAGTCCGAGGAGGACGCCGAGCTCAAGCGCCTGGGCCGCGACGCCATGCGCAATTTCCAGGGACATTTCGCAGAGTTCCGCACAGCGCGTGCGCTGGAGTCCCTCTGGGAGCTGGTGCGCGCCCTGAACAAGTACATCGACACCACCGCGCCCTGGACCCTGTTCAAGAACAAGGACAAGGCCCGCCTGGGCACGGTGATGTACATGCTCCTTGAGCACATGCGCAAGATCGCCGTGCACCTCTGGCCGGTGATGCCCGAGGCCAGCGTGAAGATGCTGGAGCAGCTCGGCTGCTGCTTCGACCTTGACAAGGTGAACCTGGCCAAGGAACCCGAGGTCTGGGGCTTGCTCGATTCCGGCCTGACCGTGCTGCAGAGTTCCAACCTGTTCCCGCGCGTGGAGGTGCCCGAGCCCGCGCCGCCAGCGGTGGTGGAGGCGGAAGCGCCCAAGGCCAAGGCCAAGACCAAAGCTCAAGATGGAGAACCCAAGAAGAAGGCCGCGCCCAAGGCCCCGGAAGCGCCCGTGGGCCCTGCCGAGTCCATCGAGTTCGCCGACTTCCAGAAGCTCGACCTGCGCGTGGGCACCGTGCTCTCCGCCGCCAAGCACCCGGACGCGGACAAGCTCCTTGTGGTCCAGGTGGCTCTGGGCGAGCCCGAACCCCGGCAGATAGTGGCCGGTCTGGCCGACCGCTTCAGCCCGGACGACCTTGTGGGCAAGCAGGTCGTGGTGGTGGCCAACCTGGCCCCGCGCAAGCTGCGCGGCCTCATGAGCCAGGGCATGATCCTGGTGGCCAAGGACGCCGAGGTCACGCGCCTCTTGACCGCTGCCGGAACCGTGGACGACGGCGGCAAGGTGGCCTAGCAGGAAGCCTCTGCGCCGGACGTTGCTCCAGGCGCGTTTTCCATATCGGCAAAAGGGCCGGAGCTGGCGACACCAGTTCCGGCCCTTTTGCTTTGCATGGGCGCCAGCAGGACTTGGCTGCTATTTCAGGCTGAAGTCCACGCGCCCGCCAGCCGGAACCCCCTTGGGCGGGGTGCCGCCGGTCTTGGGCGCCAGCAGGAACACGCGACCTTGATCGATGCCGCCCTTTTCCACCAGCCAGGCCTGCACGGCGATGCCGCGGTCCTTGGCCAGTCGGGTCAGCTCGTCGGGACCGATCTTGATGTTCGCCAGCAGCAGGGCCTGCATATCCTCCGGGGGCAGCCCCTTGGCCAGTCCGATGAGGTTGCGGGGCTTCTTGATGTCTGCGGCCTTGTACACCCGCTCCAGATAGCGCGGGTATTCCTCGGCTGTGACGGTCACTTCGGCCAGGCTACCGCTGGCCTTGCCCCGGCGCGCCAGTTCGGTGGCCTTTGCGGACTTCACGCGGCGGTCCAGGATGGCTTGCTTGAGGCCCTCCTGCTCCAGCGCCGGGTCGGCGCTGCCGGTGACCTCGATCTTCAGGGTTTCGCGTTCCTTCAGCGCCTTGGCCAGGGTTTGCAGGGTCTTTTCCGCCGCAGGGGGCAGGGCGGCCTGTCCCGGCTCAAAGGAGAGGTAGGACAGCTCCTCGCCCCCGCCGAACATGGAGGACAGGAGCGCGAACGGCGAAGTGGCGGCCTTCACGATGAGGTTCAGGATGACCTTGACGATGATCCCGCCCAGGCTGAACTGGGGATCGTTCAGCGACCCCTGGATGGGCAGGTTGATGTCGATCTCGCCCTTGGAATTCTTGAGCAGGGCCAGCACCAGGTTGATGGGGATGGACATGGCGTCCGGGCTTTCCACCTTGTCGCCGATGGTCAGCTGGTCGAGGAAGATGTTGTTCTCGGCCGTGAGGTTGCCCTTGTCCACCTGGTAGTGCACGTCCACGGAGAGCTTGCCCTTCTCGATGGCGTAGCCGATGTGGCGACCGGAATAGGGGCTGAAGGTCGACATCTCGATGCCCTTGGCCACGGCCTTGATGTCCAGGCTGAGGGGCTTGCCCAGCGGGTCCATCTTGCCGCTGATCTCCAGGGGCGCTGTGCGGTCCACCTTGCCCTTGATGGCCACGTCGGTGAGGGTGCCTGCGGCCAGGGGCCCGATACGGCCGCTTAGGTCCGTGAGGTTGGCGGTGTAGTTGGGCTTGATGAAGCGGTCGGTGAAGTTGATGTTGCCGCCGCTCAGGACGATCTTTCCGATGCGGATCTGCGGGCCGGGCTCCTGCTTGCCCGGGGTCGTCTTGGCTGCTTCGGTCTTGGCGATTTCGGGCTTGGCAGGCTCAGGTTTGCCGGCCTGGTCAACCTTGGTCGCGGCTGGCGCGTCCTTGGCGGTGTTGCCGGGCTCCTGCTTGTTCTGCATGACGTCCTGGAGGTTCAGGTGCCCCTCGGGTGTGAGCAGCAGGCGGGCGAAGAATCTGGCGATGGCTATCTCGTCCACCCCGAACCGCAAGGGGGAAGTCCCGACGGACAGGCCGGAGAGCTTCAGGCTGTGCCAGCGCAGCAGGTCGGTGGCGTTGACCTTGTCGTGGACGCTCAGGTCGATGAGGGCCACCTCGCCCTTGAAGGAGGTGTCCGGGTCGCCTACCTTGAGGTTGCCCTTGATCGAAACATCGCCCTTGGTCAGCACCGCGTTGAGATCGCCGGTGAACCAGCCCTGCAGGGCCACGAGGTCGACCTGGCTCAAGGCCAGGGACAGTTCGGCGCGCACGGGCTCGGGCTGCACAGTGCCAGCGATCTTGACGCTGCCGTGCTCGTTGATGCGTGTGGAGAAGTCCAGCTTGGCCGTCTGGTCCGCGCCGCTGGCCAGTCCGTCGAGGCCCAGGGCCAGGGCGTCGGCCACAAGGGGCCGGACCTTGGGCAGGGTCTCGTCGGAATAGCGCAGGGTGCCGTCGGCCACGGCGATGTGCTTCACCTGCCACTTCCAGGCCGCAGGAGCCGCAGCGCCCTTGGCCGCTTGCACGGGTTTGGCGGGCTTTTTTGCCGAGTCATGAGGCTTTGCACCCGTCTTGTCCGCAGCTTTGCCGATTGTCTTGTCAGAATGCGGCGCAGCGGTTCCCGGCGCGCCCAGGGCCGCCTGGATGTCCAGCTTGCCGCTGGCCAGCCTGCGCGCCACGCCAAAGGGCTTGCTCAGCCGGACCTCCTCCACCAAGGCCTGGCGCTCGGCGTTGGAGACGTTGATGCCGCTGACATCCAGCGCCGCGAAGCCCAGGAACGGCTGCTTGTCCCCGGCCTTGGCCAGGGCCAGGTCTGCGATGCCGAGCTTGGCCCGGACCAGTCCGGCCAGGGTGGCCTCGTCCAACTGCAGGTTGGTCTTGCCCACGGTGAGGCGCAGCTTCGCCCCACCTGGCTGTGCGCGGGTGAGCGCGACCTCGCGCAGGGTGGTCAGGCCGCTTAGGCGCACGCGCGACTCCTTGCCCTCCTGCGCGAACTCGACCACGAGGTTGGAGTCTAGCCTTGCGGACTCCAGCCGCACGGGCAGGTCTTGCGGTGCGTATTGAAACACGCGCATCAAGTCGAAATCATTAAGCTTGAATTCAATGGATGCTGTCTTGCCCGGGGCGAAGGGGCGCAGTTTGCCCGCCAGGGCGACGGGTGCGCCGTTGACCTTGGCCGAGAACCTGGGCAGCACGTCGCTTTTCACGGTGCTCGAAGTGTTGGCGATGAAGGGAATGCCCAGGCTGATCTCCGTGATCTCCTGACGGCCTTTCTGGAGGTTGTCCTCAAACACAAGGGCCCCGCCCTCCAAGGTGATGTTGGACACGGAGAACTCCGGCGTGGGGCTTGGCGGGGTGGCCGGGGCAGCCGAGGGGGCGAGCCATTTGTCCAGCAGGTCCGAGATGTTGTAGCGGCCGGAGGCCTCGCGGATCAGATGCAGTTTCAGGCCTGTGAGGCGCACCTCGCTGACCACGGGGATGCCGCGCACAAGGCTTGAGGAGGAGACATTCACATAGAGTCGGTCGAAGTCGAGCAGTGGGGCGTCCGTGCCGTTGGCCTGGCTGATGGAGAAGCCGCTGACCGTGGCCGCGAGGGCATAGGGCGACACCTCGATGCGCTGGACGCGGACCGGTCTGCCGAACTCCTCGGACAAGAGCGCCTCCAGTTTCGCCTTGGCGAAGCCGGGCAGCCAGAAGTATCCGAGCAGTCCGAACAGCAGCACGAGCGCCGCCACGCTGGACAGGCCGTAGCGGACGAACTTGCGGTGCAGCAGGGTGCGGGCCTTTTCCTTGAGCACTGTCATGATGGAGGAGGTTGTCATGGCTCTCGGGGGCTGAGGTTTGCTCGCCATGGGCAGTCATGTCGACTGCCGTTCAGGATCAAATAGGCTGATGTCGTATTTTTAACAATGTGCAAGTCCGCGTTCCAAGTCAAGAGCGCTTTGTGTTGCACGCGCTGCCCCCAAGAACCATGCGCTTCAGAGGGGAGGCGGGAGTGGCCGCGCCCCGGCCAGGAACGAGAAATCCCGGTTCCGCTGTGCGCCGAAACCGGGATGGTCAGTCTGACGTTTGCGCCCATGGCGCACGTTGGTTCCTATTTCTTCGGGAAGTTGGCCGGGTCGATGACGTACCAGGCGCCGCCCACGCCTTGTCCGGTGGTGTCGCCGGGGGCCTTGTCCTTGAAGAAGTAGTACAACGGAGCGCCCTTGTACGTCACCTGCGGCTTGCCGTCGTCACGCTTGAACACCCCGAAATCCTTTGCGTTGAGCCCGGCCTGAGGGTCAACCTTGTCGGCGACGTAGGCTGGCCATTTCTGGAGGCATTCGCCGTTGCACACGGATTTTCCGTCTGCGTCCTTGGTGAAGTAGTAGAGAGTCATGCCCTTGGCGTCAGCGATGTAGGATCCGATCCCGTCCTTCTTCATGATCTTGGTCTTGTGGTGGTCTGCAAAGGCTGGAAGCGCAGTGAGCATGACGGCCAGTATGGCGAACACAGCGATCTTCTTCAGCATACAAACTCCTGGGTTTGTGGCAGGCCGAGCACGATGCCGGGCCAAAAAGGGAACAGGGGACTTCGAATGATGGATATTATCCCTGGCTGTGAATCGGGTCAAGGTGTGCGGGAATATTCCACGTCCGCCTGGGCCAAAGCGGCGACCGGCCGGACCGTGTCGGGGGGGCTCAGCGCTTGAAGAAGGCCACGTATTCCTGGTTGCCCTTGGGCCCCAGCAGGCTTGATGGCGCCGTGCCCACCAGGGTGAGCCCCAGCGTGTCCCGGCAGAAGGCGACGACGCCATCCAGGGCCTCCTGGCGGTCGGCCTCGTCGCGCACCACGCCCCGGTCCGTGCGTCCGGCGGGCAGCTCGAACTGCGGCTTCACCAGCAGCACCAGCTCGCAGGCGGGTTTCATGAGCGGCAAACAGCCCGGCAGGATGGCCGTGAGCGAGATGAAGGAGACATCGGCGGTGAGCACGTCCAAGGGCTCCGGAAACAGTCCCCCCATCTGAATGGGCGGCGGCTGGCGCAGGTTCAGGCGTTCAAGCACCACAACGCGCGTATCGCTGCGCAGCTTCCAGCTGAGCTGGCCGTAGCCCACGTCCGCCGCATAGACGCGCGTAGCGCCGAACTGCAGCAGGCAGTCGGTGAAGCCGCCAGTTGACGCGCCCGCGTCCAGGCAGGTCTTGCCCGAAGGGTTGAAGCCGAGGGTCTCGATGGCCGTGAGCAGCTTGTAGCCGCCCCGGCTGACGAAGCGGTCCTGGCCGCGCAGGGTGAACTCCGTGTCGTCCGGGAACTGCTGCCCCGGCGAGCTGACGGGCACCTTCTGGCCGTCCTTCAGGTAGTGCGCCCCGCCGGACATGATCAGCCGCATGGCGATCTCTGGCGTGTCGGCCAGACCCTGCTGGGCCATGAGCCTGTCCGCCCGCATCTTGGTGCGGTACTTCCTGGGTTTGGCTGGTTCTACCACTTCGGGCACTTCGGGCACTTCGGGCACTTCGGGCAATGCTGGCACGCGTTATTTCTTGGCCAGACCCAGGCGGGCCACCACATTGTCGGCGGCCTGCACCACGTAGTCCTTTTCGGCCAGACGGTCCTTGTCGCCCTGGGTGATGATGAGCTCGGGCCGGTTGGCCAGCTCGGGCTTGGGGACCACGCCGAACTCTGCGGGGAAACTGTTCTCGAAGTACATCTCCTGGAAGCCGATGAACTTCAGGTGGTGGGCCGTGGCGTCGAGCACCAGGGTCTCCGCCGCGCTGACCAGGCCGAGCTCGCGCGCGCGCTTGGCCCCGGCCAGGCACTCGCCGCCCTGGGTGCAGGCGATGTGCCCATGGCGGTTGGCCTGGATCATGGAGTCCATGATCTGCTGCTCCGTGACCTGGATGACCTGGAAGGAGCCGGTGCCGCCGAGCTGTTCGTACTTCTCGGCAAAGTGGCGCACGCGCGGGAAAGAGACCGGGTTGCCGATCATGGCCGCCTGGGCCACGCTGGCCGTGACCGTGACGGGCTTGTACTCGCGGTCTTTGGCCTCGGCCGCGTAGTAGCGGTACACCGGGTCCGCGTGGTGCGACTGCACGCCGAAGATGCGCGGCAGGGACTCGATGATCCCGAGCGCGTGGAGCTTCAAAAAGCCGCCCATGATGGCCGTGATGTTGCCCGCGTTGCCGATGGGCACGAACACGCACGTGCCGCGCATGTCCCAGTCGTACCACTGGGCGACCTCAAAGGCGTAGGACTCCTGGCCCAGGATGCGCCAGGCGTTCTTGGAGTTCAGCAGGGCCACGCGGTAGTTGTCGGCCAGGTGCTCCACCACCTTCATGCAGTCGTCGAACACGCCGGGCACCTCCAGCACCACGGCGCCGCTGCCCAGCGGCTGGGCCAGCTGCTGGGGGGTGACCTTGCCCGCGGGCAGGATCACCGCGCTCTTGACCGCGCCGCCCACGTAGGAGGCGTACAGCGCGGCCGAGGCCGAGGTGTCGCCGGTGCTGGCGCAGATGGCCAGGACCTCGGTCCAGCCCTTGGTGCGGATGAGGCTGTTCAGGAAGCTGAAGGCGCAGGCCATGCCCCGGTCCTTGAAGGACGCGCTGGGGTTCTGGCCGTCGTTCTTGTATACGGTCTTGAGGCCCAGCTCGGCGCGCAGGGCAGGGGGGGAGTCCACAAGCGGGGTGTTGCCCTCGCCGAGGTACAGGATGTCCCCCTGCTCCAGCACCGGGGCCATGAGCTCATAGAAGCGGAAGATGCCGCGCAAGGCCGGGATCTTGCTGGCTGCGCGGGCATCGAAGATCCTGCGCCACTCGGCCGCCGGGGTGGCCTTGAGCTGGTCGAAATTCAGGTCCTGAAGCACGAACACGCCGCTGCAGGTGGGGCAGGTGTAGTGCAGCTCGCCGATATCAAAGGTGGCGCCGCAGCCGAGGCAGACGTAGTGCAGGTGACCGCGGTAGGTGGGGAAGGACATGGCGACTCCTTGGCGTAGGCGGTGGCGTATGTGCGGGCCGGGCTCTAGGCCGCGAACCGGCTGATGCTCATGACGATGATGGTGGCCCCGATGGCCGACTTGCCGACCAGCCCGAAGCTGCGGCCCCAGAAAGACCCCCAGGCGGCCGCAGCGGCCTTCTGCGACGTTTCCCGGCGCAGGCGCTCGACCACGAAGCAGCCGACCCAGGCGCCGAGCAGGGCGCCCGCCAGGCTGCCCAGGCCAAGAGCGAAGGGCGCGAGGAGGATGGCCCCGGCGATGCTGCCCACGATGCCGCCGAAATTCCCGGCTCCGCTGGCCCCGCCGCGCCTGCCGCCGATGAGCTGGGCAACGAGCTCCAGGACCTCGCCCAGCACCGCCGCCGCCGCCATGAGGCCCACAAAGGCCCAGGTGATGCGGCCGTCCGGGCCGAGCCAGGCCGCCAGGCAGAGCACGCCGAGCATGAGCCAGTTGCCCGGCAGGGAGAGCAGGTTGAGCCAGAGGAAAGAGAACAGGATCAGGCCCAGGCCCAGGCCCCAGAGCAGGTCCATCATCCGCCTCGCACGCCCGTCATTCGCCCCGCACGCCCATTACTTGTCCCGCAGGTCCACCACGCGCACGGCCTTGCCCTCGCCCTTGGGGATGGAGTCGTGCTGCACCAGCTCCACGCGCGGGGTGACCAGGATCTCGTCGCGCAGGCGCGAGGCGATCTTCTTCTGCAGGCCGGTGAGGGCGCGCATGTCCTCGACGAAGAACTCGTCCTTGATCTCCACCTTGACGCGCAGCTGGTCCATCTCGCCCTCCTTGAAGAGCTCGATGACGTAGTTCTGCGCCACCTCGGGCAGGGACATGAGGGCCTGCTCGATCTGCATGGGGTAGATGTTGCAGCCCTTGATGATGAGCATGTCGTCGGCGCGGCCGGTGATGCGGTCGATGCGCACGTGGGTGCGGCCGCAGGCGCAACTACCTGGGATGAAGCGCGTCAGGTCGCGCGTGCGGTAACGCAGGAGCGGCATGCCGGTGCGGCAGAGGGTGGTCATGACCAGCTCACCGACCTCGCCCTCCTTGACCCATTCGCCGGTCTCGGGATCGATGATCTCGGCGATGTAGGCGTCTTCCCAGAGGTGCATGCCGGCCTGTTTTTCGCACTCGAAGGCCACGCCCGGGCCGTTCATCTCGGTCAGGCCGTAGGAATTGAAGGCCTTGAGGCCCAGGAGCTCCTGGATGCGCTGGCGGGCCTCCTCGGTGTGCGGCTCGGCGCCGATGAGGGCGAAGCGCCAGTTGAGGCTTTTGGGGTCCACGCCCTCGGCCTTGAGAAAGCTGGCAAAGTGCAGGGCATAGGAGGGGATGATGTGGATGCCGGAGACGTGGAAGTCGCGCAGGAGCTTGAGCTGGCGCTTGGAGTTGCCCGCGCCCGCAGGCACGGTCAAGAGGCCCAGGCGCTCGGACCCGTAGTGGATGCCCAGGCCGCCGGTGAACAGGCCGTAGCCGCTCATGTTCTGGAACACGTCGCCCTTGCGCAGGCCCACGGCGTACATGCAGCGCGCCACCAGCCCGGCCCAGGAGTCGAGGTCGTTCTGGGTGTAGAAGATGGCCGTGGGCGTGCCCGTGGTGCCGCTACTGGCGTGCAGGCGCACGTACTGGTCCATGGGCTGGCACAGGAAGCCATAGGGGTAGTTGCTGCGCAGGTCGTCCTTGGTGGTGAAGGGCAGCTTGCGGATGTCGTCGGGGGAGGTGAACTGGTCGGGGCTGATGCCGAGCTGGCCCAGGCGGGAACCGTAATAGCTGGAGCGCATGCAGGTGGCGATGGTGCTTTTGAGACGCTCGGTCTGCAGTTTTCGCAGGGATTCGCGGGCCAGTCCCTCTGCGGCTTCGTAATGCATGTGCTCCCCCAATGGCGCGGTGTTTGGTGTCAGCTTGGCTGGAAGTATTCCGAGGGATACGGAACAGTATTGAAGCTTTCAAATCTGCTATATTTTTTCTTGAAGTATAGCTCAATTTCACCAACTGGGCCGTTTCTCTGCTTGCCGATAATGATTTCTGCTACGTTGGGTTTGGTTGACTTCTCTTTTTGGTACACGTCATCGCGGTAGATGAACATGATGACGTCGGCGTCCTGCTCAATGGCGCCGGACTCGCGCAGGTCGGAGAGTAGGGGGCGCTTGTCACTGCGTTCC
This sequence comes from Pseudomonadota bacterium, assembly GCA_018817515.1. Taxonomy (GTDB): domain Bacteria; phylum Desulfobacterota; class Desulfovibrionia; order Desulfovibrionales; family Desulfovibrionaceae; genus Humidesulfovibrio. Next base: position 62,318 of record JAHIUD010000067.1, read on the forward strand.
TCGACCTTGCGGTTGAGCTGCGAGAGCGCGATGACCGGGATCTGCATTTCCTTGGCCAGGGCCTTCAGGTTGCGCGAGATGTCGGAAATTTCCTGTTCGCGGGAGTCGATGTCGCGGCTGGCGCGCATGAGCTGGAGGTAGTCGACAATTACAAGGCCCAGGCCGTGCTCACTCTTAATACGTCGACAACGCGCGCGCAGTTCCATAGTCGAGAGCGCCGCCGTGTCATCTACAAATAATTTCGCTTCGGAAATTTTTGATGCAGCATCAGTAAGTTTTATCCAATCCTCGTGATCAAAATTGCCACGGCGTACCTTGCTTTGATCAACCTGACCTTCGCAACACAATAGGCGCATCATTATCTGATCCATAGACATTTCGAGTGAGAAAATTGCAACAGTAGGTGCTTTGTCACTTTTTGCTGCATTTAGCCCTAGATTAAGTGCAAAAGCAGTTTTGCCCATGCTTGGCCGTGCAGCGACAATGATGAGGTCGGAAGGCTGTAGGCCAGCAGTAATTTCATCAAGTTTATCGTAACCAGTTGACAAACCAGTAACAAGAAGATCGCGACCTTTTATGTTAGTTAAATGTGTGCAAACGCGATTTGCCAGCTCTCTTCCAGAGCAAATGGTGTTGGTGGAGCGTGAGTCACCGATTTCAAAGATTGCCTGTTCACTTTTGTCAAGCAAGTCTTCGAGATCTTGTGACTGATAGCTGTTGCTGATGATCTCGCTGGCAGCTTCGATGAGTTTTCGAGCGACTGCTTTTGTGCGTACAATTTCTGCGTGATGCAGAGCGTTGGCCGCGCTCACCGGGGAGTTTGTCAACTCAGCCAGATACACCGGCCCGCCCACGCTCTCCAGTTTTCCGGTCTGCGTGAGGTGCTCGCCAACGGTTATCAAGTCAACTGGCGAGTTTTTTGAGTAGAGAGTTTCAAAGGTGCGGTAAATGATGCGATGTGCTGGGGAGTAAAAATCATCGGCGGAGATAAGGTCGACCAGGGAGTGGAAGAGCGAATTGCGTAAAAAAACCCCCCCCAGAACCGCCTGTTCGGCTTCCAGGTTCTGCGGGGGGACTCTGCGCGAGAGAGCGGCGGAGGCCCGTTCCAGGGCCTCCGCGCCGTCTGCTCGCTTGCTGCCCTTGCTATGCCTCGGGCTGCTCAAGTTCGGGTTCTTTTTCCGGCTGTCCATGCTTGATCACACGCAGTTTCAGTTCGCCCTTCACGTCGGGGTGCAGGCGGATCTCCACGTCGTACTCGCCCAGCGACCGGATGGCGTCGGGCATGTCGATCTTGCGGCGGTCGATCTCGATGCCCTGCGCGAGCAGTGCGTCGGCGATGTTGACCGCGGTGACGGAGCCGTAGAGCTTGTCGCCTTCGCCCACGCGCACGGTGATGGACACCTTGGCGGCTGCGATCTTGGCGGCCAGCTCGGTGGCCTCGGAACGCAGGGAGTCGGCCATGCCGGCCAGCTTCTTGCGCTCCAGTTCAAACTGTTTCAGATTGGCCTCGGAGGCCATCATGGCCAGGCCCTGGGGAATCAGGAAGTTTCGCCCAAAGCCGGGCTTGACAGCGACGATGTCCCCCAGGCGGCCCAGGGCATCAACGTCGGCGCGCAGGATGAGTTTCATGTCATGCCCTCCTAGACGGTCTTCTTCTTGACGTCCGTGCTGTGCACGGTGGTGTAGAACAACAGTGCCATCTGCCGGGCGCGCTTGATCTCGGTGGTCAGGCTGCGCTGATGCTTGGCGCAGGTACCGGTGATGCGACGGGCGATGATCTTGCCACGCTCGGTGATGTAGTCGCGCAGGATGTCCGCACGCTTGTAGTCAAGCGGCAGGTTCTTGTCCGCGCAAAAACGGCAGAACTTTCTCTTGGGGGTGAATTTCTTGCGGAATGCCATGACTTAGGCCTCCTCTGTCACGGGCGCGGCGGCGGCGGGGGCGGCCAGACGGACGGTGACGAACTTGAAGATGCCATCGGTGATGCGGACGTTGCGCTCCAGCTCGGCCACCAGGGCGCCGGGGGCCAGGTACTCCAGGCGGACGTAGTGGCCGCGCGTCAGCTTGCGCACAGGGTAGGCCAGGATCTTGATGCCCCAGTCATCAACGAGGGTCATGGTGCCCCCGTCGCGCTCGATGATCCCGGTGAGATTCGTCAGAATCTCCTTGCGGTTTTCTTCCGCGAGTTCCGGACTCAGGAGCAGCAGAGTCTCATAGTTGTTGAGCATGTAAATCTCCTTTTGGGCTTTGGCCCTTCCCGCACAGTGGAAGAGCAAGGTAGAGGGGTGCTCTTACTGGCTCATTGTGTTGATGTCAAGTGCCGTCGCCGTCCTTGGGCTTGTCGGGCGTCTCCCAGACGTCCGGGGGCCGGGGCATTCAGCCGCGCATGCCGAACTTGGGCAGGATGATGCCCACGTAGACATAGACCACAGCGGCCACGGTCAGCAGAAAGAGGATGTTGTCCCACATGGCGCAGCCTTTGCCCGGCTATTTTTCCGGGCCGTCCTGGTCTTTGGCGTCGTTCTTGTGCGGGTCTTGTGCTTTCGGGCTTGCGGGCGGCGTCCAGCCGCACTGCTTCTTGGGGCCTCAGCCCCCGCCCAGGCCGGGCATCAGCCGCGACATGGCGAACCAGGCCACCACCACGGCCAGAAGAATCCAGAGCGCGTCCATGTTCCCCCCTAGACGCCGAGCTCGCGCCCGGTCAGCAGACGGTAGGCCTCCAGGTACTTGGCCCTGGTCCGGTCGATGATCTCCTGCGGGATCTTGGGCGCGGGCGGGCACTTGTTGAACTTGATGTCTTCCAGCCAGTCGCGCAAAAACTGCTTGTCAAAGCTCTGCTGGCCCCGGCCGGGCGCGTAGTCGCTCATGGGCCAGAAGCGCGAGGAGTCCGGGGTCAGCACCTCGTCGATGAGGATGAGCTTCTCTTTCCCGCCCTCGCTGACCGTGCCGAATTCGAACTTGGTGTCCGCGATGATGATGCCGCGCCCGGCGGCAAAGTCGCGCCCGGCGGAGTAGATGGCCAGGGCCAGGGTCTGGGCCTGGGTGGCAAGGTCGTCCCCGGTGATGCGCATGGCCTCGGTCACGGAGATGTTCTCGTCGTGTGCCCCCAGTTCGGCCTTGGTGGACGGGGTGAACAGGGGCTGTTCCAGCTTGTCGGACTCGCGCAGGCCTACAGGCAGCGTGTGTCCACTGACGCCTCCGGTCTTCTGGTAGTCCTTCCAGCCGCTGCCGGTGATATAGCCGCGCACGATGCACTCGATGGCCAGGGGCTTGGCCCGGCGCACCAGGACGCTGCGGCCTTCCAGGAGGTCCGCGTGGGCCTGCAGGGGCTTGGGAAAGTCGCGCACGTCCGTGGCCAGCAGATGATTGGGCACGAGCTTGGCGAATTTCTCCATCCAGAACAGGGTGATCTGGTTCAGGACCACGCCCTTGTGCGGGATGGGATCGTCCATGACCACGTCAAAGGCCGAGATGCGGTCCGTGGTGACGATGAGCAGCGTGTCCGGGCCGGTCTCGTAGATGTCGCGGACCTTGCCGCGCGAGAGCAGCGGGTATTCGCTGAGATTGGTGCTGGTGACGCATTGCATGGCGTGCTCCGTTGGCTGTGGCTGTGGGGTGGGGGGGCTTACAGGCCGCCCAGGTCTTCCAGGCGGCATTCGACGCTGCGCGCATGGGCCGTGAGGCCCTCCAGGTGCGCCATGCGGGCGATCTTGGCCCCGTGCCGGCGCAGGTACTCCGGCGAGGTGGCGATGATGCTCGATTTTTTGCAGAAGGTCTGCACCGACAGGGCCGAGGAGAAGCGCGCGGTGCCGAGCGTGGGCAGCACGTGGTTCGGCCCGGCGAAATAGTCGCCCACGGGCTCCGGGCAGTGCTGGCCCAGGAAGATGGCCCCGGCGTTGCGCACGCGGCCAAGCAGGCCGAAGGGCTCGGCCACGGCCAGCTCCAGGTGCTCCGGCGCGATGGCGTTGACCAGGTCCAGCCCGGCCTCCAGGCTGTCCACCACCAGCACGCCGCCCCACAGCTCCAGGGACTTCCTGGCCAGCTCGTTGCGGGCGAGCCTGGGCAGCTGCTCGGCCAGGGCCTGGCGCACGCCCTCGGCCAGCTTCGGGCTGGCGGTGATGCACAGGGCCGCGGCCAGCGGGTCGTGCTCGGCCTGGGAGAGCATGTCCGCGGCCAGCCAGGCCGGGTTGGCCGTGTCATCGGCCAGGATGACGATTTCGCTCGGCCCGGCGATCATGTCGATGCCCACCTCGCCCACGAGCAGGGCCTTGGCCGTGGCCACGTAGATGTTGCCGGGCCCGGCGATGACATCGCAGGGGCGGATGCTTTTCGTGCCATAGGCCAGGGCCGCGATGGCCCAGGCGCTGCCCGCGCGGTGGATCTCGCTCAAGCCGAGCAGGGCGGCGGTGGCCAGGATGTAGGGGTTTAGGCTCGAGTCCTTGCGCGGGGGCGAGACCACGGCGATGTCCGTGACCCCGGCCACCTGGGCGGGCACGGCGTTCATGATCAGGCTGGAGATGAGCGGGGTCTCGCCCCCCTGGCCGCCGGGCACGTACAGGCCCACGCGGTCCACGGGGCGCACCATTTGGCCCAGCACGCTGCCGTCCGGCGCGGTGGTGAACCAGGACTGCTCGGCCTGCCGGGCGTGGAAGTCGCGCACGTTGGCGATGGCCTCGCGCAGGATGTCCAGGTCCCTGGCCGGCACGGACCGCAGCGCGGAGCGGATGGAGCGCACGGGCACGCCCATGCGCGCGGGCAGGTCGGGTGCGTCGAAGCGGCGGGTGTAGCGGCGCAGGGCCTGGTCCCCGTGCCGGCGCACGTCGTCCAGGATGCTGCGCACGGTGCCGGTGACGTCCAGGCCGGGGTCCTTGCGTTCCTTGAGCCAGGCCAGGACGCTCGACGGGGTCATCTCTGTGGGGACGTGGACAATGCGACAGGGCATGCGGAACCTCGACGGCATGGAGTTTGGGGGCGTTCGACCGTTTGGGCCCTTGAATCTAGCGCAGGGGGCCTGGAAAGTCGAGGTCGAACCCGGGACGAAAGAAGGGGCCGGAACGTGCGTCCCGGCCCCTGGCTGTGGCGAAGAGAAGGCGGCGGCTAGAAGAAGTAGTTCAGGCCCACGCCGACCTTGTAGGCGTTGCTGCTGCCGTACCGCTTGATGTCTGCGGCGGTGGCGGCGCTGGCGGTGGTGGCGACGGTACTCAAATCACCCCAGACGTCCTTGTCGAAGTTGGCGTTGATGTAGCCGAGGTACACCAAGAGTGTCAGCTCGTCGTAGATCTTGTAGCGGCTGTTCAGGTCCACTTCCCACAGGGAGTCCTCGGTGGTCAGGAAGCCGCCGTAGTTGGCGTTGCGGATGGTGCCGCCAGTCTCGTAGATGTATTTCTTGTCGTTGGTGCCGCGGGCATACAGGAGGTTGAAGGTGTGCGAGAGCTTGTCCACGAAGGTCATGTCCTTGAGGGAGATGCCCGCAGCCCAGTAGCCCAGGGTGTTGCTCGTATACCCGGCGCTGTTGTTGATGGAGCCGCCCAGTTCCAGGCGCTCCCCGAAGAAGAAAGAGCCGATGGTCCAGAACTGGGGCGCGCCGACCACGGGCATGCGCTCGGAGGTGCCACCCTTGGAGCTGTTGCCGTTCTCGCCCGAAGAGTAGGTGAAGAACACCTGAGGGGTCATCATGGACAGGCCGGTGTAGTCCACGGCGGCATCGAACATGAAGCCCTGGCGGCCGGCCTTGTTGTCGTTGGCGGAGGGGTTGTTGTAGGTGGCCTTGCCGTAGTTGAAGTCACCCATGAACTTGAAGTTGTCGAGCGCCGTCACCGTGGCGGCGACGCCGCCCCAGTAGCTGCGCAGGCCCTGGCCGCCGGAGCTGTTGGGACCCATGAAACCAGCCAGGCCGGGAGCGCCAACGCCGGGGGCGTAGGTGTCGGCGCCAGCGTGGGCATAGGCGGCGAACGGCGTGATGGTCGCACCCTTGAAGCTGACCGGCACGGCGGCAAATACGATGTCGGTGGAGGTGCCGCCGCCGGAGATGTTGCTCGCCGTGGTGAAGGCGTTGGAGTTGGAGTCAAAGGGGCGGGCGTAGCCGACCAGGAGGGAGACATTGCCCGTGATGGGGGCGCTCACAACGGCTGCGGCCACCTGGTCGTCCAGGATCGGGCTGCCGCCGCCAAAGGCCGAGGGCAGGGACAGGGTCTGGAAGCCGACCTTGAAATTCACAAGGGTGCTGGGCCAGCGGTATTCCATATAGCCCTGGCGGAGCATGATGTTGCCAGCGCCAGCGGCGTTGGCGTTGGAGCCTGAGCCAGCGGGGGCCTGACCAGCTGTCTGGGTGCCGGCGGAGCGGCCTGCGCCGATGGAATAGAGCCCATTGCCCCAGTTACTAGAACCGATCTGGGTATCAAATACAGCGCGCAGGTTCTCGTTGGCGATGAAGTGGAACTGGGTGCGCATCTTCTGTTCAATATTGAATGTCTTGTCTTCGCCGCTGGCAGCGCCCTTGCCCAGGAAGTCCCAGTTGTTTTTCATGACGGACTCGATCCACCAATAGCCTTTGGCCTTGATTTCCAAGGCAAAAGACATGCTCGCCGTGGCAAGCAGAAGGAACGCGACCAGTCCAAGAACTCCAATCTTTTTCATGTGGAACACTCCTAAGCAATATTATAAAAGCTTTGCTGAGACGTGAGTGAGTACTCCTTACCTGGGGCGGAACTGGAAATCAAGGGAGCAACGTCGATTTGTTCAATAAATTATGCCGGGCAAAAAAAGGCCGGAGCTTTCGCTCCGGCCCCAGGCAGGCTTAGGTGGTTTCTGAGCTTTTCCTAGAACGAGTAGGCCAGACCGAGGCGGGCGCTGTAGGCGTCCTCGCTGCCGTACTGCTGGTAGTCGGCGCGATTGGTCTTGCTGGAGGTGCCCCAGACGTTTTTGTCAAAGCTGGCGTTGATGTAGCCGAGGTCCAGGTTCATGGCGAGTTCGTCGTAGATCATGTACTTGGTGTTGAAGTCCACTTCCCACAGGGAGTCCTTGGTGGTCAGGAAGCCGCCGTAGTTGGCAAGGTTCGCCTGAGCGCCTGTGAGGTTCAGGTTGCCACCGTTCTCGGTGATGAACCTCTTGTCATTGGTGCCCTGGACGTACAAGAGGTGGGCGGTGTGGGAGAACTTGTCGATGAGCTTGATGTCCTTCAAGGACACGCCAGCGGTCCAGAAGCCCATCACGTTACGGACGTAGCCGGCGGAGCTGGGGATGCCGGGGAGGAAGTTGCGGTCGCCGAAGAAGAAGGAGCCAACGGCCCAGCTCTGCGGGTTGCCGACAACGGGCATGCGGTTGGAGCCGGACTGGCCACCGTCGGTGGAGTTGCCCTTCTCACCAGAGGAGTACACGAAGAATGCGGACGGGGTCATCATCTTCAGGCCGGTGTAGTCCACGGCCACGTCAGCCAACCAACCGGAGCGGCCTTTGTTGGCGGTCTGGTTGTTGCTGTAGGCGGCCTTACCGTAGTTGAAGTCAGCCATGAACTTGAAGTTGTCCAGGGCGGTGACAGTGGCGGCCACGCCACCACAGTAAGCG
>JAHIUD010000068.1 GCA_018817515.1 Pseudomonadota bacterium
ACCAAAGCGTGACATATGCCGTGCGCGGCAGCCTCATGAGCGATTCTCCTGACGTTGGGGCAGCAACCCAGCTAGGGTTGTGCCGCGCAGCCCTCCAAGGGGCTTGGCGCGGATTTGCAGCCAGTGGATGAAGGCGCGCAGGCGCGAAAGCAAGCGAACCACCGCGGCCTCGTCCGGCACGTGGCCGGAGGCCCCGGGCATTAGCTCCGAGGAGTGGAGGAAAATATTGACCACGCGTCCCCCGCGCGAAAGGTGCAGCCGCGTGCCGAGCTTCATAGAGGGTAGCGGATACCATGCCGGGATGGCTCCCGCAGCAGCCACGGCCTGAAACTGCCGCAGTAGCCGTGCACTCGAGCCCGGGCTGAGGAACCCGGTTGCGTGCCAAGCGATTTCGCGCAGGATGGGCAACAGCGGCACTAGGGTGATGGGCACTTCCAAGAGCCGCGTGCGACCGGCTTCGTCCTTCAGCAGCGGGTAGGGGTCCGTTGGGGAAAGGAAACATTCCGGCGAAGCGGCGCACCAAGTGGCGGGCACCAGACTCGAATCAACGTGCAGGCCATGCCCAAGCAAAAGGTCGCGCACCTTGGGCCCCAGGTCAAAGCGGCCCATGCGGAACGACACCGGCGCGCGACCTGTGGCCTCGCGGCAGCTACGCACTAGCTCGGCCAGCTTGGCGTCTAGCAGCTCCACGGGCATTTGCTCAGACGGGGTCCACTTGTCGTCGCTGTTTACCATGCGCTCCAGCGGCGGGGTATTCCAAGGATGCAAATGTGCGCCCACCTCCGCACCCAGCTCGTCCTGCCAACGGCGTAGGGTGGCGCGGCAACTGCCGTTGTTCAGCACGGGCCAGGTACACAAGAGCGTCACCGGTAGGCCGAATTCGCGCGTGACGAACTCCAGGCGGCGCAGGCACTCCACGTTTGTGACGCCGGCCGCCACGGGTGCGTATCGACCGGAGAATAGCCCCTCCTCCTCCACGTCCACGCTAATAACCACACGCACGTCGCTCATGAACGCCTCCCGTACCAAGCCTCGAGCAGTACAGCCTCCGTCGCGCGAAGCATGGCCTCGGGTGAATACTTGTGCACGGCCTTATCGCGCCCGGCCGCGCCCATTGAGGTGCGTAGTTCACGGTCGGTCAGCAGGAGGATGAGCGCACGAGCGATGTCGTCCGGGTCTTCAGGCACAGTCAAAAGTCCGGTGCGGCCGTGTTCCACGAGGTCAGGGATGCCGCCCGTGCGTGAGGCCACAACGGGCAACCCGCTGGCCATGGCCTCCAGTACAACGTTGGGCGAGCCCTCGCGCCGGGAGGCCAGGGCGAAGACGTCGGCCTGAGCCAGGTGCGGGCGAACCTCGCCGCAGCCGGTGATGATTTGCACCGCGTGCGTTAGCCCAAGCTCGGCTAGGCGCGCCTCAGCCTGGGGCCGCAGGGGGCCGTCGCCCACGATGGTCAGCCGGGCCTCGGGCACCTCTTGGCACACCAAGGCAAAGGCCTCCACCATAGCCAGAGGCGACTTATCACGTACCAGTCGGGCCACACTGACGATGCTGGGCGGGTGGTTTTGCTCATCCGTACAATTGCAGTCGGGGGCAGCGGCAGGTCGGAAACGTTTCGTGTCCACGCAATTGGGCACCACGGTCACGCGCTCCGGCGGCACGCCAAGCTCGTTCACCGCACGCGTGCGCAGTATCTCTGCGTTGCAGATGAGCCGGTCGGTAAAACGCCAGAGCAGCGGTTCCCACTGTTTGGGCCGCAGTTCGCGGAATCCCGTGACGATAGCAGGTACGCTAAACACCCGTCCTAAAAGCCGGCCCCAGATATTTGGCACCACGGTGAGGGTGTAGAGAATGTCCGGACGAGAGCGGGCGAATTGTACGGCCAAGAGCAGTGGGCCCAGCGGGCTGCCGGGCGGCCGGTTGCTGATGCGCACCAGAGGGACACCGGTAGTACGCGCCTCGGCCTCCAGGTCGGAGCCGGAGTTAAGCACCCAAAGCTCAGGTGTAAACAGCGAGCGGTCAAGACCGCGCAAGATCTGCAGGGCATAGCGCTGGGTACCGCCGAACTCCAGGTCCTGGAGCAACACGGCCAGCCGCAGCGGACCGGCGGGACGCAGGTCAGCGGTGCTCTGGCCTACGCTGTAGTCATCACGGTTGATAATCGCGGCCACGGTGCCATCGAGCCTAGCCCGGTAGGCGATGCCGCGCCAGCGCAGCGTGTTGGTGGCCCAGGTGGCCAGAAAACACGGCACGGTGAGCACCTGCATGGCGAAAAAGCCCAGCGCTCGGCGCCACATGGGCAGGCGCAGTTGGCACAGTCCGCCGTACAACGCGCCCACGCAGCCCAGCGCAGCCAGATAGGCGAACCCCAGCCAGCCGCCGCGCAGCATGTCCCATACGGCAAGGCCGAGCAACACACCCCCGCCCAGCGGGGCCAAGGTGGCCGCCAGCCAGGTGCCGGGCATACAGAACTTAAGGTAGAGTAGTTGCCGGAACCACCAGGAACACCAGCCGCTCCATGTTTGCGGGCCTAGTCGGGTGAGCAGGGAGGCTTCGGGCACGGCGGCCGCGCGGATGCCGCGCGCCTGTAGGTAAGGCCCCATGGTGAAGTCGTCCACCACGCCCCTGGCCCAGATGGCATCAATGCCTTGGCGAAAAAATACCGTGCGCCGGATGGCCGTGGCCCCGCCCCAGGGCAGGCGGAAGCAGGGCAGGTTTTGCAGCAGGTGGATGAACTGGGCAGAGAAGAAGTGGCACAGGCTAGGCAAGCACGGATTTTGCGGCAGGATGCGGTGGTAGGTGGTGGAAAGCGCTGCCTCACCTCTGGCCACTGGGGCGGCCAGTCGAGCCAGGAAGTCCGGCGCGGCCTCGTGGCTGCTGTCGCAGAAGATAAGGATCTCCGGCGCGTCCCCGGCGGCCTTGATGCCCGCGAGCAGGCTATGGTTCTTTTGACAGCAGCGCGTGGCCGCGCCCGCCACCACCAGTTGCGCGTGGGGGAAGCGTTCGGCCAGTTCCTGCACAGCCGCCACGGCCGTGTCTTCCGCATCGCGCACCACCAGCCAGGCGGAGAAGTCCACACCGGGCTGATGAAGCAAGGTGGCTAGGCTCTTGCGAATGGCTGGGCTGTCTCCCGAAAGCGGGATGATGAGGGCCAGGGGCGGCAGATTGTGCGGGCCGAGGAGTGCCCGGCGCTCAATCCAGGTTTGCCTGCCCGCGTGAATGGCGGGCGCGGCCGCCAGGTAGAGCAGCAGCAGCGCCAGGAGGTGGACCGTCGCGCCGATCGCTAGGCTTAAGGAGAGGAGTCCGTCTGGCATCAGCAGGCCTCAGTGGGATTTGCCGTGCGCCAGCTACGCCAGAGGTGCGCCAGCAAAAGCAGCAGGGCCAAGATCTGCCCCGGCAGGGCTTGACCCAGGAGCGACCCACCCACGGTGAGGGTGGCGGCTCCGGCCATGGACAAGAGCATGGGCCGCAGGCCCTTCCAGGTGAGCAAGCCCAGGAAGCGCTGGCAGGCTCCAACAGTCAGCAGGGCTACAAAGGCCTTGGTGATGACGATGGCCGCCACCGCGCCGTCGAGCAGGGTCAGCGGGATGAGCCACGCGCACAGTGTCGCATTCAACGCCAGTCCGGCCACGAAGAAGCCAAGCACGAGTTTCTGCCGGCCCATGCTGAGCAGCAGGTAATAGGCCAGATTATGCATGAAGGAGAGGAGTAGGCACAGCGCCAGCCAGGGCTGGACACGCACGGCCTCTGCGTACTGGTTGCCGTAGACCAGCGGGATGATGAACCCGCTGCCCGCCATGAGCACGAACATTACCGGCAGGGCCAAGGCGGCCATGAGCACTGCCTGCTCCTTGGCTTTGCTGGCGAACTGTTCCGGCGCTGTGACCCACAGTTTGGCGAAGAGGGGGAAGAGCACGCGCCCTAGCAGGATGTTCGAGGCCAGGGCCGCGATGCCGTCCACCAACTGCCAAGTGGCACTGTACTGGGCCACGGCCCAAGCCCCGCCGTGGCGCTGCAAAAAAAAGATGTTGATCTTGTTGTACAAGATGGCGGCCAGGGCCATGAGAGTGAAGACCTTGGTTTCGTTCCAGGTGTCGCGCACGCTACGCCACAAGGGCAGCGTAGAAATCTTCCAGCTACGCCGCAGCAACTTGAGAGACACTGCGAGGCCCACCAGGGTCTCCACGGGCTTGAACAGTGCGGCTACCACCGGGCTGGCCCCGGCCATTAGCGCTACGATGCCGAAGCCATAGCCCATGAGCGCCGCTACGCCTCGCAAGCGGCCTTCCATGTCCTGCCGGCCCAGGGACTGGCAAATGACGTAATAGGAGTTCACCAGGGCGTCGAGCCCGAAGGATAGGCCGATGATGAGCACGAGAACCAGTAGCTGCGGGTTGTAACCCTGCCACAGGCAGAAGGCAGCCATGCACCCGCTACCCAGCAGCAGAAGCGCGCCCTTGAGCACGGTGATCTGCCGGAACACGGCGCTAGGAGTGGCGCTACGTTTCACCAAAAGCAGCATGAAATGCTGGTTGATGCCGAACTCCGCGCAGAACAGCAGGATCTGGCCCATGCTCATGGCCAGCATGACGTTGCCGTAGGCGTCCACCGCGCTGCGGGCCAGAAGCAGCAAAAACACGGCCTGTAGTCCGTCGCCCAGCCACTGCGCGGCCAAGAGCGTCGCCACCCGGCGCAGGATGCCCTGGCTCAACGGCGCGTTCACTGTGTCTCTCCGGCAAGCAATGCGTCTACAGCAGCAATCACGGCCTCGACGGTGATGTCGGCCATGCAGCCTCCCTCGGCGCAGGCGTATTCGAAGCCTAGGTGCAGGCAGGGCGCGCAGGCCCGTGCGGAGTTGAGCGCCACGGCGCGGCCGTTTGCCGCCACCGGACCCCAGCGGGCCACGGACGTGGGGCCGTTGAGCGCCACCAGAGGGGTATTTAGGGCCGCGGCCATGTGCATAATGCCCGTGTTCACACTGACGACCACTGCCGCAGCCTTGAGGGCGCGCGCCGCGATCTCAAGACTGGCCCCAGCTAGGCTACGCACGCGCTCATCGTTGATCTCGGCCACGAGGGCTTCGCTCTGCTCCTTGTCTGCTGGCGCGCCGGAAAAGAGCACGTCTAGACCCCGGCTGGTAAGTTCGCGCGCAAGCACAGCCCAGCGGTCGCTCGGCCATTGTTTGAGGTGCGCGCGCGCACCGCCGGGAAACATGTGCAGCACTGCAAGGGGCCTTGCCACAAAGGGTTTGGCCGAGGAATCCGGCGCGAGCGCAGTCGTGAGGCTGGGCATGCTTTGCCCGCTGACGCCCAGTCGCGCGAACTGGGCACGAAAATTCTCCAGTTCGTGCCGGGTGGCTAGATGGGGAACGACCGTGTCGTATACGTGGTGCCGGTGCTGGCCGGGGGAGGCGAATCCAACGGTGTAGCCCGCGCACGCGGCGAGGGTGAGCACCGCGCCGATGCGTGGCCACTGGCTGGAGTCGATCCATGCGTCGTAATTGCCTTGGGCGCGGATGAGCGCGGCGGCGCGCAGGGGATTCTTGAGCGACAGCACCACGATATCCGCCGCCACGGGCAGCAGGTGCGCCAGCTCGGCGTTAGCCTGGCTACAGAACAGGGTGATGCGGCAAGCGGGATGCGCGGCGGCGAGGTCCGACAGCGGGCCGGAGAGGATGACCAGATCGCCGATGCAGCCCAGGCACAGCACGCCCACGCGTGCAAGCGCGCGCGGCGGCGTGCGGCGGCGGCGCACAAGGCCCCCCCCCCGCACCAGGGGGATGCCGATGAACCTGTCGAGGAGGCGCAGAACCTTATTTCCGCGCTCACCGGCCATGCGGCGCTCTCCCGGACTTGGCGCGCCCCGCAAAGGGTCGAAACGTAGCCATGGCCTAGCGGCCTCCGGTCCGGGGCAGCCGCTCGCGGGCCTTGGTCAGCGGGGTGAAGAGCGGATGCGCCTTGATTCCCGTGCGGTGCAGGCACAGCGCCAGGGAAACCCCCAGCACGCCGAGGCCGTAGCGCACGGAGTTGCTGAAATTGATGGATGAGGAGTCAGCCTCATAGCGCGTGGGGCAGGTTATCTCGCCCACGCGGAAGCCAGAGTGTAGGATCTGTGCCAGGAACTGGTTATCGAAGATGAAATTGTCGCTGTTCTCGCGGAAGGGAATGCCTTCCAGCACTTGGCGCGAATAGGCCCGGTAACCGGTGTGGTATTCCGAGAGCTTATGCCCGCCCAGAAGGTTCTGCAACAGGGTCAGCGCGCGGTTGCTGGCGTATTTGTAAAGCGGCATGCCGCCCAGAAGCGCTCCGTTAGATAGGATGCGCGAGCCCAGCATGCAGTCGAACACCCCGCGCGCTATGGGCGAAACCATGGCCTCCACCAACAGCGGGGTGTACTGGTAGTCTGGGTGCAGCATGATGACGATGTCCGCGCCGAGGTCCAAGGCGACTTGGTAACAGGTCTTCTGGTTGCCGCCGTAGCCGGTGTTCTTCTCGTGCAGGAAGGTGCGGATGCCCAGGCTCTTGGCCACGGCCACAGTCTCGTCGTGGCTGGCGTCGTCCACCAGCACAACCTCGTCCACTATCTCGTGGGGAATTTCCGCGTACGTCCGGCTCACGGTCTTGGCCGCATTATACGCAGGCATGACGAGCACGATCTTCTTGTCGCCGATCACTTCTGTTCCTCCAACGCAGGCTTTTGCCTTCGGGATCGCCGTTACGGCCAGATTTCCGCGCGGGCGCTTATATACATGGTGCTTGGGCTGAACGCCAGCCTTTATCCTTGGATGCCTCGTCTGGGTCAGGGGCCGGCCCGCGGAACTGACGCGCGGCGTTGGCGTCAGGGAGCCTGGGGGGCACCGGGGATGTAAAAGTGGCGGTCCAGATCGAAGCGCATCACCTTGCGTCCCGCGTTCTCTACAGCCGCGCCGTCTTCCAAATCTTGTGACCTCAGCGGATGCAAGGTACGGCCGTCCCTGTCCAACACGGCGGCGAAGAGCCGCTGCGGTCCCTTGGGTAGGGCGTTCTCCGGCAGGAAGAGCTCTAGGCGGCCTGTGGCGTCTGTCACTCCCAGGCCGACGATGCGGCCGCCGTCGGATTCCCCGGTGCGGACCAGGACCTTTCGGTCCGCTTGGCCCGGTGATTGACCCAGCAGCAGAAAGCCCGGCACTCGGCCCGAGACTTCAATCCAGGGGATGACTCGGAATGCGCCCTCGGCCCGCGTTCCTGTGCGGTAGTCCGACAGCGGCCGCAGATCGCGGTAGATGCCCGCGCGCATTTTAAGAAAGAGTGGCATGTTGGCGAGGACGAAGGCCGGGTCTGGGAAGACCTCCAGCAGATTCGCAGGCTGAGTGAGGCTGTAGAGCTCCTTCCGGGCCAGTTCCAGCCGGGGCGCGCGGTGGTAAAGCACCACGGCGGCCAACACAGTGGAGAGCGCGAAGAACACGGCGCACAGGGCGAAACCCCGCCCGAGCCAGCGCCGTTCCATGGACGTGAGCTTTTGCCAGTGCAGAAAGGCCAGCGCGGCGAGAGCCATCCAGAGCGGGGTGCTGAAGGTGGCGTAGCGGCTCTCCTGGGCCTGGCCCAGGCCGAAACCGCCGCGTGCGACGGCCGTGGCGGCGGCGGTCAGCAGGGTGAAGCAGACGACGCAGAGCCACGGCCACAAAGTCGCCCGCGCCTCGGTTCCGGCCCGCCATGCGGCGCGGGTCAGAGTCGCAAGCGCAATGAGCCCGATGGCCCCAGAAAAAAACGCCAGGGGTAGCAAATTGCGGTCGCCCACCAGCGCCCCGCCCAGATAGGTGGTGAAATAGCCCGCAAGGATGTGCGGCGAAAGCAGGGCCAGCAGGATGGACGGGTGGTGCCCTGGCTTGACGTATCCGTGGAAATATCCAGCCCAGACTAGTGCGCCCAGGGCCAGCCATAGCCCCGTGAGGGCGATGCGGCGGCCTGGGCCCGCACGAAGCGCCACCAGTGGGGCCAGACATAGCCAATAGAACAGCGCGTTGGCAAAGCTGAACGAGGGCAGCAGACCCACTAGGAAAAGCCCGCACAGGCGAGCTAGGCCTAGGCGTCGGCAACCCCAAACTAAGCACACCCCGGTCCAAAGGCCAAGCACCGGCAGGATGACTGAGGTGTTGATGCCCACGCTGAAGGTCTCCCATTGCAAAAGCGAGAAGCCCAGCAGCGAGAACACCAGTAAAAGTCGCCTGTCTGGTACAGACGCTTGGCCCGTAGCGTCGGAAATGGTGAGGCGGAAGAGCCTTCCGGCCAGCAGCACACAACCTCCGGCCATGATCATGATGGTCGCCAACTCAGGCCAGCGAGCCAGCCGGAACAGCGGGAAGAAGCCAAGGCCGACGAGGCGCACAATAGCGCTACGCTGCTCGTTGTTCTGCAGAATAATGTCGGAGAAAGTGAGGCCGCCTGCGCGCAGTTTCTCAAGCGCGGTAGCCCATATGAGCCATTCGTCCCAGTTGAGCACATCCACGGCCCAGAGGCAGAGACAGGCCATGAGGAGAAGCGGCGGCGCGAAAAGGGCCGCCCGTGATTGAAGTACTCTTTGAAACGTGTTCATTGCCTATCCCGGTTCAAGCTGCGCGATCGATCGCCCTGCGGATAAGATCGCTGTTGCGTTCAGGGCGGGCAAAAGGTATGCGCTCATTAATATTATTCAATCGCTGTGTAAAGCGCCAAGGCGTGCGCACAGCGGGACATCAGGGCACAACCCGGTTCTGGTCCATGGTCCAGGCCGCGGGCACAACATCCTCTGTCGGCCCCTTCGGCCCCAGAGCGCGCTGCACCCCACTCCGCGTTAACTTTGGCAAGGACGGACGGAATGAACAAGACGAGCGCGATCTCCCCGGTCGCCATGATGAAGCTATTCTGGAAACATGCGCGCCACCCCTGGATCGCTCGCCGCTTGGCTGCCTTGCAGAGCGAGAAGTGGAAGTTCAACGTTTTCGGTCCCGGCGGCGTGGGCGGAGAGGCCGACCGCATCCGTCAGTTCAGCATGCGCATCACCGACGTGTGCAACCTACGCTGCATCATGTGCGGGCAGTGGGGGGAGAACGGCTTTCTGGCCAACAGCAACATCGCTGAGCTCAAGAAGAACGAGGTCAAGCCCGAGCGCTACATCGAGCTGCTGGACGACCTGAAACGCCACGGTCATACGCCCACGGTCTACATCTGGGGTGGTGAGCCCATGCTCTATCCCGGTACCCTCGACATCATACGCCACGCAAGCAAACTTGGGATGCCTTCGGCTATCGCCACCAACGGCACCAAGCTTTCCGCCGCGGCCGATGCCTTCGCCCAGGCCCCGCTCTACCTCATGCAGGTCTCAATCGACGGTCACAACTCCGCCCTGCACAACGCCATCCGCCGCAGCCCCAGCGGTAGCGATACCTTTGGCGAAATAATGACCGGGCTTGAAGCTGTGCACGAGGCGCGCGCGCGCACCGGTGGCGGGCTGCCCATCGTGGCCTCCCTCACCACCATCTCTCGCGAGAACCACCAGCATCTAGTGGACATCTACGAACGCATTTCGCCCCACGCGGACCTGCTGGTGTTCTACCTGTCCTGGTGGATCGACGAGAAAAGCGCCACCGCCCACGAGATGGACTACGAGCGCCGCTTCGGGGCCAAGCCCACCCTGCACCGCGGTTGGATAGGCGGCTGGCGGCCTAACGACTACGCCGTCATCGACGCACAGTTGAAGGAGCTGCAAGTCCGCTCCATCAAAAAGGGCCTTCCGCCGGCTATCATCATTCCTTCGGTGCAGGGGCAGGACAACCTGCGAGCCTACTACACCGACCACGACAATACCTTTGGTTTCAATCGCTGCATCTCCATCTATCAGGCGGTTGAGATCGACAGCAACGGTGACATGTCGCCCTGCCGCGACTACCACGACTACATCGTGGGCAACGTGAAGGACCACACGGTGCTGGAGCTGTGGAATTCGCCCCGGTACAAGGCCTTCCGCGACAACCTGACGCGTGAGGGGCTCATGCCCGCCTGCACCCGTTGCTGCGGACTCATGGGGTACTAATCAAAAATGGCGCGCATCGCCTGGGGCATCATGGGGGACTCGCGCGGGCATTTGACCCGCGCTCTTGTCATGGCCGAGGCCTTGAAGGGGCACGAGTTACTTTTTGTGGGCGGCGGCTGCGTGGAAGAGCTTGCCGCCCTGGGCCACCGGGTGCTCCAAGTGCCCATGCTCACCACCTATATCCGCAACGGCCGCGTGCGTCTGGCCGCCACGGCAAGCCAGTGCCTGGGCGGTATTTTGGGTGAGAAGTTTGTGCGCGGGCGCATCATCCGAGAACTGGAGGCTTTTGGCGCGGACTGCGCTGTGAGCGACTACGAGTACTTCCTGCCGCGCGCGGCGCGGGCCATGGGCCTACCGTGCGTAAGCTTCGACCACCAGCATGTGCTGACCAAGTGTCGCGTGGAGAACCCGCCCGGCCTCGCTCTGCCCGGCTTTACCATGCGCAGCGTAGTCAGCGGGCTGTTCAGCGTTCCGGAACGCTACTTTGTCCTGTCCTTTTTCAAGGCCCCGCCCAAATCCGCGGACACCACGATATTGCCGCCCATCCTGCGGCCGGATGTGGCCTCGCTGTCGCCCCATGCCGGGGAAAAGGTGCTTGCGTACTTCCGCGCGGGCATTCCGGCCGGATTACTTGAGGCCCTATGGAAAACGGGCCGTGAGGTGACGGTGTTCGGCCAGGGGGCAAAGCCCGGTCAGGGCGGGGTGCGGTTTTACGCCACGGACCGCACGGCGTTTCTAGAGGAGTTAGCTGGTTGCGCCTATGTGGTCTCAACCGGCGGGCACAACCTCATCTGCGAGGCCATGCATCTGAAAAAGCCAGTGCTTGCGCCCGCTCCAATGTTCTTCGAGCAAGACGTGAACGCCTGGAATCTGCGGCTGATGGGTTGCGGCGAGAGCGGGCACGTGGAGCGTTCGGTGGACAAACTGGTGCCGGAGTTCGAGGCGCGGCTGGACGAATTCGCCGCCAATCTGGCAGGCGTCGACGTTTACGGCAACGCCGAGGTGCTTGCTACTTTCCAATCGTTTATTGCGGGGGGCTAAACCCGGTGACAGCGCCCTGCGCTGGCACGGGCTGCCTGCCTGTAGCGTTGGCTGAATGCTGGTTCACAGGCTGGCCAACGGACGGGCCTACCGGCTGCCCGGCAGATGGGATAGGCGGTTTGTCAACCTGCTTGACAGTTTGCCGTGCCTGTGGCTTGGCGACGGGCTGGACGGCCTGCGGCTGTGCGTTCCCCTGCGACGGTGCGGGCGCGACCGCTTGCGGGGCGGCTGGATTCGGAGCGGCGGCGGTCTGGGCCTTGAATGTAACCTGCACCTTGTTGCCGTCCCGGATCTTGAGGTCGACATTGGACACTGTGAGTTCGAACAGATAATAGGACGGCGCGGCTAGGCTGCTGTCCTGGGCGGCCCAGGAAACGGAGGTCAGCTTGGCCTCCATCACTTCGCCCTTGGACGAGTCCAGAGTAATCTTGGCTGTTTCGCCGGCCTTGAGCTTATCTCTCTCGCTCTCATGCACCTGCCCGCGGATGACCATAGGGTCCATGACGCCAAGCGTGCAGATCTTTCCTCCCACGATGGCCCCCGGGACCACCGCCGCCTCGATGCCGATGATGTAACCGTCCTGCGGGGCGCGCACGTACAGGAAGCGCGGCATGGAGCCGGAAGCGACAGCCTGGCCCAGCTGGTCGCTCATCACCCGCAGGTCTTCGGCCGCTGCGCGTCTGGTGTCGGCCAGGGCGTAACGGGCGTTCTCCAGCTGCTTGAGGCCCAGAGCCTTCTGCTCCATGAGCTCCGGCAGGGCGTTGCGTGGGGCCAAATTCACAGCCGCCAGCTTCTGCGTTTCCTCGATGCTGCGCTCCAGCTGGCTGAGCTTGAGTTCGATCTGCTGGATCATCAGTTCCTGGGAGTGGATGGCAGGAGCCTTGTTGGCACGCAAGGTCAGGGCGGCCACGTCATTGGGGAGTAGCTCCAGCTTGACCAGTGGGTCATCCTTTTTCACGGCCTGCCCAACCTGCGCTCGCACCTCGGTCACCCTGCCAGCGATGGGCGCCATGAGGGGAACGGTGAGAGAGCAATAGGCGCGTCCTTGCAGCACCACGTCCTTCTCAGCCATGGGCTGCGGAGCCGTCTGTGGGGGCGGGGCTACGGCGGCCCGCGGGCGCAGGTACACGGCAGCGCAAACCCCAGCGGCCAGCACTATCGCACAGGCAATACTAATACTTTTCCAATTCGCCATAGTTCACCCGGACATATTGTGAAATCATGCGCCCCGTGATTACTTCCATATTCAGGCGGGCTTCATCCAGGGCCTGCTGCGCCCTAATGGCGTCCAGCTGGCTTATGATGGCTTGCTCCCGCGAGGCAATCAACGCGTCATACGGCACCGAGTTCGCGTTGTAGCCGATTTCTTTGCGTAAAGCCTCCAGCTTTTGCAATTCCGCCTTAGTCTTCGCAATGGATGCGGTCTCCTCGGTGGTTTCCATGGACACCCGCAGGTCGTCCGCGGTCTGCTGGATCTTCTGGAGCATCAGCTTGCCCTGAAGCTTGGAATCTTGAAGCTTCAACTCCGCGCGTTCAACTCCGCGCATGCTCTCGCCCCAGGACCAGATGGGCACTGAGGCCGCGGCGCTGGCGTAATAGGGCAGGTTGCCGCCCTGGTTGGACATGGGGTCCGGGGTGCGGAACCCAAAGGAAAATTTGGGGATGTGCTCCGCCTGGGCGAGCCGAATGTTGAAGCCTTGGAGCTTCTCCTTCAAGACCTGAACCTGCAGCCTCAGATTGCTTTTTTGCAGCATCTCCGGGGAAAGCGAATGCTGGAGGTCGGCAACGTTTGCAAACGTATCCGTGGCATTGGCTGAGTTGAAGACCACGTTGTCCTGGGTGTCCAGGCCGATGAGTTGCTTCAGGCTTCTACGCGTCAGGGCCTGCTTGCGGATGGTCTTGACCAGCTCCAGCCGAGCCAGGCCAAGACGCTGCTGCACCACCCTGTGCTCAAGGGAGGAGATGGAGCCCGCGGCCAGCTTCTTTGCTGCGTACTTCTCAAGCGACTCCAACTCATTCACGAGCTCGCGGCGGCAAGCGATGCTCGCGTCCGCAGTGTTGATGTCGATGAAGGCCAGACCTATCTTTTCCAGCATCTCCTCGATGGCGATGACGTGGAGCATTTCCGAAAGTTTGATAAAGACCTTGCTCGCATCGTGACTGATGTACGCGGAGATTGGGTCATAGGAGCCGGTGGAGAAGCTGACGTTGATGCTTTCCTTGTACACGGTCCCGCGGGTCTTATCCTGAATGACCGGAACATCGTAGTTCGCCACGAGGATGAGCTTCGGGAACATGCGGTACCAGGCGTCTTTTTCGCCCAGCTTGCCCACTTCAATGTCGATTTTGGTGGAGCGCAGGGACTCAGAGCGGGCAAGGGCGATTTTCACGGCCTCGGCGAAGCCCAGTGGCGCGCTCATGTCCACCGGGGCGGACCCCTGGCTCTTGAGAACTATTGTGGAATCTGCTGCGCTGGCGCCCGGCGCAAAGCCGAAGACGCACAAAAGGAGTACCAAGATAGCGACAACCGCGCTTATGTTCCGATAACGTACTATTGGCATCTGTTTTTCTCTCTTACGGCTGCAGTACAAGCTGACCTTCATGCATGGTGTAGACCCTGGTGCACTTTTTAGCCACAGCCGGATCATGCGTCACGATAAGCATGGTCGTATCACGTTCACGCACGATACGCTGGAAGTATGCCATAACCATATTACTTGTGGCCTTGTCCAGTTGTCCCGTCGGCTCATCACCCAGAAGAACTTTCGGGTGGTTGACCAACGCGCGCGCAATGGCGACCCGCTGTTGCTCGCCGCCAGAGAGCTGGTTGGCCGGATAGTCGATGCGGTGGGTCAGGTTAACCCGGCCCAGTGCCTGTTCGATCACATGGCGGCGTTTGGCCACCGGCATCTTAGCGTAAATCAATGGATATTCAAGGTTCTCATAGACGCTTGAGTTCTCAAACAGATTGCAGGACTGGAGGATGAAACCCAGATACTCTCTCCGGAAGGCGGCCTGCCGGTCCTCTGAAAGGCCGAACATGTCATAGCCCATGATGCTAAAATGGCCTGTGGTTGGTGGCGCGAGCAGCCCAAGAATATGCAACAGGCTCGACTTGCCGCAGCCTGATGGCCCCATGATGGCGACCATTTCTCCGGCGAACAGGTCCAGATTAACGCCGCGCAGCACGTCGAAGTTGCCGGCAGCTGTGCTGTAGGTCTTGGTGAGCGCTTTGATACTCACGATCTTTGCAGCCTGATTCTCATTATTCATAACGTATCGCCGCCACGGCGTCCATGCGTGACGCCCGCTGAGCCGGATAAAAGCCCGTGCCCACGCCGAGCAGTGCGGAAAACGCGAAGCTAATTGCCGCGTTGAAGAAGAACAGCCCAACCGGTGGTTTGGCCTCCAAATACAAGCCGGCAGCCTGCACGACCGCGAAGGCCATGAGAATGCCGATTGCGGCGGCACTTAGGCTCAAGGTCAGCGCCTCGCACAGGAACTGGGCAAGGATGTCCCTCTGCTCCGCCCCCATGGCTTTTTTCAGGCCGATTTCGCGCGTTCTGGAAATTACCGAGCTCATCATGCCGTTCCAAATACCGAAGCCGCCCACTGTGAGGGTGGCAACGATGGAGATGGTCACAAAAAGCTGGATCCACCAGACCATGGACACCACGCGCTCCAATTGCTTGCGGGCCACCTCGATCTGCAGAAACTTTGCGCCCTGGGTCTGGGCCACGATGCCGGGCATGGCTGCGCCCACGGGTAGCACATCGTCCCAAGTGCGGCAGCGCACGAGCAGTCTATCCGCGCGCATGAGTCCGTCGCTGCGGCGCACCACCGTGGTTATGGGCAACAGCGCGAACTTTTTCCTGTCACCCACCTGTAGGCCACCCACGACGCCGATGATCCGGAAGACCTCAGTGCGGATGGGCAAGTATTGCCCGATGGGATCATCCTGACCGTACAAATTTTTTGCCAGCTCCTCACCCAGGACGCAGACCCGTTCGCCGTTGGCGACCTCCTCGGCCCCGAAGAGCCGTCCTTTAATGGCGTTCATGCTGCTAGTGTGCCAGTAGTGCTCGTCCACACCGAGCACCGGGGTGGCAAGGCTTTCGCCCTTCCAGAACAGCACGTTCCAGTCCACATGATCCGTGGCTACGCTCGCGGTCTCCACGCCGGGCAGAGCGCGTATCTGCTCCACAGTCTTTGGCAAGAAAGTCTGCGGCGGAGCAGTGGTATCGGTGGAGGTGGTGAACCCGGCCACAATGACCGTGGCTCCACCCAAAAGGTCGAGGTCTCGATTCATGTCTCGTTTGAGCTGGTCGCCCAGGGTTAGCATGGTGATGAGGCTCGACGTGCCCAGCGCCACAGCAAACAGAACTCCCAGGCTGCGTCTGCGCTGCCGGAAGACCTGTCGTACGCTGATGTGCAGTATGTCATTCAATCCGATCAAAGCAACCGTCCAGCTTTCAATGTGTTCTTCAGAAATACGTTTCGATCTTTGCAAAATTCGAGCCGTGGAAGTCGGAACGGTACTGCATCTTTGGGTCCGGATGAGGGAATCGGGTCCCGTGGCTGCTCCTATAAGGGGCTTCTGGGTCTTGCCGTAGCCGCATCATTGGTAGACCAGGAGCTAGGTGCCGTCTCAGGTGTGGCGTTTTGGCTTCAATGTCAGTGGAATGACGGCATTGATTCTGCGATGCTCGCCGCAAAAGATATGGCGTTCCCGACGAGCGGTCATGACGGGCCGCAGAGCTCCTGCTTTGTGGCGCTTGTGGACAGCGCGCCCCGCAACAGCGGCCGCAGTGTCAGCTTCAGGGCCTGCAGGCCGATGAAGCCGAGCAGCAGGGACACCATCGTGCTCACCGCGTGGTACAAGATGGCGAAGGCCAGAGCGTGCTCCGCGCCGACGCCAAAAAATCCGAGCGCCAGTATGATGGCCCCGTGCGTGGTGCCGATGCCTGCGGGCATGGGCGCCACCATAAGGCCAAACACCGTCATGCTTACAGCCAGCATGGAATAGGCCAAGCCCTGCGGCTGGAACAGCGCCGCCATGCCCGCATGGAAGTTCAGCGTGATGCTGGTCCAGGCCAGCAGGGACAGCCCCAAGGCCTGCGCCATGATGCGCCACTGGAACAAGGCGCGCAGGCCGCTAATGGCGGCAGTCGATCGGCGGACCCAGGGCTCGGGGTCGCGGCTCAGTAATCCCGCCAGGGTAAGGACCAACCGTAGCACCAGCGGTTCACAGAAGCACAACATCCACGCTGTCCCGACCGTGAGAGCAAGGCCGAGCCCCACATATCCCAGCCCTCGCCCCGGGGTGATGGCCTGGATGCGGGTCTGGTCGAGCAGCAGCGCCGTGGCGGCAAAAAGCGCCAAGACCGCGAGCAAGTCCAGGAACCTGTCCACGAACAGGCGGGACAAAGCCTCGGTCTTACCGCCGGGCAGCCGCGGGCCCAGCAGCAGCGCCATGCTCAGCTCGCCGGAGCGCAGCGGCAGCAGACAGTTGACCATGGCCCCAATGTTGTACACGTGAACAGTGTGCAGCAGGCCGGGCTTGTTCTGCAGCACCACATGTAGCCGCAGCGCGCGGATGGTGTTGGAGACGGCAGGCAGCAGAATCGTCAGGGCGAGCATGTCGAGCCTCGCCGCGATGATGATGCGCAGCAGCTCGCGCAGATCAACCGCGCGCCACAGCCAGAGCGCAAGCCCGGCGATGACGAGCAAGCTGAGCACGAAGGAGCCTGTCCTCATGCCAGATGTGCGTCGAGGCTGCTGCTTTGGCTCATTCACTGCTTGGTCCCGAGTATGCTAACGCCTGAGGCTTGTGCGATCGGAACTTCGGTGTTTTGGCGCATGTCGAGCACTAAGGTGTCTGCATCCACCTGGGTGGCCTTGAACCGGCCGGAGAGTACGGCAAAGTCCTGTACGCCCTGCGCACGCAGGCGGATCATGCTGCCGAAAGGCTCGAAAAACGGCGTGGCGGCGAGGAACTCTGGAGTGTAGCGCCGCCGGTCCACAACGAAGAAGTCGATGCCCTCGTCCTGGCAGAAGCGTTTCAGCTCGTCCGGGGCCGTGGTGTAGCAGGCCTTGGCTAGTTTCTCCAGCCGGGGGCCGATGACCGCCCAGTAACCGGTGCTCCAGGGATGCGCCAGCTCGAAGGAGACGTAGACGTTGCGCTGGCCAAAGGTCAGCACGTTGTCCATGACCTCTGGGGGTCCGGCGAAGCGCGCATCACTGGGCGTGCTGCGGGCGAAGGCGTATAGGGCACGTCCGTCAGAATAGTCATACAACTCCACCCCGTGCTGGCGAGCCACGCCCAGAAGCAAAGAGGCCAACATGAGCGCCCAGCCAAACACCCGAGGACTGCGTGGGCAGCGCTTGAAGAGCACGTGCAAAAGCGGGTCAAGCAGCACCGCAGCGCCCAGGCACAGGAAAATGTTGGTGGTGTATTCCAGGTAGCGCGAGGGCACAAACAGTTTGAGCGCAAAGACGCGCGCTAGGACGTACATGGTCAGCGATGCCGCAAACACGCTGCCGAAGGCCCAGGCCTGGGGCGCAAGTGTCTTCCAGTCCACGCGCCGCGCACCCAGGGCCATGGCGGGCAAGAGCAGACAACTGGCCGCGACCCCGGCCGCGGTGGTGCCTGGGTGGAACGGGACGAAGGCTGCCCAGGGCCGTGCGATCAGCTCCCAAAAAATGGAAGGGAATGGCAGCAGGTCTAGCCTGCCTTTGGCGTAGAATTCCGGCCGACCGGCTATCTCCGAGGCCCAGGGCAGCGGCCCAAAGCCCTCCGCGCTCAGGCCGTGCTGCCAGGCCACAGCTAGACCCAGGGCGGCGATGCCAGTCAGCACGTCCAGAGGCCCACGTAACAGCGGGGGTTCCTTGGTCAGGCCCAGCCGCCAGAGGGTCAGGTGCCCGCCTGCAGCTACGAGGCATAAGAGCACGACGTACGGGATAAATAGAGCCTGGGCCAGCAGGGCGGCCAGGGCCAGCGGCCGTGAACGCCGCGCAAGCGCGTACAAAAACAGTATGAGGAGTGGCGCAGCGAAGGCCCGGGCTAGGCCGCCGGAAATATTCTCCATGAATGCCGGGGAAAACCAGTAAACGGCAAGCGCCAGAAGCCCCACCCTCTCGTCCTTCAGGGCTCGACCGGTCTGGAAAAAGAGTAGGCCGAGCCAGGCAGAAAGGGCCACAGCCACCAGCTTGGTGAAGTACAGAGGATGAAAGGCCAGCCCGCCCGTGTGGTAGAGCGCTTGCACGCCCCAGGTGACGTAAGCCCTCGCGTAGTCGTTAATAATGTCCCGAGGATAGAGGGTTGGGTCGAGCCAGCGCTGCATCCAGTAAATTTGCTGGCGCACGTCGTCGTTGACGACATATGGGTTGACGAGCCCCGGCCACTGCGCCGACAGCGCCACCAACGCGGAAGCGCAAAACGCTAGAAGCGCTCGGACGTCCCATTTTAGAGGCGGGTGCTCGGGCATCGCATTCGGCTCCACGGTTTAGGGCGAAAGACAGACCTAAGCCGGTAGACTATCCGGCCAGGCCGGCCGCGACGGCCTTGACCGTGGCCTCAAGCTGGGCGTCGGTGTGTTCGCTACACAGGAAAAAACGCAGGCGGGCTTGCCGTTCCTCCACGGCTGGGGCGAAGATGGGCTGCACGTTAAGGCCCCTGTCGAAAAGCTTGCTAGAAAGTGACATGGCACCCATGGAACTGCCCACGATGATCGGCACGATGGACAGTCCGGCGCTCAAGCCCGTGTCCAGCCCCTCAGCCTTGCACAGCTTCAAGAATTGCCTGCCGACCCGGCGTAGGGCGCGGCAGCGTTCCGGCTCTCGCTGCAAGATCTCCAGGGACTTGAGCGCCGCGGCGGCCAGCGGCGGTGACATACCCACGCTGTATAAGAAACCTGGCGCGGTGTGGCGCAGGTAGTCCACTATGAGTCCCTGCCCGGCGATAAACCCGCCGCAGCCGGAGAAGGTCTTGCTCATGGTGCCCATCCAAAAGTCGGCGCTGCTGCGCGGCAGGCCGAAATGCTCGGCGATACCGCGTCCCGTGGTGCCCATAACCCCTATGGAGTGTGCCTCGTCGATGAGCAGAAAGGTCTTGTAGCGTTCGCGGATCTCGACGAAGCGCGGTAGGTCCGGATAGTCGCCGTCCATGCTGTAGAGCCCCTCCACAACGATGAGCACGCGCTCGAACCCGGCGCGCATGGAGCGCAGCATGTCGTCCAGAGCCTGCCAGTCATTGTGGGGGAAGCTCAGGCGTTTGGCTCCGGAGAGCAGCGCGCCCTGTAGCACGCTGTTGTGGGCCAGGGCGTCGTGCAGAATGAGATCGCGCGGGCCGAACAGGTGACCGATGACCGTGACGTTAGTGGCGTGCCCGCTCACCAGGGCCACGCAGTCCTCGGTGCCCAGGAAGTCTGCCAGGGCGTGCTCCAGCTGGCTGTGAAGCGGTCGCTCGCCCGAGACCATGCGACTGGCCGAGGCCGAGGTGCCATAGCGTCCGATGGCCTCGCACGCGGCGTCCTGCACCTCGGGGTGCCCGTTCAAATCTAGGTAATTGTAGTTGGAAAAATTCAGGTATTCCTTGCCACCGATGCGCGTTGTGGCACCGGGGATGCCCTCGTGCACGCGGAAGAAGGGGTCCTTCACTCCAAGCATTTCCACGGACTGGCGTAGGCCTAGGTATTCGCGAATGCCCGGCAGCTGGGCGGGATCGAAATACTGTAGCGGCACCGGCGCCACAAGCGGTCGCACGTCCTTTAGGCGAAGGTCGTCGGTCAGATCCCCCTTGTCGATTTCCTGCTTGCGGCGCTGGACCTGCCGTTTCAGCTCCTCGGACAGGCAAAAGAGCGGCTTATTATCTCCCATTGCTATCTCCGGCGCTGGTTTCGGCCTTCTCAAGCGCGGCGCGTTCGTCGTCGCCTAAGTGCCGCGCGGCCACTTCCTGTAGCACGTCGCCTTGCTCATTGGGCTTGGGCTCGGCTAAGCTTTGGGCAATGCGCTGGGCCAGCGCGTTCAAGGTGCCGCCCTGCGAAAGCGAGATGTTCGGGATGCTCACCCCGAAGCGGTCCTCAATGGACAGGCTGAGCTCCACGGCCATGAGCGAGTCCATGCCTAGCTCCGCCAGGTTTTTCTGCGAATCTAGCTGCTCGGTCGGTATGCGCGTGATGCTGGACACAACCTGGGTCAGTTGGACCTTGACCTCTGTGAAGGCTTTCGCCGGGGAAAGCCCCAAAAGCCGCTGGCGAATATCCAAGCACTCAGTCTCGTCGGCCTTGCCGCGGGTGCGGGCCCAGTGCGCCATGCGCGGCGCGGCGATACCCGGCAGCAACCGGCGTAAGGAGGCCCAGTCGGGATCGAAAATAGCACCCACGGCCAACCCGCCGCAGAGCTCCCGCTCCATGGCGTCCAAGGCCTCAGTGGAGGTGAACGTGTGGCCCAGGCGCGAGATTAAGGCCTGTTTGATTTCCTTGTGCCGCGTCAGGTAGCCCACGTCATCGATGGCGCCCCAGGCCAGGGCCAGAGCTGGCTGCCCAGCGGCGTGCCGTAGGCGGGCCAGTGCCTCCATGTAGCAGTTGGCAGCCACGTAGTTGGCCTGGCCGGGGTTCCCCACCACAGTCGTTGCGGAGGAGAACAATACGAAGAATTCCAGCCCGCTGGTTTGCTGGTGCAGGTTCCAGGCCCCCTGGACCTTAGGTGCCAGCACTTTGCGTATACGCTCGGTGGTCAAGTCGCGGGCTAGACCGTCGTCCAGCACCATGGCCGCGTGGATAACCCCGCAGAGGGGCGGCATGGTATGTGAAACCTTGTCCAGGAGGGCGGCCAACTGCGCGCTGTCGGTGACGTCGGCCTTGCCGATGTGCACACGTACTCCCGAAGCCTCAAGCGCGGCAATGGCCTCGCGCGCCTCGTCCGTGGCGGGGCCACGCCGGCCGACGAGCACAAGATTCTTGGCGCCGCGCTCGGCGAGCCTGCACGCGGCGGCGAGGCCGAAACCGCTCATGCCACCTGTAATGAGGTAGGTAGCCTCGGCCTTGAGGACAAAGGTGGCCGTGGCGTGCTTCGGGGCCGAGGGCGGGCCCACCACGATTTTGCCGATGTGACGGGACTGCTGCATGGTGCGGAAGGCGTCGACAATGGCTTCTGCCGAAAAGAAGGTGTAAGGTAATGGGACCAAAATGCCGTTCTCAAAGTTGGCCATGAGCTCCCGGAAAAGCGTCGCGCCCAGGGCTGGGCGGTCCTTCAGAATCTGGTCAGCGTCGACACCAAAGTAGCTGATATTGTTGCGCAAAGGCCGCACACCCACGAGACTGTCATTGTAGAAATCGCGTTTGCCAAGTTCCAAGAACCGGCCAAAAGGCCTGAGCAGCGCTAGGCCCTTGTTAACGGCCTCACCCGCCAGCGTGTTCAGCACCACGTCCACGCCCTTGCCACCGGTGGCTTCCAACACATCATCCACAAAGCACAGGCTACGGGAGTCATAGATGTGCTTCACGCCGAGCAAGCGCAGAAAGTCACGTTTGCGCTCGGAACCGGCGGTGACGTAGATCTCCGCACCCATTAGCGTGGCGCACTGGATAGCGGCGATGCCGACGCCGCCGGCCGCGCCGTGGATTAAGACACGTTCGCCCGGCTCAAGGTGAGCCAGGTGCCGGAAAGCATAGTGCACGGTGAAGAAAGTCGTGGGCAGGGTGGACGCCGCAGCATAGGTCATAGTCTCGGGCATGTGGGCGCAGGCACTGGCGTCGGTCACAACGCGATCGGCAAAGCCCGCCGGGGTGAAGGCAATTACCCGGTCGCCCGGAGCAAAGTCGCTGACCCCCTCGCCCACGGCCAGCACATCGCCTGCGCATTCCATGCCTAAACTGGGACCGGCAAACCCGTTCTCAAGAGCTTCATCCTGCAAAAGGCCCATGACCCACATGAGGTCACGGAAGTTGAGGCCTGTGGCCCGTACCTGGATGACAACCTGTCCCGGGCTGGGCTTGGCCAGCACGGCCTTGCGCCAGCACAGGTTATCAAGCGAGCCCTGACCCTTGAACTGCAATCTGGTCACGGCTTCGACCTCCTGCTCTGGCAGAAGGGGCGGGACCGTGGGCGCGGTGAGAACAAGGCGCGGAGCAAAACGTCCCTGGGCATTTAGGAATACTTCATTTTCTTCATCCGGCAGGGCGATCTCGCCGCAAAGCCAATGGGCCGCAGTGCGCGCGTCGGGCGCGCCCTGCAGGTCCACCAACCGCCAGCCCAGTTCCGCATGCTCGTTCATGAGCACGCGGCCAAGGCCCCAGACCATGGATTGAGCGGGATCCGTGCCTACTCCCTCCCCACCGCTGCCGAGCATGGCGTTGCTTGTGGGCAGCCAGAGCCGGGGCGGCTTCGGCCGGCCAGAAAGGATGCGTGCCGCGGCGCAGACAACGGCCAGAAAGGCCGATGCGCCGAGGAGCGCCGGCCCCTTGGCGTCGCCCAGGGCGGCTCCAGCAAGCAGCACGACCTCGCTGCAGGTCATTTCTCCGGTCCAGGAACTAAGCGCAACATCGATGTCGACCACGGCAGCCTCACCTTGCGGCAGCAGGCGAACCACGGCGGTAAACCCAGCGGCTTCGAGTTCTGGAGCAAGGGCTTGCGCCAAATCGGTGGCCTGTGGTGCGGCCAGAATGAGCACGCCGCGCGGCTGGGCGGCGGGTTCAGCCTGCGGCTCGGGAGGCCGCGGCGCGCGCGCCGCGAGGAGCTGAAAGCCGAGCGGGTCGCCGGGGACGGCCAAGGCCACGGGAGTTTCGAAGCCGGCCTGGGCCAAAAAGCTACGCCACTGCCCGTCGGTGTGCAGACAACTCAGGCGTTCGCCGGTGTCCGGCAACTCGCGCCACCAAGTCGCGTCCAGGCCATAAGCCAGATCGCGCAAGCGACTGGGTACGGGCTCCAGAATCAGCAGCAGGCCGCCGGGAGCCAGAGCTGATCTCGCCTTGGCCAGCTCCCCGGCAAGATCTGGCTTGGTGGAGAGGCCCGCGGTCATGTAAATGTCGAATTCGATGCCGTTGTCACCCTCGGGACTTAGTTCCAGGTCCAAGTGCTCCAGCGAGGCCTCGCTCCTGGGACCGAGGATTCCGCCTAGAGATGGATCGTCCTTGGCATTGGTGGCGATGCGGATGAGCGGTTGGTGCGGAGCTAGCCCGTGCAGCACGGTGCGCAGGAACTCGGGCTCAAGCCCGGAAAGTCGCACGCGCGGGCGGTCTCCTGGCTGGACCGCAGCCAGGGCAGCGTTCAGGGCGTGCACAAGCGCCTCAACCGAAGTGCCGTCCGCCGTGAGCAAGTTGCGGGGGACGGCACCCGCGAAGTCTTGGGGAAGGTCGCCGCGCAAGACATCTGCAAGGTGCCTGCCCGCACGTCCAGCGGCGAGCAGTTCGGGAAGACGGTCCATGCGCATGCCCAGGACAGCCCGCCAGGCCTCGGCAGCGGCTGGCAAATCCCCGGAGGAGGCCAGGGTGTATAGGCCGTTCGCCTCGACGGCCAGACCGTCGCGCACAAGCAAGTCCAGAATCCAGCGCAGCAAGGAGGCGCACTCAGGTGCAAGGTCACCCGCCAAAAGCGCTTCAACGCGGAAACCGGCCGGGTTGTCGCCACCGATTGCCGTCACGGCCTCTCGCGCGAAGGCGGAGACCATGATGTCGAGCAGGGCGACGAATTCCTCACTGCATGTGTTGGTTGTCCGAGCCAGGGCCTTTTGCAGCGTGTCCGTCGCGGGCAGCGCGGCCAGAGCTCCGCGCGTATGCCGGGGCGCGGGCAGAGTCCGGCAGGTGAAGACCTTGGGCTTGGAGCGCTTCCTTCCGGTCTCGGCCCGGCGTAGGCGGCAGTCGGCCATCTGGGCCAGGGGCTCGCCGTCCGCGTCCAGGAAGGTCAGGTCGGCAAGAATAGAGCGCGAGGAGGAACGCGTGAGGCGGATGCGGCAGCAAACTGCTGGACCGCGCCTGGCGAGCAGGCGCATGCGCTCCAGGCGCACGGGCAGAAACAGTGTGGACGACGTGCCGGATCCGGCCATGCCGAGCAGGCTGAACAAAGCCTGCAAGCCGCCGTCCAGCAGCACCGGGTGGAGCGGCTCGTCCGCCGTGGCGAAGAGGTGCTCCGGCAGGCGCAGCGTAACCTCGGCCTCGCTGGTTCCGATGAGGGCGACTTTTTGCACGCTCTGAAACGCTGGGCCGTAGTTGAGGCCAAGCGACGCGGCAAGTTCGTAAAGGTCGGCGCCAGGCATGTGCGAGGTCGGCCCGCCCTTCGGCTGCCA
The DNA here is from genome assembly GCA_018817515.1 of Pseudomonadota bacterium. Taxonomy (GTDB): domain Bacteria; phylum Desulfobacterota; class Desulfovibrionia; order Desulfovibrionales; family Desulfovibrionaceae; genus Humidesulfovibrio. The sequence continues at coordinate 24,368 of JAHIUD010000068.1, forward strand.
CGCGGCAATGCGCGGGGCCGTGGCGGGTTGCAGGCGGCCCACCACGTGCTCCAGCCATTCGGCGTCTTCCAGCCGTGGGCGGCTCAAAATGCGGAAGCGTCCGGTCTCTGGCGAAAGAATGAAGCGCGTGGTTTGGGACTGGCCGGGGTCCAACACTAACGGGCGGTGAATCTCGAATCCGCTCAGGTCCAGAGCTTGGCCGGGCCAACGCGCCTGACCGGCGGCCAGCGCCATGCACGCGAAACCCGCGGCGGGAAACACCACGGCCTTGCCCACGCGGTGGTCGGCAAGCCAAGGGTGGCGCTCCAGGTCGAGGGTGTTGGTCCACTCGACTGCGTCAGATCCAGCACGCGCGCCAAGCAGCGCGTAGTCCACCACGGGGTACAGCATTTGCGCGCTTTCGACAGTGGGTTCCTGCCAATAGCGCTCGCCGTGCCGGGGGGTAAGCGGCAGATCCATGTGGGGCGCGGGCTGGGCGAAGACGCTTTCCAGGTTCAGGTGCGCGCCGAAAGCCCAGGCCTGGGCTGCGGCGGTGCGCAGCCTGCCCAGGCCCGCCTCGTTGCGGGTCAGGGTGCCGATGCTCGCGCCGGTCTTGTTGTGGTGGTGCTGAGTCTGCCGCACATAAGACTGCATGATTGGGTGCGGCGAAATTTCCACGAACAGCGCTGCGCCCTCTTGGAGCAGGGTCGCCAGGACAGAGGAAAGCTGTACGGTCTGGCGAACGTTGCGCCACCAGTAGTTAGGGGTCAGCTTGCGGCCGTCCAGATCATTGCCGGTGACCGTGGACAGGAAACGCCCCGAGCCCTTGGCCGGGGCGAGCCCGGCGAGGGCCCCCAGCAGGTGGCTGCGGATGCCGTTCATGCTCTTGCTGTGGAAGGCGTAGTCCAGGTCCAGCAGCTTAAACGGGGCGTGCAGATCCTCGGCCACGCGCTGGCCCAGAGCCTTCAGCTGGGCAAGTTCGCCGGCAAGGGTGAGGGAGCCGGGGCTGTTGACACCAGCTATCTCCAGGGTGAGGCCCATCTCCACGATGAGCGAGGTGGCCTGCTCAAGGGAGATATTCACCGCGGCCATGCGTCCGGCCCCGCGGGTCTTGGCCTGGGCGATGCTGCGGGCGTGGAGCACGCGTACGGCCTGTTTGGTGTCCAGCGCGCCGCAGGCGTAAGCCGCGGCTACCTCTCCAACGCTGTGTCCCAGGACTACATCGGGCGTGATGCCCTGTTCGCGGAGCACCGCAACGATGCCAGCTTGCACGGCGAAGAGCATAGGCTGGGCGATCTCGGTCGCAGCGAGGTCCCAGTCGGCTGAGGGCGACTCCATGACTTCGAGGATGGACCAGCCGGACAGCGGCTTGAAACAGGTGTCCACCTTAGCCACGGCCTTGCGGAAGACCGCGCTTTCCTTGAGCATCTGCTGGCCCATGCCGGGCCACTGCGCGCCGTTGCCGCTGAAGATGAAGGCCAGAGAATCCTTGCCGCGCACGCGCGAACGCGTCAGAATCGGGCTGGACTCGTCCTGGTCGAAGGCGCGCAAAGCCTCACGCCAGTCGCTGGCGCTTTCGCCCACAATGGCTAGGCGCCAGTCCAGAGCCTGGCGGCCCAGGGCTGCAGCGCGGGCCATGGTGTAGGCGTTCGCTGGTTGGGAGAGGGCTGGCTCGGCGTCCAGGCGCTTGGCATAGCGCTCCGCTAACTCCTTCAACGCCGACTCCGATCCGGCGGAGAGCAGCAGAGGGGGCAGCACGGCCGGGGCCGAGGCCTGAGGCTTGCGCGCTGGGCGCGCGGGCTTATGCTCCAGAAGTATGACGTGCGCGTTGGTGCCGCCGAAGCCGAAGGAATTGACACCCACGCGGACGGGCTCGCGGGATTCCGGCACGGCTTGCAACTGCGTGACAACCTCAATGTTCAAGTCCGCAAAAGGGATTTTGGGGCTCGGGGTATTGAAGTGCAGGGAGGGCGGCACGAGTTTGCGCTCCAAGACGAGCATGCCCTTAAGCAGTCCGACGATGCCCGCGCCGGACTCCAGGTGCCCAACGTTTGTCTTAGCCGATCCGATGAGCAGCGGACGTTTTCTGCGCTTGCCCAGGGCATTGCCCAGGGCGAAGCCCTCCTGACGGTCGCCAGCGATGGTGCCAGTCCCGTGCGCTTCGATATAGGCGAGGCTGGCGATGCGGCCGCTGTCGTTACCGTACAGGGCGCCCAAAAGCGCCTCCTGCTGCTCGCGGTTGGGAAAGGCGATGCCCGCAGTGTGCCCGCCTGAGTTCACGCCCGTGTTTTCAATGACCGCGCGGATGCGGTCGCCGTCGCGCAGGGCGTCCTCCAGGCGTTTAAGCACCAGCATGCCGCCGCCTTCGCTGCGCACGTAGCCGTCGGCCGAGGCGTCGAAGGCTTTGCATCTACCCGTGGGCGAAAGCATGGTGGCCTTAGAGAAGCCGATGAACGGAAACGGCGAAAGCAGCAGGTTCACGCCGCCCACCAACGCTAAAGAGCAGGCGCCCGCACCCAGGGTCTGGCAGGCCTCGCTCACTGCCACGAGGGAAGAAGAGCAGGCCGTGTCCACGGACATGCTGGGGCCGTGCAGATCAAGCACGTAAGAAATTCTGTTGGAGACTAGGCTCTGGACGTTGCCAGTCATGTAATAGGCGTTTATGGAGCACGGATCGGAGACGTACCTGTAGGCGTAGTCCGTGCCGGAAACGCCGACGAACACGCCGCAGTGTGAACCGCGCAGCTTGCCGGGGGCGATACCCGCGTCCTCCAGAGCTTCCCAGGCTAGATTCAGAGTGAGGCGCTGCTGGGGGTCCATCTGGATCGCTTCACGCGGGGAGATTCCGAAGAAGCCGGGATCGAAGGTGGCGACATCATCGATCACACCAGCGGCAAAGGTATAGCTGCGACCGCGTGCCTTCACGTCCGGGTGCTGATAAAACTCAGTGCCCCAACGCTCCGGTCCGATTTTGGTGACGACATCGCGTCCACCTGCAAGCACATCCCAATACGTATTCAGCGAGTTTATCCCGCCGGGAAGACGCACAGAGGCGCCGATGATAGCTATCTTCACGATATTTGAATCCTCAATCTTATTGTAATTAAACCAGGGTATCTCAAATGAATTTATGATTCATTATTGAATTAAGTCAATTATCGATTTGCCAGTCTGGAGTCAAGATTTAAAGCGCTGTCAAAAGAGGATTGATGATCTTCGGGCTAAGTGAGAATAAAAACTTATCCGTAATTAATTGACACTTTCTTCAATTTTTTCTTATGGTTCAGCACGGAGGTGCATCATGGGAAAAGTCCGTTCTTGGGAGGTGCCTAATGAGTTCTGGGGCCGTGTTGAACCGCTGATACCAGCTCGTAAGCGTCCGGACGAGGGCGCTACAAGCGCAGGCCAGGTGGGGGAAGAAAGCCGATGGATCCCCGCAAAACATTTGAGGGCATCGTGTTCGTGCTTCGCACAGGCTGCCAGTGGAAAGCTCTTCCGAAGGAGCGGTTTGGCAGCGCAAGTTCGGTGCACAAATACTTCCGCGAGTGGCTCAAGGCCGGATTTTTCTTGCAGCTCTGGCGAGCTGGGCTAGCAGAGTGCGATGACATGGAAGGCGTCGCCTGGAAGTGGCAAAGCATCGACGGCTCAATGGTCAAGGCTCCCTTGGCTCAAGAATCCGTCGGGCGAAACCCAACGGACCGGGGGAAAAAATGGAAGCAAGCGGCATGTGCTGGTGGACGGGAATGGTATCCCGCTGTCGCTCATCGTAACCGGGGCGAACAGGCATGACGTAACCCAGCTGGCCCTATTGCTGGACGCTGCAATCTTCACTCCGCCGGGCAGAGGCAGGGCATACCTCTATACCGACAAGGGCTACGATGGAGAGCCAGCGCAAAGAGCAATAACCGAGAGAGGATACATGCCACGGGTCTGCCGGAAGAAACGAAGGCCTGGGCGTCCGTGGAAGAATCGACGTTGGGTGGTCGAGGTGACGCACTCTTGGTTCAATCGGTTCAGAAAGTTGCTGGTTCGATTCGAAAAGTTAGCGGATAGCTACGAGGCCTTGCTTCACCTGGCAGCAGCAATCATTTGCTGGAGAAAAGTAGCAACTATTTACGGATAGGTTCTAAGTTGCCGCGGTCATACAGGTTCGAGACCGCTGCAAGGCAAATCTCGAAGTTTTTGCTTCTAATCATCAGAGATGTTTGCTATATTCGCCCCATCGCAAGCGATGGAGGCGACGATGAAAGAGCGCACTTCACCCCGGCCGA
>JAHIUD010000069.1 GCA_018817515.1 Pseudomonadota bacterium
AGGCTGGTTCGGGTGAAGGCCTCGGCACCATTCGCGGCGAACATCTTCGGTTCTTGGTGAGACGGTCGCACGGAATCGACACGCTCGGTGCCTCGTCCTCGGGCCGCGCTTCCGGCCACAGCCCCGGCACACGCCCCCGGTGTCGAGCTTCTGGTTCGCGTCACGTCGGCCCTAGCCCTTGATGCGAATCTCAATGGGGCCTGGGGCGTAGCCCTTGAACTCCTTGAGCATGCCCCGGAGCGCACCGGAAAACACCTGCTGCACAAAGGAATTCATGGCCACGGACTGGCCGGCAACAGAGACCTCCACTTCGGCCCGGGCCGCACGGCAATCCGCCAGGGTGGCCTTGCCCGCCACAATCTCGCGGGCCAGTGAAGCGCAGTCCTCACGGCCGCAAGAGCCGCAATCCAAACCAGGCAAGGCAAAACCGCGCTCAAGGATCAGGTCCGCCAGAGCCGCCACATCGATAACGTGAGGCATGTCGTAGCCCGCGACCTCGCCGTAGCTCGCAAGAGCCAAGCCCTGCTCCAATTCACCGGCATCGGCCAGCTTCCGCAGCAGCAACACGCGCGGCAGCCAACGCAGGTGCTTCCCGCCCTCCACCACCAGCACGTCAGCATCCAAAATCGGCAACAGATCCGCCAGGAAACGCGGCCCCTCCCAGAACACTGAGGAAGACTCGCTTCCTAAAAAAGCGACTTTTCCATAGACCTTGCGCAGCCTGTGGCTGTCCGTGCCCTCGACATCGGTCTCGCCATGATGGGTAAACTTGGCCGCTGCGGCCCGGATACCCCGCCGGGCAAGCTCCTCACCCAATGCCACAGCCAGGGTTGTCTTCCCGGTCTTCTTGAACCCGACAATGCTGACTGCGATCATGTGCTGCGTCTCCACTTGCTGGTCTGAAGCGAATCGCCGAGGCACTGCGCCCGGCATCGCCCTTCGTACAATAAACTCCGCCCTTGGTCGAATCCCTTGCGACGCCCTCACCCAAAAAAGGATGGTCCCACTTTATTACGCTTTGCCAAGCACAACAAAGCCTTCCATGGCAAAACAAAAATGCGCTCAAAACAAACTAAAACGATCTAAAATCAACACCAGACAACGACAAAGGAAAGCACATGCCATGCAGTGTCCATGTTTTTTCAACAAGTAAACCGAGATTGCATTGACAGGACAAATATCGGTACATATTCTTTAGGTGCTGCTAGGCTATCCCCCTCAGCATTCTAGCAGCAGATTTGGGCAGGGTAATTCATTCACAACAGTGGATTACCCTCCCTTTTTTTATCTTTTGCCGGAGCCAACAAGCCAGCCGCAAGCGTCGGCGAGGATTAGGCCGAGACGGAAACGGCGCTCCAGCCATGTATTCCTGATGGTGCCTCGGTCAGGCGACCGCCGCGCATAAACACAATCTCGTCGGACAAAGAACGCAGCCAGATCATGTCATGGCTCACCGCCACCAGCGTCGCCCCCCACTGTTCTCGCGCGGCCAGAGAAGCCTCGCGGATGCGCAGGGCACTTTCCTCGTCCAGGCTGGCCGTGGGCTCGTCCAGCAGCAACACCTTGGGCCGCAGCACTAGGCGCGCAGCAAGGGCCACCCGCTGGGCCTCTCCGCCGGACAACTCGTACCAGGCCCGTCGGGCAAACAGAACAGGGTCCAGCCCCACCAATTCCAGCGCCCAGTCCACGGCACGCCGGTCTGCCCCCAGGCCGCGCACCTTCAGGCCGTAGAATACATTGGCCGCCACCGAGCGCTTGAGCAGGCAGGTGTCCTGCCCCAGCAGCACGGCCCGGCGGCGCAGCAGGTGCCCGGCGCGCAGGGCCGCCTGATCCACCAGACGGCCATCGAAATACACATCGCCCATGCTTGGCGAGAGCAGGAAGCCCAGCAGCTTGAGCAGGGTGCTCTTGCCGCTGCCGTTGTGCCCGGCCAGGCCCACGATGCTCCCATGCGCTATGGACAGCTCCGGCACGTGCAGCACCGAAGCCGCCAAGGGGCCCAGGCCCGCAGCCTCGCCGTAGCCGGCCTCCACCCCGCGCAGACGGTACAGCGGCGCGCTCATGTCCGGCCTCCGCCAGCCCGATGCCCGCCCGCAGAACCGTTGGCCCTGCCGCGCAACAACCCCACCAGCAGGTTCACCACCAGGGCCACGATCATCAGCACGATGCCCAGCGCAATGCCGGTGGCGAACTCGCCCTTGCCGGTCTCCAGCGCGATGGCCGTGGTGATGGTGCGCGTCTGCCACTTGATGTTGCCGCCCACCATCATGGCGATGCCGACCTCGCTGACGATGCGGCCAAAGGCCGTGGCCGCGGCCAGCGCCATGGCGAAACGCGCCTCGGTGAGTGTGGCCCAGAGCAGTTGCCAGCGATCCGCGCCCAGCGAAAGCAGGGTCTGGGTCAGCCGGGAGTCCGTGGACTCCACCGCCGTGGCGGTCATGGAAATGATGATGGGCAGGCCGAGCAGCGTGAGGCCGAGCGCCATGCCCGGAACGCTGAACAAGAGGCCCCACTCGCCCAGGGGGCCGCGCGCGGTCAAGAACGCATAGACGATGAGGCCGATGACCACCGTGGGCAGGGAGAGCATCCAGTCCACGAACAGGCGCACGCCCCGGCGGCCAGGAAAGTGGAAATGCCCCAGGGCGAACCCCAGGGGCAATCCCATAAGCAGGCTGGCGATGAGCGCCAGGGCCGTGACGCTCGCTGTGGCCCAGACCGCCGAGAAGGTCTCGGGGTCCAGCGCCAGCAAAAGCGCCACGGCCTTGGTCAGGCCTTCACTGAAGTAGTCCATAATCCTCCGCCATCAGGCGGCCTGCCGCTATTTGCCGGCGTTGGGGAAGAACAGTTGCTTGCCCTCGAGCTTGAAGGACGCGATGGCCTTCTGGCCCACCGGGGACAGGAACCAGGCCTCAAGCTTCTTGGCCGCCGCGTGCTTGATGCTGGTGCACTTGGGGGCCAGCTGGATGATGCTGTACTGGTTGAGCAGGGCCTTGTCGCCCTCGGACAAAATGGCCAGGCCGGACTTGCCCTGGTCCTTGGCCTCGTACTTGATCCAGGTGCCGCGGTCGGTCAGGGTGTAGGCCCCGCGCTCGGCGGCGATGCGCAGGGTAGCCAGCATGCCCTGGCCCACGCCGATGTACCAGGAGTCCTTGTCGGGAACGGGCAGCGAGGCCACCTTCCAGAGGTTCTGCTCCATCTTGTGGGTGCCGGAGTCGTCGCCACGGCTGGCAAAGGGGGCCTTGGCACCGGCGATGGCCTTGAGCGAGTCGGCCACGCCCTTGCCCTTGATCTTGGCGGGGTCCTTCACCGGGCCCACCAGCACGAAGTCGTTGTACATGAACTCGGCGCGGGAAACGCCGTTGCCTTCCTCGATGAATTTCTTCTCCGCGCCGGGGGCGTGGACCATGAGCACATCAACATCGCAGTTCTTGCCGTGCTCCAGCGCCTTGCCCGTGCCCACGGCGATCCAGCGCATCGTAAGGCCCGTGTCCTTCAGGACCATGGGCTCAAGGTAGTCGAGCAGGCCGGTGTCGGCGGTGCTGGTGGTGGTGCCGAGCTTGATGTCCTCGGCAGCGGAGGGCGTGGCGGTGAAGGCCGTGGTGGCGCAGGCGAAGGCCAGAAGCAGGGCCAGGGCCAGGGATTTGTTCAGGCTGAGTTTGCGCATGTGAGTCTCCTTATGCTCTTGATGTTCTGTCCACAAGTGTTGTGACTATTCGTACTGCTTGGCGTAGGCCGCGTCGTTGTACAGCCCGGCGCCGTGCTCCTTCTTGCCGAAGTTGCGGATGATCTTCTGGCCTGCGGGCGTACCCACGAAGGCGATGAACTTGGCGGCCATGGCCGCGCCCGGCGTCGCGCCCTCGGGCTGGCACAGGGTGTGGTAGGTGTTGATCAGAAACTTGTCGCCCCGGAACAGGATCTTCAGGCCCTTGACGTCCTTCTTCACGGCGGCCCAGGTGCTGCTGTCGGTCATGAAGTAGCCCTTCTCGGCGTCGGCGCGCAGCAGCGTGGCCTTCATGAAGCCCTTGGAGATGATGTACCAGTCGCCCGCCGGGGTGATCTCAGCCTGCTTCCAGATGGCCAGCTCTTTCTTGTGGGTGCCGGAGTTGTCGCCGCGCGAGAAGAACTTGGCCTGGGCCTTGGCGATGTTCGCATAGGCCTCGGCGGCGCTCTTGGCCTTGGCGATCTTGGCGGGGTCCGTCTTGGGGCCAACGATGTAGAACTCGTTGGAGCCGATGAGCGAGTGGTTCACGGCCCAGCCCTCGTCCAGGGCGGCCTTCTCGGCCTTGGGCGCGTGGACCATGATCATGTCGACCTCTTTGGCCTTGAGCAGGTCCAGGGACTGGCCGGAGCCGGCCTTGACCCAGTTGAGCTTGGCCTTTTCCTTAGTGCAGAAGGCCTCGCCCAGCACCTTCAAGAGGCCCAGCTCGCCGGGGCTGCCCGTGGCCAGGGAGAACTCCGCCGGGCCGGTGCCGTAAGATTCGGTAATCGCCGGGGCGGCCTGCGCGAGGGTGGCGCAGGTGAACAGGATCAACAGGGCTGAGAGGGAAAGGCATTTGAATTTACGCATGGCGGCTCCTCCGTGGTTGGTCAAAACTGACATATGCTTAAAAAAGCACATGTCATAAATGACATACTCACACGGAAATTGTAAAGGGCCGCACTCTCATTTGAAGCTATGGCACCAAAATTAAGGGACGGGCGAAGGGATTAGTTCACCACGTTTTGCGGGGTCCCGGCGAGGAAGGCCCCAAGGTTGGCCGCCACCCCGGCCATGAGCCGGGTGCGCGCCTCAAGCGAGGCCCAGGCCACGTGCGGGGTGATGAGGCAGCCCGGCGCGGACAAGAGCGGGTTGTCGGGCCGGATGGGCTCCTGCCGGACCACGTCGAGGGCGGCCCCGGCCAGGCGGCCAGAGCTGAGCGCCTGGGCCAGGGCGGCCTCGTCCACCAGCTGGCCGCGCGCGGTGTTCACCAGCCGCGCCGTGGGCTTCATGAGCGAGAGCAGGCGCGCGTCGACCATGTTCTCGTTGTCGGCTGTCAGCGGGCAGTGCAGGCTGACCACGTCGGACTGGGCGAAAAGCTCGTCCAGACCGGCAAAGGCGAAGGGCGCGTAGCCCGGCGCGGGCTTGGGGCGCGGCACATGCGCCAGCACGTTCATGCCGAAGGCGTGGGCCAGCTCGGCCACGCGCTGACCGATGGCGCCGAAGCCCACCACGCCGAACGTCTTGCCCTCCAGCTCCACCGGGGCCGCGTCCCAGAAGCAGAAATCCGGCTGGGCGCTCCAGCGGCCTTCGGCCACGGCGCGGGCATGGCGCGAGGTGTGGCTGAACATCTCCAGCACCACGGAGAGCACATGCTGGGCCACCGAGGGCGGCGAATAGCCGGGCACGTTGCACAGCGGGATGCCCCGGGCGCGCGCGGCGGCGCTGTCGACCACGTTGTAGCCCGTGGCCAGCACCAGAATGCACTTGAGGTCCGGCAGGGCGGCGATGGTGGCGGCGTCGAGCACGGTCTTGTTGGTGAGAAGCACCTGCGCGCCGAGCGAGCGCTCCAGCACCTGCTCGGGCGGGGTGCGGTCGTAGACGGTGAGCGGCCCGTGGTCGGCCAGGGCCTGCCAGGAAACATCCGAACCCATGGTGTAGCCGTCGAGCACCACCAGACGCGGTCTTGCGGTCATGCGAAACCTCCTGCGGCGCAAAGCGCCAGGGCATATCTACCCCGCCGGGGCAGGGTGTGACAAGGGGCCGGGCCAAAAGCGGGCCGGTTGCTTGCGCAGGGCTCAAACCCCCTTGACATTTCGCGGCAATCCGGTGAAATAAAGCCGCCTCGGGTCATCAGGCCAGGCAAAGAATGCACGGAGGACTCAAAAATGCTCGGCGAACTCTTGAAAGACATGGCCCACAGCACCACCCAGGGCACCGTCGGTGTTTCCCTGATCTTCATCTACATGGCCTGGATCATCATCGTGGCCCTTATCCGCATCAAGCAGGGCAAGGCCGAAGGCCACCACTAGGCCATCTGACTGCCCGCCGGAAGCCCCTTCCGGCCTGACTTCTGAAGAATCAAACGGCTGTCCGGATCCCCGCGCGGGATTCGGCCAGCCTTTTTTTGCGTCCGGGAACCCTGGCGCGGCTGTCGAAGCACGCAGCCAGGCAATGCAGGGGGCCGTGGATGGCGGCCTTGGAGAGGGTGATGGCAAGGGTGGTGGCGGATGGGGACGACGTGGGGGTTGTGGCCCTTCCACGCAGCGCCAGCTGTCTTTCGGCCGCGGTGGGCCAAGCGGTCCGGGCGGCTAGCGGTCGGCCCACTCCTGCTCAAGGGCCGCCAGCTCCTCGGGCGAGAAGGCCGGGGCGTCGAGCATTCCCGCGCGCCTGCGCTGGGAAAAGGCCTCGTAGAGGATCACGGCGGCGGCCACGGAGACGTTCAGGCTCTGCACCATGCCCTGCATGGGGATGTACAGTTCGCTCGCCACGCCCTCCACCAGTTCCGGCGAGGCGCCCCGGTGCTCGTTGGACAAAATAACCGCCGTGGGCTTGGTGAAGTCGAAGTCGTAGAGGGGCCGGGCCGTCTCGGAAAAGCCCGTGCGGATGACCTGCACCCCGGCGCTTGCGAACTGCCCGAGCATCTCGGGGCCGTCGGTATGGCCCACGCGCTCCACCCATTTCTTGGCCGAGGCCGAGGACTTCTTGCCCAGTTCCGGCCACTTTTCGGTGGTGTAGTAAAGATGCACGCGAAATAGGCCGAAAGCGTCACAACTACGCAGGATGGCCGAGACATTGTGCGGGTCCCAGATGTTGTCCATGACCAGGGTGAAGTCGCGCTGGCGCTTGGCCAGCACGTTCTTGATGCGCTGCGTGCGCTCGGGGGTGATGAATCCTCGCATGGGCGGGCTTCTACCCAGAACTCGCCATCAGCGCAAGTCTCCATTCTTTTGGTAGATTCCTGTTGACTTACGCCCAAAATATGAGATTCTACGTAATATTTGGAATATTTGTTGCTTTGGAGGGATCATATGCGCGCACTCATCGCCGAGGATGAATTCCTGGGCCGCAAGGTGCTTTCGGCCTTTCTGAACACGCTCTTCGAGGTCGACGTCGCCGTCAACGGCAAGGAGGCCGTCACGGCCTTTCAAATCGCCCATGCCGAGGGCAAACCCTATGACCTAATCCTCATGGACATCATGATGCCTGAAATGGACGGCCTTGAGGCCCTGGCGCTAATACGCGCCGAAGAGCACAGCAAAAAGCTCCGGCCCCAGGTCAAGGTGCTCATGACCACGGCGCTCGACGACGCGAAGACCGTGATCCGCTCTTTTCACGACGGCGAGGCCGCAGGCTACATCGTCAAGCCCGTGCACAAGGACAAGCTCTTCGCCGAACTGCAGAAGCTCGGCTTTGTCACGGAATAACCGCACGGAGCCTTCGTGAGCGACGCACTGACCGAAGAATTCTTCGCTGAAGTCAGCGACAAGTACTACCCGCAGGTCCTGGAGGGCCTGGAGTTGCTTGCAGCGGGCGACGTGGCGGGCGGCATCGAGATCTTGTCCCGACCCCTGCACACCATCAAGGGCGTCACCGGGTTCATGCCCGGATTCGAGCCCGCGAGCTCCTTCACCCACACGGTGGAGAGCTTCTTAAAAAAACTCCAGTCCGACAGCCTGCCCCACAGCGCCGACAACATCTCGCTGGCCGCCCACGGCGTGAACTCCATCTTCGCGGTCATCGAGCAGATCCGCGACCTCGGCGCGCCCGACCAGGATGAGATGGATGCCGTGAGCCAAGTGCTGGAGGCCGCCAGCGGCGGCGGAAGCGCAGCCGGTCCGGCGGGCGCAAGCTGCCTGGCCGTGGGGCAGGAGCAAGGCCGCGCCATTGTGCGCATCACGGCCCCGCGCATCCACCGCAAACACCAGCGCGACCAGATCGTGGGCGCCATCATCACCCAGCCCCAGGAGACCCCCGTGGTGCTCGACGTCTCCCAGGTCAAGACCTTCGGCTCCAGCGCCTGGGAAGACCTCTCGGACCTGGCCGGGCATTGGAGCATCAGCGTGCGCGGACTGTGCGGCGCCGCGCGCGAGACCTTCCACGCAGGAAACATGGACGCGCTCATGCCCCTCTTGCCAGCGGATGATGCGCCCGGAGAAGGGGCATGAGAGAGCACGTCGCACAATGCGTTGAACCCATGGAGGACAAGATCCTCCTGCTGGAGGAAGGCAAAACCGGGCCCGATGCCGTGCGCGAGGCCCTGGACGTCCTCGGCCTCAGCCACCTGAAGCTCGGCTCGGCCCAGATCACCACCCTGCTCGACATGTTCGCCGACGGCATCACCCCGGTGAATCAGGACCTGGTCACGGCGCTTTTGCGCATCTGCGAGGCCCACCGGCGGTTCCTGCTGACCCTGGCTGGAGCCCTGAACCAGCCGCGCCCGGCAATCTCGGCGCCCGCGCCAGCACCCGAACCCGCGCCAGCGCCAGAGCCCGCGCCAGCGCCTGAGCACGCGGCAATGGCGCCTGCCGGGGCAGCTCTCCTGCAAGACATTGAGCAGGACCTCGAAAAGGACGTCGAAAAGCACCCGGAGCAGCACCCCGAACAGGCAGGCCAGGGCAGCAAGCAGAGCATCTCCAGCATCCGCGTGCCCACCGAGCGCCTGGACAACCTGATCGAACTGGTGGGCAAGCTCATGGTCACCTTCGCCGTGCTCTCGCAGAGCGGCACGCGCGGGGCCAGCCTCTCGGCCTCCACCCTGTCCGAGCTCGACACGGTCATCACCGGCCTGCAGACCCAGGTGGACGCCATCCGCCTGGTGCCCCTGCGCCAGATATTCCTGCCCATGAACCGGCTGGTGCAGAGCCTCGCCCAGAAGATGCAGAAAAAGGTGCGCTTCAACGTCACCGGCGACGAGCTGGCGCTGGACAAGACCATCGTGGAATGCCTGAACGAGCCCTTGGTGCACCTCTTGCGCAACGCCCTGGACCACGGCCTGGAGAGCCCGGAAGACCGCGCCGCAGCAGGCAAGGACGAGACCGGCATCGTGAACCTCACTGCCTGGCGCAAAGGCGACTCGGCCTTTGTGGAGGTCTCCGACAACGGGCGCGGCATCAACGCCGTGCGGGTGCGCGCCAAGGCCGAGGAGAGGGGCCTGGTCGAGCCCGGCGTGGAGCTGACCGAGGAGCAGACCATCCAGTTCATCCTGAGTTCCGGCTTCAGCACCGCCGAGAAGGTCACCGACGTCTCCGGCCGGGGCGTTGGCATGGACGCCGTGGCCAACGCCGTGCGCACCACCCTCGGCGGCGACATCAAGATCGCCAACCTGCCCGGCGGCGGCTCGTCCTTCACCCTGTCCATCCCGCTGTCGCGCTCGGTCAACGAGGGCATCGTGGACGCGCTGGTCTGCCGCGTGGGACCGGAGACGCTCATCCTGCCCTCCCGCGACGTGCTGGAGATCTTCGCCCCGCACGAGGCGGACCTGGTCAGCCTGCCCGACGGCGGCGAGACCGTGAGCGTGCGCGGCCAGATATTCCACCTGCTGCGCCTGGGCCGCCACCTTGGCTTTGCCGAGGACAACGCCGACATCACCAGCGGGCTCATCGTCACCGTGCGCATGGGCGCGGTCAGCGCCGCGCTCTTTGTTGACGAGGTGCTGCGCCAGCAACAGGTGGTGGTGACGGGCTTCACCGTGCCCGTGCACGAGATCTTCAACCTGCCCATCCTTGGCTTCGGCATGATGGGCGAGAGCGACGCCATGGTGCTGGACATCGAGAAGCTGCTGGGCAGCCTTTCCGGGGTGTAAGCCCGGCGATGGCTGCGCCGCATTCCCTCTTGGGCTTCCATGAGTAACTCCGGCATGAACAACACCCGCAGAGCACATCCCTGGCGCTTCGCCCGAAGCATTGGAGCCCTCGCGCTGCCGCTGGCCCTCTGCCTTGTCGCGCTGACCCAGGCCAGCGCCGCTGCCGCACCCGGGCCGGACCTCAAGCTCACGGACAAGGAGCAGACTTACCTTCGCGAGCACCCCTCGGCCACCTTCTGCGTCGACCCGGACTGGGTGCCCTTTGAGCGCATCAACGAGCAGGGTGGGCACGAGGGCATCGCGGCGGACCTGCTGCGGCTTGTCAGCCAGCGCACCGGCCTGCGCCTTGAGCTCGTGCCGACAAAGTCCTGGGAGGAGAGCCTGGAAGCCTCGCGGCAGGGCCGCTGCAAGGTCTTAAGCTTCCTCAACACCACGCCGGAACGGGAGGCCTGGCTCACCTTCACCGCGCCCCTGCTGAGCGACCCCAACGTCTTCATCACCCGCGAGAAGCACCCCTACATCGCCGACCCTGCGGGTCTCTCCGGGCAGACCATCGCCCTGCCCACGGGCACCTCCATCGAGGAACGGGTGCGCCGCGACTATCCCAACCTCACCATCATCCTCACCGAGTCGGAGAACAAGGCCGTGAACCTGGTCTCCACCAACAAGGCGGACATGACCCTGCGCTCGCTCATCGTGGCGGCCTACACCATCCGCAAGGAGGGCCTGTTCAACCTGAAGATCGCGGGACAGATACCGCAATACGCCAACCAGCTGCGCGTGGGCGTCCGCAAGGACGAGCCCCTGCTGCGCGGCATCCTGGACAAGGGCGTGCGCTCCATCACCCCCCAGGAGCGCGAGCAGATCGTCAACCGCCATGTCTCCATCAACGCGCAGATGGGCGTGGACTACGAACTCATCAAGAAGATCGTCGGAGGGTTCCTCCTTGTCCTTCTCGTCAGCCTCTACTGGATAGTGCGGCTGCGCAGGCTCAACGCCGAGATCCGCAGGCTGTCCCGCACCGATCCGCTCACCGGGCTTTACAACCGCGTCAAGTTCAACGCGGACTTCCCCCTGGAGGTGGAGCGCGCCAGACGCTACCAGCGGCCCCTCTCCCTGCTGCTGCTGGACATCGACCACTTCAAGCGGATCAACGACGAGCTGGGCCACCCCATGGGCGACAAGGTTCTCGTGGCCATGGCCCAGAGCATCCTGCGCAGCACCCGCGCCCACGACACGGCTTGCCGCTGGGGCGGGGAGGAGTTTCTCGTCATCTGCCCGGAGACGGAGCCCCAACAGGCCCTGGCCATGGCCGAGCGGATCCGCAAGGATGTGGAGGAGAGCGAGTTCCCCAGCCAGCGCCGCCACAGCGTCAGCATCGGGGTGACCACCCTGGCCGCGGACGACACCATGGACACCCTGCTCCAGCGCGTGGACACGGCGCTCTATCAGGCCAAGCACGCTGGCCGCAACCAGGCGCGCCAAATCTAGCCCCCTCTCTGCTTGACACCCCCCCCAGGCCAGACTAACAGTTCTCTTGTTCGGTGCCCGAAAGGGCGAAGAGGGAATCCCGTGAAACTCGGGAGCGGACCCGCCGCCGTGAGCCCCGCAAAAAGTCGGTCCCCGCGTGTGCCACTGGGAGAAATCCTGGGAAGGCCGGGGCCGATGGGGTGAGTCGGAAGACCTGCCGGATGTTTGTTATTGCTTCTCGTCGGCAACGAGGGCTTTTGTCCGACGGGACATATCGGGGACGAATACGGGCATCCCTTTCCGCCAGCAGTGCGGGAAGGGATTTTTTTGCGTCCCCGCACCAGCCCCTCCATATTTGGGGGTTCACCATGCGTTTCTCCGTTTCAAGCAGCACGCTTCGTCTCCTCATGTCGGCCTGCCTCGCGCTGGCCCTGTCTTTTGCCGCGCCCCTGGCCATGCCCGACGCCGCCCAGGCCGGGCACGGGGACAAGGCCCCGGCCAAGCGCGGCATCCTTTTGGTGGCGTTCGGCACCAGCGTGCCCGAGGCCGTGCAGGCCATCGACGCCATCCAAGAGCAGGCCGAGGAGGCCTTCCCCGGCGTACCCGTGCGCCTGGCCTATTCGTCCAAGATCATCCGCGACAAGATCGCCAAGGAAGGGATCGTCAAGAAGTCCCCGGCCCAGGCCCTGGCCGACATGGCCGCCGAAGGCTTCACCCAGGTGGCGGTGCAGTCCCTGCACGCCATCCCCGGGCGCGAATACTCCGACATCACCGCCACGGCAGCGGCCTTCCAGGCCATGCCCAAGGGCATCCGGCAGGTCAGCGTGGGACGCCCCCTGCTCTACTCCTTTGCGGACATCGCCACCGCCGCCGACATGGTGCTGAAGTCCCTGCCCGCGCACAAGAAGGGCGAGGGCGTGCTGCTCATGGGCCACGGCACGAACCACCCGGCCAACGCCGCCTACGCGGCCCTGCAACTGGCCCTGTGGAAGCACGACAAGAGCGTGTTCATCGCCACCGTGGAGGATACCCCCGGCCTGGGCGAGGTGATCCCGGAGCTCAAGCGCCAGGGCATCCGCAAGGTCTTTCTGGTGCCCATGATGTCCGTGGCCGGCGACCACGCCCTGAACGACATGGCGGGCAAGGAGAGCGACTCCTGGGCCTCCAGGCTCACGGCCGCTGGCATCAAGAGCGAGCCCGTGCTGGTGGGCCTGGGCAGCCGCCCGGCCGTGGCCGGGTTGTGGATCGACCACCTGCGCGACGCCGTGAAGGAACTGGACAAATAATGACCACCGGAGCCAGGGACAGCCGCGCGCAGGGGCGCGACCTGAGAACCAAGGTTCTCTGGATCAGCCTTATCTGCGCGGCTTCCCTGGTGTCCGGCATCGTGGCCTGCGGCCTGGGCAGCTTCCCCAGCACCCCGGCCCAGACCCTGAACGCCCTGCTTCAGGCCCTCGGAGTACGTTCTGGCCAGCCCGTGGACCCGGCGCTGTCCGTGGTCGTGGTGGACATCCGCCTGGCCCGCGTGGCCCTGGCCTGGCTCACCGGGGCGGCTTTGGCCACGGCGGGCTGCGTGTTCCAGGGCGTGCTCCGAAACCCCCTGGCCGACGCCTTCACCCTGGGCGTTTCCGGCGGCGCGGCCTTTGGCGCCAGCGTGGCCATACTCACAGGAGTGGGGTCGGGGCTGGCCGGAGGCGCGCTCGTCGACAATCTGGGCGGCCTGAGTCTGGGCGGCCTGGCCGGCAGCGCCGGCCTGTTGCCCCTGTTCGCCCTGGCCGGTGCGCTGCTCGCCCTGGGGGCCGTGCTGGCCCTGGGCAGGGCCGGGGGCGGCCCGTCTGGCGGGATGAACCGCGAGACCCTGGTGCTGGCGGGCATCGTGGTGTCCACCTTCCTGTCCGCGCTCATCTCGCTCCTCAAAAGCCTGGACGAGGAGAGCGTGTCCAGCATCGTTTTCTGGATCATGGGCAGTTTCCAGGGACGCGGCTTTGAGCATGTGCGCCTGGCCCTGCCTTACATGGCCGTGGGCCTGGGCCTGGTGCTCTGGCGCGCGCGGGAGCTGGACCTGCTGGCCCTGGGCGAGGGCCAGGCGCGGCTGCTCGGCCTGAACGCCGGGCGCTCCCGGCTGTGGCTGCTCATCGGCGCGAGCCTGCTCTCCGGCGCGGCGGTGGCGGTAAGCGGAGTCATCGGCTTCGTGGGTCTGGTGGTGCCGCACCTGCTGCGGCTGGTGGTGGGCGCGGGGCACCGCACCCTGCTCCCGGCCTCGGCCCTGCTCGGCGGGCTCCTGCTGCTCTGGAGCGATGTGCTGGCGCGCAGCATCCTGCCCGGCGGCGCGGAGCTGCCCGTGGGCGTGGTCACGGCGCTGGTCGGCGGGCCGTTCTTCTGCCTGCTGCTGGGCAAGAGATTCCGAGGCCAAGCATGAGGGCCCGCGCATGATCCGCGTCACCAAGCTGCACGTGAAGTATGGACGCCGGGAAGTGCTGCACGGCATCGACCTCACCATTGCTCGTGGCGAGCTCGTGGGCCTGCTGGGCCCCAACGGCTCGGGCAAGACCACGCTCATCAAGGCCCTGGCCGGGCTCTTGCCCGCGGCCTCCGGGCGCATCGAGATCGGCGGCGCGGACCTCGGCGGGCTGTCGCACCGGGAGCGCGCGCTCAAAATTTCCTGCGTGATGCAGCGCGCCGAGGCCCCGGCGGGCTTCAGCGTGCGCGAGCTGGTGCTCATGGGCCGCTTTGCGCACACCGGCATGCTCTCCGGCTACGGCCCGCTCGACTACGCCGCCGCCGCCGCCGCACTCAAGGACGCCCAGGCGGAGGATCTGGCCGAGCGCCAGGCCTCGGAGCTCTCCGGCGGCGAGGTGCAGCGGGTGCTCCTGGCGCGCGCCCTGGCCCAGGGGCGGGAGCTGCTGCTGCTCGACGAGGCCGTGTCCGCGCTGGACATGGCCCGCCGGGTGGAGGCCTACGACCTGCTGGCGGAGCTCAACGCAGGCGGCAGCACGGTGCTCTCGGCCCTGCACGACCTGAACCTGGCCGCGCTGTACTGTCCGCGCCTGGTGTTTCTGAAGGCCGGACGCATCGCCCTGGATGGCCCCACCGCCGAAATTTTCACCGAAGCGAACCTGAAGGACCTCTATGAAACGGATATCCGCGTGGCAGCGCACCCGGTCACAGGCGCGCCCCAGGCGCATCTGGTGCCTGGCGCTCGCGCTGCTGCTCTGGGCTGACCCGGCCCTGACCACGGGCCTGCGGGCCGCCGTCAGCGTTACCGACGACCAGGGCCAAAGCATAACCCTGGAGCGCCCGGCCACGCGCGTCATCGCACTCTACGGCGCGCTGAACGAGATCTTGGAAGGTCTGGGCCAAGCCGGGAGCATCGTGGCGCGCACCAACGCCGACAGCCTGCCCGCCAGCATCACGCGGCTGCCGGTCATCGGCACGCACATGCGCCCGAACATCGAGGCCGTGCTGGCCCAGCGCCCGGACCTGGTGCTCCAGATGGCGGGCCGCAAAGAAGCCTCCCTGCCCGTGGAGGCCCTGCGCAAGCACGGGGTGCGCGTGGCCGTGTTCCACGCCGCAACCTTTGCCGAGCTGTTTTCCGTCATCCGCCGCGTGGGCGTGCTCACCGGGTCCACGGCGCAGGCCGAGGCCATGGTGCGCGGCCTGGAGGCGCGCCTTGCCGTCATCGACGCCAGGATTTCGGCCACCACCGGCAGGCCCAAGGCGCTCTTCGAAGTGCGCTCGCCGAACATGCTGGCCGCCGGGCAGTCCGGCCTGGTGGACGAGATCATCCGCCGCGCCGGGGGCGTCAACTGCGTCGCGGACGCGGCCAAGTTCTCGCGCCTGAGCGAGGAGGAGGTCATCCGCCTGGCGCCCGAGGCCTACCTCATCCAGCGCGGCCCCATGAACCCGGCCCCCCTGCCGCTCAATGAACGCCCGCGCCTGCGCGCCATCCCGGCGGCAGTGAGCGGCAAGGCCTGGTTCGTGGACGAACAGAAGTACTCGCGGCCCGGCCCGCGCAACGTCGACGCCGTGGAAGAACTGGCAGCCCTGCTGCACCCGGAAATCAAGAGCCCCGCAAAGGGGCGCGCCACAACCAAGCATTCGAAGAACAAGGACAAACAATGACCAGCCACGGCACTCTGTACGGCACCCTCTATGGCATTGGTGTCGGCCCCGGCGACCCGGAACTCATCACCCTAAAGGCCGTGAACCGGCTGAAAAAGGTCGACGTGGTCTTTGCCGCCGCCTCCACCAAGAACGAGGCCTCCCTGGCCCAGAGCATCGCCGCGCCGCACCTGCATGAGGGTGTGGAGATCATCCGCCTGGACTTCCCCATGACCCGCGACGAGGCCGTGCTGGCGAGCGCCTGGCGCACCAACGCCGACATCGTGGCCGGACAGCTGGCGCAAGGCAAGGACGCGGCGTTTCTCACCCTGGGCGACCCGCTGACTTACAGCACCTTCGGCTATCTGTTGCGCACGCTAAACGGCCTGCTCTCGCAGATTCCGGTGGTGGTCATCCCCGGGGTGACGAGCTACCAGGCGGCGGCGGCCTTCACGGGCCGGGTGCTGGTGGAGAGCGGCGAGAACCTGGCCGTGGTCTCGGGCGTGGCCGAGGAGGCGGAGCTGGAACGCATCCTGTCCGCCGCCGATTCCGCCGTGATTTTGAAGGCCTACAAGAACATGCCGACCATCCGCCGGGTGCTGGCCAAGCTCGGCCTGGCCGACTCGGCGGTGTTTGTGACGCGCCTGGGGCACGAGGGCGAGGAGGTCATCGTCGGCCTGAATAACGTGCCGGACAAGCCGAGCTACTTCTCGCTCTTGCTGGTGCGCCGGGGGGCGTAGCAAGAAGGCAAGACAGGGGCTCCGCCCCTGGACACCGCCGGGGGCCACGGCCCCCGAACCCCCATTTACGCCGAAAGCTCTGTTTCAGGAGGATCCCGAAACAGGGCTTTCGGCTTCTTTGTGCTGAGAAGGCAGGAGGGGGCGCTCTTCCACCTGCAGCATGTGCAGGTCGCAGACTTCAGTCATGGTCGGTCCGGTCTTGTAGAGGCCGCCCAAGGCCTCGAAGAGGCGTTTGGAGCCGTTGGCCCCAAGCCCGACGGCGGGGGAGTATGACTTACTTGGGCAGGCGCAACAGCCAACCATCGCGCAGGTTGCCATCGTGCGTGGCAAACCTGAAGGGGATGGCCGACATGTCCTCTCCCAGCTTGCCTGTGAAGTCCGTATAGCCATCGCTGGCGACGCCGAACACCATGAGCTTGTATGCGTACCGAAAGCTCAACGACTCTCCCTGGAGGCGAATGTCGGTGATGCCCACGGGGCGGGTGGCGCTGCCTCCTCCGCTCGGAGTGCCGACAAGCTGCCCGTTCTTAATGTCGAACTCGAGAACAAGGGGACCTGGCTTTTTGTTCGGACCCGGAGCCACGGCGTATCGGCCCGCGAAGCGGTTGACCAGGGCGTCGTGCGCGGCGGGCTGCGGTGGTGCGGCAGGCGCGGGCGCCAGCATCTGGGCCGACGGCTGCTGCGCCGGGGCCACCTCCTCGCGCACCAGACGCGCCTCGGGGAACTCCGTGGACACGGCATAGGCGCCAGTGGCGGAGAACCGTTTCTCCGTCTTGACCACAGGATAATCCTCCGCGCCTGGGGACACGGCGCAAGTGAAGCGGTACCATATATCCGGGAACAGCCCGCCCTTCTGCACCACCACGAACTTGAGCTGCCCATCCTTCAGCTGAACATCCCTGACCGCGTCCTCGAAGCTGAAAGGCCCGTTGTTGCCCTTCGCGGTTCCGACCAGCGTGGCCCCCGCGTCCTTGAAGCGGACCAGCAACGCCATGGTGCTGGAATGCCCGGCCAGCCGGTATTCGCCCGCCGGGAAACCCGCGCGGTCGGGCTGCGTGGCGAGGGGCGCGGCGGCCTGGGGAGGAGAAAAGGGCACGCCCACGAGACGCAGGCCGTGGTCCTGGGCACGCCTATCCGGGGAGCCGTGGAAGCGGTTGCCTGTGCGCACGGTCTTCGCATACATCGAATACCAACCCCCGCCACGGTACACCCGTTCGCTGCCGCCACCGGAAATCAGTGGATTCTCGCGCGCATGGGAGGCGTAAGCGTCCTCATCGTACACATCCTCGCACCATTCCCAGACATTGCCACTCATATCAAACAGGCCAAGGCCATTGGGCGCCTTGCTGCCAACCTCATGCGAGGCGTCACTGTTGCTGCCATACCAAGCCACCCGGACAACGTCGCCGCCGCCGGCGTACTTCTCCGGCTTGCCGCCGCTGCGCGCTGCGTACTCCCACTCGGCCTCGGTGGGCAGCCGGAAGCGCCCAGCACCCTGCGCATTCAACCGGGAGAGGAACTCCTTGGCGTCGTACCAGGAGACGTTTTCCACCGGATACTTGGCTCCCCTGCTGGACTTTGAGGGGTTGGAGCGCATGAGTTTTTCCCACTGGCTCTGCGTCACCTCATATTTGCCCAGCCAAAATCCATCCAGACGTACGGCATGCACTGGCTTTTCATGACTCTGGCACTCGCCAAATACGCCTAAGCCAGAGACCCCGGCCCACGGCCCGCAGCCCATCTCATACGTGCCGCCCGGCACCCAGACGAACTCCATGCCCGTGGTCGGCTCTGTCCAGGTGTCGCCCACTTTGGGTTCGGCAGCCGGGGCCGGGGGCTCCTTGGGCGCGGGGGCCATGGCCAGTTGCGGGGGAGCCTGAGGCGCGGCGGATGGGGACGCCACTGCCGGTGGGGCCGTTGCGGCCTGCCCCACCCCTGGCTTGAAATAGAAATCGCCCATGAGGCTGCTGGACTCCCAGGGCGTCTGGCGCTTGCCCATCTTGGCAGAGTCCGCCGCCACGCCGATGCGCACCTGCTTGAGCACGTCCTCGATCTTGAGCCCCGGCGTGCGCAGCACCCGCAGCAGATGACTGGTGTAGAGCCCATTCTTGCCCGCGCCATCGGCGGCCACATCGCCCGGCGCGGTGGCAAAGGCCACCAGCGAGCCCGTGGGCGCGTCCATCTTGGCCAGCCCGCGCGAATCGCTCCGAAAGCTGCGCGCAAAGGGGTTGTTTCGGCAGGCGTCGAGGATGACGATGTTCAGTCCGTTGCCCGCGTTCTCCATGCGGCCCAGCACCTTGCCCGCGTTGACGCACTCGTACTGCACGTCCTGCTCCATGGCCACGCGCGCGTCCACGGGCACAAGATAGTTCTCGCCTGACACCTGCAGGCCGTGGCCCGCGAAGAAAAACAGGCCCACGCCGCCTTTTCTCAGGCTCTGCCAGAACTGGTCGATGGCTTCGTTCATCTGCCGCAGGCCCGCGTTCTCGCGTTCGATGACCTCGAAACCGACGCTTCTCAGCGCGGCGGCCATGTCGCGGGCGTCGTTGGCAGGATTTTTCAGCGGGGCGGTTTTGTACGCGCCGTTGCCGATGACCAGGGCCACGCGGCGCTCTGGTTGCGGGGCGGACCAAGCGGGCGCGGCCAGCAGAAGGACAAGGCAGACGAACGTGGCGAGAGAGAGCAAGCGGCGCATGAGCACCTCCAAGTATGAAGATGCGTTACCAGAAGGGCCGAGCTCCCGGCAAGGGGCTCCCCCGCTATTCCACCAGCAGCATGTGCAGGTCGCAGACGTTGGTCATGGTCGGGCCGGTCTTGTACAGCCCGCCCGGGGCCTCGAAGAAGTGGCAGGAGTCGTTGGCCCCCAGCGCGGCGTGCGTTACCTCTTCCGGCGGGCGATCACCCAGCCCGCAAGGCGCGGCCCGGCGTACAGGGTCAACAACACAAGCACCCAGACGCGCCCGGCCAGGAAGTTGTAGTCCGCCAGCAGGCGCGCCCAACTGTGGCCCATGACAAGCCGACCGAAGCCGAACTCGAAGATGATGGTGGCAAGCGTCCAGAAAAGGCCCAGGGCCACCAGGCGGTTCTTGCGGCGAGCAGTCGGGAAGCGCTGACCCTGTGCGGAAAACATCGTCCAGCCCACGAAGCGGAAGATGAGGGCGAAAAACAGCGAGCAGCCCACCAGCGTGCCCAGCACGTGGGCCGCAGGCTCGCCCATGAGGGGCTCAAGGAGCGTGACCCGCAGCGCGCCCAGCCCAATGGCCAGCACAGCGAAGAGCAGCCACAAGAGCGTTGCGCAGAGCCAGAACATGGCGATTGGGCCGCCCTACAGCGCGTAGACGCGCGGGCCTTGCGCCGTGTCCTCGACACGGTAGCCGCTGGCGGCGAGCTTTTCGCGCAGGCTGTCCGAGGCGGCGAAGTCCTTGGCCTTGCGCGCGGCCTCGCGCTGGTCAACCAGGGCGCGCACCTCGTCCGGCAGGCAGTCGCAGGCCACAGGCATCTGGGAGAGGTCGAGGATGCCCAGCACCGCGTCGGCCGCCTCCAGCTGTTGCAGACACAGACTTGCGGCCCCGCCATTCATGGTTCCGCCAGAAGTTCCTGTGGCCGAAAGCCAGCCGTTGACCAGCTTCACGAAGGTGAACAGCTTGGGCCAGTAGCGGTGCAGGGAGAGGTCGTCCTCCAGGGCGCTCGCCAGCCCGGCCTTGAGGTCGAACACGGCCTGGGCCACATCCTCCGGGACGTCCTTGCCTTTCTTGCCGCCAGCTGGTCCCTGGGCCAGGCGCAGCCCGCAGGCGGTCTCCTGGACCTTGTGCCAGTTGCGCGCCCACATGGACAGGCTCTGCGCCGAGGCCGAGAGCGGCTTGCGATAGGCCGCGGAGAGCAGCCACAGGCGTAGCCCGCCCGCCCCTCCAGTCTGGCTGGACGCATTGCCTCCGGCTTGCCCGCCGATCTGGGAAATGAGCTCGTCCAGATCCAGGGTGATGCCCTCCTCGCGGGCCAGCTTGCGGTCGGCCAGCCAGGCCTTGGGCTCCACGCCCGCCGCGCTCCAGACCACGCGCAGGTTCTCCAGGTGCGGAAACTGGTGGTCCTCGCCAGCCATGAGCACGTCGACCCTCCCCAGGGCGGACAGGCCCGCCACGGCGATCTGCACGAACCAGCTGGGCCGCACGTTGCCCCACTCGGTCTCGATGACGTCGCCGAGCTTCAGGTCCTGCAGGCTGGCGCGCTTGAGCAGGGTGAAGTCCAGCGGGTTGTCCTTGACGTAGTCGTCCAGGTCCACGGTCTTGCCCACGGAGAGCTTGTCCATGTCCATGAGGTGCATGTTGCCGTAGCGCTTGTCGCGGCGCACGTCGAAGTACACGCTGCGGAGCTTCTCATAGGCCTGGCCCTTGCCGAGCAGCTTGCGGCAGATGTCCAGGGCCTGGGGCACCGAGGCCGAGGCGGGCTCGAAGATGGTCTCCGGCAGGAGGCGCAGGGACGCGGCCCGCTGTTTTATGCGCGCCAGCACCCCGGCCACGTAGTCCGCGCGGGACTGGTTGGCGGCGCGGGCGGCGGAGAGCGTGCGGTCGTCCAGGTCGGCCAGGCCCACGGCCACCTTGACCTGCGCCCCGCGCGAGGCCAATTGGCGGGCCAGGACATCGGAGAGCACCAGCCGCCGCCAGGCGTCCGGGTCGTCGGGCTCATCCAGGCTGGGGCCGATGGTGTAGATGTTCAGGCTGCCCGTGGCGTCGATGACGGCCTTGCCGCCCGTGGCCAGGTTCATCAGGCGCAGGCCCTCCTGGGCCTTGGGCGCGAAAAGCGGGGTGGACAGGTAGCGTTCGCCGCTGTCCGGGAAAATCACGACGATGTAGCCGGGCTTGCCCTCAACCTCCAGGCTGGCGGCCAGCTTGAGCGCACCGGCCATGGCCGCGCCGGAGCTCATGCCCACAAACAGGCCCTCCTCGCAGGCCAGCTTGCGGCACATGGAGAAGGCCTCCTCGTCCTCCACGTGGAGGATCTGGTCGAGCGTCTTCTTGTTGTAGATGCCCGGCGGATAGGACTCGTGCATGTTCTTAAGCCCCTGGATCTTGTGCCCGGCAAAGGGCTCCACGGCCACCACCTTGACGCCGGGGTACTCGTGCAGGCGCTTGGCCACGCCCATGGCCGTGCCCGAGGTGCCCAGCGTGACCACGGCGTGGGTCACCTGGCCGTCGGTCTGCTCCCAGATCTCAAGGCCGGTGCCGTTGTAGTGGGCCTCGATGCTCACGGGGTTGTTGAACTGGTCCATGAGCACGTATTTGTCCGGCTCGGTGCGGGCCAGGCGGTAGGCCTCCTCGATGGCGCCGTCGGTGCCCATGCGGCCGGGGGTCAGGCGGATCTCCGCGCCGAAGCCGCGCATGATGCGCTTTCTCTCCTCGCTGGCCGAGTCGGGCATCAGCAGAAGCATCTTGTAGCCCTTGACCGCGGCCACCATGGCCAGGCCCACGCCGGTGTTGCCGCTGGTGGCCTCGATGATGGTCTTGCCGGCTTTAAGCTCGCCGCTTTTTTCCGCCGCCTCGATCATGGCCACGGCCACGCGGTCCTTGATGGACCCGCCGGGGTTCATGAACTCGATCTTCGCCATGATTTTGACGTTCGAATAGGGGTTCAGGCGGCGGATTTCCACCAAGGGCGTGTTGCCCACCAGCCTCAAAATGTCCGTGCGCTGCATGGCGAATCCTCGGGTTGCGGGCTTGCGGCAATATCAGGTGCGCTGGCCCGCGAATTGCATTCTCGTCCCCAAACACAAGGGGTCGGCCTGATGACTGCATATCCGCATTTGAAAGAGAACATCACTGCCCTTCAAAGCGCCAACCCGGCGCTGTACGCCTGGCTTTCAAAAAGCCCGCTGGACGGAGAATCCCTGAAAACCAGCGTCTTTGTCAACCAATGGGGCCTCATCGACTGGCGCATGCCCTGCGGCAACGGCATTTTTGACGCCGTGGCCCCCACCCAGATCTACCGCGAGTGGGTCGACATCGAAAAGCCCGACCTCTCGGCCACGGTCATCGTGGGCACCAATGTTGGCTACGGCCTGAACCACATCCTCGTCAACACGCCCGACACCCACAAGGTGCTCGTGCTGGAGCCGAATCCATCCGTGCTGCTGGCCTGCCTGGGCCAGACCGACTACCGCCCGTTTTTCGCCAACAAGAAGCTGCACTTCGTGGTGCCCACGGACGAGTACCTGATGGAGGTCGTCAAAAACCTCGACCTGCAGTACGTGTACGGCAAGATCTACCTGCGCGCGGATGTGCCGAGCCAGCAGATCGGCCCGGAGTACGCGCAGTGGATGGACACCGTCAAGAACCGGCTGGAGAACTTCAGCGTGGAGATGGTCACCCTGCGCCTGCGCCAGGACGTCATGGTCGGCAACGAGCTCAAGAACTACCGCCGCGCCGCAGCCGACGGCAGCCTGAAGACCCTGAAGGACAGCGCGCGCGGCGTGGGCGCCGTGGTGCTGGGCGCCGGGCCGTCTTTGGCCCAGTTCGCCCCGGACCTGGCCCGAAATCGCGGCTACGCCCTGTACGTCTCGGCCCTGCAGACCCTGCCCGTGCTCAGGCCCTATGACCTGAAGCCCGACTTCTGCCTGGCGCTGGACTACGACGACAGCATGCTCACGCTCTACAACCGCCTGGATATGGAGTGGGCCAGCGACATCCCGCTGATCTACTCCACCAAGGTCAACCCCGAGGTGGTGCGGCGCTATCCCGGCCCCACCCTGCCCCTGTGGACCCTGGGCGGCCTGGCCACCTTCGTCATGCAGGACCGCGAGTTCGTGCTCGACGCCGGCGGCAACGTCTCCGTGACGCTGGTGCGCCTGCTGCGCTGGATGGGCATCGGCAGCATCCTTCTGGCCGGCCAGGACTTCTCCTGGAAGGGCGAGACCACCCACGCCGCAGGCCACCACGCCTCGGCCCCCATGCGGTTCAACCCGCAGACCCACCAGAGGCTGAAGAACCTCTGGGGCGAGGACATCTGCTCCAGCATCCAGTACCTGACCAGCAAGCGCGACCTGGAGAACGACATCAAGAAGTCGCCGTTCCGCATCTACAATCTCTACGGCGGCGGCGTCATCATCGAGGGCGCGCCCGCCGTGACCCTGGACGAGGCCGTCAAGCAAGGCTGCCTGTCCTCGGCCCCGGGCAGCAAGGAACGCTTCCTGGACCAGCTGGCCCGCGCCCGCTCCCCCAGGCAGGACATGTGCTTCGAGCCGCGCAGCCACATCTGGACCAGTTCGCTGCGCAACGTGGAGAAGCGCCTGGCCAAGCTGTTCAAGCACAACGAGGCCAACCAGGCGGACATCCACAACACCCTGGAGCAGGCGCTGTTCTTCGTGAAGCAGGATCCGCTGTACCTGCCCTACCTCTTCAACGAGACCCTGGACCTGGCCGGGCTGGCCAAGACGCGGCGCACATACGAGCCCAAGGACATGCAGGAGTTCAAGCGCATCGGCAAGAACATCCTGTCCAAGGTGCGCGAGGTGGACCGCTGCGTGGCGGGCCTGGGCTCCAACCGCGCCGCCTGAAAGTATTTCGCGGCTTCGCAGCAGCAATGGCGCCCGCCTGGCCCGACTTTGGGGGCTCGGCGGGCGCTCCCGCGTCTTGGGGCAATAGGAGGCCGTATGCGACCGTTGGTTGCATGCGCCCCGGATTCGCCCTATAAGGCCGCATGCCAAGTACGACGCCGACGCCCCCGGGCTCCACGCCCGCATACCCCGCGCCCGCATACCCCGCGCCCGCATACCCCGCGCCCGCAGGCCCTTCGCCCCTGGCCGCCTGGGCCGTCTTGTCCTTGCCGCTGCTTTTGGCCATGGGGGCCTGCTACGCCTTCCTCGGCTCCGAAGACGCCATCATCGCGCATTTCGACGCCTGGCGGCCCGCGCACCCCGCTGCCGTGGCCGCGCTCAAGCTCTGCACCGACTGGGGCAACCCGGCCCTGTACCTGGTCTACGCGGGCATCCTGATCCGCGGGCTGCGGCGCCGCCGCCGCGAGCTCACCATGCTGGCCCTGGGCTACCTGGCGGCGCAGCTCATCGTTTCCGTGGCCATCGAGCGCTTCCTCAAGATCTCCATTGGCCGCCCCCGGCCCGATGTGCCCGGCCCCTACGTGCCCTGGTCCTTTGACTCCCCCCACAACTCCCTGCCCTCGGGCCACACCACGGAGATCATGGTCCAGACCGTGCCCCTGGCCCTGCGCGCCAAATCCTGGCTGCCCCCCCTGGCCCTGAGCCTGATGGCGGGCTGCATCGGCGCAAGCCGCATCGCGCTCGGCTGGCACCATCCCTCGGACGTCCTGGCGGGCTGGCTGTTGGGCAGCCTGGGCGGATATCTCGCGCTGTACCTGGCAAGGAGATGGACATGACCGCCCGCGCTATGCAGATGCTTGACCGCCTGTGGGACCTGATACGCCGCCGCCCCTGGCTCTCCCTCGCCGTGCTCGCGGCCCTGCAGACGGCCTTCACCCTGTCGAGCCGCGCCCTGTGGTTCTCCGACGAGGTGCGCTACGCCGACGCCTACGCCGGGCTGCTGCGCGGGCGCTGGCTGGTGCTCTCGCTCAATGGCGTGGCCTACCCGGACAAGCCGCCCCTGTACTTCTGGTTTCTGCGCGCCCTTGACGCCCTGCCGGGGCTCAGCGATCCGGCGGTGTTCTTCCTGGGCGCGGCGATGAGCGGCCTGCTCATGCTCTTTGCCACGCTCGTCTGGGCGCGGGCGCTGGGCCTGAAGGACGAGGCCGGGGCCCTGGCCGGGGTCATCCTGCTGACCGCGGTGTTCTTTGCCGGGCTCTTGCACTACTCGCGCATGGACCTGCTCTTCGCGGCGCTGATCATTGCCGCCCAGGCGGCCTTCTGCGGGGCCTTCGCGCCCGGGAAGGAGCTGCTGCGCACGCGCCTGAACACCCTGGCCCTGGTGCTGGCCGGGCTGGCCACCCTGACCAAGGGGCCGCTGGGCCTGCTGTTCCCCGTGCTGACCACCGGGCTCTATCTCGCCTGGCGCGGCCGGGCGCGGGAGTTCTTCCGCGCGCAGATGCTGCCGGGCCTGGCCGCGCTCCTGGCCCTGGTGTTCTCCTGGGTCGCCGCCGCCTACTTCGTGCAGGGGCCGGATTTTTTGC
>JAHIUD010000070.1 GCA_018817515.1 Pseudomonadota bacterium
AGCGACGACAACGGCAACGGCACCCGTCCAAGGCCCGGAACTGGACACCGCCGCCGCCCATGTGCTGGCTGAAATCGCCCTGGGCGTGGCCGAGGCCGCGCAGATCGTGCTGGAGTCCGAGGCTACAACCCCCACCCTCACCCCGGCAGAGGTGGAGAGCGTGGCGGCCAGCTCGCGCGAGCTGCTGCAACACAGCATCGACACCTACCGCCAGCTGTACCCGGTGGAACAGGCCCGGCCCGTCACCGAGCCCTTGAAGGACGTTGCCCTGGCCGTGCAGGAATCCGCCGCCGCCGTCCTTGAGGCCCGGCCGCCCCTGGTCACGCACACCGTGGCCGCGCCTGCCTGCCTGCGGCTCATTGCCCACCAGCTTTACGGCGACCACACCCGCGCCCTGGAGCTGTACCGGTTAAACACCCCGCGCGACCCGAACTTTCTAACGCCCGGCCAGGAGTTGAAGGTCTATGCCAGCTGAAGCCGCGCCCGACACCGTGGGCCTGGTCGTGGGCCTAGTCATCGACGGGCACGAGCACAGGGATTGGGAACGCTGCGAGGTGGACTCGGACCTGCTCACCCCGGCCGACGGCTGGCGCATGAGCATCGGCTTGCCTGAAAATCAGGGCCGTGCGGGCGTGCCTGCCTACGTGCGCCGCTGGGCCCCGGCCACCCTCACGATAGGCGGCCAGGTCATTATGCGCGGCCGCATCGACTCCGTGGAGTCCGACGTGGGCAAGGCCGAGCACACCCTGGCCATTACCGGGCGCGACCTGGCCGCCGTGCTGGTGGACTGCTCGGCCCCGGTGTTTACCGCGCGGCAGTGCAGCCTGGACGAGATCGTGGCCAAGATGGTGCGCCCTCTGGGCATCACCAAGATTCGGGTGGACGCTGGCCAGGCCGCGCATGACAAGATTTCCGTGGACCCCGGCATGACCGCCTGGGACGCGCTCCAGCGCGTGTGTGAGCAAAACGGCTGCTGGCCGTATTTTGCGCCGGACGGCACGCTGGTCATTGGCGGGCCGGACTACTCCGACGCCACCAACCCGGCCGTGGGCCAGCTCATTATGCGCTGGGACGGCAAGGGCAACAACGTGCTGCGCCTGTCCGAGAAAAAGGGCGTTCAGGAATACTACAGCCAGGTCACGGTGCTGGGCCAGGCCCACGGCTCGGAGCACACGGCCGGGGAGCATAACATCCGAGCCACGGCCAAGGACAGCGCGGCGGATTTTCACCGGCCCAAGATCGTGGTGGAGGCGGACTGCGAGAACGTGGGCCATGCCCAGCGCCGGGCGCGCAAGATCGTGGCGGACGGCAAGCTGGCCGCCTACGAGATCCACGCCCGCGTGCGCGGGTACCGTGTGCTTGGCGCGGCAGGTATTGGCGGCGCTCCCCTGTGGACGCCCGGCCAGCGGGTGCGCGTGCTCTCCGAGCCCCACGGCATCAACGGCGTGTTCTACCTCATGCGCCGCACCTTCCTGTGCGGCCGTGGTGACGGCCAGGTCACGGAGCTGACCTTGAAGCCGGACGGCCTGTGGCAGCCGGACGTGGGCCACCACAAGCGGCACAAGTACAAGGCCAAGGCGGGCGCAGGGGGGATTGTCGACCTATGATACGCGACGTCATGCGCTACGTGGAGCGGCGGCTGGCGGGCATCCGTCTGGCCTACCGCGCCCGGCTTTCCACCCTGGGCAAGGGCGCGGCCATGCAGCTGGTCCAGGCCGAGGCGCTGTCCGGCGAGACCTTGCAGGCGGCGGAACTGGCCCAGCACTTCGGCTTCACCAGCGGCCCCCCGGCGGGTACGCAGCTCATCGTGCTGCCCCTGGGCGGCAGCACCGCGCACAGCGTCATCATCGCCACGGAGAACGGGGCGTACCGGGTGGATGTGCAGAGCGGCGAGGCCTGCATCTACAGCCAATGGGGCGACAAGGTGCATTTGAAGCGGGAGGAGATCGAGGTCGCTACCCGGCGGCTGGTCGTCACCGCGCCGGATGGTATGACCCTGGCGGGCGACGTGATGCTTGCGGGCAGCCTGACGGCCACGGGTGACGTGGTGGCAGGCGGCGTGTCGCTTCAGCACCACACCCACCCCGGCTGCCAGGGTGGCAGCACGGGGGAGGCGAGGTAGGTTTGCTAAACAAGGGCAATATGCATGATGTTGTTGTTGTCTATGATCGAGTTGTTTCCGTCTACACCACCACCAAAGTGTACACCCATACGGCCATCGTTTTCGACCGTAACAGTTGCGACAGACCCATTCACGAGTGATATCGTATGCACCTTTTGGTTGCCTTTGGATTCAATTCTGTAGTCCACGACTTTTGTTATATCGTCGATGGCAACTGTTTTGATACCACCTTCAAGTGTCCCCGATAAGCCACCATCTTTATCCGGCGTGAGCGTCATCTTTGGCATAATCCCTCCTTGTAGATTGTCACGTTGGATTCTTCGTTTCCGAGCGCGCCCCGATGGCATGTTTCCTCAATACATGGCTAGCCGTCCTCAATATTTTGTTTTTTAGTATTCACTAGCCACAGAAGTCAAGCCTCCTCCCCACTGAACCCCTTCAGCCTGTCCTCTCCCCCCCGCCGCCACTAGAGTGGCGGCATGGCGGACGCACTCCTTGATTCCATAAGCGGCGACTACGCCCTTGCCGACGGCGCGCTGATCCCGGACCCGGCGCGCGGGCTGGCTAACGCCGTGTACCTGCGGCTTATGACGCCGCTGGGCTCCTATTGGGCGGACGCCACCCTGGGCTCGCGCCTGCACGAGTTGCAGCGGGAAAAGGACGTGGCCCGCGTGGCCGTGCTGGCCAAGGCCTATTGCGAACAGGCGCTGCAACCCTTGCTCGACGATGGGCGCGCCCTGGCCATCGACGTGGGCACCGAGCGCCTGCACGACGGGCGGCTCGGTCTGGCCGTGCGCGTGACCGACGCGGGCGGCCGCGACCACCTGTTCAACCACCATGCGAGGGTGCTCTGATGCCGCTTCAAACCCCGGACCTTGCCGCCATTCAAGCGGGCATTCTGCGCGACGTGCAGAACCAGCTGCCAGAGGCCGCCACCGGCGTGGACTCGGACTTCGGCGTGCGCGCCGCAGCCATGGGCGGGGCCGTCGAAGGCCTGTACCAGCACCAGCAGTGGATAGCGCGCCAGACCTTCCCGGACACTGCGGACACGGACATGCTGGAGCAGCACGCCAGCCTGCGCGGGCTCACCCGCAAACGGGCCACCACGGCGCGGGGCAGGGCCACCTTCACCGGCACACCCGGCGCGACCATACCCCTGGGCACCGAGGCCAAGACGCTGGCCGGGCTGGTGTTCATCACCAGCGAGGCGTCCGCCATCGGCGCGGGCGGCATCGGCGCGGGCGGCACGGCCATTGTGCCGGTGCAGGGCGGTGCGGCTGGCGCGGCCTACAACCTGGCTGCGGGCACCGGCCTCACCCTCACCAGCGCGCCCTCGGGTGTGCAAGGCACGGCCAGCCTGGCCACAGCCACCATAGGCGGCACGGACGCCGAGACAGACGCCGGGCTCTTGGCGCGGTTGCTCGACCTGCTGCGCAGCCCGCCCGCCGGGGGCAATAAGGCCGACTGGCGGCGCTGGGCCATGGATGTGGACGGCGTGACTGCCGCCTATGTGTTCCCGCTGCGCCGGGGCATCGGCACCGTGGACGTGTGCGTCACCTCCGGCGGCGGCCTGCCCTCGGAGGAGATCCTCGCCGCCGTGCGCCTGCACCTGGACGTGGAGCGGCCCACCTCCGTGCGGAATTTCGCGGTCTTCGGCCCGGAGCTGCTGCCCGTGCCTGTCCATGCGCTGGTGCGGCTTTCCGGCCTGACCCTGGAGCAGGCACAGCCCCTCATTGAAGCGGCGTTGAACGCCTATTTTGCGACCCTGGAACCGGGCGACCTGGTCTACCTTTCACGCATCGAGACGGCCATCTCCGGTGTGTCCGGCGTGGTGGACCGACAGGTGACAGCCCCGGCGACCAATGTGGCGATCACGGCCACGCAGTGGGCGCGCCTGGGCGTCGTGACCTTGGAGGTTATGACCGCATGAACCACGCGATGAACCATGCGACTTTGCTGAAACTGCTGCTGCCGCCCGTGGCCTATGACCCGTCCGGCGCGGTGCTCACGGCCAGCATTGAGGCCGAGGGCGCGGCCCTGGACCGTGCGCACACGCTGGCCAGCTACGTGCTGGAGGCCATCAGCCCGGCCGGGGCGGGCGGTCTGTGGCTGGCGGATTGGGAGCGCGTGCTGGGCCTGCCGGACGGATGCGCGGGGGGCTTAAGCCAGACCATGGCCGAGCGCATCGCCGCCGCCATGTCCAAGATGCGTGAGCGTGGCGGCCAGAGCCGGGCCTACTTTATCGGCGTGGCCGCCGCCCTGGGCTACGCCGTCACCATTGAGGAACACGACGCCTTCACCTGCGAAACACCCTGCGACCAGCCCCTGCACGACGAGGACTGGCGGTACGCCTGGACCGTGCGCGCGCCCGAGACCACCATCCGCGAATTTTCCTGCGACTCCTGTTGCACCGACCCCCTGGCCAGCTGGGGCAACGCGCTTCTGGAGTGCGTCATCAACCGGCTCAAGCCTGCCCATACCCACGTCATTTATTCTTACGGAGGATAGCCATGCAGCGAGTTAAAACCGCAACGGCCACCACGGAAAAGCCAGCGTACAGCGCCGAAGGCACACCCGGATACTTCCGGGCAGGCGACGCCGTGGCGGCGATCCCGGCCACCGTGCCCGGCCAGGACTGGTTCAACATGATGCAGGAGGAGCCGCTTAACGTCATTCTTGCGGCCGGGCTGACCCCGGACCCGGAGGACGACACCCAGCTCCTCCAGGCCGTTCTGCTGCTCATCGCGGCCCATGCGCCCACCATCGGCCAGGCCACCACGGAGGACGCAGGCATTGCCCGCATCGCCACCACGGCGGAAGTCTTGGCAGGGGTGGGCAACAACACCATCGTCACGCCCGAAGACCTGGCGGCTGCACGTACCGCCGCTCCCACCGTGGACAACGGATACATCGGGGCCGGGGCCATGGTTCCGGCCGTCACCGACGGTGCGGCCATGGCCGTGGTGGAGGACATCACCAACCACCTGACCCGAAACGTCATGTCGTTCCAAGGCTCCACCAAGGACACCCACTCCTTCTTCAACTTCTGCCTGCCCGACAATTGGAACGGCGGCACCATCAAGGCGAAGGTGCTCTGGAAGGGCGCGGCCGGATGCTCTGCCGGGGACAACGTGCGCTTCTACATGGCCTGCGCGGCCGTGAGCGACGGCGACGCCATTGATCTGGCCCTGGGGGCGGTCGTCAACATCGACGACACCGTGGAGACCGATGCGACGAAGTTCCGCACTAGCGCCGCCAGCGCCGCCATGACGCCTTCTGGTGCCCCCGTGGCTGGGGACTGGCTGCGCTTCCGCCTTAGCCGCGACTACGACTACGGCGCATCGCCCATGAGCGAGGCCGCCGAGGTGTTGGGCGTTGTGCTCCAGTTCGGAATCACCGGCAACATCGCCGCCTGGGCGTAGGGAGGGGGACGATATGTTCATGTGTGATGGTTCCGGTGCCGCAGCGCGCGGCCTGCCGGTGTATCTTCCTGTCGTCGAGGCTGCGGCGGACGCCAACACCTTCGTCTGCGAGATGACCGGCGGGGCCTCGGCCAACGAGACGGGAGCTGGCGGAGGCGTCACCGGGGTGGACCAGGTGTTGACGCAGTTCGGCGGCCTGGCTGGTGTGTCAGCTGGGTTCCGCCAGGTGAACGCTGGCCAGGGCCTGTCCTGTACCGCTGCCCTTTTGGCCGCGCTCATGAATGGCATCGAATGGACCATGATGTTCTATCTTAGTGGCCTGGCCTTCGGCGCCAGCGTTAACCACATCAATTACATTCTAGGTACGGCTGTCCTAAATTTTGACTTGGAGGGGACTGGGCGCTGGTGTCCGCAGATCGCTGGCTACACAAACGCTTTCGGATCTAACATGACAACTCTGCCTACGGCAACGCCTTCAAGCAATCTGTGGGCAGCGTTGTGGCGCAAAGGCGGAAACACTCACTTTGGGTTCACCACTGCTGGTTCTGTGACTGTCCCGCCCACCGGGTGGGACTCTATTCCCGCGCTTCAGCGCTCTGTCGCCATTAACTGCGGGAACTACAGCGGAGAGGCATGGGCCACACTCCGGGACCTGATTGGCTATTCGACCACGAACACTACGTTCAAGATCAGCACTATCGTCATCAGCAAGATCGGCCTCCAGGCCGCGCCCGTGTAAGGAGGGGAGATGCAATACACAGAGATCGACTTGACAGACCTCGGCTATGTGGACGGCGAGGGCAAGCCCCTGGCCAGCATCGCCGGGCGCGACAACCAGACCGACCCCTTCCGCCACCTCGGCTATGAGGGGTACCCGCCCGCAGCCGTGCGCTGCATCGACGTGCCCGGCGACATCAAGACAAAGACCCTGGCCATCCTTCCCGACGGTGAGCCTCTGCCCGAGGGCGGCACGGAGATCCTCGCCGCCGACGTGGTCGACCTGCTGGTGGCCGAGTATGGCTGGCCGGTGGGCACCACGCTGGTGGAAGGCCTGCCGGTTGAGCCGGAGCGGAGGCTGTAGCGAGAAATCAGCGGAGGGGCCAACTTGCAAAATTTCGCAAACTGGCCCCTCCGGCATTTGGAGGGGAGAGGCAGGGGCGGTTGCAACGCCCCCACTGGCCCGGCGCTGTCACGCTGGACCACGGCCAAAGCCGCTCTCCGGCCCTGATCAGGGGTGCTGGAGAAGTAGCAGGCGGAGGCGCAACCGTCAAAGGAACCATGGAAAAGGAGATCAGGTGCGGCAACTGTAACCGGCTTCTGGCCAGGGGAGAGGCCCTGGCGCTAACCATCAAATGCCCGCGCTGCGGGTGCATGAACCACGTGAGGGCCACGAGCCCCAGCGTAGAAGGCCACCACCGAGCCTCCCAGGAGTGCTCGCGTGGCCACCAGCCCGAAACCGTATCATCCGCCGAGGATCAGTGAATACCAACAGCCACAAGGCAACCATGCAGGGTACATAGAAGGACCAACCGGGTGCCAGGGGTTTGGGAGCCGCGACTTCTTTGTGGCTCTCACCCCTTGCCGCCAGGCTAGGGAGATCATTATCAAACACCACTACTCCCACCGCATCGTGAACAACTCCTACCTGCACCTGGGCGTGTACCTAGCGGGCGAGCTGTGCGGGGTGCTTCAGTTCGGCTACGCGCTTTGCCCGGCGCGGGCAGGCAAGGTGGTGGAGGGCACCGTGCAGGGCCAGTACCTGGAGCTGAACCGCATGTGGCTGGATGACAGCGCCCCGCGCAACAGTGAGAGCCGGGCAATCTCCCAGGCCATCAAGTACATCCGCCGGGCCATGCCCACGGTGGCCTGGATTCAGAGCTTCGCCGACGAGCGCTGCGGCCGCTGGGGCGTGGTCTACCAGGCCGCCAACTTCCTGTACTGCGGCCACCATGTGACGGAGTTCTATGAGCTGGACGGGGAGACGTACCACAAGATGCTGCTGACGGCGCACCTCAAGGGCGGCCAGCGCGGAGAACACTTGAGGCAGAACCTACACCGGGCCGTATGCCGAAGCCTGCGGCAGTTCCGGTATGTCTACTTCCTGAAGCGTGACTGGATGGCCCGGCTGCGCCTGCCAGCACGGCCCTATTTGAAGCCGGAAGGCGGGATTGCCGTATGCCCAACTCATGTGCCATAGCCAGTGGTGGAGGTGGCTATGACAAAGGTTGTGGAAATTCCCGTATGCCTTCTGGTGCGGTTGCTTAATACGACGGCGGACCAGGACGCAAAGGCCGACTTCCTGGCGTACGCTCTTGAAAAAGGCGGGAAGGACCCGCGAGCGCACGTTTTACGCGGATTTTGCGTGAACAGTGACGACGAGTTGGCTTTTAGCGAAGACTTGTACGAGCTGTCCGTCTACCATGGCAAGGTCGGGACACACTCAAAGTCCATGCAAGAAGAAGCTGAAAAGATTGTTGATAGGCTGGAGCTTGTGCGGCACATGCGCGAGGAACGCGATGCAGCTACCGAGCGTGTCACAAGACAGAAAGGGCTGTCCGGTGTTGTTCCGGTTCACCCTCATCTGTTGCTTGAAGAGGAACAGGCCATTCTTGCGATTCGAGCAGCGTTTGTGGCCGCGAAAATGGATATGCCCCAGCGGCGGCTACCGGGAGAGAAAAGGACTAGGCGCGCCAAGCCAAGGGATGAAGATTAGCGGCGTCCGGCAGCGTTAGCGGTTCGTGCCGAATTGCGCGCTGATCAGTGCCGAATCGCGCGCGCGTTTACTGCGGAACACCCCGGCCAGAGCCAGTCCGTCCGCAGCGGTTGGCGCGTCCGGCACCTGGGCCAGGATGCCCAGGCCTTCGCTGGCCTCGTGGAATTCCTCAGGCGGGAGCTTGCTCACCACGGCGAGGTTGATCATGGCGTTGGTCTGGATGATCTGCCGGGCCAGCTCCAGCGGCGGACCGCCCCGCAGCCCCTCGTCGAGCACGGCGAAGGTCGGCGGAATGGTCTTCAGCGTGGCCTTGGCGTTCATCCAGCCGTCGGTGAAGCGCAGCGCTAGACCGGTGCCCTGCGCCAGGGCATCGGCAAAGGGGCCGAGTTCGAGCGCCCGCCGGGTGACGATGAGGATATGCATGGCTTGCTCCAGATTGGCGGGGCTACTTGCCGCCGCCGCAGGTGAACTCGGTGCTGAAGGCTGGCAGCGAGCCCATGAGGAAGGCCTGCACCGCATGTCCCACGGAGGGTGCGTTGGAGCCGTGGTAGACCTGCACGCCCACCTGGTGGAAGCCCATGAGCGGACGCATGCCCATGCCACCGGCGATGAGCACCTTGACGCCGTTGCCCGCCAGGTGGTTCACCGGGGCCATGCAGCCGCCCTGCTGGTGCGGCACGTTTGGCAGGGTGCGCACGTCGAGGATCTTGCCGTCCCTGGCCTCGACGATGGTGTAAATGTCGCAGTGGCCGAAGTGTTGGCCCACCGCAGCCCCCAGCCCGCCGGGATTCTCGGAGGGGATGGCGATGATGAGGGTGTCGCCGGTGGTGTTCAGGCTCGTGTCTTTAATCGTATCTTTGCTCGTGTCATTGCTCATGTCCATGCGGGGTCTCCTAGGCGTTTGGTGTTGGTTGAAAGAGCACAGGGCTGGCGCCGTTCCTGGCAGCGGCCCTGGAATCAAGTGTGACGATCTGCTCCCAGAGGGAGCGCAAGGCATCGGAAAACGCTGAGGCAGGCAGCTCGGTGACGCACCTCTCCTGAATCATGGCCCGCACCACGACCTCGTCGTGGGGTAGACGGCCCAGCAGGGTGTGGCCCTGATCCTTGCAATAGGCCTCAAGGTCAGCCGTGTTCTGCCGGTTCAGGTCGAACTTGTTGATGATGACCGCCACCGGGACGCGGAAGTGGCGGCACAGGTCGGCCACGCGCAGGAGGTCGTGGCGGCCAGAGGGGGTCGGCTCGGTGACGATGACCGCCTGGCTGGCCCCGGACAGCGAGCTGATGACCGGGCAGCCGATGCCCGGCGCGCCGTCGCAAAGGATGAGGTCCAGCCCCAGGACCTCGGCCCGGGCGCGGGCCTCCTTCTTCAGCAGGGCCACCAGCCGCCCGGAATTCTCCGAGCCGGGGAAGAGCTGGGCGTGGACCATGAGGCCGAAGCGCATCTCCGAGGCGAACCACTGGCCGCAGTGCCGCTCGGTGAAGCCGATGGCCCCGGCCGGGCAGAACTGGACGCAAACCTTGCAGCCCTCGCAGCGCAGGGGGTCGATGCAGTAGCCCGTGGGGTCGTCCCAGGAGGGCTTGCGCACGGCGCCATAGCGGCAGAGGTCGACGCAGGTGCCGCAGGCCACGCAGGTCTCCGGGTCGATGACGGCCTCAAACCCGGAGCGGAACTCGTGCTCCTCAAAGTGCTTTGGCCCAAGCAGCAGGTGCAGGTCCGGGGCGTCCACGTCCAGGTCGCAGAGCATGGCCCCGCCCCGAATGGAGGCCAGATGCGCGAAGGCCGCGGTGATGCTGGTCTTGCCCGTGCCGCCCTTGCCGCTGATGACCACAATCTCACGCATGACCGGCCTCCTCTGGGTTGGAGGCGGCGGCCTGCATGCGCTCCATGAGCGCCAGAATCACGTCGCGCAGCTCCGGCACGGCCCGGGCCGCCACCTCCCCGCGCGAGTAAGCCTCGGCCACGGCGCGGTTGAAAGGAATTTCCGCCCAGACCGGGATGCCCTCGGCGCGGCAGTAGTCCTGCACGCCCGCGTCGCCCAGGCCCGACCGGTTGATCACGGCGCCCAGCGGCTTGCCCAGAGGCCGGAAGGCCTGAACCGCCAGTTGGAAATCGTGCAGGCCAAAGGGCGTGGGCTCGGTGACGAGGACAAGGACGTCGGCGTCCATGACCGCGTTCACTGCCGGGCAGCTCACGCCCGGCGGCGAGTCGATGAGGATGTCGCCGGCCGCGCCGCCCACGGGCAGCCGGGCCTTGACCTGGCGCATGAGCGGCGGGCTCATGGCCTCGCCCACGCGCAGCCGGCCCATGAAAAAGCTCGCGTCCTCAGACCGCCCAGCCCGGAAATGTCCGGAAACGATCTGCCCGAGCTCGCGCCCGCCCGGGCTGAGCGCCTTCTCCGGGCACAGCAGCAGGCAGCCGCCGCAGCCGTGGCACATCTCCGGGAACACGAGCAGCGTCTTGCCCATGACCGAGAGCGCCTTGAACTGGCAAAAGGCCGCGCACTGGCCGCAGAGGGTGCAGCGCTCGGGGTCGGCCACCGGGACCTCCATGAACGCGGGCTCCTCGCTGGTCAGCTCCGGGTGCAGGAACAGGTGCAGGTTCGGCTCCTCCACGTCCAGGTCCACGGCGGTGACTGGCCGGTTCCACAGGGCGGCCAGGGAGGCCGTCACGGTGGTCTTGCCTGTGCCGCCCTTGCCGCTGGCGATGGCGTAGATCACGCCTGGCCTCTGCCGCCGCCCGTGTGCCCGCCCGTGTGCCCAACCTTGTGCCCGCCCGCCGGAGCGTTTGGGGCGTCGGCCACGGCGAGCTCGCCGCGCTTGAACTTGTCCACGGCCTGGCCCACGGTCATGCCTTCCACGTTCTGGATGACCTGGATGCCCCCGGCGGACAGCGCCTGGAAGGCCTTGGGCCCGACAAAGCCGCTTAAGACTATGCCCGCGCCCGCCTTGGCGATGTTCTCCGCGGCCTGGATGCCCGCGCCCTGGGCCATGGCCTGGGAGCCGCCGTTGTCCACGTAGCTGATGGCCATGGTGGCCAGGTCGACCACCACGAACCCGGCGGCCCGGCCAAAGCGCGGGTCCACCATGTCGGTCAATTTCGGGCCTTCGCTGGTCACGGCGATGATTCCTTCCTGCATGACTTGCCTCACTTTCTTAGTTTTGCCACCGCCCCGCCTGCGCCAGCGCTGGCCGGTGCCGCAGCCGACACATCCCGGCATCTTCAAGGTCTGGATACTGTCCGACCACCAGGCCTGGGCCACCTCGTCCGGCGTGCCGCCGATCCACGGCACCACATGCACCCCGGAATTGCGCAAGGCCTCCAGCGCGCAGCAGGTGAGCCCGCCGCACAGGAGCACCGCCGCGCCAGCCCCCTCCAGGAGCCCGATGAGCCCGGTCAAGCCCAGCTCCTGCACCGGAGCGGGCAGAAGCACCGGACTGTGCTCCATGACACCTGGATTCCCTGCGTCCGGGCTCGCCGCGCCGGGCAAGGCCGGACCCGGACGGCCCTGCGAGTAGAAACGCAGCTGGGAAGCGGTCTCCAGCAGCGCCGCCACGCGGTCGCCGTAGCAGGCAACACAGACAAGCATGGGCATGGTCCTCCGGCGGTTGGCACAGGGCGCGCACCAGCGCACCCTGCCCCTGAACCGCAGGAAGCGTGCCACAGAATAATAGTATGTCATCCCAGGGTATTGTTGACTTGGTGGAGACGGCTCGAATAGCATCGGGCGCGTTTTGCGCCCAGTGGTCTGGTGGAGGAATTTTCGGGCGAGTCGGCTGGCATTTTGGCCGCGCCGGGGTCAGCCGCCGGGGGGAAATTTGCGGGCAGCGCGGAGCGAGGCTAGCCGCGCGAGGTCTGCTCGCCCTTGTTCAGGATGCGCCGCAAGGTGTCCTTGGACACGCCGAGCTCGCGGCAGGCGGCCATGACGCGCCCGTCGTTGCGGGCCAGGGTCGCGGCCACGGCGCGGCATTTGATCTCCTCCAGGGTGCCGCAGAACGGCAGGACCAGGGCGCCGCCCTCCTGGGGGGCCAGGGAATCGGGCAGGTGCTCGGCCTTGATGAGCCCGCCGGGGCAAAGGATGAAGGCGTACTCGATGATGTTCTCCAGCTCGCGCACATTGCCCGGAAAACTGTGGCGCATGAGCCGCTGCAACACCTCCGGGGCCAGGCCCTGGATGTCCTTGCCGTGCTGGGCGTTCTGCCGGGCCACGAAATGCTTGGCCAGAAGCGGGATGTCCTCGGGCCGCTCGCGCAGCGACGGCAGGGCCAGGCGCACCACGTTGAGGCGGTAGTAGAGGTCGCTGCGGAAGCTCTGCCGGGCCACCATGTCCTCCAGGTCGCGGTTGGTGGCGGCGATGATGCGCACGTTCACCGGCACGCCCGCCACCGCGCCCAGAGGCTCGATGATCCGCTCTTGCAGGGCGCGCAGGATCTTCACTTGCAGGGGCAGCGGCATGTCGCCGATCTCGTCGAGGAAGAGCGTGCCGCCATCAGCCGCCTGAAAACGGCCGGGCTTGTCCTTTTTGGCGTCGGTGAAGGCTCCGGCCTTGTGGCCAAAGAGCTCGCTCTCCAGCAGGTTCTCGGGCAGGGCCCCGCAGTTCACGGCCACAAAGGGCTTGCCGCTGCGCGGACTCAAGTTGTGGATGGCCCGGGCCACCAGCTCCTTGCCGGTGCCGCTCTCGCCCAGGATGAGCACGCTGGAGCCGCTGGCCGCTATCTGCGGCAGGATGCCCAGCGTGCGCTGGAACACGGGGCTTTTGCTCAGGATGTCCTCCACGCGGTACAGGCCGTCGAGCCTCTTCTGCATCAGGCGCAGGGCCGAGAGGTCGCGGAAGGTCTCCACCCCGCCCACGATCTTGCCGCGCCGGTCGCGCAGGGGCGCGGCGCTGATGCTGATGGGCACCTTGGAGCCGTCGGGCTTGACGAAGAAAAGCGAGCGGTTGCTGCGGCTCTCGCCCGCCTCCAGCGCGGCCTTCAGCGCGCAGGCCCCGTCGCAGATGCTGGAGCGGAAGACCTCCCAGCATTTTCGGCCCAGGGCCTCCACGCGCGGCACCCCGGTGATGGCGCTGGCCGAACGATTGAAGAAGGTGATGTTCCAGTCCTGGTCAACGGTGAACACGCCATCGGCCAGGCTGTCCATGATATGCTCGCAGGAGATGTCGCGCAGAAAGCTCATGCCCTGTCCCCTTCAAGATTCACGGGCGCATAACGCGCCAGCGACTCAATTGTGGGCGCAAAATACGCCTCAACACCTTTGTACTCTGCCTCCCTGGAAAGTCAACCAGCCTGGATTTGCACGATATTTCATGTCGGCACACAAGATGCTTTCCTTATAGGCAAAGCCGCTCAGGCGGCGAAG
>JAHIUD010000071.1 GCA_018817515.1 Pseudomonadota bacterium
CGCCGAAATCCGGCGACGAGGGCGCGCCAGAAGCCTGGCTGGAGCTGGACGCGGCATACGCCCCGGCGCTCCTGGGTCTCACGGTGGGCAGCCGCATCCTGGTCGTCACCTGGCTGCACCAGGGTGACCGCTCGACCCTGCAATGCCACCCGCGCGCGGACAAGGCGCGGCCCCTGCGCGGGGTCTTCGCCACGCGCTCGCCGGACCGGCCCAACCCCATCGGCCTGCACGAGGTCACCCTGCTTGAAATTACGGAACCGGCGCGGCTGCGGGTGCACCCGCTGGAGGCCATCGACGGCACGCCGGTGGTGGATGTGAAGAGCGTGGGCTGAGGGCGCAGCTACTTCTTGATGAGCCTCGCCACGACAACCGCCACCGCGACGGCGAGCACCACCATGATCAGGACCCAGTTGTCCTCTAAAAATACCTGATATTCAGGCTTTCTCGCCCTGTCGATATCCTGCAAGGCCTGCCCGATGACATCCGTGGCCGCCACGCTGATCTGCATGAAGCTCTCCATATCATACCTCCCTTTCGTTTCGCTGTGCGGGTTCCACAGGGAACTCCAACGATCAGGAGTTTACGCGGGCCTTCGCGCGCAGTCGGTGCTCCAGCGAACATTGCGGGGCTGGCCAGCACGAGTTGCTGGCGGCCAGCAAGACCGCTCCGGGGTGGTGGTGAAAATCGTGAGGAGACAAAAGCCCGCAGGCGCGCAGGCGCGGGGCCGGGGCTAGGTGCGGGAAAGCCCCGCGAAACCAACCACGGGGTCTGCGCAAAGCGCACTCAGCGCCTGCATGAATTGCGAAACGTGCGCGCCGTCCGCCAGGCCGTGGTGCACCTGAAGGCTGACCGCCAGCAGCGTTCTGTTGTCCCTCGGCTCAAAACGCCCCCACACGATGCGCGGGATAGCATCCGGCGGGGAGAAGCTCATGGGGTGGCTGACGGAAGTGAAGTGAACCCAGGGAAGGCAGCTGAGGTACAGCACGTCCTGTCCTGTCGATTCCAGCGAACTCTCCGGCGCGTTCTTCACGCGGTCCATGACCTCGCGAGTGCGGGCGATGAAGGTGTTCGGGTCCTCGCTGTAGCGGGTCGAGCAGAAGTTCAGTTGGTCACGGCTGTTGAGGACGGTGAAAGACGGATGGACAACATCGCACGCATACACGACATCGTCTACAATTCTCAGCATGAGTTCAGCTACGCTGTTGGCCGCCTTGGTGACAAGGTAGATCATGCCGACATATGACGGGATCGCG
The DNA here is from genome assembly GCA_018817515.1 of Pseudomonadota bacterium. GTDB lineage: Bacteria > Desulfobacterota > Desulfovibrionia > Desulfovibrionales > Desulfovibrionaceae > Humidesulfovibrio. The sequence continues at coordinate 1,254 of JAHIUD010000071.1, forward strand.
CAGTCCGTCATGAAGCGTCTTGCCAAGGTAACGTCAAGCTCACAGGTCAATGCCCAATAGGGGTACTGCATTTTGCTGAAGTAATTGTACTGGTCTCGCCTGCCCCAGGTATCCATATCAACGGGCTTCACATGTGTCTCCTGTGCACTTTTGCTGCTGGGAATGGACAGCTCGCCTCAAGCTCAGACGGCCTGCCCCTTGATGACGAGGTTGCACTTGTTCAGCTCTGCCAGGGCTTTGGCGCGCAGCTCCGTGACCTCGTCGAGCTTGTCCTGCAGCTTGGCCACATTGCGCCGGGCGAGATCCTGAAATTTGCTGTGGCGCGGGTCCTTGCTGGTCTTGAAGGCTGGCTTGGCCTTCTCGTCGGCGATCTCTCTCGTCAGGTGCTTGATCTTCTTCTCAAAGTCCTGAATGCGCGCGCCAAGCACCTTGCGCCGCAGCTTCAGGGCCTCGGTATTGTCTGTCTTGCTCATGACCATGCGGGCACCTTGGGGCTAAAACGTGATGTGGGGCTTGGGCTGGCCTCACATCGCCCGTGGGCAGGGGTTTGTCAACCGGGAGGGAGGGGAGCGGACCGTCAAGAGACGTCTATGACTTCAAGCTTGCGCACGAGGTCGGAGTAGCGCTCTCGCGCCATGTTCAACCGGACCGTCTGCCCCGCGCCCATGGTGAGCGTGACGACCACGCGGCCAGCTCCCGCCTGTTCCGAGGTGATGAAGCTAACCTGGGCCAGGTTAACAAGGGTTTGGTCCTCGGGGTCCAGGGAAAGGTCGCCGATCCAGGTCATGCGTGGCTCCTTGAGAGTATAGGGGGCGTAACTACTTCGAGGGCCGTGGCATCCTGCTTGAAAGATCCCGCACGAAATTCTCCTGCACCGCTCTAGGCTCCAAGGCCTGCGCCCGCTCCACATTGCGCCAGGCGGTGGCGTAGTCGCCCTGGAAATAGCACAGGATCGCGCGGTTGGCATACACAAGCGGATATCCCGGCTCCATCCGCTCGGCCTCATTCAGCAGTTCGTGCGCATTGGCGAACGCAGCATCCCGCTCAGGCCGACTTTTGGAACCATTGTTCCCTTTCCAGATGAGGCTGAATGCGTAGTCCACCAGCATTCTGGGCTTCTTGGGTGCAAGGGCTCGGGCGCGCTCAAACAGCTTGATGCTCTCATCGAACTTGCCCCGGCTCCCCATCACCACGCCAAAACCCCAGAACGCGTCAGGGTTTTCAGGCGCCAACAGCCAAGCCTGATTGAAACGCTTCATGGCCGTGTTCCCGTCACCTCTGTAATAATACTGCCAACCGAGCTGGACGGCCTTCTCGGCGGCCTTTTCCCGCGAGCCGAACTGCTTGGTCACATCCTCGATGAGCTTCTTGTCTGCCTCCAGGAAGCACTCGCCCCTCGTCACCCCGCCAAACATGGGCAGCGTGTTGTCGGGCTTGGAGGGCTGAGCAAAGCCAGAAGCAGCGCAGAGGACTAAGAACAGGACGGAGAGAAGGGCGCGGCGCAGCATTTGAACTCCTTGCAGGCTAGAGCCAGGATGTATTCCGGGCAATTTTATCAGCCGCACCCGACAATTTCAAGGGCCGATATTCCATCAGGGAAACGTATCTCCTCACACGAATGTTCAAGGCCCGCAGCTTGTGCGACGGGCCTCCTGTTTCGCTCTATCCAGATCTGTCTGCCTAGAGATGCTCCCGCGCATCGCTGACGCGGGCCACGGCGCTGACGAGTTCGCTCAGCTGCACCGGCTTGGCCACATACCCGTTCATGCCCGCCGCGAGGAACTTCTCCCGGTCGTTCTGCATGGCATAGGCCGTGATGGCGATGATGGGGATTTGCGTCTTGGCGCCGAGTTCCGGCAAGTTGCGGATGATTCTGGTGGCCTTGACCCCGTCCATCTCCGGCATCTGGATGTCCATGAGGATGCAGTCATAATCCCCGGTCTTCAGGGCCTCGATGACTTCCATCCCGCTGCCCACACACGCCACCTTGTGCCCCAGGCGCAGGAGCATCGTGGTCAAGCTCAGCCGACTGACGGGCTCGTCCTCGGCCAGCAGGATGCGCAACGATACTGGCTGGCGGCACGCCTCCGTTGCCAGCCCGACGGCATCGGCGCAGCCTTCCGCGAGGCCGAAGGAGCAGGTGAAATGCACCGCAGTGCCGACGCCTTGCTCGCTGGCCACGACCATATGGCTGCCCATGAGTTCAAGGAGCTGGCGTGAGATGGTCAGCCCCAGGCCAGCGCCCTGGTTCCGCCTGGCATAGCCCTCGTCCTCCTGGACAAACGGCTCGAACAACCGGTCCAGCTGGGTGTCTGAAATGCCCCGGCCCGTGTCGACCACGGAGAAGAGGACCCGGCAGGTGCCCGGCGTGACGGGCGTCAAGGCGACGGCATCGACGCAAACGGCCCCGGAGTCCGTGAATTTCAGGGCATTGCCGATGAAGTTGCTCAGCACCTGCTGCAGGCGGGCGCCATCCCCGACCACAACCTGGGGGATGTCCGGGGAGAGGTTGACCCTGAGCACGATGCCCGTCTGCTCGAAAGCCGGGCGGAAAAGCTGATCGATGGCCTGGAACACCTCGCCCAGGCTGAACGGCTCGTTTGAAATATGAAGCTTGCCCGCCTCCACGCGGGAGAGGTCGAGGATGTCGGACAACAGCCGGGTGAGCCGGGTGCTGGCCGTGATGGCGTGGTCCGCGTAGAGCTTCTGCTCCGCTCCAAGATCCGAAAGGTTCAGGAGCTGCAGCATCCCCATGATGCCGTTGAGCGGGGTGCGTATCTCATGGCTCATGTTGGCCAGGAACACGGACTTCGCCCTGCTCGCGGCGTCTGACCTGTCTCTCTCCAGGGCAAGCTGCTGCTGCCGCGTCTCAAGGTCGCGCACTTTTTCCCGGATTACCCGGCGGTAGAACACATTGAGCATGGACGAGACGAGAATCACCAGCAGGACGAACAAGGTCAGGATCGTCGCCAAGGTCGGGGCCTTGATGCTGCCCTGGACCGGGGTCTTCATGATCTCGATGGCGGGGATGTCTCCGACCTTTCTGTTGAAGCCGCTCGTCCATTTGTAGATAGCCTGCAATTGCGACGGGGAATCCTCCGGCCTGCCGTGGCAGACGAGGCATTGCTTCTTGTTGACGAGAAAGGGCACCGCCATGACGAGGTAGTCCTGCCCATTTTCACTGCTTGTGAACCGATAGTGAGTGAGCGTCTTGTCCTTGTTGAACATTCCAAGAATGCGTTCTTCTTCCTGCGTCGCCTGGTTCAGTGCGTTACGCGGGTCTTTTGCTGCAATCTTGTAGACAATCTGCGGAAGGCCCAGAGAAGCCCTGTCCCTATTGTAGTACTTCTGAAAATTACGTGCTATATATGACGATGAAAGCAGCTCTGGAGCGTAAAACCCCTTTGACAATCGACCATCGTCAACAAGACGGTAATAATGCGGAATCATGTCTTCCTGAATATAATGGTGGAATGCCCGAATTTCGAGCATTGCGTCGCGAATGCGATCTTCTGACTGGTTCAAGATATATTCATTGCTGATATGATATGCAGAAAAACCAGAAATCACAAGGCACGTCAAGACGATGACAGAGTACTTCGCGCTGTTTCCAGTAAGCTTGCGGTACATCTCTGACAATTGTCGCCACATTGACTGCCTGAACATCAAGCTTCTCCACCGTTTCGAATCATAGCACTGAACATATGGTCATTTCAAACTATAAAGATAAACAGTACTGCACATCAACTTCTATAGCAAGAAATTTTCTCATCAGTACAGCCAGTCACGTTTGGTGCGGGCCCAACCGTCCATCTGTGCGGTTGCACAAGAATAAGGCCCGCCGCTTGCGCGACGGGCCTCTGGTTTAGCCGGTTGTTTTAGTCTGCCAGCCTAGAACTGGTTCTGCACGCCCGAGGGGTCCTTGAACTCCAAGGACTTGTCCCACATGATCTTCTTGGTGCCGCGGTTGTCCAGGTACTTGGCCAGCTCCAGGTCGACCTTGATGGGCACGTCCACGCCGGCCTTCATCAGCGCCTGGCGAAGAAAGCCCTCGGCCTTGCTGGCAAAGGCCGTGGAATCACCCAGCACGCGCATGGCCTCTGTCGGGTTGTGGAAGCCCACCGAGTTCTCCGCGCCGATGAACAGCGAGCGGTAGAAGGCCTCCTCGTAGTAGTCGCGCGCCTTGTCGTACAAGGCCTTGTCGATGACCTTGCCCTCGGCCTGGGCCTTGTGCACGGTCTCGATGAGCTTGGCCACCGTGGCCGTGGCGTAGCCCGCGCGGATCTGCATGGACACTGTGCGGTCCTGGATGGTGGTGACCTGCTCCTTGAGCCAGGCGGCCGTCTCGGTGTGGCACTGCATGCAGGCCTTCATGTCGTTCTTAAGCGGGCTCATGACGCGGTGGTCACTGAACTTCTTCACGCCCTGCTTGGTGTAGGGCATGTGGCAGTCGGCGCAGGCGGCCCCGGCCTTCCAGTGGGTGCTCTTGTTGCTGAAGAGCTCGAACTCTGGGTGGCGCAGGAAGCCCATCTTGTAGCCGGTGACGCTCTGCTTCCACTCGCGGTTGGCGTCATCCGAGCGGATGACCTTGATGATGTTCTCGATGGTGATCTCGCCCCACTTGCTGCCAGCCCAGGGGAAGAACAGGCCCACCGACTTCATCTCCTTGTCCTTGGGCACGTTGTAGGTCACGTGGCACTGGCCGCAGACCAGGCTGCGCTTCTCCTGGCGGGTGAGCTTCTTCTGGTCCACCTTCATGGAGTCCAGCGCCGCGCCCAGCGTGAACCCGCGCGAGAGCTTGAGGCCCATGTCCTTGTTGTCGTGGCAGTCGATGCAGGCCACGCCCAGCTCCCGGTTCTTCTCCGGGATTTGCGCCAGAACTTCCTTGTAGGGCTTGGAATAGTAGTCCACGCCCAGCTGCTTCTCAAGCTGCGGGGCGTAGGGCGTCTTGCACGACAGGCACACGCCGCCGCTCTTGAGGCGGCTGGCGTCGATCTCCAGCTGGTCGCGGATCATGCGCGAGTGGCCCTTGGGCTCGTTGTACTCCACGCCAAAGCCCCAGCCGTTGAACAACAGCGCCATGTAGGGATACTCGGCCAGCTTGTCGTAGGTCAGGTGGTCGGCGTCGAACCCGCGCTTGTACTTGCTCTTGCCAGCGGGCTCGGGCTCGTTGGTCTTCTTCCAGGTCTCATATTCCTCCGGATAGGCCTTGCCCCAAAGCTCCGGGTCGATCTCATTGTCGGGGATGACAACGGTCTTTACCATCTCCGGTTTGCCCGGCGCGCAGCCGTAGGGAATGACCAGATACGCCAGCGCCAAGGCCACTGTAACGACAAACAGGGTCCCCTTTCTCCTCAAAGCCATATCGCTCCTCCTCCCGTACCATTCGTTATTCCCCTGCAACGGAGAAATTTGTGTTCCGTGATTCTGCCCGGCTACTGCGTTTCAATCGCGCCGCTGCGCTTGTGCATGATGCGCCGGTGGCAGTCGGTGCAGTTGCGCTCCTGGTCGATCATCTCCACCGTGTTCTCGTGGCAACGGATGCAGTTGGCCTGCACGGTCTTGCGGCCATGCTCGGTGATGCGGATGTCGTCGGGCACGCGCCCGGAGTTGAAGATCAGCACGTCCTTCATGCCGTCGATGGACTTCCAGACATAGTGCGAGGGCAGGTTGTCGTTTGGCAGGTGGCAGTCCACGCAGGTCTTGCGCCGGTGCGCGCCCTGGTGGAACCAGGCCTCGTACTCGGCCTCCATGACGTGGCAGGAGGCGCAGAAATCCGGGGTTTCCGATTTGGCCAAGAGCTGCGGCGGGCCAACAGCCAGGAAAAGCGCCACGGCCAAAGCCACAGCGCCCGCCAGAAGTACGGTCCTCAAGCCGCGACGTTTTTCGTCACCCATTGCCCACCCCTTTGAGGCTAAACGTCCCGCCCAGGCCACCCTGGGCGGCTCTCCCCGCGAATGCAAATCGCAACATGCTGAAATAATTGCGCACTGCAACAGCGCATACACATTTGTAGCTTACCATATTCTCTGTCCCTTTACTTGACTTAAGTCAAGCGCGGGCGATCTTCGGTCAAAAATGCCCTGAACGCTCTGCCGCAGGCTGGTTGCGCCCGCGCCGGACCAGTGGCAAACAGCCTCAAACCAGCCCCCAAGGAGCCCCCCATGCAGATCCCCTTCATGCGCCTGGACCGCCAGTTCGCCAACCACCGCCAGGAGTTCATGGACGCTGTGGAAACCGTGTTCACCCACGGCAAGGTGCTCCAGGCCCAGGAAGTGGCCGACCTGGAGGCCCTGGTGGGCGACTTCTTCGCCATGCCCCACGCCGTGGCCGTGGGCTCCGGCACGGACGCGCTCATCCTGGCCATGAAGGCCCTGGGGCTCAAGCCCGGCGGACGCGTGGCCGTGACCAGCCTGTCCTTTGTGGCCTCGGCCTCGGCCATTGTCCATGCCGGGGGCGTGCCCGTGTTCGTGGATATCGAGGACGACTACTTCATGGCCCGGGAGGACGTGCTGCTCGACCTGGTGCAGTCCGGCAAGGTGGACGGCGTGGTGGCGGTGCATCTCTACGGCCAGATGACCGAGCTTTCCGAGATCCACGCCGAGGCCAAAAAGCGCGGCGTGTTCGTCATCGAGGACGCGGCCCAGGCCCTGGGGGCCACGCGCCACGGCATCGCGCCCGGCGCGCATTCCGACTGCACCTGCGTCAGCTTCGACCCCACCAAGGTCATCGGCGCGCAAGGCAGCGGCGGCCTGGCCCTGGCGCGGGAGCACCACATCGCCGAGCACCTGCGCCGCCTGCGCTACCATGGCCACGCCGGGCAGCGGGTGTACACCGAGATCGGCCACAACAGCCAGCTGCCCACGGTCCAGGCGGCCATCATCAATGCGAAATTGAAGCACGAGGAGGAGTGGCGCCTGCGCCGCTTGGCCATCGCCGGGGCCTTCACCGAGACCCTCCAGCGCATGCCGCACATCCGCCCGCCCAAGGTGCGCCAGGGCAACACGCACATCTACCACAAGTACGCCATGACCGTGAAACAGGGGCGCGACGCGCTGGCCCTGCACCTGAAGAACCGGGGCATCGGCTCCTCGGTGCACTACAGCATGCCGCTCCACGAGCAGCCCTGCTTCGCGGGCAACCACGAGCTGGCGGGCGACATGAGCGTGGTCAAAAAGGCCACGCAGCACCTGCTCTCCCTGCCCATCTACCCGGAGCTGACCGATTCCGAGGTCAACTACATCTGCGAGTCGCTCAAGGCCTTCCAGGGCTAGTTCCGCCTAGGCTAAACGAAGCGCCCCCGCCAGTCCTTGAGACTCGCGGGGGCGCTTGCGTGGAGTGTGGGGGAGATCAGGGGGGTGAAAGTCCTCTAGACGAGACACACAAAGTTGCATATGCCTTACAAAATATTATCTAACGACTTCCTTAACAACTCTCTAGCTACGTTGTGTCGTGGAGTAGTCATGCACAGGATATCGAAGGCCATCATCACAAACTTTCGTTCATGTGAGCAAGTTGAGATAACGCTGACGGGCTACACCCCTCTCGTTGGCTACAACAACGCTGGCAAATCAAACATAATCAGGGCACTAGAATGGGCCGTCGAAAATAAAGCACTACTCTCAAACGATTTCTATGACCAACGGCAACCCGTTGCGGTTGAATGTTTTGTCACTGGGATCACCGATGATGTTTTAGAAAAGCTTGGCGTCCATCGACAGAGAATTGAACCTCACATAGTTGACGATGGTATACGTATCCGTACCACACAGGCAACTCCAGGGGGGTCGGCGAAGGATATTAAACGTGAAATTTGGATGCCTGAAATGGACAAGTGGGGAAACCCTCAGGGGATCCCACCAGCCATTCAAGCGCTATTCCCTGAAGTGATACGAATTGAAGCTATGGTCGATATGAACACAGAGCTTTCGAGCAACAAGACGTCCACGACCATTGGAAAGTTAATTAAGGCAATCATGGATCCAATCATTACCGAGCAAGGAGAGCGCATACGCGAAGTTTTAGCTGAGTTGAGTTCCCTATTTGGAGCAGAAGGTACAGCTAGAGCCAAATCCTTGACCAGTTTCGACACATTGGCAACTGAAGCTTTGCAAGAATTCTTCCCTGGCATCCGCGCCCGCCTTGACCTGCCGGGTTTCTTCGGACCACTCAATTCTTGAGGGTGGCCTCCCGGTTGGTGTTGGCCTGGGCGATGCGGCTATATGCCGCTGGCGTCATGTTGCCCAGGCTTGAATGTGGCCGCACC
>JAHIUD010000072.1 GCA_018817515.1 Pseudomonadota bacterium
CGGAGGTGACCCTCGCGGAGGTGACCTTCCTGCGGCGGCTGCCCCTGGGAGCCCTGGCGGCTCATGCGGCGGGCCTCTTTCCCGGCCCGATATCCGGCCTGATTTTCAGAACCTTCGGTCCAGCGATTATCCGCGCCCCGGCGGCGCGGGCGATGTTGCGCAGCATGGCCGGGAACAGCAGGCCGTGGGCGGGCCACATGGCCCACCAGTAGGCCAGGCCCCACAGCCCGCGCGGCTGGAAGCTGGTCAGGAGCAGGATGTCCGTTGCTCCGCCCCCGGCATCGGTCCGTGGCGAGAGGCGCAGTTCCAGGGTGGCCGCGCCCGGCAGCTTCATCTCGGCCAAAAGGAGCAGGCGTCGCTCCGGTTCGGCCGCCAGCACGCGCCAGAAGTCCACGGTGTCGCCCTCGATGAGCTGCTCGGCGTCGCGGCGGCCACGGCCATGCCCCGGCCCGCCCGCGAGCTTGTCCACAAACCCGCGTATGCGCCACAGGCTGTCGCCCGCATACCAGCCGGTATTCCCGCCGATGCGCCGGACCGCGTCCCAGACCTGCGCAGGATCGGCGGCCAGGGTGGCGGCGTAGTCGGCCCGAAACAGCGTGCCCCCGGCAAAGCCCGCGTCCCCGGCGCGCGTCCACTCCGCCGGGCAGGACGCGGCTGCGCCGAGCTCCCTTGGCGCGCAGGGCGTCCCGGCATCGAAGCAGCAGGTGGCCGCACCGCCCTGGCGGGTCTCGGACAGGGCCTCGGTGATGGCCTCCCCGCAGCCCAGGAGCGTTTGCGGAACCAACTCCAGAATGCGCGCGTCGCGGCAGACGACCTCGTTTCGCAGGCCCTCGATGAGCGGGCGCACCAGGTGCGCGGGCACGGGCGTGATGAGGTTGACCCAGAAGGCGGACAGCCCAGGAGTCAGCAGCGGCACCGGGATGATGAGCGGGGCGCGGATGCCCGCCGCCCGAGCGTAGATGCGGAAAAGTTCGCCGTAGGTGATGACGTCCGGCCCGCCGATGTCCAGCGTCAGCCCGCTGGTGGCCGGGTTCTCCAGGCAGCCCAGGAGATAGCCCAGCACGTTGGATACGGCGATGGGCTGGCAGCGGGTGCGCACCCAGAGCGGGGTGATCATGAGCGGCAGGCGCTCCACCAGGGCGCGGATGATCTCGAACGAGGCGCTGCCCGAACCCAGGATCACCGCCGCGCGCAGCACAGTGGCCGGCACCGGGCCCTCGGAGAGGATGCGCCCGACCTCGGAACGCGAGCGCAGATGCTCGGACAGGCCGGGGGCGTCATCCCCCAGCCCGCTCAGGTAAATGATGCGCCCCACCCCGGCCTCGGCAGCGGCCTGGGCCATGTTGGCGGCGGCCTGGCGGTCGGTCTGGGCGAAGTCCCCTCCCGCGCCCATGGAGTGCACCAGATAATAGGCCACGGAGCAGCCGCGCATGGCGGCCACGAGGCTGGCCTTGTCCGCGACGTCGGCGGCGAAGATGCGCAGGTCCGGGTGTTGCCCCCAGGGCCGGGCCGCCAGCTTGCGCGGGCTGCGCACCGCCGCGTGGACCCTGTACCCGTGCGAGAGCAAAAGCGGGGTCAGCCGCCCGCCCACATAGCCGGTAGCCCCGGCAACGAATACGGCGTCCTGCGCCACGCGCTAATCCCTGTCCTTGGACTTCCAGCCCAGGCGCTTCAGGCAGTCGGCCAGGGCCGTCTCGCGCGCGTCGCCCTGGGGCTGGGCGCCGATCTTGTCCTCACAGAACTTCGAGTCCTCCACAAAAAGCATGTCCTCCTTGCGCGGGTCAGGCTGCTCTGGGTGTGTCCAGGCCTTGGACTTGGGCAGGCAGCCGCCCAGGCTCAGGGCCAGCAGGATCACGGCGGAGCTGCGAAGACAGTGGCGAAGGGTTCTGGACTTCAGGCGCATGGTTCCTCCGAAAGTGTCACGATGGGACATCAGGGCAGCGCGAGCTCGGCTGCCGGGGCCACCTGGGCGAAGACCGCGCCCAAGGCCGCCAGATAGGCAGTCTGCACATCGGCGGCGGCCACGCTCCGGCCAGCAAAGGCAAGCTCGCGGGTGGCGCAGGCGTCCGCCGCCAGACGCACGCTGAAGCCCAGGTCAAAGGCCGCGCGCACGGTGGTGTCCACGCACATATGCGTCATCATGCCGCACACGGTCAACCGCGTGGCGGACATGCCGCGCAGGATGTCGAGCAGGTTCGTGTCGCGGAAGGAGCTGGGGAAGTGCTTGAGCACCACCGACTCGCCGGGCAACGGGACCACGCACGGGTGAATCTCCGCGCCGCTGGTGCCCGGCAAAAAGAAGGTCGCGCCGGGCCGGAGGTTCTCGTGGCGCACGTGGATCACGGGCAGCGAGGCCGCGCGGAACCGGGCCAGCACGCCTGCGGCCACCTGCCCGGCGGCCAGCGCGCCCTCAAGCTCCATTGCCCCGCCGGGGAAATAGTCGTTCTGGATGTCGATGATGAGGAGGACGTCGGACATGTGGCGCTCCGCAAACGAGAGTCGCGGCCCTCGCTATACGATGAGACGAAGGTCCGCGCTCGCGCAGTGTAGCAGAGATTGTCCGGTCCGCCAATGACCGACTGTCCCTTGTCGCCCCGTGCCCGACATGCGCCTGGCCTCTGCCCCGGCACAGAATTGATCTTGACATTCAATTTCAATTCACACTATGAGGGCCCACGAACGCTGAATCGCCTAGCAATGACAGCTTGCCTAACTAGGCGGACGCGACGGAACATGCCCCCGCATGCGCACCAGGCCATATGCAAGGAGGATCGACATGCTACTTTTGACAAGCGGCGGCGCGCCGCACAAGGACTGTTCCGGGGCCGAGCCCGGCGGGTGCTCGGGAAAATGCGGCGGGCTCGGCGCCTGCGCCATGAACACGGCGCACCAGTTGGCCGAATCCCTTGGCCGGGCCGTGGACGCCCGCGACCGGCGGCTCTCGCGGCACTCGGAGCTGGTGGCCGAGATATCAGGGCTGCTGGCCAGAACGCATGGACTCACCGCCCGGCAGGCGGAGCTGGTGCACATGGCCGGACACCTGCACGACATCGGAAAAATCGGCGTGCCCGACGCCGTGCTGCACAAGCCCGGCCCACTCTCCCCACAGGAATGGGCCCTGGTGCGCGAACACCCCCGCCTGGGCGCGGACATCCTCTGCCCGGTGCACGTGTTCCGGGGTCCGCACAGCGTCTGCGAGATGGTGCTCTCGCACCATGAGCGCTTCGACGGCACAGGCTATCCGCGCGGCCTTTCCGGCCATGGCATCCCCCTGGGTGCGCGGCTGGTAAGCGTTGCCGACGCTTTCTGCGCCATGACCGAAGACCGCCCCTATCGCCAGGGCATGTCCATCGACGATGCGGTCCAGGAAATCGAGAATTCGGCCGGTACCATGTTCGACCCGTGCGTGGTCAAGGACTTCCTGCGCATCCGGCTGCTTCTGCCGGGCCTGCTGCTGGGCGGCAGCGGCATGTCCTGCGCCCTGCCCTGGGGCGCGCCAGGAGTCCTTCATTGCGCCCTGGCGCCAGGAGAGATATAGAGAGGAGGAAAGAGAGGTTTCAGGCCAGAATGCGCCTGTACACGGAGCGCTCGTAGGCCTTGCAGAGGCGGCGCGCCAGGGCTTCGGTCAACCCGGCCTGCTGCAATCTGCAGTAGATATGCAGGGGGTTCAGGATATGCTGCAGTTGGTGGCGCATGTTGTTCACAATGTCCCCCTCCTTGCCGGGGCTCGCCTCATGGCGAAAATTAAGCAAAAGGCATGCCCGTATTGAAAAGCGCAGCAAATCCCAGCGGGTCGTTTTCGGCGACAAAAACCGGGCGGCAAATTCCCGCCAGGGCTGATCTGCACGCCCTCGCCTCTGAGGCCGCCCGGGCCGCTGGAATCACCGGCTATGCGAGCCTGCCGCCCTGGAGCCTGGCCGCGCCCTCCTGCGTGCTGCCAGCCGATGTGGGAACAAATTGCACGGCCCTGGCCCGGCACTTCCCGGAGCTGGGCCTGTGCTTCTTCGAAACCGGGGCCTGCCTGGGCTACACCGAGGCCGACCTGCCTGCGGACTTGCGCACCCTGCCGGTGCGCTGGCATATGCACCTGCCCCTGGACCTGCCCTGGACCGGGGGCGCTGATGCGGTGGCCAAGGCAATCCTGGCCCTGGCGGAAAAGGTTGCAGGACTCGCGCCCTGGGCTTATGTTCTGCACCCGCCGGAGGCGCCGGACGACCTGCGCGGGGGCGGCGCGGAGCAACTGCGCTGCGTGGCCCTGGCCCTGAAAGAGCGCGGCATCAGCCCCGAGGCGCTGCTGGTGGAGAACATCAGGGGCCGCGACCTGGAGACCATGTGGCCCGTGGTGCGCGAGCTGGGCCTTGGCGTGTGCCTGGACCTGGGCCACATGCTGGAACGTGGCCAGGAGGATTTTCTCACCCTGCCGGGGTTGTGGGTCCACGCGCGCATGCTGCACCTGAATGCCCCGGACGAGGCCAGGCCGGGCCGCCACGCCGCGCTGGACCGGCTGGACGCCGCAGGACAGGCGGTTTTGGGCCGGATGCTCTCGTCCTTCGCTCCTGGCGGCAGCGTGGTGCTGGAGCTGTTCAGCCCGCGCGAACTGTTCGATTCGCTGCGCTTCGTTCAGACCTTTTGGGCCGACCTGAACGGGAACAATGCGGACGGGCGCAAGGAGGATACTGCGTGATCACTTTCGTCATCGGTCGGATATCGCACCCACGGACTGCCCCGCCTGGGCGCAGGGAGGATACTGCGTGATCACTTTCGTCATCGGCGGCAACAAATCCGGCAAGTCGGACTTTGCCCTGGGCCTTCTGGAACGCACCAGCGGCCCCAAGCTTTTTTTGGCCACGGGCCAGGCCAAGGACATGAGCTTTCGCAAGCAGATCGCGCGGCACCGTGACCGCCGCGACCCGGCGCTCCCCGTGGTGGAGGTCGGCTGGGACTTGCCACGGGCGCTGCTGGAGGCTAAGAAGGACCATGCTGCCGTGCTCGTGGACAGCCTGGATTTCTGGCTGTACCTGTGCATGCAAGAGCAGCGCGAGGCCGACCTGACCCAGGCTTTGCTCGATATCTTGAAGACTTGGAATGGTCCGGAACTCATCCTTGTATCCTGCGAGATCGGTTTTTCTCCCCTGCCGGGATCGAGCGAGGCAAGAACCTTTTTGAAAAGACTTGGCCGGTTGAACCAGGCTGTGGCGGCCCTGGCCCACGAGGCTCATCTCGTGGTGGCGGGCATGCCGCTGGCGCTGAAAAAGGCGGAACATGGCGATCCCAAAGCTGATTGACGAAAAAGCCCAGACGCTGCTCTCGCTCCTGAACAAGGACCAGCGCTGGCTCATCGTCATCAACGCCGACCCGGACTCCATGGGCTCGGCGTTGGCGCTCAAGGCCATCCTCTCGCGCAAGGTCCTGGACATCGGCATCGGACACGTCAACGAGATCAACCGCCCGGACAACCTGGCCATGATCCGCTACCTGCGCGTGCCCACCCGCAGGCTCATCCCGAACCTCATCGCCCAGTACGACCGCTTCGCCCTGGTGGACTCCCAGCCGCACCACCACCCGGAACTGGAAAAGCTCAACTATTCCATTATCATCGACCACCACCCGACCCTGCCGGACAAGCCCGTCACCGCGCCGTTGACCGACATCCGGCCCAAGTACGGCGCCACCTGCACCATGCTCACCGAATACTTGCAGCACCAGAAGATCCGCCCCCCAAAGCTGCTCGCCTCGGCCCTGCTCTACGGCATCAAGGCCGACACCCAGAACTTCCAGCGCAAGTTCATCGACGCGGACATCAACGCCTTCAAATATCTTTCCAAGTACGCCGACCACACGCTCATCACGCGCATCGTGCGCAGCGAATACCACCTGGAGTGGATGCGCTACTTCTCGCGCGCGTTCTACAACCTGCGGCGCATCGGCACCGGGCTCACCGCGCATCTGGGCAAGGTCCAGAGCCCGGACATCCTCGTGGTGGTGGCCGACTTCTTCATGCGCGTGCACTCCATCTCCTGGGACGCCGTGAGCGGCGTGTTCGGGGACAAGCTGGTGGTCATCTTCCGGGGCGACGGCATCCGCAAGGACATGGGCAAGTTCGCGGCCAGCCACTTTGCGGACATGGGCTCGGCCGGCGGCCACAAGGGCGCGGCCCGGGCCGAGCTACCGCTGGAGGCCCTGGACGGCAAGGACCCGGAGATGTTCGTGCTCAAAAAGCTCTCGCGCGGGAAAACCGCCAGCGTCCAGCGGATCTAATCCATGTCCCTCAAGCACCGTCTGAACCTCGACGACCGCGACCCGCTCTTCGTCGTCGACGGCACCAGCTTTCTGTACCGCGGCTTCTACGCCTTCCCGGACCTCAAGCGCTCCGATGGCATGCCCACGGGCGCCATCTACATCGTGCTGCGCATCCTTTTGCGCATTCTGAAGGATGAAAAGCCCAAGTATCTTGGCTTCTTCATGGACGGCAAGGGCCCGACCTTCCGCCACGCCATGTTCGAACCCTACAAGGCCCAGCGCCCCAAGATGCCCGAGGACCTGGCCGCGCAGATCGAGCCCCTGCGCGAGGCCATCCGCCTGCTCGGCCTGTCGCTCACCATCAGCGACGGCGTCGAGGCCGACGACTGCATCGCCAGCCTGGCCGCCGCGCACCACGAAACGCGGCCGGTGATCATCGTGGCCTCGGACAAGGACTTGAAGCAGTGCCTGACCGACAACGTCTACATGTGGGACCCGGCGGGCAAGAACGAGAAGGTCAGCGGCATCAAGGAATTCGTGGCCGAGAACGGCATCATCCCGGCCCAGTGGCCGGACCTGCAGGCCCTCATGGGCGACACCTCGGACAACATCCCGGGCCTCCCCGGCGTGGGGCCCAAGACCGCGCTCAAGATCATCCACGAGTTCCCCACCCTGGAAGCCGTGCGCGATAATTTCGACAAGTTGCCCGAGAGCTTCCGCAAGAAGCTCGACGGCCACATGGACGACGTGTTCCTCTACCGCGAGCTGACCCGGCTCAAGGCCGACTGCTGCCCGGATCTGGACCTGGGCCAGCTTGCCGTGCGTCCGCCCGACCCCCAGAAGCTGGCCGAGTTCCTGCGCGCCTACGAATTCAAGAGCCTGCTGCGCGACATCCCCGCGCCGCCCGCGCCGCTGAGCCCCACCGAGGCCGCCGTGGCCGCCTGGTCCGGCCCGCCGCCCTGGGAGGACGGGGCCATCCATGTGGGGCCCAGCGCCCCCGCGCCAGCGCCCCAGGCCACGCTGCTTACGCCCTATGCCGCGCCCGCAGCCGCCCCGACTGCGCCGAAGAAGGCCACGCAGAGCGCCAAGACAGCCCAATTCTCGCTCTTCGGCGCAAGCCCGGACGCCCCGCTGCCCGTTGCGCCCAGGCCCGCCAGCGACCTGCCCCTGCGCACTGTGGCCGACCCGTCCGCCCTGCCCCCGGTGGCTGGCAAGCGCGTCGGGCTGGTGCCGCCGGAGAATGCAGGCGAGCCCTTCCGGCTGGCGCTGGAAGGCGAAGCCGTCGAGATCGCCTACACCGGACCGGAGGAGGCCCTGGCCGCGCACGTGGCCAAGGCCGAGCGTATCGCCGCACCCAGCCTGCAGGAGCTTCTGCGCCGCAGCACGGCCTGGGGCCAGCCAAAGCTGTCGCTCTGGTTCGACCTGGGCCTGGCCGCCTACCTGCTCCGCCCGGAGGACCGCAACTACACTTTCGAGCGCCTGCGGCTGTCGCTCTTTGCGCCGCAGGACCTGGACGACACCCCCCTGCCCGATTCGGACATTTCCGATGCCGACGAGCTCGCACCCGCGCCTGATGACAACGAGCCCGCGCCGCATCCCGAGGCCCGCGCCCTGGCCGCGCTCGCCCTCATGCGCTCGCTGGAAAGACGCCTGGGCAAGGCCGGGCTCAGCGACCTCCTGCGCGACCTGGAGCTGCCGCTCGTCCCGGTGCTGGCAGACATGGAACGCCGGGGCGTGCGCATCGATTTCGCGGCCTTCAAGAGCTTCCTCGGCGAGGTCAGCGCCCAGGTGGAACACCACGGCAAGCGCGTGCAGGAGCTGGCAGGCGGGCCCATCAACGTGCGCTCCAGCCAGCAGCTGGCCGAGGTGCTGTTCAAAAAGCTCGGCCTCAAGCCCGCGGGCAAGACCCCCGGCGGGGCGCTGTCCACCGGCAGCGACGCCCTGGAGCGTCTGAGCGGCCAGCATCCCATCATCGAGGAGATCCTGGCCTTCCGCGTGGCCGAGAAGCTGCGCTCCACCTACCTGGAGCCCATGCCGCGCCTGGCCGACGCCGAAGGCCGCCTGCACACCCGCTTCAACCAGCTGGCCACGGCCACGGGCAGGCTGTCGAGCTCCGGGCCGAACCTCCAGAACATCCCCATCCGCGGGCCCCAGGGCGCGCGCATGCGGGCCTGCTTCATCGCCTCGCCGGGCACGCTCCTGGTGGGCGCGGACTACTCCCAGGTGGAGCTGCGCGTGCTGGCGCATTTTTCCCAGGACCCGGCCCTGCTGGACGCCTTCCAGAAAGACGAGGACATCCACAGCCGCACAGCCGCCCTGCTCTTTGACAAGGACGCGGCGGAGATCACCTCGGACGAGCGGCGCGGGGCCAAGACCATCAACTTCGGCCTGATCTACGGCATGGGCCCGCAGAAGCTGGCCCGCGAACTCGGCATCAGCGTGAACCAGGCCAAGGAGTTCATCAGCCGCTACTTCGAGAAGCTGGGGGCCTTGAAGGCCTTCTACGAAGAGCTGGTGGAGGACGCCATGCTACGCGGCTACGTGACCACGCTGGCCGGACGGCGCAGGCTCCTGCCCGAGTTGCACTCGCGCAATCAGCAGGCCCAGGCCCAGGCCCGCAGGCAGGCCGTGAACACCGTCATCCAGGGCTCCGCGGCGGACGTCATCAAGCTGGCCATGCTGCGCGTGCACGCCGACCAGCGCCTGGCCGAGCTGGACGCCCGGCTGATCCTCCAGGTCCACGACGAACTGCTGCTCGAAGCCCCGGAAGCCGCGGCGGACGAAGCCGCACAGCTCCTGCGCGGGCTCATGCAGAATGTCACCACCCTGCTGGTGCCGCTCAAGGTGGACCTGGGCACCGGCCTGACGTGGGCAGATGCGCACTGACCTGCGCCGGACAGACGCGCGCTAACCTGCAAGAGGCCGGTGCGCTCCGTCTTTCATGAAATCCCTTTCACGCCGGGCGCAACTGCGCTAGGAAGAGACCCCATGCAGTCCCCGCACTCCACAAGCCCCCACACCGCAATCCTGCTCGCCGCCTTCGGCTCGCGCCTGCCCGACGCCTCCCAGGCGCTGGAGCGCATGCGCGAACAGGCGAGCGCGCTGCACCCGGAGTTCCGGGTGGAGACGGCCCTGACCTCGGGCACGGTGCGCCGCCACAAGGGCGTGCAAAGCCGCCACGGCCGCTCGCCCGAGGACATTCTGAAGGCCCTGCGCAAGGACGGCGTCACGCGCCTGGCCGTGCAGTCCCTGCACGTCATCCCCGGTGACGAGTACAAGGGCCTGGAGCGCCTGGTGGAGAGCCTGCGGGCCAGGCCCGGGCATCCGGGCGGCTTCGAGCAGATTGAACTTGGCCGCCCGCTTCTGGGCAACCGCGAGGACATCCGCCGCGTGGCCCTGACCATCCTCACTGTGCTGCCGCCCGAACGCAAACCCGGCGAGGCCGTGCTGCTCATGGGCCACGGCACGCGCGGCAAGGCCAACGGCGTGTACCTGGACCTGGCCGACGAGCTGCGCGCCCTGGACCCCCTCGTGCTCATCGGCGCGCTGGAGGCCGAGCCGGGGCTGGCGGCCAAGGTCGACGAGCTGCGCGAACTGGGCGCAAGCCGGGTGCACCTCATGCCGCTTTTGTTCGCCAGCGGCGTCCACGCGCAGCGCGACATGGCCGGAGAGGGCAAGGGTTCCTGGCAGGCCGGACTGACGCGCGCAGGCTTCACCTGTTCCTCCCACGTCAAGGGCGCGGGCGAGCACCAGGGCCTGGCCGAAATCTGGCTGAACCACCTGCAAGAGGCCGTGGCCAGGCTGGGGGCGTAAGTCCACCAGGCCTCCCCCGTCCGGTCGCCGCCCCCGCGCCCCCCCCCTCGACGAACGCCCCCTGATCTGGCATGAATATCCACAAGGGAACTTTTTTGACCGCACAGCCAAGCAAGGAGCGGACATGGGCGAGGAAATCAAGGTACTCGTGTGCGACGACGAGGAACGTTTTCGCAACACCCTGGGCAAGCTATTGACCTCCCACGGCATGACCGTGACCATCGCCGAGAGCGGGGCCGCGGCCCTGGACATCCTGCGGCGCGAGCCCCACGACATCGTGCTCCTGGACGTCAAGATGCCGGGCTTAAGCGGCCAGCAGACCCTGCCGGAGATCAAGAAGATCGACCCGGACATCGAGGTCATCATCCTCACCGGCCACGCCTCTGTGGACATCGCCGCGGAGATGATGGCCCACGGCGGCTCGGACTACCTGCTCAAGCCCTACCCCATGGACGAGCTGCTGGGCATCATCCACATCGCCTTTGACCGCCGCAAGACGGCGAAGGGACTCTAGGCTCAAGCATGCGCATCATCCGCGTCCGCCACAAGGGCCTGGCCTTCTACGCCGCCATCGTGAGCCCAGAGAGCGTGCGCCCGCTGAACCGCGAGGCCGGTCAGCCGGAGGAGATCCCCCTGGCTGAGCTGGAGCTCTTGTCCCTGATCCGGCCGAGCAAGGTCGTCTGCGTGGGCCTGAACTACCTCGACCACGCCCGCGAGATGGGCCTGGCCGTGCCCGAGGAGCCCATCCTCTTCCTCAAGCCGCCCTCCTCGGTCATCGGCGCGGGCGACGCCATCGTGCTGCCCGCCAGCTCCGAGCAGGTGGACTACGAGGCCGAGCTGGCCCTGGTCATGGGCCGCACCGCCCGCTATGTCAGCGAGGACGCCGCCGCCCAGCACATCTTCGGCTACACCTGCGCCAACGACGTCACCGCCCGCGACCTGCAGAAGAAGGACGGCCAGTGGACCCGCGCCAAGGGCTTCGACACCTTCTGCCCCGTGGGCCCGTGGATCGAGACCGAGCCCGGCGACCTGGGCTCGCTGGCGCTGCGCACCGTGGTCAACGGCGAGGTCCGCCAGGAGGGCAACACCGCCAGCATGATCTTCCCGCCGCACCTTCTGGTGAGCTACATCTCAAACATCATGACCCTGCTCCCCGGCGACGTGATCCTCACCGGCACCCCGGCGGGCGTCGGGCCCATCCGGGCGGGCGACGAGGTCAGCGTGGAGATCGACCGGGTGGGCTTCCTGCAAAACACCGTCATCGGCGAGAGGATCGACGAGAGCCTCGACGAGCCCACGGCCATGCAATAGCCCCCGCCGGGGCGCCAGCCACCGGTCCCGGGGCGGCCTTTGGCAGCCTCATTTTCCGCTTGCCAAACGATCCCATCCGACGTAAAAGCACACGTTTCACAAATCACACGCCCTGGCCACATACTGGGTGCCCCGGATGTTCCGGGGAATGGCCAAGCGCCAGGGCGGAGGAAAAACCCAGGAGGATTCATGGCTTACGTTACTATGAAGCAGATGCTGGAGACCGGCGTCCACTTCGGTCACCAGACCCGTCGTTGGAACCCCAAGATGCGCACCTTCATTTTCGGCGCGCGCAACGGCATCCACATCATCGACCTGCAGCAGACCGTGAAGCTGTTCCAGAAGGCCCACGACTTCATCGTCGAGACCGTGGCCACCGGCGGCAAGGTCCTGTTCATCGGCACCAAGCGCCAGGCCCAGGAGGCCATCAAGGCCGAGGTCGAGCGTTGCGGCATGCACGCCGTGACCCAGCGCTGGATGGGCGGCACGCTCACCAACTTCCAGACCATCAAGAAGAGCATCGACCGTCTGAAGAGCCTGGAAGCCATGTTCGCCGACGGCACCATCAACAAGTTCCCCAAGAAGGAAATCGTGCAGATGGGCCGCGAAGTGGTCAAGCTGAACGACGCGCTCGGCGGCATCAAGGACCTGAACGAAGCCCCCCGCGCCGCCTTCATCATCGACCCCAACCGCGAGCACATCGCGGTCAAGGAATGCCGCAAGCTCGGCATCCCGGTCGTGGCCGTGGTCGACACCAACTGCGACCCGGACCTCATCGACTACGTGATCCCCGGCAACGATGACGCCATCCGCGCCATCAAGCTGTTCGCCACCCACATCGCCGACGCCTGCATCGAGGGCGCCGCCGTGATGAAGGAAAACGCCCCCGGCGGCGCCAAGAACGCCCCGGCCAAGGACGAAGCCCCCGAGGCCGCCGAGAAGGCCGCCGAAGGCGGAGAGGAGTAAGCCATGGCAGAGATCAGCGCCAATGCGGTGAAAGTCCTGCGCGAGAAGACCGGCGTGGGCATGATGGATTGCAAGAAAGCCCTCGTGGAGTGCGGCGGCAGCGAAGAGAAGGCCATCGCCTACCTGCGCGAGAAGGGCCTGGCCAAGGCCGCCAAGAAGGCCGGCCGCGCCACCAGCCAGGGCATCATCGGCTCCTACATCCACAACAACGGCAAGATCGGCGTCATGGTCGAGCTGAAGTGCGAGACCGACTTCGTGGCCAAGAGCGACAAGTTCAAGGAATTCGCCAAGGACCTGGCCATGCAGATCGCCGCCGCAAGCCCGGTGTGCGTCAGCCCCGATCAGGTACCCGCCGACCTCCTGGCCAAGGAGCGCGAGATATTCAAGAACCAGGCCATGGAAGAGGGCAAGCCCGAAGCCATCGCCGAGAAGATCGTCGACGGCCGCGTGAAGAAGTTCTACTCCGAGATCTGCCTGCTGGAGCAGCCCTTCATCAAGGACGACAAGAAGAAGATTCAGGATCTCCTGAACGAACTCATCGGCGTCCTGGGAGAGAACATGCAAATCGGGCGCTTCACGCGCATGGTACTCGGCGAGGAAGCCGAGACGGATGCAGCCGAAGAATAGCTGATTCGAAACGGGCCGCAAGGCCCGTTTCTTTTACCACCAGTCTATGCGTCGCCAACGGCCGCATCACAACCGCAACAGCCAGGAGAGGACATGGACAAGCTGCGCTACTCACGGGTACTGCTCAAGCTCAGCGGCGAGGCCCTGGCAGGGGAACAGAAATTCGGCATAGAGCCCAAGGCCAGCGGCATCTTCTGCAGCGAGATAGCCGACGTCGCCAGCATGGGCGTGCAGGTAGCCCTGGTCATCGGCGGGGGCAACATCTTCCGGGGCATGGCCGCCAGCGAGCAGGGCATGGACCGCGCCCAGGCCGACTACATGGGCATGCTGGCCACCGTCATGAACGCCCTGGCCGTGCAGGACGCCCTGGAAAAACTCGGCTGCGAGACCCGCGTCATGACCGCCATCTCCATGCGGGAAGTGGCCGAGCCCTACATCCGCCGCCGGGCCGAAAGCCATTTGGAGCGCGGCCGCGTGGTCATCTGCGCAGCTGGCACCGGCAACCCCTATTTCACCACAGACACCGCCGCCGCCCTGCGCGCCTCGGAGCTCAAGTGCGAGGCCATCCTCAAGGCCACCAAGGTCGATGGCGTCTACGACAAGGACCCCCGCAAGTTCACCGACGCGGTGCGCTACGACACCGTCACCTACATGGAGACCCTGGAGAAGCGCCTGGGCGTCATGGACGCCACGGCCATCTCTCTGGCGCGTGACAACCGCCTGCCCATCATAGTATTCAACCTCTTTGAGCAGGGGAACATCCGCCGCGTCATCAAAGGCGAAAACGTTGGAACCATCGTCGAAGGAGGGAACTGATATGCATGCTGTCATCGAAGACGGGAAAAAACGCATGGATGGCGCTTTGACGAGCCTGGCCAAGGAATTTTCGCGCCTGCGCACGGGTCGGGCCTCGGTGTCGCTCATCGAGCCCATCATCGCCGACTATTACGGCACGCCCACGCCAGTGAGCCAGATCGCATCGCTCTCCGTGCCAGACGCCCGCACCATCACCATCCAGCCCTGGGACAAGCATGCCTTCGGCGCGGTGGAGAAGGCCATCCTCAAGAGCGACCTGGGCCTGAACCCGGTCAACGACGGCAAGGTCATCCGCATCAGCATGCCGCCCCTGACCGAGGACCGCCGCAAGGACCTGGTCAAGGTGGCCAAGAAGTTCACCGAGGAAGGCAAGGTCGCCGTGCGCAACGTCCGTCGCGACCTGAACGAGGTCTTGAAGAAGCTCCAGAAGGACAAGGACATCACCGAGGACGAGCAGCGCAAGCTCACCGAGGACGTTCAGAAGCTCACCGACGAGACCATCAAGAAGTGCGACGAGATCTTCGCGGTCAAGGAAAAGGAAATTCTGGAGCTGTAGCCGATGCTTGAGCCTTCTGGCGTGCCCGCGCACGTCGCCATCATCATGGACGGCAACGGCCGCTGGGCCACCGCCAGAGGCCTTGCCCGCAGCGAGGGCCATCGCGCAGGCACCCGCGCGGCCAAGGCCATCGTCACGCGTTGCCGCGAGCTCGGGGTGCGCCACCTCACGCTGTACACCTTCTCGCGCGAGAACTGGTCGCGCCCCAAGGACGAGGTCGGCCTGCTCTTCGACCTCCTGGTGGACTACCTGAAGGGCGAGCTGAAAAACCTGCTCGAACAGGACATCCGCCTGAAGGTGCTGGGCGAGATGGACGGCCTGCCTTTCATCGCCCGCCAGGCCCTCGGGCACGTCATGACGAAGACCGCCGGCTGCGCCACCATGACGCTCAACCTGGCGCTCAACTACTCCGGACGCGAGGAGATCCTGCGCGCGGCCCGCGCGCTCTCGGCCAAGAGCGTGCAGGGCGAGGCCTTGAGCGAAGAGGCCTTCGCGGCGGAGCTTTACACCGCAGGCCAGCCCGACCCGGACCTGATCATCCGCACCAGCGGCGAGCTGCGGCTGTCCAACTACCTGCTCTTCCAGGCCGCCTACAGCGAATTCTATTTCACCGACACCTACTGGCCGGACTTCAGCCCCGAGGAACTGGAGCGCGCCCTGGCCGACTACCAGGGCCGTCAGCGCCGCTTCGGCAAGACGGGCCAGCAGATGGAGCCCGCCGACTAGGCCAGCGCCGCGCCGCATCCTCCTGGCGCTTGCGCCCTCCTGTAATTTCCCACCCGCCCCGCGATACGCTGCAGCGTAGGCGTTGGGATTGATGGACGCAGCCGCCTCTTGCCATCCGGGGCGATCCGTGTTTGCCTGCGGAAAAATCCGGAGGTCACATGCGCCGCATCCTCATCACCCTGCTCCTGATCACTGGCCTCGCCGCCCCGGCCCTGGCCGCCGTCTCCCAGACGCCCAAAGCAGCGCCATCCACAGGCGATACGCCCCGAGTGGAGGACGTGCTGACCTACATCGATCTGTTCGGTTATCGCAAGATGATGGAGCTTTCCGTGGACCGTCAGCTGTCGGCCATCGTGGACTTCATCCGCACCCAGCGCGAGGAGGTGCCGCCCCGCTCCCTGGAAATCATCCAGCAGGAGCTGCGCAAGGAGCTCGCCTCCGCCACCGAGCGCTCCCTGCGCGACATGGCGGTTGTGTTCCAGCGCAACCTGACCCAGGCCGACGTGGACTACCTCATCAGCGTAGGCCGCGACCCGCGCATGCGAAAGGTGGTCAACCTGCAGCCCAAACTGGCCGTGGAGTTGGAAAAGGTCGGCGAAGGCCTGGCCGATGACATCTACCGCCGCGCCGCGCCGCGCATCGAAGAGCGCCTGAAGGTGATTGAGGGCGGCGAAAACATCTGAGACATTCTCTAGAAGTATTCTAGAGATTTTAATTTGTCGTTACTTAGCGAGATTTCGGTGTCTGCTGAGAACATTTCCTGCAGGATGTATTTAAGACATAGAGCGAAGCCACTCAAACATTACACATACAAATAATCAGGAAGGATACCTTTCCTGGCACAAATCACACTGATGCACAGGCCACGCACGAAGTGCATCTGCATTACACTGCGGCCTGCCGCATTGGCATGACGCACTTTGTATTGCAGGAATTTTGCAAATGCAAAATGAAAGATCACGCTTTGCGTCATATAATGCACAAAGCATTGATGCGTCTCCAATTACCGATGCGATACAGTGTGAGAATCGTGCGCTGCGGACTTGTCTGGCGTGAATGCTCGAAACATTAATCTGGCGATTGACTACAAGAACCCGGCATCCTGAAAGCTGAAGTGCGCGCCTTCGGTGACCACCAGGTGATCCAGCACGCGCAAGCCAAGCTCCTGTGCCGAGCGGTTGATGCGCCGGGTCAGGTCCAGGTCGGCCTGGGAGGGTTTGGGATCGCCGCCGGGGTGGTTATGCGCCAGGATGATCCCCGAGGCCGAGTGCTTGAGGGCCAAGGCCAGCACCTCACGCGGGTACACCGTGGTCTGGTCCACCGTGCCGCGCCCCACGCGTTCCCAGGTCATGAGCCGGTTCTTGTTGTCCACCAGCGCCACCCAGAACTCCTCCACCTTGAGATGCCCGATGCGCGCGCGTGCGGCTTCGGCCACCACTTCCGGCCCGGAAAACACCTGCTTCTCGCGCACCGGCGCTTCGCTCACCCGGGCGAAGACCTCGCGCAACAGCGCCCAGTGTCCGCAGAGCGACTCGCCGAAGCCGTTCACCTCGCACAGGGCCTCGGAAGTGGCCTGGATGACCTCGCGCAAGGAGCCGAAGCGCGTCACCAGAGCCTTGGCCAGGGGCTTGGTGTCGCGACGGGGCAGCACCTGGCCCAGCAAAAGTTCCAGCAGTTCGTAATCGGCCAGGGCCTTGGGCTCGGTCGTGAGCTTCTCGCGCAAGCGCTGGCGATGTCCCAGGTAGTGCGGCGGCGGGCACTCGGCGGCCTTGAGGGCGGCGGAAGAAAGAGGTGGCGTCTTCTTGCGTGGGCTCATGGCCGCCTGCCGCCGCTGGCCTGACTGGTTGGGGGAGGAGTTGGAGACTTCCCGCCGCCGCCCATGAGCTCGGCCAGTTCGGCCACGTAGCTTTCCAGGGCGTCGTCGGGCCGCCTGGTGCCGCCGATGACCCCGAGGTTGGCGTCCAGCGTCAGCTCGATGATCCGCGCGATGCCGGCGCGGCCCAGGCGCTGGGCCATCTTCTGCATCACCGGCTTGTCGCTGGGGCGCATGCGCACGCGGGCGCCCTCGCCCTGGCTGAGCATCCACAACTGGCGCGCCTGCCAGGCCACATAGCCCAGAAGCTGGAAGAGGATCTTGTCGCCAGAGGGCCGCAGATGGTCGTCCAGCACGCGCGCCCAGACCTCGCGGGCGGCCTTGGGGGTCCTCGACGACTCGGCAAGAGCCTTCATGAAATCAAAGAACTCCATGTCGCCGTGGGGCGCCACCAGCGCGGCCAGGTCCGGGGTGATGGTCTTCCCGCCTGACCCGCCGGGCCCTTCGGACAGCGCGCCCGCCGCAAGCTCGATCTTGTCCAGCTCGAGGCCGGCGGCCAGGCCGTCACGCGGGAGGGCTGCGGCCAACGCCTGCCGGGCGGCCGGGTTCAGGGTCAGGCCGCGCTCAGCGGCCCAGGCGTCGAGAAATTTCGGCAGAGAGGCGTCGGTCAGGCCCGGGGACTGCCAGATCCACTTGTTCTGCTCGGCGGTTTGCCAAAAGGCGCGCCGGGGCAGAAAGTTCGGCACGGCGGCCTTGCCCTCCTTCCATGCGCCCTCCAGACAGAACACCGGCAGCACTGTGCTGGCCGTGTTCTTGAGGCCCTCGCCCAGACGGTCCCAGAGTTCCGCCTTGAGGGACTCGGCTCGGCGCAGCAACAGCAAGGTCGGCGTGGAGAAGAGATTCTGGGTGGTCAGCTCGCCCCAGTAGCCAGGTGGAAAGGGCTCCTCGTCGCCCCAAAAGACTTTGCGGACGCAGCCAGCTCCAAGCCCTTCGAGCAGCAGCGAGGCCTGGCGCCGGAGCAGTTCGGCGTCCGGGCAGACGAGGAAGCGGAAGCCGCGGCGGGTCGGTGCTTGATTGGCCGAAGGTCGGAGCATGGGGCGGCTCCTAGTAGTTCTCGGTCATCAGGTCGGCCATGCGGCGCACAGCCAGGTCCGTGACGCGCAGGTCCGCACCCTCGGAGTCGCCGGAATAGAAGGATTCGCTCTGGCTCTGCTCGCCGGAGTCCCACAACGTCGCGCCATCGCTGGCGCGCTGCACGCGGAAGATCAGGGTCAGGCCGGTGCCAAGCTTCAGGGACTGGTCCTGCTGGCCGGAAACGACGGTGGAGCGCGTGAATTTCTTGATGATCACCGTTAGCAGCGACGTGGCCTTGTCCTTGTCCGTCCAGGTGATGAAACGCCGACGGGTGAACTCGTCGCGGATGAGCGAGCGCAGGCGAGGCTCAAGCCAGGCCTCGACGGTGGGGTTTTCCACGCGCACCAGGGCCATGGTGCGGAAGGCCGGGTCAAGGCGCGAGGCCGCGGCCGGGTCGGGCCCAAGCAGGGTGCCCTGGCCGGTGAAGGTGTACCCGCAGCCGCACAGGGTCAGGGCTGCGGCCAGAAGCAGAGCCAGGCCCAGAAACCGTCTCAATGCGAGCATGCGCGACCTCCCTGCCGTTGTTCTATCCAGCCACCACGTTGACCAGCTTTCCGGGCACCACGATGAGCTTCTTGATGGATTTGCCTTCCAGGTGCCGCAGCACATTCTCATGAGTCATGGCGAACTGGCGCACGGCTTCCTGGTCGGCGCTGGCAGCCACCACAAGCCGCCCGCGCACCTTCCCGTTCACCTGCACCACCAGCTCGATCTCGTCCTGGACCAGGGCGGACTCTTCATAGCCGGGCCAGGACAGGGTGGCCAGGTGCTCCCTGTGGCCCATGCAACCCCAGAGTTCCTCACACAGGTGCGGGGCCACGGGCGAAAGCAGGGTCAGCACCGTGGACAGGGCCGAGGACAGCACGGCCACGCCCTGGGGCGTGCTCTTGAGGGCGTCCTTCAGGCCGTACATCTCGTTGACCAGCTCCATGAGCGCGGAGATGGCCGTGTTGAACTGGAATTTGTTCTCCATGTCGCGGGTGACCCTGCGCACGGTGTCGTGCTCCTTGCGCCTCAGCTCCTTGGCCGGGCCTGCGAGCTCACCGCCGAGATCGGAGACAGAGGCCGCCGGGCCGATGGGCTTAAGCGCGCCCGCCTCCGACAGGTCCTCGGCCAGCCGCCAAACGCGGGAGAGGAAGCGGTACGCGCCCTCGATGCCCGCGTCGCTCCACTCCAGGTCCTTTTCCGGCGGCGAGGCGAAGAGGATGAACAGGCGCGTGGCATCTGCGCCGTAGCGGGCGATCATGGAGCCCGGGTCCACCACGTTGCCCTTGCTCTTGCTCATCTTGGAGCCGTCCTTCAGCACCATGCCCTGGGTCAGCAGATGCTTGAAAGGCTCGGCCTGATCGGTGTAGCCCAGGTCGCGCAGGGCCTTGACGTAAAAGCGTGAATACAAAAGGTGCAGGATGGCGTGCTCAATGCCGCCGATGTACTGGTCCACAGGCATCCAGTACTTGAGCGCCTCGGCGTCAAACGGGCCATCGTCCTTGCGCGCGGAGGTGTAGCGCATGAAGTACCAGCTGGACTCCATGAAGGTGTCCATGGTGTCGGTCTCGCGCTTGGCCGGGCCGCCGCAGGTGGGACAGGTGGTGTTGACGAAGCTCTCCAGCAGGGGCAAGGGCGAGCGTCCGTCCTCGCGCGCCTGGGCGTCCTCGGGCAGGCGCACGGGCAGCTGGCTGTCCGGCACGGGCACGATGCCGCACGTGTCGCAATGGACCACCGGAATGGGCGCGCCCCAGAAGCGCTGGCGGGAGACGCCCCAGTCGCGCAGGCGGTAGTGCACCGTGGGCTTGGCCAGGTTGTTCTCAGCCAGATAGTCGACGATGGCCTGCTTGGCCGCGTTGTTGTCCTGGCCGTCGAACTGGCCGGAATTCACCAGCACGCCCGGGTCGGCGTAGGCCTGCGCCATGGTGGCGACCTCAAGCACTTCGCCCCCCTTATTGCTGGAGGGCTGGATGACCACCTGCATGGGCAGGTCGTACTTGCGGGCGAATTCGAAATCGCGCTGGTCATGCGCGGGCACGGCCATGACCGCGCCGGTGCCGTAGCCCATGAGCACGAAGTTGGCCACGTGGATAGGCATGTCCTTGCCCGTGAGCGGGTTCACGCAATACGCGCCGGTGAACACGCCTTCCTTCTCCAGGTCCTCGGCCCCGCGCTTGATGCGGTCCATGTTGGCCACGTCGCGGCAGAAGGCGCGGACCTTTTCGGCCTCGGGCCTGCCGCTGATGAGCTTCTCCACCAGCGGATGCTCGGCGGCCAGACTCATGAAGGTGGCGCCGCAGAGGGTGTCGGGCCGGGTGGTGAAGACCTCGACGAACTCGCTTGAGCCTTTGATCTCAAACTTGAGCTGCGCGCCCACGCTCTTGCCGATCCAGTTCTGCTGCATGGTGATGACGCGCTCGGGCCAGCCGCCGTCCAAGAGCTTCAGGTCGTCGATGAGTTCTTCGGCGTAGGCCGTTATCTTGAGGAACCACTGCTCCAGCTGCTTCTGCTCGACCTCGCCGTCGCAGCGCCAGCACTTGCCCTCTTCCACCTGCTCGTTGGCCAGCACGGTGTTGCAGCCCTCGCACCAGTTCACGGGCGAGTTCTTGCGGTAGATCAGGCCCTTTTCCAGGAGCCGCAGAAAAAACATCTGCTCCCATTTGTAGTACTCGGGCCGACAGGTGGCGATTTCACGCCGCCAGTCGTAGGAGTAGCCCAGGCGCTTGAGCTGGGAACGCATGTCGGCGATGTTCGAGTAGGTCCAGGCCGCCGGGTGGGTCTTGTTCTTGATGGCGGCGTTCTCGGCGGGCAGGCCGAAGGCGTCCCAGCCCATGGGGTGCAGCACGTTGAAGCCGCGCATGCGCTTGTAGCGGGCCACCACGTCGCCGATGGAGTAGTTGCGCACGTGCCCCATGTGGATCTTGCCCGAGGGGTAGGGAAACATCTCCAACACGTAGTACTTGGGGCGCGAGGCGTCCGCCTCGACCTCAAAGCAGCGGGACTCGGTCCAGCGCTCCTGCCACTTGTCCTCAATCTGCTGCGGATCGTATTTGCCGAAGCCCATCTGCTACTCCCGAGAAAAGGGTGCTATTTTGCTGCCCTGGTCTTCGTGTCCGTGGACGTGGTTTGTTTGGCGTCAGCCGGTTTGCCAAGGGGCGCGGCCGGTTTCTGGCCGATCTTTGCGTCGGCCTTCTTGTCGATCTTCTTGTCGATCTTTTTATCGATGTCGAAGCGGCCCTCGTCCACTGCCCGGGCCACGGCGTCCAGGATGCCGTTGACGAAGGAGCGCGAGTTCTCGTCGCCAAAGCCCTTGGCCAGCTCGATGGCCTCGTTGATGGCCACCTTGAGCGGGATGTCCGAGCGGTGCAGGATCTCAAAGAGCGAGAGCCTGAGGATGGCCAGTTCGACCTTGCCGATGCGCCCGATCTTCCAGTGGTCCGAGTGCTTGCCGATGACCTTGTCGATCTCCGGCAGGTTCTCGCACACGCCCTGCACCAGCTGCGAGGCGAAGCTCTTGGCGTCCTCAAGCTCGCACTCCTCCACGGCGGGGTTGCGCGTGAAGGCGCGGCGGACGTTGCTTTCGCCTTCCTGGGGGTCGAAGCCCAAACCAAAGAGAACCTGGAAAGCCAGGGTGCGGCCCTGCCTGCGCGAGCCCTTGCGCTTGTCCGGAGCTGTTGTCACCAATGACTCCAAGACCTAGAGCTGCGCGAGAACGCGAGCGGTCTCGAGCATGGCCATTGCGGCGTCGACGCCCTTGTTTCCGGCCTTGGACCCGGCGCGCTCGATGGCCTGCTCCAGGTTGTCCGTGGTCAGAACGCCGAAGCCCAGCGGCATGTTGTGCTCCATGCTGACCATGGCCAGACCCTTGGCGCACTCGTTGGCCACGAAGTCGAAATGCGGGGTGGCGCCGCGGATAACCGCGCCCAGGCACACGAGCCCGTCATACTTGCCCGAGGCGGCCAGCTTCTGGGCCACCAGCGGCATCTCGAAAGCGCCGGGGATACGCACGATGGTCAGGTCCTCGCGGCTGGCGCCGTGGCGGGTCAGGGCGTCCACGGCCCCGCCGACCAGCTTGTCCACGATGAAATCGTTGAAGCGGCTGGCCACGATGGCCACCTTCAGTCCCTTGGCGTCCAGCTGTCCTTCGACGGTCTTGATATGGCCCATGGTTGTCCTCCGTTCAGGAAAGGTCAAAGTTCTTTGGTGGGTTGCGCAATTTCTTGGCGTCGCCCAGATTGGTCAGCATGTGGCCCATCTTGTCTTTCTTGGTCTGCAGATAGCGCTCGTTCAGGGCGCAGGCGGCCATCTCGATGGGCACGCGTTCCACGACCTTCAGGCCGTAGCCCTCCAGCCCCACGATCTTCTTGGGGTTGTTGGTCATCAGGCGCATCTGCGACACGCCGAGCGAGACCAGGATCTGCGCGCCGGTGCCGTACTCGCGCAGGTCGGGCTGAAAGCCCAGCTTGGCGTTGGCCTCGACAGTGTCGTAGCCCTCGTCCTGCAGGTGATAGGCCTTGATCTTGTTGCCCAGGCCGATGCCCCGGCCCTCCTGGCGCATGTACAGAAGTACGCCTGCGCCCTCCTGCTCGATCATGCACATGGCCGCAGCCAGCTGGTCGCCGCAGTCGCAGCGCACGGAGCCGAACACGTCGCCGGTGAGGCATTCGCTGTGCACACGCACCAGCACGGGCTTGTCCGGGCTGATGTCGCCCTTGAACAGGGCGATGTGGGTGCGGTGGTCGGCCTCGGAGGTGAAGGCCGCAGTCTTGAACTGGCCCCAGCGGGTGGGCAGCTCGGCCTCGGCGATCTTGGTCACGGCCTTGCCGCCGAACTTCATGCGGTGCTTGATCAGGTCGGCCACGGAGCAGATCTTGAGCCCGTGCTCGGCCGCAAAGAGCTTCAGGTCCGGCATGCGGGCCATCTGGCCGTCTTCGCGCATGATCTCACAAATTACGCCTGCGGGCTTGCAACCGGCCAGTCGGGCGATGTCCACGCTGCCCTCGGTCTGCCCGGCGCGCACCAGCACGCCGCCGCTTCTTGCCCGAAGCGGGAAGATGTGGCCGGGGGTGACGATGTCCGTCGCCTTGACGCCGTCGGCCACGGCGGTGAGGATGGTGTGGCTGCGGTCAAAGGCTGAAATGCCGGTGGTGACGCCTTCGCGCGCCTCAATGGACACGGTGAAGTTGGTGCCGAACTTGCTCTGGTTGCTCTGCGCCATGAGCGGCAGCTCCAGCCGGTCGATCATGTCCGGCGCCATGGCCAGGCAGATGAGGCCGCGTCCGAACTTGGCCATGAAGTTGATGGCCTCAGGGGTGGTTTTTTCTGCTGCGATGACGAGGTCGCCCTCGTTCTCGCGGTCTTCGTCATCCACCATGATGACCATCCGGCCCTGCCGGATGTCCTCAATGGCTTCCTCAATGCTGCACAGGGGCATGGGTGAACCTCACTCGTAGAGCCGTGGCAGGGGCCAAAAAGCCAGCCAGGCCGGATTCTCAAACATCAGAACCAATCCGTTTACCCCAAAACCGTACGGCGGGGAAAGCTGTTTTTTATCGCTTAAAATACAGCATGTTATTAATAAGCCAGGGAAGGAGCCCGGCAAAGCCACGGGACAGGCAGACTCTAGCAGGCTGTGAAGCCGGCCACCTCGACGCAGTTGCGGCCCTTGTTCTTGGCCCGGTACAGAGCCTGGTCGGCGCGCTCCAGAAGCGATCCCACTTCGTCGCCCTGGGTATACTCCGCCACGCCGAAGCTGGAGGTAACCCGCCCGACCAGGGGAAAATCCGTGGAGGTGAACTCAAGGCGCAAGCGTTCGGCCAGAGCCGCCACCACCTGGATCTCCGTCTCCGGGCAGACCAGCAGGAACTCCTCGCCGCCGTAGCGCCCCACAATATCGGTCTCGCGCGCGGTGCGTGACAGGAGCCCGGCGATGGCGATGAGCACGTTGTCCCCGGCCTGGTGCCCGTGCAGATCGTTGACGTCCTTGAAGTGGTCGATGTCGAGCAGGATGACGGAGAAGGGCTTGCCGTAGCGCCGGGCGCGCAGCACCTCCGTCCGCAACGCCTCCTCAAGCCTGCGGCGGTTGGACAGCCCCGTAAGACGGTCAGTGCGGGTCATGACCTCCAGGGCGTGGTTCTTCTCGTCCAGCTCCCGCACGGCTTGCTCCAGCATGTCGTTGGTGGCGGCCAGTTCCTCGGTGCGCAGGGCAACTTTGGACTCCAGGTTGGTCACCAGGTCCTGCATGCGCGCCACCATGCTTTTGAAGGTGGCGGCCAGCACGCCGATCTCGTCGCCCTCCGGCGCCTTGGGGCTGTCCTCCAGGCCGTCCACACGGAGCTGCGCAGCTGCCTGGGTCAGGTCGACGATCTTGCGGGTAACCGTGGTATGGATGAGCCAGGCTACCACCATGGCGAAGCCCAGACCGAGCAGCGCCGTTGCCAGGATGATCACGCTGGCCAGACGGCTGACCCCGCTGATGCGGGCCCTGGCCCGCTCCACCTCGATGGCGGCCAGAGCCTTGAGGTCGCGGGAAATGGGGTCCACCGCGTGGGCCTGCAGGCTGAAGTCGTTGAGCAGGCCGCGGATCCTCACGTCGACATCCGGGATGCGCCCGGCCACCACAAGATAATCACGCACCAGCCTGCGGACCTCGGCCCGGCGCGCGGGCGCGAGTTCAGGCGCGGTTTCAAGTGCGCGCTCCAGCTTGAAGCCAATGTTCAGGGCAGTCTGCATGTACGGTCGCTGCCGAAGGATGAGATATTTCTGGACGTTGTGGTCCATTTCCAAATAGAGTAGATGCGCTTCCGTGGCGCCGCGCAGCAAGACGCCCAGGCGGTCGCCCAACTGCCCCAGTTGCTCCAGCAGGCCGGTCTTCGGCGCGGCCAGAACAGCCACCTGGCTCACGGTCTCCTCGAAAATTTCCCCGAAGCGCTGGGCCGAGGTCAGGTACAAGGTGATGTCCTTGTTGCGTTCGCGCAAGGAGAAGCTGACGTTTGAGGCCTCGACGATCTTGCGCAGATCCTCGCTTAAGGCCACCACACGTGCGGTGACCGCCTTGGCTGGCAGGAAATACTGCTCATGGGCGTCTGCATAGCCGATCTCAGAGAACTTGAGGAAGAAGTCGCGGTGCATGCGCCGGGCCTTCTCCAGCTCACCGCCCATCTCGAACACGCGCTGGCGGATCTCCACGCTGGTGAGGATCTCCGACTCGGCCTCTAGGACCACCCTCAAGGCGCCATATCCCGCCAGCGCCTCCAGCAGGAGCAGCACGAGCAACAGCGAAAAGGCGCAGCCGAACTTGACGCTGAGGCTCAGGCTGCGCCAATGGCGTAAGATGTCGTGCAGGCGGTTCATCGCTTCGGCGCGTAGGTGAATTCCACGTTGCCCTTGAGCCCCTCCACTCCGCTGGTGGGGTCCGTCAGCCTGAGGACGTTGAAGCTCTGGGCGGCGCAATCGCCGAACTCGTCGCAAGTGAGACTACCGGTCAGCCCGGGGTAGCCCGTGGTGGAGTACAGGGCGTCGCGCAGGGCCTGGCGGCCGATGCGCAGACGTCCGTTACCGCCCTTCACTGCAGCCTTCTCGATGGCCGCGAAGAGGATGCCTGCGGCGTCAAAGGCATTGATGAAGTAATAAGTCGGCGGGGAGCCATGATAGCGGGCCTTGTACTCCGCCTCCAGCTTCTCCAGCTCGGGCGTCCTTTTCGGCGGGGTGGGCCCCACGAAGTACATGCCGATGGCAGCGGCCTGCACTGCCTGGATGAAGCTGTTCTCGATGAGCGAGCCGTCGCTCATGAGCACGGTCTTGGCCAGGGCCGGCATCTTCCTGGCTTGCAGCAGCACATGGTTGCCCTCGGGCTGGAACAGCGGAAAAAACACCATCTCGGCCCTGGAGTTGATCACTGTGGTCAGCACGGGCTCCATGTTTGCGTCGTTCTTATTCACCGTGGCGTCCAGCACGATTTTCCCGCCGAGCTGCTCGAATTCCTCCCGGAACCCGTTCGTCAGCCCCTTGGTGTAGATGTCGCCGTCATTGATGGTGGCGGCCTTGCGGATGCCCAGTTTTTCATAGGCGAAACGGGCGGCGGCAGGACCGGCGGATTCCTCGTTGGGCGCGGTGCGCAGGTAGCCCGTCTGCCATTTGGGCGCGCGGTGCCCGCCGATGGCAGTGAGGAACGGGGCGGAGTTGTTGCCGGAGATCATGGCCAGCCCTGCCTTGGACATGACCTCGGCGGTGGAGGCGGCGGCTCCGGAGCAGGTGGTGCCAAAGATGGCCAGAACCTTGGGATCGGCCACGAGCTTCAGGGCCGCGTTGGCTCCGCCCTCGGCGTTGCAGCCGGTGTCCTCGGTCATAAGCTTCACCGTGCGTCCCAGAACCTTGTTGCCACGGCTGGCCAGGGCCAACTCCAGGCCGCGAATCTGGTCCTGGCCCAGGGGGGCCACCTTGCCGGAGAGGGCCTGGACCACGCCAAGCGTCAGGGGCTCGTCCGGGCCAAGGTCTACGCAGCCGAGCTTGTCCGCACAGGGCTCCGGCGCCGTCTCGCAACTGCAGAGCAGAGACAACGCGGCAAGGACGACAGTAAGCAAGGCAAGGACGGCACGCTTCACGACAGGACCTCCGGGTTTGCTACAGGCTCTTAACATTAGCCTGGGAAACCTATTACGTAAAGCCCTGCTCTCAATATTTTGAATTGGCCCCTGACCTTGGACAGCCCATGCCTGCCTGATCCTGCCGAAGGGGATACGCCGTGGAATTGATCCCACGCGCAATACGGCTGCCAATCAGGCCATGGCGCTGATTTTAGCGCCCCTTGCGCCCGTCGCCACGCCGAAGACCAGAAAAAAGGCGCCTCAGCCAGTCAGCTGAAGCGCCTCTAATTTTTGGTGCCGAAGGGGAGACTCGAACTCCCATGGCCTTGCGACCACTAGACCCTGAACCTAGCGTGTCTACCAATTCCACCACTTCGGCATTAAGCGGTCAGCCTGCGCTGATCCGTTGTTGCGAGTGAAGCATTTAGCCGCATCGGCCAGCCTTGGCAAGGACTTTTTGCCCTGTGGGCGAATTTTCCTGCCCGCTGCCGTGCAATGCCCGGCGCTCCCGGCCTCTCGACCCCTGGCCTACCTCTCGTCGATGGACACGTAGTCGCGCAGGACCTGCCCGGTGTAGACCTGCCGGGGGCGGTGGATCTTGGTCGTTTCCAGGTGTTCCTCGTACCAGTGGGCGATCCAGCCGGGCATGCGCCCGATGGCGAACATCACCGGGAACATCTGCACCGGAATGTTCAGGGCCCGCAGAATGATGCCTGAGTAGAAGTCCACGTTGGGGTACAGCTTGCGCTCCACAAAGTACGGATCGGCCAGGGCCAGCTGTTCCAACTCCATGGCGATGTCCATGAGCTCGTCGGGCTTGCCCAGCTTGAACAGCAGGTCGTGGGCCGCCTGCTTGAGGATCTTGGCGCGCGGGTCGAAGTTCTTGTAGATGCGGTGGCCAAAGCCCATGAGCCGGAACTTCTTCTGCTTGACCATCTCCAGCACCTCGCGCGGGGTGCTCTCGCCATCGCGGATCTGCTCGAGCATGGCCACAACGCCTGCGTTGGCGCCGCCGTGCAGACGCCCCCACAACGCGCAGATGCCGGAGGAAACCGAGGCGAAAAGATTGGCCTGGGTGGAGCCCACCATGCGCACGGTGGAACAGGAGCAATTCTGCTCGTGGTCCGCATGCAGGATGAGGAACAAGGAAAGCGCGCGCACGGCCTCTGGCGAGGGGTCAAAGGGCTTGTTCGGAATGGAGAACATCATGTGCAAGAAGTTTCGGCAATACGAGAGGGCCGGATTCGGGTACATGAAGGGCAGGCCCATGCTCTTGCGGTAGCTGAAGGCGGCGATGGTGCGCACCTTGCTGATGATCTTCGAGGCCGCGAGGTAGAACTCGCCCCGGCTCTCGATCTCAAGCAGATCCGGGTGGTAGCAGCCGAGCGAGTTGATGATGGCCGAAAGCATGGCCATGGGGTGACCGTTGGGCGGGAAGCCCTCGAAATGGTGCCGCAGGTCCTCGTGCAGAAGCTCTTCTGCGCACAACCCGGCGGAGAAGCGCGAAAGTTTGTCGCGGGTGGGCAGCTCGCCGAAGATGAGCAGCCAGGCGGTTTCGGTGAAGGAACCGCGATCGGCGATCTGCTCAATGGGATAGCCGCGATAGCGCAAAATGCCCTTTTCGCCGTCCACAAAGGTGATGGAGCTCTTGCACGGGCCGGTGTTCACATAGCCGGGATCATAGGTGATGAACCCGCTGTCGGCGCGCAGGCGCGTGATGTCGATGGCCTTGTCGCCCAGGGTGCCCTCGACGATGGGGAGCTCATAGGTTTTTCCGTCGATGATCAGTTGCGCAGTCTTGGTCATTGTCTTTACACTCTCTTCCTATGCTGTGGCAGGGCGCCGACGATTCTTCGCGCCCCCCTCCGGGCAAAACCCGAAAATCCAATGAAGCGAGTACCCGGATTCGTACTGATTGTCCAGCGCCCGCAACACAGCTCGTTTACAATTATGTCACATTTCGGGAGATTTGAACTTTCCCTCGCCAACATACCCCCCGGGGGTTGCCTCCACAGAATTTCGGCTTATACTTGGCATGCGCCACAGCGCCATACCAAACCGGAGTGCCCGTGAAAAAGAACAAGCCGTCCAAACCAGATCTCTCGCGCCGAAACTTCCTGGCCAGCCTCGGCCTCGGCGGCCTCGGACTGTTGCTGCCGCAAACCGCCACAGCAGCCACAGCAGCCTCCAAGGACGAAGAACTTGTCACCCTGCACGACCTCAGCAAATGCGTGGGCTGCGGGGCCTGCGTCGAGGCCTGCCGCGAGGCCAACGCGCACAAATTCCCCGAGCCCACACGGCCCTTCCCCAAAATGTACCCGTCAACGGTCAAGGTTGAGGACTGGTCCACCAAGCGCCAGGTCACCGACCGCCTGACACCCTACAACTGGCTCTACATCCAGTCCGCACGCGGGCAGTACCTGGGGCAGCGCTTCGAGGTCCACATCCCCCGGCGCTGCATGCATTGCCAGAACCCGCCCTGCGCCAACCTCTGCCCCTGGGGCGCGGCCGCGCGGGAAACAAACGGCGTGGTGCGCATCGACGACAAAATCTGTCTGGGCGGCGCCAAGTGCAAGACCGTGTGCCCCTGGAAAATTCCCATGCGCCAGACCGGCGTCGGCCTATACCTTGATATTCTGCCAAGTCTTGCGGGCAACGGCGTCATGTACAAGTGCGACCGCTGTTATGACCGCCTGGCCAAGGGCCAGAAACCGGCCTGCGTGGAGTCCTGCCCCTACGAGGTGCAGGAGATCGGCCCACGCGCGGAGATCGTCGCCAAGGCCCACGCCCTGGCCCGCAGCATGAACGGCTACATTTACGGCGAGACCGAAAACGGCGGCACCAACTCGCTCTATGTCTCGCCCGTGCCCTTTGACATCCTGGACGCCGCCATCACCACCGGCCCCGGCAAGCCGGACCTGGACAAGGCCCCGGACATGATGGCCGACGAGACGAACATGGCCTACGCCGCGTTGTTCGCGCCGGTGGCCGGCATTGTGGCCGGGGCCCTGCGCATCGGCTCGCGCCTGGCGAACGGGGACAAGGACGGCGGCAAGGGCGACGGCAAAGGCGCCCCCCCGACTGCCCCGCCAGACGCGGGCCAGCCAACCGACAGCAAGGAGCCCTGGTCATGAGCCGCCTCATCTCGCGCCGTCTGGCCTGGGTCTATATCCTGGTGGTCACGTTGCTGGCAGTAAGCGGCACGATGCAGATGCCCATCGCCAGCCGCTACCGCATCGTGGCCGTGCCCGGCCTGGGCTGGCTGGGCAACTTCTGGCTCACGCACAAGCTGCACTACCTCGGCGCCAGCCTGCTGCTTGTGCTGGTCGGCGATCTCGCCACCCGCTGGATGCTGGAATGGCGGCGCAGCCATGTCCTGACGCCCTTCGGCTTGACCCGGGCAGCGCTCGTGGCCGGGCTCATCCTCACCGGGGCCGTGCGGGTGCTGAAGAACCTGCCCAACGTCTCCTTCTCGCCCGAGCCCATCATGCTCATCGACTGGACGCACCTGGCCCTGGCCTTTCTGCTCGGGCTGCTGGCCCTGGCCCGGCGCTGGACCAAGGCCTCGTACCTGCGCCCGCGCTGACGGCAGCCAACATATAAACGCCAAAGGGGCCATGCCGGATTGTCGCGGCATGGCCCCTTTTGTTGGGCGGATGAGCCGGACCGGCCCTAGACCACGCGGTCCTGGACGATGCCAGCCTCTTCGGCGGCGGCAATGACGTCGCGCAGCACCTTGAGGGTCTCGCGGGCCTCCTCGGGGTGGAGCTTGCGAATGGCGAAGCCTGCGTGGATGATGAGGAAGTCGCCCAGGGCCACCTCTTCGTCAAGGATCATGAGCGAGGCGCTGACGGTGGTGTCGCCCTCGCCCACGCGGCAGGTGGCCACGTCGTCGGAAATTTCAATGATCTCAGCGGGGACTGCTAGGCACATGGTTCTCTCTCCTGTGTGATGGAGCTGGGATTGGCCTTCAGGCTATAGGAGCCCCCGGCCTTGACGACCTCTTCCAGCACAAAGCCGATGAGCGCTTCCTGGCGCTCTTTGGCGACGTCCGAGATACCCACATTCAGGGTGTGGTAGTCAAGCGGCTCCATGCCGATGATCACTGCCTCGGGCCTGGTGCCCACAATCTCGCACATGATGAGCGTGTCCACAAGGTCCGTCTGGTGCATGGAGTCCTTGAAGGCCAGGCTCTTGCGCAGGTCCTCGCCGGTGAGGCGGTAGATGCTCCCGGCCGGGCCGTCGCCCAGAACCGCGTCGATGACGATGACCAGGTCGCAGTTCATCATGGGGTCCATGAGCCGGGTGCCCAGGGTGCCGCCGTCCATGACGGTGACGTTGTCGGACAGCTCGTACCGGCTCATGATCTGGTCAGCGGCGCTGACGCCGATGCCCTCGTCGGTGAAAAGGATGTTGCCCACGCCAAGGACCAGGATGCGTTTTTGAGAGTCTGTCATGCGGCCTCTTTGCTCCGAGAGTGAAAAAGGGACGGGAACCCGGTCGCCCGGATTCCCGTCCCTTACAGGATGCTCTTACGGTTTACAACACCTTGAAGCTGCTGGTCTTGCCGGTCTTGGCGTCGAGCACGTGCACGCCGCAGGCGATGCAGGGGTCGAAGCTGTGGACCGTGCGCAGGATCTCGACCGGACGATGCGGATCGAAGATCGGGGTGCCCATGAGGGCCTCTTCAACGGGACCCAGCTTGCCAGCGGCGCAGCGGGGGCCAAGGCTCCAGGTGGAGGGCACGACGAGCTGGAAGTTCTCGATCTTGCCCTTCTTGATCTTGATCCAGTGGGACAGAGCGCCGCGGGGGGCCTGCACGAAGCCAACGCCTTCGGCCTCGTTGGGCATCTTCCACGGGGTGTACAGCTCGGTGTCGCCGCCCTTGACGTTGCCGACAAGCGCGTCGAGCCAAACCTGCATCTGGTTGGCGGTCACGAGGCACTCGATGCCGCGGGCAGCGGTGCGGCCCAGGGTCGAGAACAGCGCGGAGGCGTCAACCTTCAGGTAGTTCAGCACGAACTTGACCGCGTCGACCGTGGGCTTGTGGCCCTTGGCAAAGGCGACCAGGACGGTGGCCAGGGGGCCGGTTTCGCAGGCTTCGCCGTTGTAGCGGGGGGCCTTCATCCAGGAGTAGCGGTCCTTGTCCTCGAGCTTGGTGTACTTGGGCTCGGTGACGCCGTTGTAAGGATGATGAGCCTTGTCGCCCACGTACCAGCTGTGCTTGACGTGCTCTTCGATCTTCTTCTGGTCCATGGAGGCAACCTTGGCCAGGTCGCGCTTCATGATGACGCCGGGGGCGAAGAAGCGGGAATCCAGGTTGTACTCATCAGTGGGGAATTCGCCGAAGCTGATGAAGTTGCTGGTGCCGCCAATGCCCGCCCAGTCTTTGTAGAAGCTGGCCACGGCGAGCAGGTCGGGGATGTAGAAGTCCTTGATGAAGGCGATGACTTCGTCGGTCAGGGCCTTGTACTCGGCGATGCGGTCGGGCTTCAGGGCATCGTAGTTGGTGACGCCGCCGACGACGGTGAACTGGGTGTGCGGGTTCTTGGCGCCGAAGATCGCCATGGCGCGGGCAGCCTTGACCTGCATGTGCAGGGCGTCAAGGTAGTGCTTCACGGCCATGAGATCGGCCTCGGCGGGCAGGTAGTAGGCTTCGTTCTTCTTCTCGCCCAGGAAGTAGGCGTTGGTGAAGATGCCAAGCTTGCCGGAGTCGACCAGGGCCTTGACCTTGGTCTGGACGGCCTTGAACTGGTCAGCGGTCTCCTTGCGGTTCGGGGAGAGGCTGTTGGACAGCGCGGCGGTCTTGACGGGGTCGGCCTGCAGGGCGTTGGCCACGTTGACCCAGTCAAGGGCGTGCAGGTGATAGAAGTGCACCAGGTGGTCGTGCAGATACTGCGAACCCATGACCAGGTTGCGCATGATGGTGGCGTTCTTCGGGATCTTCACCTTGACGGCGTTGTCGACCGCACGGGTGGAGCACAGGGCGTGCACGTAGGTGCAGACGCCGCAGGCGCGCTGGGTGAAGTGCTGGGCGTCGCGGGGATCGCGGCCCTTCAGGATGATTTCGAGGCCGCGAAACAGCTGCGAGCTGCTGCGGACATCGACGATTTTGCCGTTCTCGACGGTGGCGTCGATGCGCAGGTGGCCTTCAATACGAGTGACCGGGTCGACAACGACCGGGCCGGAGAAGTTGCTCTGGGGCGTTTTGGGCGCCATATCTAGATCCTCCTTAAATGATTAGGTGCAGCGAGAAGGCTGACAATTCCAAGAAATAACGACCGAGCCTATTTCTCCATCTCGTAGAACGGGCTCATCTTATCCCAGAAATTGGGCTCGCTGCAGCCGATGCAGGGGTGACCAGCCTGAACGGGCCAGTTCACGCCGACGCCCTTGTCCAGGGGATTGAACTTCTTGGTCGGGCAGTTGTTGTAAGTGGAGGGACCCTTGCAGCCGAGCTTGTACAGACACCAGCCCTTCTTGGCCTCGGGGGAGTCGAAGGACATGGCGAACTGCTCCTTCTCAAAGAAGGGCTGACGCTCGCACTGGTCGTGAACGGTGGCGCCGAAGAACACGGTGGGGCGCAGATCGCCATCCAACGCAGGCAGCGGGGCCTTCTTGGTCACGGTCATGATGGCCGCGACAACGGTGCCAACCAGGTTGTACGGGTTGGGCGGGCAGCCGGGAACGTTGATGACCAGGCTCTTGGGGAACACGGCCTTGACGCCCTTGGCGTCGGTCGGGTTCGGTTTGGCGGCCTGCACGCCGCCGTAAGCGGCGCAGGTGCCGTAGGCGATGGTGGCGAGGCAGTTCTTGCTGGTGATGGCCTTCTTGACCATCTCCAGCATGGTGACGCCGCCGACCTTGCCGTAGATACCGTTGTCCTTCATGGGAATGCCGCCCTCGATCACGAGGAGGTAGGGCTTCTTCATGGCGTCGTGCAGGGCCTTCTCAGCCATTTCGCCTGCGGCGGCCATGATGGTCTCCTGGTACTCCAGGGAGATGACATCAAGGATCAGGGTATCGATGTAGGCGGTTTTGCCGTCGATGGAAGCCATGCGCAGGATGGATTCGGAGCAACCGGTGCACTCTGCGTTGTGCAGCCAGATGACCGACGGACGATTGTCAGCCGTCAGCGCAGCCGCGACCTCGGTGGCATAAGCCGGCCCCATGCCCATGGTCGCCGCGATGATGCCGCAGAATTTCATGAAGTCGCGACGAGAAACGCCACTCTCTTCAAGGCGTTTTTCGGCGTCGGCCAAGCCATGTCCTACGGAAATCTTCATACAACACCTCCAGATTATAATGATACGTGACAGGAACGCCTTGTAAACTCTTGACAATATGACCGCGTGACACAAAAACTCTAACCGTGCCACACTTGCCATACGAATCTTGCAAGAATTAGCAAGCGAAACAGTAGGTTAGC
Organism: Pseudomonadota bacterium; assembly: GCA_018817515.1. GTDB lineage: Bacteria > Desulfobacterota > Desulfovibrionia > Desulfovibrionales > Desulfovibrionaceae > Humidesulfovibrio. The sequence continues at coordinate 34,002 of JAHIUD010000072.1, forward strand.
TGTGGATGCAGATACACGGGTCCAAGGACAAAGGCAAGGGGGGACCGCAAAAAAATCACAACACTCTTGCTACCCAAAGATTTGGCACCTGAGTCATCTCGCTGTAATCACATAAGATCATATGATTGACATTGAAATATTGACCTGCCCCCCAAGCATCGGCGATAATCGGTCTGGAGGCCTTCATGACCACGCACACGCCCCTGCCCCAGCGCAGGATGACCATTGCCCTGGCACGTCCGGGAGCTCCCGCCCTGGCTGTGCCCGTGCCGCTGCCCGCCGGACCGGCCAGCCTTGTCGACATCCTGCCCGCCGTGCGCGCCGTGACCGACGCCCTCCAGGACGAGGCCGCACGCACCCTGGCCGAAATGGGCCGCCCGATATCCTGTGGACGTGGCTGTGACACCTGCTGCAAGCATCTTGTGATGCTCGGCGAGGCCGAGGCCCTGGCCCTGCTGCGAACCCTGCGCGCCCTGCCGGACGAGCACCGGGAGCGCGTCACCGAGCGCTTCCGCGCCGGACTCGAGCGCCTGGAATCGGCCGGGCTCATGCCGGACCTTTACGCCGCGTTCACCCGTCAGCCCTACGACTCCCGCCGCCGGGGCGAGATGCAGACTGCGTACTGGGAGCTCGCCATCCCCTGCCCTTTCCTGGACGACGGGGCCTGCGGCATCTATGCCGAGCGCCCGCTCGTCTGCCGCCAGTACGCCATGACGACGCCGCCGGAAGCATGCAGGACGCCCTTCGGACCCGATGCGGCCCTGGTGAAGGTGCTGCCGCCCATTGACCTGGCCGGAGCTGCGGCGGCCTTCGACGGCCAATGGGTCCACGCCAGCCGCGTGCTGCCGCTGCTGCTGTGCCTGCTGCGCGAGGTGCCTCTGAGCCAGCGGCTCTTCCCGGTGCTGGAGCCGGAGCCCATGCTGGCGCGCTTTTTGGAATTCGCCTCGGAGCACTATGCCCGCAAGGCGCAACCTTCGTAAATTATAAGGAGGGCGCATGAGCGTCATCGTGGAACTCTCGCTCTTCCCCCTGGACCAAGGTCAAAGCGTGGGGGCCTATGTCGCCCGGGCCGTGGGGATAATCCGCGAAAGCGGGTTGGCCTGCCAGCTCACCCCCATGGGCACCTGCATCGAGGGCTCGTGGGATGAGGTCATGGCCGTGGTGGACCAATGCTTCAAGGACCTGGCGAAGGACTCGGACCGCGTCTACCTGACCCTCAAGGCCGACTGGCGGCGCGACCGCAAGGACGGCATGCGTGACAAGACCCGCAGCGTGGAGCGCAGCCTGGCCAAGACTGAGGAGGAAGCGTGAAGGAGGAGGGAGCATGAAGGATGTCGTCTGCCTGCTGGGCAGCCCCAGACCCAAGGGCAACAGCGCGGTGATGGCCCAGGCCCTGTGCGAGGCCGCCGCAGGGACCGGGGCGCGGGTAACGACCTTTGCCCTGAACAAGCTGGAATACCGGGGCTGCCAGGGCTGCCTGGTTTGCAAGAAGGACGCCCAGGCCTGTGTGCTGGACGACGGCCTGACGCCCGTGCTGGAGGCCGTGCGCGCCTGCGACGTGCTGGTGCTTGCCACGCCGGTGTACTTTGGCGAGGTCACGGCCCAGCTCAAAGGCTTCATCGACCGCACCTTCTCCTACCTCCACGCCGGCTACGCGCACCTGCCGCGCGGCCAGCGCTCGCGCCTCACCCCCGGCAAGACGCTGGTCTTCGTCATCGCCCAGGGCCACCCCAGGGAGGACCTGTTCACCGACATCTTCCCGCGCTACGAGTACCTGCTGAACTGGCAGGGCTTCACCCAAAGCCACCTGCTGCGCGCGTGCAGCGTGTACCACCAGGGCGATGCCGCCGCCCGGCCGGAGGTGCTGGAAGAGGCGCGCACCCTGGGAAGGAAGCTGGCCGCGCCGGACTGACGCTGCTGCGCCTCACCTGGTCGGCTATTGGGGCGGGCCGGGCGGGCAGTTCAACCCCTCCAGGCAGAAGAAGCGCACCAGCTCACGGGAGTAGATGGCGCGCAGGTACTTGGGATCGGCCAGGCGCAGCCGGTGGCCGTTGGTGCAGTCGGTGATGTGGGCGGCCTCCTGGGCGTGGATCTTGCGGGGGAAGCCCTCGACCACGAAACGGGCCTGAAAATAGTCGCGCCGCACGTCGCGGGTGGCCGCGGCCAGGCTTGCTTGGCTCACGGTGCGGCAGTTGGCGGCCACGTCGATGTCGCAGTTGGCCTCCACGATGGTCCTGCCGTCCTTGTCCTCAAAGCGGCTCCACTGCACCTTCATGAAGTACGGGTACCCCTCCAGGGCCTCGGCCACGGTCATGGACGGGTCCGGGGAGATGCGCGCCTGGCGCACGGCCTCCACGGGGTCGCCGCAGGCGGCCAGGAAGACGGAGGACGCCAGCAAAAGGGCTCGCGCAAGCGGGTGGATGCGATGCATGCCGCACCCTGGCACAGCCCGCCAGCGAAATCAATGGCGCATCAGCCAAGCGGATGCCTGCGCAATAAAACCTCCGCGACATTGCGAGTGGGGGCTTGCATTCATAGGTGAGAATCAATAAGACTGCGGCGTTGCCGCAATCAGGCCGAGGCTTGGCCGCCCGTACGCACAGCCCCCACAGGGGTGGAGGATCAACATGGATTTTCTCTCGGTATTCCTGGCGTTCTTCCCTGTCATCGCCATCTTCCTCATGCTCCTGGTGTACCGGGTCGCTGCAGACACGGCGGGCTTCTTCGGCTGGATACTGGCGGCGCTGGTGGCCTGGTTGTACTTTCAGACTCCGGCCGAGGTGGTCCTCACCGCCTCCCTGGCGGGGATTGTGGCCTCCATGCCCATTGCGCTGGTCATGGCCGCCAGCATCTTGCAGATCACGCTGATGCAGGAAACCGGCGCCGTGGCCCGCGTGGTGGCGCTGATGAAGACCATCGCCCCGGGCCAGCAGACCGTGCAGATCATGATCATCAACGTGGGCTTCGGCATCCTTTTGACCAGCCTGGGCGCGGTGACGGTGTCCATCCTGCCGCCCATCATGATCGCGCTCGGCTATTCCACCATGACCGCCATCCTCCTGCCGGCCATCGGCTACGACGCGTTGTGCACCTACGCCCTGCTGGGCATCCCGGCCGTGGTCTACGCGCAGTTCGTGGGCCGTCCGGTGAATGAGGTCGGCGGCAACTTCGCCATGTACATGCCGGTCATCAGCACCTGCATAGCTCTGGGCATGCTCCAGGTCACCGGCGGCACGGCCATGGTCAAGAAGGGCTTTGTCCCGGCGGCCATCGCTGGCGTCACCGCAGGCGTCATCGCCATCCTCATGGCCAAGGTGGGCCTGGTGACCATCACCGGCATCGCGGCGGGCCTGGGCGTCATCGCCATGCTGGTGCTCTACGTGAAGCTCACCGGCAAGCAGTTGCAGGACCGCAGCCTGCTGAACGAAAAAGACCTGGCCGCCGAGCAGCGCCTGAGCCTGGCGCGCGCCTGTTCGCCCTGGATCATCCTCACCGTGTTCTCGCTGATCCTGAACGCGCCGAGCCTGCCCTTCTTCAAGATAACCTTCGTGGACTGGGCCATGCCGGTTGAGATCATCCCCGGCAGCCCGGAAAAGCTGCGTCTGCTCTGGCAGGCCTATACCTGGGTGGTCATCTGCACCTTCCTGGCCCTGCCCCTCATGCGCGCCACGCGCGAACAGATCGTGCGCGGGATCGCGACCTCGGGCAAGCGCGCCTTCCGGCCCATCATGTCGGCCGCGGTGTTCTTCGCCATCGCCTACCTCATGAACCACTCGGGCAAGGGCATCGACTGGAAGCTGGCCGACCCGACCCACAACATGATCTACGTCATGGCCGACGCCTCGGCAGCCACCTTCGGCAAGTTCTACGCGGCCTTCGCGCCGTTCCTGGGCCTGCTCGGCGGCTTCATCAGCGGCTCGGAGACCTCAAGCATCGCCATGCTGACCAAGCTGCACCTGTCCACGGCGGAGCGCATCGGGCTCAGCGTTTCCGGCGGCATGATCATCGCGGCGGCCAGCGGCATCGGCGGCGGATTGGCCAGCGTCATCTCCCCGGCCAAGCTGCAGACCGCGGCCTCGAGCATCGACAAGATCCGCGAGGCCCAGGTGGCCATCCGCCCGGCCTTCGTCATCTCCATGCTCATCACCGCCGTGGTGTCCGTCATGACCATGTACTTCGTCTTCTAGCCCGGCCATACACCAGCACCCGCAGGGGGCCGCAGGCGCAAGTCTCCGGCCCCCTTGCCGTTGTCCCTGTATTCAGATATAGATACGGCTCGGAGGTGTTCATGCGCCTGATCCTGCCCCTCATGCTTCTCGTCCTGTTGCTGCCCCACGCTACCTTTGCAGCGCCTCCGGACCAACCAACTGCCCCCCCCTCTGAAAAACAGGTCACCCTAGACGAGGTCAGGCGGTTGATAATCAAGCCAAACAACAACGACACAGGCGTCACTCTCAAGTCCGACACAGTGGTTCTCCAGAAAAACACCAGCCTGTACGAGTCTCACCCCGACATGGGGCCAAATCAAGATAAGAAGACAGTAGGCAACGCAAGAGTAATGTCCATATCCGGTCCGGGACAATATGTAATACGACGAAAAGGCGCACGCGGCGTCGACAGGACCCCCTACAACGCACCACATCTCCGCTGAGTCGGAGCCCCTTGCCCCGATGCGCCATTGACCCCTTCCCGCCATGGGCGTAAAGGCGAATCATGCACATAGCCTTAAAATGCTTCGCCACGCTCTCGCGGTTCACCCCGCCGGAGGCCGAGGCCTTTGCCATCGAGCCCGGCGAGACCGTGGCCGACCTCGTCAAGCGTCTGGGCATCCCGCCCGCCGACCTCAAACTCGTCTTCATCAACGGCGCCCATGTGGAACCAGATGCCAAGCTGGCCGACGGAGACCGCGTGGGGCTGTTCCCCGCTGTGGGAGGAGGCTAGCCATGCCGCTGTCCCTGACCCTGGATGAAAGCATCCGCGCCCTGGCGCGTGCGGACACGCGGCCCGACGGAGGCCAGTGTCAGGTGCTGCCCTACTTCGCCGTGCAGGACCTGGCCCGGGGCCTTGGCCGCAGCCCGGGCAACGGCAAGGGCCACCCCCACAGCAAGGCCATGGCCCGGGTTGAGCTGGCCGCCCTCGAGCTCGGCATCCTGCCGGAGCGCTACCAGCGCAACAGCACCACCTACAGCTTCACCGAGCAGATCCGCCTGCTCACCTCGCGCGTGGCCCTGATCGGCCTGGGGGGCCTGGGCGGCCACGCCCTGGAGATCCTGGCGCGCACCGGCGTCGGGCATATCTGCGCAGCCGACGGCGACGAATTCCAGCCCTCGAACTTGAACCGCCAACTGCTCTGCACCCGGCGCAGCATCAGCGGCTACAAGGCCGCAGCAGCGGCCGCGCGGGTGCAGCAGGTGAACCCGGCCGTGGACTTCGAGCCCGTGGCGGCCTACCTCGATGAGGAGCTCATGGAGCGCTTTCTGGTGGGTGCGGACCTGGCGGTGGACGCGCTGGGCGGCCTCAAGGACCGGCCCGCGCTGCTGCACCAGGCGGCCCGCGCAGGCATCCCGCTGGTGACGGCGGCGGTGGCGGGACAGGCGGGCTACGTGGCCACGGTGTTGCCCGGCGCCAAAGGCCCGTCAGACATCTTCGGGGCCGACAGCGAGGCTGCGGAGAACACGCTGGGCACCCCGGCCCCGGCAGTGGTCGCGGCTGCGGCGCTCATGAGCGCCGAGGCGCTGAACATCCTCTGCGGGCGCGAGCCAAGACTGGCCGGAGCCATGCTGGTGTTCGACCTGGAAGGCATGAGTTTCGAGCGGGTGAGTCTGTAGCCCCTACCCCTGGTACTTGGCGCGGATGGCCCGCAAAACGTCCTGGATCTCGGCGAAGACGTCCACCACCTCCGGGTCGAACTGCGTTCCACGGCCCTTCATGATCTCCTCCACCACCTGCTCCTCCGGCCAGGCGTCCTTGTAGACGCGGGTCGAAATGAGCGCGTCGTACACGTCGGCCAGCGAGGTTATGCGCGCCTCGATGGGGATGTCCTCGCCGCTGATGGGTTCGAGGCAGAGCTCACGGGCCTCGGCCAGGTTTGCCGGAAGCCTGCCGGGATAGCCTGCTCCGTCCCAGCGCTCGTGGTGGCCCAGGGCGATCTTGCTGCACAGCTTGTCCAGCTCCGAGGTGGTGTTGGCGAAGAGCGCGGCCCCGTAGACCGAGTGCCATTTCATGATGGCCGCCTCGTGGGGCTCGAAGCGCCCAGGCTTCTTCAGAATGGTGTCGCTGATGCCGACCTTGCCCACGTCGTGGAGCATGGCCGCAAGGCGCAGCACGTCCTTGTTGCGCCGGATGGTGACCTCGTCCAGGCCCTTCTTCTGCGCCCAGCGCTGGTAGATCTCCGCCGAATAGGCGCCCACGCGCTGGACGTGGGGGCCCGTTTCCTTGGGGTCGCGCATCTCGGCCATCTTCATCATGCGCAGCATGATCTCGCGGGTCATGATGCCGCGCTCGATGGTCACCGAGGCCGAGTTGGCGAAGAGCGGCGCGTACTGGATGTCGTCCTTGTTGAAGGGCCGATAGGCGTTGTTGCAGTCGCGCGCGTTGATGAGCTGCATGACGCCCACGATCTTGTCCTGAAAGGTCGTGAGCGGGATGGTCAGCATGGAGCGCGTGTGGTAGCCCGTGTCTTCGTCGAACTTCTTGTTGAACGTGTAAGGTTCGTTGCCTGAAAGGGCGTAGGCGTCGTCGATGACCACGGACTTGCCGGTCATGGCCGCGTAGCCCACGATGGACTTCTCGTCGATGGGCACGGCGAAGTTGGTGTAGAGGTGTTTGCTCGCGTCCGCTCCCCGGAACAGGGTGTCATTGTGCACGTAGCTGAAGCGGAGATTCTGCCCCTCCACCAGAAAGATGGAGCCCGCATCGGCATTGGTCATGCCCCGGGCCTCGCCCAGCACGCGGTCCAGGATGGCGTCCACGTCCTTGAGGGTGTTGAGTTCCTCTATGACAGTGAGTATGTCGCGGATGATGTCATATGGCTGGCGATCAGTGCATTCCACGGGCGCTCCAGGGGGGTTGCAGGTCCATGTACAACTTTTCTTTACGCCCAGCCCGTAAAAAAATCCAGAGGTCGCTTTGACAAATACGCAAATCATGATCCAGGCCGCCGGGGTGAAAAATCTGGCCGAGGCGCGCCTGCTCGCGGCCTGCGGCGTGACCCACGTGGGCCTGCCCCTGCGCCTGCCCGTGCACACCCCGGACGTCAGCGAGGACGAGGCCAGGGACATCGTGCGCGGCCTTGCCGCGAATCCCGGCAACACCGCGCAGACCGTGCTCATAACCTACCTGGAGGACGCCCGCGAGACGCTGGCGCTGTGCCGGTTCCTGGGCGTGGACGGGGTGCAGCTGCACGGGCCCATGCCCCTGCCGGAGGTGCGGCGCCTGCGCGAGGCCGCGCCCGCGCTCTTCATCATCAAGAGCCTGGTGGTCGGCATGGCGGGCAAGCGGGGGGGCGAGGCGGACCTGTTGGCCGAGGCCGAGGCCAACGCCCCGTACGTCGACGCCTTCCTCACCGACACCTTTGATCCTGCCAGCGGGGCCAGCGGGGCCACGGGCAAGACCCACGACTGGGACGTCAGCCGCAGGCTGGCGCAGGCCCTCTGGCAGGGGTGGGCAAAACCGCTCATCCTGGCCGGTGGCCTGACGCCGGACAACGTAGCCCAGGCCATCGCGGCAGTAAGGCCGGCGGGCGTGGACGCGCACACGGGCCTGGAAGACGCGGCCGGAAACAAGGACGAGGCCCTGGTGCTGCGTTTCGTGGCCGAAGCCAGGGGCGCGCTGGAGGCCCAGGCGCCTTGAGCGGGACTTGCCAAAGTTCCCGATAAAGCGTAAATAGCGGCACCTTACATGATCCTGGAGCGCAGAAAGGCAACTATGCCAAGGCGTTCTGGGACAATATGCGGAGAATGCATGTCCAAAGAAGAAGCAATTGAAGTTGAGGGCATCATCCAGGAAGCCCTGCCCAACGCCATGTTCCGTGTGGAACTGCAAAACGGCCACAGCATTCTGGGCCATATTTCCGGCAAGATGCGCAAGCACTACATCCGCATCCTGCCCGGCGACAAGGTCAAGGTCGAGCTTTCGCCCTACGACCTGACCCGCGGGCGCATCACCTTCCGCTTGCGCTAGCCCCACCTGCACCAGTTCGCACAAGCCCGCCCCCCTTGACTGGAAGGGGCGGGCTTTTTGCGTTCCTTGCGCCCAGGCCCGGAGAAGAGGCGTGAGAGGAACGCGAAAGGCGCCCATTGCGTCCGGACCGCTGCTTGGGCTATGCTCCCCGCAAGCCCGACGAGGCGAATCGACCAGACCCAGGCCAGCCATTGGCCAGCCATCGGCCAGGAGAACTCCATGCAGAGACAGCGCGGCGTAGTCAGCTATTTCAATGAGCGCAAAGGCTTCGGCTTTCTGCGCGATGCCGAGGGCCGCGACGTGTTCGTGCACTTTGCGGAGATCCAGCGCGAAGGCTTCCAGACCCTGGCCCCCGGCGAGGATGTGCTCTTCGACTACGCCGAGGAAGGCCAGGGCCTGCGCGCGGTAAACGTGGAAGTACCGCAGGCCAGGCCCACGCTCAGACGACCCTGACCCGCCCAACAGGCCACCACCCATGGCCGCCATTCATCGTTCCGCAAATATTGTGTAGACATTCCTGACCGGGAGTGTATGACGGACTGTGAGTATCCCGATATGCCGGTGGCAGCGCTCCGCAACGCAGACTGAAACGGCGATGGTGCTGTTTCTTCCGGTCGCCGTTCCCATGGGCGGCCCATGCGCTGGCCGATTCGCCTCGCTTGGCGTGGGGAGCGGCTTCCCTGCGTGTCCGCACGCACAGCCCAGAGTCAGTTCGGACCACAGGGATTGAAACGGTGCCAATGCCGACCAGGGCAACTTGCTCACCCTGGCCGAAGTTCACTTGACGCCTTAGACCATTCGTCGAGCGGGGGGGCCACATGCCAACCGAAACACATCTACGAGTTCTGGGCTGGCGGGATGCCGCCATCAGCGGGCTGGCCCTGGCGGTCCTGACCGGTGTCGCCATCGGCAACGCCCATCTGTTCCACTCCCTGGCCGAACTGCTCAGCGTGGCCATCGCCCTGGCGGCAGCTCTCGCGGCCTGGAGTTCCAGGGCCTTGCTCCGCAGCCGGGCGCGCTTCGCCCCGGACGCGTACCTCCTGCTCGGCCTCTGCCTCATAAGCGCCCTGGCCTCAGAACTCTGTTTCGCGCTCCAGTCGAGCCCCGCCGCCGATACGGCCGGTCACTTCCTCAAGATCATGTCATTCTTCCTGCTATACAAGGCCATCGTCGCTGCCGGTCCGCAGAACCACTGCGACACCGACCTCAACGATCCGATGAAGGAAACCGGGATGAACGCGCACGCAGGCCAAGGCCAGTCCAATGCTGCGCCCCCCCCTCTCGAGAGCACGGCCAAAGGGGGGAAGGAGCTGGCGGAGGACAACGAACAGTTAAGAGCCGAGCTCGCCAACTGCAAGCGGGCCAGGCAGGCCCTGGCCGAAAGCGCGGAGAGGTTCCGCACCGTGACCGACTATGCCTATGACTGGGAATACTGGATACAGGATGGCGTTCTGGTCTGGATGGCCCCCTCCTGCGAGCGCGTCACCGGCTATACGGTCGAGGAATTCATGACCGACCACGACCTGCTTTCGCGCATCGTGCACCCCGACGACGCCACGCTCCTGGCCCAGCACAGCCGGGAAGTGTCGCTCTACAATACCCCGGCTTGCGAATTCTCGTACAGGATCGTCAGAAAGACGGGGGAGACCGTCTGGCTGAGCCACCATTGCCTGGGCATGGAAGACTCCAAGGGCAACAAGCTCGGCAGGCGGGTAAGCAACCATGACATCACCGAACACAAGCAGGCCCAGGACGAGCTGGTGCGCAGCAAGGAGGCCGCCGAGGCCGCCAACCAGGCCAAGAGCGAATTCCTGGCCAACATGAGCCACGAGATCCGCACCCCGCTCAACGGGCTGCTCGGCATGGTCCAGCTGCTGCAAGGCCACGTGACCCCACAGGAGCACGCGCTTTACTCGGGCCTGGCCTATGAGGCCGGGAACAGGCTGCTGACCCTGCTCAACAACATTCTGGATTTCTCCAGGCTCGAACCGGGCCGGGAATCGCTCTCGCTCAAGCCCCTCAGCATCAAGGGCCTGTTCAAGTACGTGGTCAGCACCTATCTGGTGGCCTGCCGGGAAAAAGGGCTGAAGATCACCGGCAGCGTCCACGAGAGCGTACCCCTGAAGCTCCTCGGAGACGAGGCGCGCCTGCAGCAGGTCCTGCTCAACCTCGTGGGCAATGCCGTCAAGTTCACGCCCAGGGGCTCGGTGCACCTTGAGGTCTGGGCCCAGCCCTCGCTGAGCCGAAAAGACACGGTATGGCTCTACATCTCCATCAGCGACACGGGCATCGGCATCCAGGAAGACAAGATCGGCCACATCTTCCAGCGTTTCACCCAGGCCGACGCCTCGTTTGCGCGCCAGTACGAAGGCGCGGGCCTGGGCCTGGCCCTGGTCAAGCGCATCGTGGACCTCATGGACGGCCACATCGCCGTGGAGAGCGACGTCGGGGTCGGCACGAGCATCCATCTGGCCCTGCGTCTGGGCATGCCGGGGGCGGACGCATGCGGCGCGGCAGGCAAGAAGCCCGCCCACGCGGCCGGCCAGCCGCTCAAGATACTGCTGGCCGAGGACGAGCCCATCAGCCAGATGGCCACGGCCCTGATGTTGCGCAGGCTGGGGCATTCGGTCCAGACCGTGGGCAACGGGCTGGAGGCGCTGGAGATTCTGAGCATGGAGGCGTTCGACTGCATCCTCATGGATGTGCAGATGCCCGAGATGGACGGGGTGGAGGCCACGCGCATCATCCGCAGCCTGGGCGACCTGGGCGACAAGGCGCGCATCCCCATCATCGCGCTCACGGCCTATGCCATGCCCGGAGACAGGGAGAAGTTCCTGGCTGCGGGCATGGACGACCACGTGGCCAAGCCCGTACAGCAAGCCGACCTGTTGCGCGCGTTGCGCGAGGCAGGGCGAGAAAACGCCAGCCAGCCCCAATCCGACTAGCTGACGCCCGGCTGCCTGCTCAGGAAGTCCGCGTAGGCCTGGACCAGGCCATGGCGCAGAGGCGTCGTGGCCGTCCAGCCAGCGGCGGCGAGCTTGGATACGTCACACAGCTTGCGCGGCGTGCCGTCGGGCTTGCTGGTGTCAAAGACGATCTCCCCGGCAAAGCCGACCACCTCACGCACCAGTTCCGCCAGCCCGCAGATGCTGATCTCACGGCCCGCGCCGATGTTCACCAGCGGCGGCTCGAAGCGCCCGCTGACGCACTCGTCGCTGCCCAGAAGCGGGATGAAGCGGTCCTCGGGCAGGCCCAGCAGGTACACGCAGGCCTGGGCCATGTCGTCGCCGTGGAGAAACTCGCGGGTGGGGTTGCCCGTGCCCCAGACCGTGACGGACTCTTCCCCGCGCACCTTGGCCTCGTGGAACCTGTGGATGAGCCCTGGGATGACGTGGGAGTTCTCGGGGTGGTAGTTGTCGCCGGGGCCGTAGAGGTTGGTGGGCATCACCGCCAGATAGTGCGTGCCGTACTGCCGGTTGTAGCTCCAGCACATCTCGATGCCTGCGATCTTGGCCAGGGCGTAGGCCCTGTTGGTTGGCTCAAGGGGCCCGGTGAGCAGGTATTCCTCACGCATGGGCTGGGGCGCCAGGCGCGGGTAGATGCACGAGGAGCCGAGGAACAGCAGGCGCTTGACCCCGTGCAGCCAGGCGTTGTGGATGACGTTCAACTGGATGGCCAGGTTCTGGTGGATGAACTCCGCCGGATAGGTGCTGTTGGCGACGATGCCGCCGACCCTGGCCGCCGCGAGCAGGACGTACTCGGGCCTCTCGGAGGCGAAGAACCCTGCCACGGCCGCGCCGTCGGTCAGGTCCAGCTCCGCGTGGGTGCGCTTCAGGATGTTCACATGGCCCTGGGACTCCAACTGGCGCACCAAAGCCTGCCCGACCAGCCCCCGATGTCCGGCCACGTAGATGCGCGCGTCCTTCTCCATGCCCCCCTCCTATCTCTGGAAGCCGTGATTCTTGACGCCGTGGACTGCGCAGTGCTTGACCAACAGAAGCGCGGCCAGAGAGGCCCCGCCCTGCCCGGTGATCCCGGTGCTCAACGCGAATTTCTTCAACATGGAATGCCCCTTGCATTGTGCTTTCGCGGCGGCAGGAACTGCCTGCGGACGGGGTGATGCCCCGGCCCTGTGGCCTTGCTCCTAGCCCATTTCCCGGAGAAATGCGAGGGCCGCCAAAGCCGCCACGCCAGAGGCCGACCTTGCCCCAAGGGGGCATAACGATTATATAGGCCCAAACGATAGGATAATCAGCTCGGGGCCATAGCCCCGGGAAAGACCACAAGGAGCCCCCATGCGCGCGCGCATTCTGGCCATGTCTCTGCTGCTCTGCCTGTGCTGGACCGCCCAGGCCCTGGCTGAGGCGAAGACGGCCTACACCATCGGACCGGAAGACGTTCTGGCCATCTCCGTATGGAAGGACGAGGCCCTGACCCGCGAGGTGGTGGTGCGCCCAGATGGCAAGATCTCCTTCCCGCTCATCGGCGACATCAACGTTCAGGGCCGCAGCGTCGAGGATGTCCGCGCCGAGATCCAGGGCCGCATAGGCGAGTTCGTGCCCGGCTCCCCGGTGAGCGTCATGGCCATCCAGATCAAGAGCCCCAAGATCTACATCGTGGGCAAGGTGGGCCGCCCGGGCATGTACATCATGTTCGAGCGCATGACCGTCATGCAGGCCCTGGCCCTGGCCGGGGGCTTCACGCCCTTCTCCTCCACGGGCGACATCCTGATCCTGCGCCTGGCCGAAGGCAAGCAGCAGACCATGACCTTCGACTACGACGCCGTGGCCAAGGGCAAGCACCTGGAGCAGAACATCCTGCTCAACAAGGGCGACACCATCGTGGTGCCCTAGCCACCGGACGGAAAAGCACTGCATGTCGAGACAAACCGCATACGCACCCCGCACGCCCCTGGCTCTAGTCCTGGCCGGACTGGTCCTGGCCGGCCTGGGCGTCCTCGCCCGGCCAGGCGGCGCCCTGGCCTGGGAGACCGTCAAGGTCATGCCCACCATCTCCGTGCGTGAGACCTACGACAGCAACGTCAACTTCATGGGCAAGGGCGACTTCGAGAGCAGCGCAACGCCCGGCGTGCGCGTGGACGTGAAGCAGGAGCGCATGCGCGGCTGGGTCGTGGCCAAGGGCACTGCCTACAAGTACCTGCGCTTAAACGACTTCGACCGCATCGACCAGAACTACGAGGCAGGCATCGAGGTCAACGCCACGGAGAAGATCACCGCCAACCTGAAGGGCGGCATCATAGCCGACCACGCCTTCGGTTCCGCCCTGGACGAGACCGGCGAGCAGGCCCCGCGCAGGTCCTCACGGCAGGTGTACAGCATCAAGCCGAGCCTGACCCTGACCCTGGACGAGACCAACAGCCTGACCCTCTTTCATGCCTTCACCAAGACGGAATACGACACCAAAGACTACACCGACAGCATGAGCAACACCCTGGGCGGACTCTGGGGCCATCGCCTGAATGAGCGCACCCAGCTTTTGCTCCAGCTCTCCGGCTCCATGGCCAGCACCCCCAGCGCGACCCAGGACAGCGTGTCCGGCATGGCCGGCTTCGAGTACGCCCTGGCCGAGACCGTCAAGGCCCGCGTGCTCGGCGGCGCAAGCTCCTTGCGCTCCAAGGTCGACGGACAGGAATCGCGCAAGGCCACCAGCTACGCCGCCGACACCTCGCTGGAGTGGCGGCTTGAGAAGCTGACCACCACTGCCGCCTACAGCCGGGACATGACGCTGGGCATCACCGGCGATGACCTGGTGCGCGACAGGCTCTCCCTGAACCTCGCCCTGCGGACCACCGAGCGCCTGCGCCTGCTCCTGAACGGCAACATGGTGCTCTCAGAGAACACCTCCTCGGCCCAAAGCGCGCAGAAAAACCGCTGGACGGAGATATCGCCCGGCGCCTCGTACCAGGTGGGCGAAAACTCCTCCATGACCCTGGGCTACGCCTACGGTTCCTCCGAGGACAGGCTGAAGGACGAGACCAAGACGCGCAACCGGGTCTACCTGGACTTCAGCATCGCCTTCCCCTAGGCGACACAACGCACCGGCGCCCGCAAGGGCGCAGACCAAAGGACATGAGCATGCAGGCCAAGGCCGACATCAGAACCTACATCCAGATCGCCAGGCGCAGGCGCTACCAGATCCTGGTGCCAGCCCTGGTCATCTTCACGCTGAGCGTGCTGCTGGCCCTGCTCTTGCCGCCGGTCTACCGCTCCACGGCCACCGTGCTCATCGAGACACAGAACGTCTCCAAGGACTTCCTCCAGACCACCGTGTCCGGCTATGTGGAGCAGCGCCTGCAGTCCATCTCCCAGGTGGTGCTCGGGCGCGTGAATCTCATGAGCCTCATCAAGAAGATGGAGCTCTACACCGACCTGAAGGAAATGTTCACGGCGGAAGAGATCGTTGCCAAGATGCAGAAGGATATCATCCTCGAGCCCGTGCAGACCGAAGTCAACAACCCCAGCGGCGGTCGCAGCGGCCCGGCCACCATCGCCTTCAATATCTCCTACGAGGGCCGCAACCCGAACAAGGTGGCCGAGGTGGCCAGCGAGCTGGCCTCCCTGTTCCTGCAAGAGAACCTGAAGTCCCGCGAGGAGACCGCCAAGGCCACCGTGGATTTTCTGGAAAAGCAGCTCGAAGACATCCGCCAGGAGATGCTGACCCTGGAAGGCAAAATTTCGGTGTTCAAGGAAGAGCACCTCACCGAGCTGCCCGAACTCATGCAGCTCAACATGCAGACCATGGAGAAGCTCGAGAAGGACAAGGCCAACCTCCAGGAGAACATCCGCTCGCTGCAGACGCGCAACGTCTACCTCGAAGGCCAGCTCGCCACCATCGACCCGCACCTGAGCGGGGGCGGAGGCGAGGGCCAGCGCATGGGCTCCCCGCGCGAGGAAAAGGAACGCCTGCGCCGCCGCTACATGTCCCTCAAGGCGACCTTGAGCGAGCAGCACCCGGACGTGGTCAAGGCCAAGCGCGAGTATGAGGCCGCGGGCAAGGAACTCGGCGGCGGCCAGGACAACCGCTTCCTGGCCGAAGCCATCAAGGAGAAGCAGGCGCGCCTGGCCAGACTCTCCGAGACCTTGTCGGACAAGCACCCCGACGTGCTGGCCCTGAAGCGCGAGATAAGCGAACTGGAAAAGGCCCGGCAGGACACGCCCAAGGCTTCCTCGGCCTCGGCGGACGACGCCTCCAACCCGGCCTACATCAACATCAAGACCCAGATCGTCTCCACCGGCATGGAGATCCGCCGCGCCCAGTCCGACCTTGGACGCATAAGCTCGCTGCAGGCCGAATACCAGCGCCGCCTGGAGGGCACGCCCAGGGTCGAGCAGGAGTACCAGTCGCTCAACCGCGACTACGAGAGCGCCAAGCTCAAGTACAACGAGCTGGCCAACCGCGTCATGGCCGCCCGCGAATCAAAGGGGCTGGAGGAAAGCCAGATCGGCGACAAGTTCACGCTCATCGCCCCGCCCCTGGTGCCCGAAAAGCCCGTGAAGCCGCAGCGCATGCTGATCATCCTGGCCGGGTTCGTCCTGGCCCTCGGCTCCGGCGGCGGCCTGGCCATGCTGCTGGAGGCCCTGGACCAGAGCGTCTCGACCCCGGAGGACCTGGCCGCCCTCACGGGCAGGCCGCCCCTGGCAGCCATCCCCTATCTGCCCACCCCGGCGGAGCTCAAGGCCAAGTCCAGGCGCAAGCGCATCATCCTCGCGGTCATCGCAGGCGGCTTCGTGGGCCTGCTGTTGCTGGCGCACTTCTTCTTCATGCCGCTCGACCTGCTGCTCCTTGGGCTTTCCCGCCGGATGAGCGCCATATTCTAACGGACACGCGAAATTAACCCGCCGACGCTGTCGGCTCTGGAAGAGCATATGAGCAAGATCACCAAGGCCCTGGACAGGGCCAAGCAGGAGCGCGGCACCCCCGCAGGCGAGCCGCAGAGGCCGCCCGCAGCGCCGCCAGCGCCGCCGCCAAAGCCGGAGCACGTCAACTACACCCAGACCCAGGTGGTGGAGCAGCCGCTGACGCCCATGAGCGCCGGACGCATGCTCTCCCACGTGGACGACCCCGCCCTGGCCGACTACTACAGCATGCTGCGCACCCAGGTGCTGCACCAGACCCGCGAAAAGGGCCACAACATCATCATGGTCACCAGCGTGGGCAAGGGCGAGGGCAAGACCCTCACGGCCATCAACCTCGCCATCAGCATGGCCAAGGAGTCGGTGCAGACGGCTCTTTTGGTCGACACCAACCTGCGCGACCCCAAGGTGGCCGAGTACATGGGGCTGAATAACGACCGGGGCCTGTCGGACCACATGCTCGACGACGTGCCGGTGCACACCCTGCTCATCAACCCCGGCATGAAGAAGCTCGTGGTGCTGCCTGCGGGGCGGCCCATCAGCGGGGCCACGGAGATCCTGGGCTCGCCCAAGATGCGCGACCTGGTCAAGGAGATGAAGGCCAAGTACCCGGAACGCTACGTCATCTTCGATTGCCCGCATCTGCTGGACATGCCCGATGCTTTGGTGTTCTCCTCCTTTGTGGACCAGGTGCTGCTGGTGGTGGAGGCAGGCAAGACCACACGCCGCGACATCCGCCGCACCATGGAGCTGTTGCAGGGCAAGTCCCTGCTCGGCATCGTCATGAACAAGGTTCCCAAGGACTAGCCCCGGCCCTCCCGACAGCGTAGCGGAGCGTGTAGCGACATCATGTACAACGAGTTTTTCGGATTCACCAACACGCCCTTCGACATCGTCCCCAACCCGGACTTCCTGTTTTTGAGCCAGCGGCACAAGACCGCCCTGGATCATCTGGAATACGGGCTGACCAGCGGTGCGAGCTTCATCCTGCTCACCGGGGAGATCGGCACGGGCAAGACCACCCTGGTGCGCGAGGTGCTGCGGCGCTGCGTGCCCAGTGAGACCGAGGTCGCCCTGGTCTTCCAGACCAACGTCAGCGCCGAACAGCTCCTGAACATGCTCTTGACCGAGTTCGAACTGCCCACCCACCCCGGCGACAAGCCTGCGGCCCTGGACCAGATCAACCAGTTCCTGGTGCAGAAGTACAGCCAGAACCGCAAGGTGCTCATCGTCGTCGACGAGGCCCAGAACCTCTCGCCCGAGGCCCTGGAAGAGCTGCGCATGCTGAGCAACCTGCAAAGCGACGACCGCATGCTATTGCAGGTGCTGCTGGTGGGCCAGCCGCAGCTCAAGCGCAAGCTGCTCGACCCCGGCCTGGCCCAGTTCGCCCAGCGCATCGGCGTGAACTACCATCTCACGGGCTTAAGCGACGAGGAGACCGTGGAGTACATCAGCTACCGCCTGACCAAGTCCGGCGGCCAGCCGGACCTCTTCAGCCCCGAGGCCACCGCCCTGGTGCAGCAGGCCAGCCTCGGCGTGCCGCGCTCCATCAACCTCATCTGCGGCAGCGCGCTGCTCTACGCCTTTGCAGACCAGCAGCACACCGTCAGCCGGGAGCACGTGGCCCAGGTGGTGGAGGACAAGAGCGGCCTTGGTGTTGCCGGGCAACAGCCCTGGGAGCGCCTGACGCCGGGGCTGGAGCCTGCCGCCGCGCAGCCCCAGCTGGCCCAGGCGGCCTTCGCCCAGGCCACGGAGACCAACCAACGCCTGGGGGCCATGGAGGGCGACCTGCGGACCCTGCTCAACTCCTTCGGCTCCTACCAGGACGAGCTGACCCGGCGCATCGAGAGCATCCAGGAGCATGAGCGCAAGACCAGCCAGGAGCTTGCCGCGCGCTGCGCGAGGCTGGAGAACGTGGTCCGCCGCGTGGCAGCGCCGCTCGTGGAGCAGGCCAAAAAGGCCAAGGAAGATCAATAGGCCCCCAAGCTTTCCCGTCTAAGGCAACACGTCAGCAATTTGTCCAGCGTCTATCGATAGAGAATTTCTATTTTAGAATAGATAGATCACTCATAAAATCTATCTAAAGCGGCTTTCAGGGGCTGAAAACAGGCTTGCTTGACCCCGGCGGACAAAACATCGACATCCATCAATAGCTGAGATTCGATATGCGTGACATATTGCACTCTCACTATTCCAAGCAGATTGCCATTTTGCTCACCCATTGCACCTAAAGAGCGCCATCAGCAAGACCGATGAGACGTCTAACATTTCGGGGATCAGTCGGCACGTTCGGATGTGTCAACCACGCCCTTCAAGACCACTCTTGTATTACACCCGCGACCCAATCCGTAACAGGTTACACGAATCCTCCCAGGAGTATGGCTCGCGCAAACAACCAGAATCACAGTCAAAATTTTAATTGGTAATTTTTATGGAATAGTTGCGCTGATCAACGGCCAATAGTATTGACATGCATCGCAGGACTTGGTTATACGATCTATACCAAACGAGTTGATCCAGCCCATGGGGGGGAGCGGATGATGAAAGCGTTGACCAAGAGCTTGGCTCTACTGGCCCTGAGCCTGCTCCTCAGTGCTCCACTCGCAGGCGGCGCCTTGGCCAGCAATTACTACCCCAACGACATCAACACGCTGTCGACCTTCCTCTCCGGGGCGGCTTACACCCAGTATACCGGCGCGCCCCTTACCGGGGCCTATGACCTGACGCCCCTGGGCTTCGAGGCTGGCGACACCATCCAGTTCAAATCCGCCGTCGCCGGGGACGTCCTGTTCACCAACAAGAATCTGGCCGCCGAGTTCGCCAAGGGCTGGAAGACGGCCGATCTGGGCAGCGCCATTTTCAACGACCTCACCACAACCCTGAAGACGAGCGTCAACGACCTGAACAGGGTGGCGGTGCTGCAACTGACCCAGGCCTGGACCTTGAGCAGCGGCCTGACCCTGAACGCCGGCACCCTTATTCTTGGCCTCAATGACGACGGCTCCAAGGACGGCGACTTCGACGACTTCATCCTCGCCGCCAAGGCCGCGCCCACGCCCGTTCCCGGCGCGGTGTGGCTGCTGGGCAGCGGGCTGCTCGGCATCATGGGCTTCAAGCGCACGCGCAAGGCCCTCGCGGTCCAGTCTTAAAGAGAATGGCGGAGAGGAATATGCGCGGATTGAAGAAATGGATCGGCACAGCGGCCCTGCTTGCCGCGCTGACTCTTGGAGCCTTTGCCGAGGCCCAAGCCAGCTACACCACTCCCGCAGACTGGTATCCCTACGACATCACGGACCTCAAGACCTTCATGAAGGGCGCGAAGTATGCGGACGTCTCCGGCACTGCGCTCAGCGGCGTGTATAATGTCACCGCCCTGGCCTACCAGTCCTACCTCACCGACCAGTTCCGCGACTCCAGCAAGGACGTGTTGTTCACCAACAACCTGACCTCCGGCTACGGCACCAAAACCGCTGACCTGACCAGCGCCAGCTTCCGCACCACCGGCCTGTACGGCAATGCCAACCTCGACTTCGTCACCCTGCTGACGGATGCGACCCGGGTCCATATTTACGAACTGACCAAGGACTGGGCCCAGATGGGGCTGACCGCCGGCACCCTGATCATCGGCATGAACGATGACGGCATAAAGAACGCCTGCACCGACGATTTTGACGACTTCATCCTGGCCGCGTCCAAGGCCGCGCCCACGCCCGTTCCTGGTGCCGTGTGGCTGCTCGGCAGCGGCCTGCTGGGCATGATGGGCTTTAAGCGGGCACGCAAGAAGGCCTGAGGCCCAAGCTTGCAAGACGTTTCGCCACTTGCTTGACCTTGGGCCATGGCCCAGCTTCCGCCACGATGACGACAACCTACATGGGGGATGAGCGATATGAAGAAAGCACTGGTCACCACATGCCTGAGTCTCGTGATGCTTCTGGCCGTCGCCGCCAGCGGCTACGCCTCTGTCTGGACCGCCACCGACGGCGTCGGCACGACCTACGTCAAGCCCACCAGCCTGACGCCGGGGTCCAACGCCTGGAGCAGCGGCCCGGTGGAAGTGAGCGCTTCTGCCCTCGCAGGCCTGTCGAATCTCCTGTTCACCTTTGACTACATCGCGGTGGGCTCCTGGGACAGCGTGGCTGGCACCAAGCCGGACAAGCAGGCGACCGTTGACCACTTCTTCGTCAGCATCTTCAACGGTGTCGACACGTTGACGTATGAAAGCATCGTGGACCAGAACCTGCCCACCGACTCGCAGGCCGTGCACCTGGAATACCTGCTGCCGAAGATCGCCGGAACGTACGTCTTCCAGGCCATCGGCCAGATGACCGCCACCGACGAGAAGTGGATACTCTCCGGCGCTTCGCTGGGCTCCAGCTCCACCCCGACCCCGGTCCCCGGCGCGGTGTGGATGCTCGGCAGCGGCCTTCTGGGCCTCATGGGCTTCAAGCGCGCGCGCAAGAACGCCGCCTAGATTGTTTTTCCTCCGGCCATGGCCCCGGGAGCGGTGCTCCCAGAAGGTCATGGCCGGATGTCTGGAACAGAAACGCGCCGCTCAAAGCGACGCCGCTACAACAAGCATACCCCAAGCGAGGAGTCGACCGTGAAGCTGAACAAAGACGTCACCATCTGCTTTCGCACCAGCGCGAAACTCCAGGCAGGCTTGAAGGCTGCGGCAGAACGTGAGCAGCTCAACGTTTCCGGCCTCATCAACTCCCTGCTGACCGACTTCCTCAACGCCAAGACCGGCAGCGACAAGCGTCGCCACAACCGCAAGGACGCCAGCATTCCGGTTATCATCAATGGCGAGACCACCACCGGCACGGTGCTGCTTACAGGCACCATCCAGGATGTCTCCCTTGGCGGCGTGCGCATCGCCATCCCCAAGCACGAGCAGGCCACCCTGGTCATCAACGCACAGGCCAGCAATTTCGAGATCGTCTTCCGCCTGCCTGATGGCAGCACCCGCCCGGTCAGCATGACCTGCAAGCCCTCCCGTGTGAGCAAGGTCGGCGAAGACCTGCACATTGGCGCGGCCTTCCAGGACGGCGACCTGCAAAGCTACTTCGAGATCCAGAGCTTCCTGATGTAGGCCCTCCGCCCTGCGCTGCGCACCTCTTGCAGGCGCGGGACAACCTTGCCGCCGTGGGCGCTTTGCAGTACCTTGCGGGTGATACGCCTCGCATGGCCCATCGTTGCGGCCACTGTTGCGGCCTCTCGCCCGGGTGTTGCCCGTACCAACAACCTTGAGCACAGGGGGAGCCTCCGCGCATGTCACCGCTGCTGCTCCTCGTCCTGGCCCTGATCCTGAGCGCCTCGGTCTCTGCGCTGCTGGTCCGGGCCAGCACCCACGCGGCCAAGGGCTTCATGGACCAGCCGGGCCACCGCAAGGTCCACGACCACCCCATCCCGCGCACGGGCGGCATTGCCGTCTTCGTTGGCGCCGTGGCGCCCATGCTGAGTCAGCTCGGGCTGGACCGGCTGCTCACCGGTTTTGCCGCAGGCGCGGTGATCCTGGTCATCTTCGGCATGGTCGACGACTACCGGGGTCTGGACTTCCGGCTCAAGTTCCTGGGCCAGCTTCTGGCCTGCACTGTGATGGTGCTGCTCTCCGGCCTGGGCATCCATACCCTGGGCGAGTTGTGGCCAGGGGTGGAGGTGGGCCTGGGCGCCCTGTGGCCGGTTGCCACGATCTTCTTCCTGCTCACGGCCATCAACGCGGTGAACTTCAGCGACGGGCTCGACGGCCTTGCCGGCGGCATCAGCCTGCTCATCCTGGCCTGCGTGGCGCTCATGGCCTTTTTTTCCGAGCAGCCGACGGTGCTGGTCATCAGCCTCTGCGCCGTGGGCGGGCTCATCGGCTTCCTCAGGCTCAACGTGCACCCGGCCGTGATCTTCATGGGCGACACGGGCAGCCAGTTTCTGGGCTACACCTTGGGCGTGTGCCTCATCGCCCTGACCCAGCAGCACAGCATCTACAGCCCGGTGCTGCCGCTCTTCCTCCTCGGCACGCCCCTGCTCGACCTGATCATGGTCGTCTACCAGCGCCTGGCCAAGGGCCAGAGCCCCTTTCGGCCGGACCAAAACCACCTGCACCACAAGCTGCTGCTCAACGGCCTGGACCACGCCCAGTCCGTGACCTTGATCCATGCGGGCAACCTGCTCATGCTGGCCCTGGGGTTCTCCCTGCGCTTCTCACGCGACTACCTGCTGGCCGGCATCTACGTGGGGCTGGTGAGCGCGCTTTTGTGCATCATCAGCGGCATCCGCAGAAGCTACCCCCTGCGCGTGCGCATCCAGGAGCTGCTGCACACCGGCTTCCGGGCGCTGGTGGCCGGGGCCATACCGCTTTACAGCCCCCCGGCGCTGGTGCGCGCCGCGTGGCTGATCTTCGCCAGCACCTTTGCGGCCACCTTCCTGTTTCTCCCTGTTTTGGCCGTCAACCTGGACAACCGCCTTGGCGCTGGCTTCCTGGCCGTTGCCGTGGTCGGCGCCCTGCTCTACAAGACGAGCCCGCGCTGGTTCGACCAGTATCTGCGCCTGGCCGCATACTCCACTCTGCTCGTGGTGGTCATCACCCACGCCAACGCGGAGCTCCCCGCGAGCCTGGCGAGCCAGATCGACCGGGGCCTGTTCATCGCCCTGGGCATCGCCTACTGCGCTTATGTTGTGCTCAGCCGCGAGCACCTGCGCCCGGACGGCATGGACACCCTGCTCATCGCCATCGCGGTGTTCGCCCTGTTCACCCCCATCACGGAGCGCTTCCCCTCGGCCCAGGTGGTCCTGGCCAAGACCCTGCTCGGCGGGCTGTGCATCAATCTCGTGATGAACAAGCTGGACAGCTTCCGCAGGCCCTTCGCCTTGCTGTGTCTGGCGTCCTGCCTTGCCATCTTCACGCGTTCAGTGTTATAAATCTACTGGATAGGACATCAATAAAGACGCAGGAGTTCTTCCTTGAAAAAAGCCCTCCACCTCCTGGCCCTGACCGCGTTGTGCCTGGCCCTGCTGGCCTGCGGCTCCTCCCAGGACCGCCGCGACTCCTTCTATGCCAAAGCCCAGCAGCTCGAAGCCGAGGGCAAGCACCAGGAGGCCCAGGTCGAACTCAAGAACGCCATCAAGATCGATCCCAAGTTCGCCAAAGGCTATTCACTCCTGGGCAGCGTGCAACTGCAGGAACGCAACTGGCCCGGCGCCTTCTCCAGCTTCCAGCGGGCGGCGGAACTCGACCCCGAGGACTTGAGCGCCCAGCTTGGCATGTGCAAGCTCTACCTCATGACGCGCAACCTGGACAAAGCCGAGGCCAAGGCCGACCTTATCCTGGCCAAACAGCCCGGGCATGTGGAGGCGGGCGTCATCAAGTCCATCGCCCTGACCAAGCAGGACCGCGTGCCCGAGGCCCTGGCCATGCTGGAGAAGCTGCAACAGGCCAACCCGGACAACCCCGACGTGTTCATCGCGCGCAGCGAGGCCTACTCGGCCAAGAAGGACATGCCCGCCGCCGAGCAGGTGCTGCTCCAGGGCCTGGAAAAGAACCCCAAGCACCTGCTGCTGAACCTGCAGCTCGCCAACCTCTACTCACACGAGGGGCGCAAGGACGAGGCCGAAAAACGCTTCAGCGACATCGTGGCCCTGGACCCGAACAACGCCGCCGCCAACATGCTGCTGGTGAACTTCTATTTCCAGTCCGGCCAGCAGGACAAGGCCACCCAGGCCCTATCGGTCCTGGCGCAGCGCTATCCCAAGGAAGCCAGCTACCGCATCTCCCAGGCCCAGTCGGCCATGGCCGCTGGCAAGCCCGCCGAGGCCGAGGGCATCCTGACCAACGGCCTCAAGGACATTCCGGACTCAAACGAGCTGCGCCTGGCCCTGGCCGAGCAGTACCTGCGCTCCGGCCAGTTCGCCAAGGTGGAGCCCGTGGTCCAGGTGATGATCGACCGCGACCCCAACCACCCGCAGACCGTGACCGCGCGCCGGCTCCTGGCCAACGCCTACCTGGCCGCGCAGCAGCCGGACAAGGCCCGGGTCCAGCTCGACGCGCTGTTCAAACGCAACCCCAGGGACACCGAGGGCCGCCTCATCGCGGGCGCGCTGGACATGCAGACCGGCAAGACCCGCGAGGCCATCGTGGCCCTGCGCGAGGTGGTCGACGCCGATCCGAAGAACCTTCGCGGCGCGGAGCTTTTGGCCCGCGCGCACATCAAGAACAATGAGCCCGCCCTGGCCGAGACCGTGCTGACCAAGTTCGTGGCCGACAACCCGGAAAACAGCCAGGCGCGCATGATGCTGGCCGAGACCCTGCTGGGCCTGGGCAAGACCGAACGCGCCCTGAGCGAGCTTTCCTCCATGGCCGGGCCGGAGCAAAAGAACCCGGCCGTGTTCCTGGCCATGGGCGACATGTACGCCCAGAAGCAGAACATCGGCGCGGCCAAAAACGCCTACAAGCGCGCCACTGAGGTCGCGCCCAAGGACCCCGCCGCATACGTCAAGCTCGGCCGCCTGCTCTGGGCCACAAGGGACGCGCGCGGCGCCATGGCCGCCTTTGACCAGGCTCTGGCCGTGGCGCCCGGCTCCCGCGACGCCGCCGAGGCCAAGACCGGCCTTTTGATGCAGGAGAAGCGCGCGCCCGAGGCCCAGGCCTTCGCCAGGCAGCTCCTGGCCGCCAAGCCGGACGACGCCTTCGTGCACACGCTCCTGGGCCGCATCCTGATGGACTCCGGCGACATGGCCGGGGCCGAGCAGGAACTGTCCAAGGCCGTGCAGCTCGCCTCGGACGTGCCCGCCCCGTATCACTATCTGGGCATGCTCTACATCCGCCAGGGCAAGCTCGACGCAGGCATCGGCAAGTACCGCGAGGCCTTTGCCGCCAGCCCGGACAACGTCGCGGCTGGCCTCGCCCTGGCCATGCTCCTGCAACTGAACAACAACCGCGCCGAGGCCATCAGCGTCTACGAGAAGGTCCTGGCCAAGAAGCCGGACTACACCCCGGCGGTGAACAACCTGGCCTACCTCTACGCCGACGGCGAGCCCAGCCCCGCCGAGCTCGCCAAGGCCCAGGCGCTGGCCGAGAAGCTCAAGGCTGTGGACGCGCCCATCAGCTACGACACCATCGGCTGGGTGCAGTTCAAGCTCGGCAACAAGGAGGAGGCGCTGAAGTACCTCCTGCGCGCCTGGGACAAGGCCAACGGCCTGCCCACGGTGGCCTACCACCTGGCTGCAGTCTACCAGGCCAAGGGCGACACCGCCACCGCGGCCAAGTGGCTGGAGAAGTCCCTGGCGGGCAAGGCGCAGTTCCCGGAGCGCGCCCTGGCCACGGCTGAACTGGCCAAGCTGCGCGGCAGGAAGTAGCCGCCCGTGACGCGCGGGCGCACCTCCGACGCGCAGCCCCCGCGCCAGACCCGCAGGAGCGCCCGAGAGCCCATGAAGCGCATCATCTTCATCAACCGCTTCTTCCACCCGGACCTGGCCCCCACGGCGCAGCTCCTGGCCGATGTGGTGGAAGCCCTTGAGAGTGCGGCGACGGGCGCGGACCTCGAAGTGCACGTGATCGCCAGCAGGCAGTCCTACACCGACCCCAAGGCCGACCTGCCGCGCGAGGGCCGCTTCCACGGCGCCCTGGTGCACCGTTGCTGGTCCACCCGCTTCGGACGCAAGGCCCTTGCCGGGCGCGCCCTGGACTCCATCTCGTTCATGCTCGCCGCGTGCTTGCGGCTGCTGCGCCTGGCCCGCCCGGGCGATGTCGTCGTGGCCAAGACCGACCCGCCGCTCATCGCCAGCCTGGCCGCCCTGGTCTGCCGCCAGCGCGGGGCGCGGCTGGTCAACTGGGTGCAGGACCTGTTCCCGGACGTGGCCGTGAGCCTGGGCGTCATCCGCCCGCTCAGCCTGGCCCACCGTTTCCTCGGCGCCCTGCGCGACATCGCCCTGCGCCAGGCCAGCGTGAACGTGGCCCTGGGCCTGCGCATGGCCGGGCGCATCGCCGACTGCGGCGTCGCCCCCCGGCGCATCCACGTGCGCCACAACTGGGTGGACAGCGCCCTGGTGGCCCCCCTGGACCGCGCCGACAACCCCCTGCGCGCGGCCTGGGGCCTGTCGGACCGCTTCGTGGTGGGCTACAGCGGAAATTTCGGCCGCGTGCACGAGTTCGAGACCATCCTGGAGGCGGCCCGGCTGCTCGCCAGCGATCCGCTCGCCAGCGGCCCCGGCGTCTGCTTCCTCTTCATCGGCCAGGGTGCGCGCCTGGAGCGGCTCAAGGTCCGGGTGGGCGAACTGGGACTGGCCAACATCATGTTCCAGGACTACCAGCCGCGCGAGCGCCTGCGGGAGTCCCTGGCCGCGGCCGACGCGCACCTGGTGTCGCTCTTGCCGGGCATGGAGGGCTGCGTGGTGCCGAGCAAGTTCTATGGCGTGGCGGCGGCGGGCAGGCCCACCCTCTTCGTCGGCGATGCCGACGGCGAGATAGCCCGGCTGCTGGCCCTGCACGACTGCGGGCTGACCTCAAGCCCCGGCGACGCGGAGGCCCTGGCCGCGCACATCCGCCACCTGGCCGCCAACCGGGAGGAAGCCGAGCGCCTGGGCAAGAACGCCCGCGCCGCCACGGATGAACTCTACGCCAAGCCCCTGGCCCTGGCGGACTGGTGCGCGCTGCTGCGTCGCGTGGCCCACCAGGCCTGACCAGGACCGCACGATCCGACGCAACGCCCAAGCAGGAACAATGAGCACATGCCGATGAACGAGGCCCCCATGGAACAGGAAGCACCAGACCAGATCTTGCAGGAGCCCGCAGACAGCGGAATGAGCCTGGGCATGGTCTTTTTTGCGTGCATCCTCTTCGACACGGCCTTTTCCTATTTTCTTCCCAAAGGCTCCATGTTCCGCGTCAACGCCCTCGCCCCTGTCTACTTCCTGATCATGCTCATGAAGTACGGCTGGAGCAAGGTCATCCCCCCGGCCAAATACTGCGTGCTGCTGTACCTGTTCGTCATCAGCATAGGCATCGGCTATTTCACCATCCCGCACTTCGTTTACAGTGGGTGGCATTACAATTTCTACGGGTTCGCCGATGACAAGTTCCTGCTCATCGCCAACGCCGTCTGCGTGTTTCTCATCGGTTACGCCGCCATCGCCAACACCAGCAGCGACGAGAGCGTGGCCAAGACGTTTCTCTTCGTCGGCCTCGTCTACGGGCTCATTTGCGTCATCGCGCTCAAGCAATGGCTTCCGAACTATTTTCCAATGGATGTAAGCTATTACGCAAGCGGCGGGAAGCTTATCAGCAGACCGGCCATAACCACCAACCAAAACTATCAGGTCTACTACCTCTTTCCGGTCATCCTGCCCCTGGCCCTGCAACTGCGCTTCGCGCGCTCGGCCCTGTGCCTGGCCGGGGTGGCCTGCGCCGCCTTCACCCTCTTGCGCATCCAGTCCCGCAGCGGCCTGCTGGTCTTCGCCGCCCTCGGCGTCATCTGCCTTCTGGTCCCGTTCTTCTCCAGAAGCCGCGGGCGCGCCAGGTCCGTTGTCCTCTTCATCTGCTTCGCCCTCGCCCTTCTGGTCTTCTACGGGACCATACGCGAGGAGAGCGCACACATCCTGAACCGGTTTGCCGACAGGACGGAAACGACCACGTCGGGCAGAATCGTGTCCTTCCTGTACCTGCTCGAAAAAATCACCGACCTGCGCTGGTGGCTCCCCCAGGGCACCCTCGAATTCCTCAGGGGGCACCAGGTGGAGCCTCACTGCACCCCGACGCTGATGTTCTGCGATGCAGGCATGCTCGGCCTGATCTCATGGATCATGCTCATCTGCGCACCGGCCATCGCCCTCATGAGCCGACTGATCCGGGGCGGGGCCACAGGCAAGACGGCCATGGTCGCCCTGGGCGGCATCGGCTCCCTGGTGCTCCAGCTTTCGCTCCCGGCCCACCTCAACAAGCAGGTCTGGCTCTGGGCTGGAGCCGTTGTTGCGTGCCTCACCATAGACCACCTGCAATCCAGGCCTGAGCGAGAGGCGCAGATCCCGTGGCCATCCGGACCTGAGCAGCCCAGGCCTGAACAGTCTGGGCCCGAACAGTCTGGATTTCCACCGCCCAAGGTTTAAGGCCGTAATCCATATGCCCCCTTGGCGCAGGGGCCAGGGCTATCCCTTTGCCCCTGAAGAGTATATGTTGCTCCAAAGGACTCAGGAACAATCAATCCCAGGCGTGGAAGGACCTATGCCGGACATCAAAAGCGTTCTTGTCTCCTGCTCCTCGGCCCCGGACGAAGGCTCCGGCATCTTGGCCTATGCCCAGGAGCTCAGCCTCGGGTTCAAAAAGCAGGGACTGGACGTTCATTTCATGTCGCCCACGCCCAGGTCGCGCTGTTGGCTTGAGGAGTACGGCATCCTGCACCTCGCCACGGACAAGCTGGCAGACCAGGTGCAAAGCGCCCGCAACGCCTTGGACTATCTGAACCGGCAGCACATCGACCTTGCCGTGAACAACGACAACCCGGTGCTGCAGAGCATCGCCCCGGCCCTGGCCTGCCCGCTCATCGTGGTGGGGCACCTGAACTCCACGGTGATTGCCGCCCTGGCCTGTCACCAGCCCCAATGGACTGACCATGTCGTGGCCATCTCAAACGACATGCTCGCCAACTATGTCAGCAAGCGCAGGCTCCCTGTCCACAAATGCTCGGTCGTCCGCAACGGCATCGCCGAGCCTCCCCATGTGGCCCAAGCGGCCCAAGCGACCCAGACAAGCAACCCTGGCAGCGGCGGACACCCCCTCAGGGCGGTATATCTCGGCGGCTTCGACCGCCGCAAAGGCGGCGACCTGATGCTTGAGGCGCTGCGCCTGCCAGGCTGGCAGGAATCCTTCAGCCTGGATTGGTACGGCGGGCTGCCCGATGGCGCAACGGCCAAGCTTGGCAGAATCCCCGGCGTGCGGCTGTGCGGCAGGGTGCCCAGGGACGAGATCCTGAGACGGCTTTCCGGCTATGACGTGCTGCTCTTCCCGTCACGTGCGGAGGGCTGCCCCATGGCGATGCTGGAGGCCATGAGCCAGGGGGTCGTGCCCATCGCCAGCGACGGTGTCGGGGCCATGCGCGAGATGATCGACAGCGGGCGCCACGGCTACATCTGCCCCCTCAAGGGGTGGCCGGAGCAGATGCTCCAGTGCGTCGCCCGCCTCAAGGCCGACCCGGCGCGCCTGGAACACATGAAGCACGCCGTCAGGCAACGCTTTCTCAGCGAGTTCCAGGTCGAACGGGTGGTCGAACGGCTTCTGGAACTCGGACGCCTGCCCACGGTGGACAGGACCCGACGTCCCGAGGTCATTCCCGTGCTGCGCTGGCACCGCATTTCAAGGGCCGAGGCGGGCGGGCCGAACCTCGTCCACAGGCTCTGTTACCGGCTTGGAATTCTGCGCACAGCGGGAGAACTGCATGTGCGGTGACACGTTCTGGAACATCAAACATGAGAGGCGAGCGATGAAACACATCTCCCACTTCCTGGCCAAAGCACTGCTTATCGGCCTGTGTCTTGCGTTGCTGCCGCTTGCGGCTCAAGCCAAACAGTTTCTGATGTTCGATGGAACGCTGTACTCGGGCAAGCCGAATCTGGCGACCCAGGGCCTGCTGCCCATGACCGTCATCTACCAGAGCTCCTACTGGAAGCGGGGACAGAACATCAAGCAGCTCCCCCCCAGGGAGCAGGTGCTGGCCCTGGGCAAGACCATTCCGGCCAAGGGCGACTACCTCACTGTGGACGTGGAGCATTGGAAGCTGGACAACGTCTCCGACATTGAGATCGTCCAGAATATCGAGCGCTACAAAGCCATCGTCAAGTGGACCAGGGAAGCCTTCCCCGGCAAGAAAATCGGCATCTTCGGCCGCCTGCCCATCTGGGACAACTACCGCTGCAACACCGAGCACACCAGCGCGCGGTACTTGCAGTGGCAGGCGGCGAACAAGAAGCTCAAGCCCCTGGCCGAGGTCGTGGACATCATCATGCCGGAGCTCTACGCCACCAGCCCGGACATGGAGGCCTGGAGGCGCATCGCCGTGGAGCAGATCGAGGCCGCCAAGGCCTACAACCGTCCGGTCATCGTCTACCTCTGGTTCGAGTACTGGGATCTGGACAAGAAGGGGCTTGACGGCAAGGACCTGAGCCCCGAGTTCTGGAGATTCCAGCTGGAGACCATCTACAAGTACGCCGACGGCATCATCGTCTGGGGAGGCTACGGCAAGAACAAGCCCCTGCCCTGGCGGAACGACTTCGTCTGGTGGAAGGTGACCAAGGACTTCATGCAGGAAAAGGGCCTCGGCAAGAAGTAGCCATGGCAGCGGGCAGCGACACCACCGCCCCCGGGCGCGTTTGCAAGAAATCGGCTGGACCGGCGGCATGGCCGACATGATGCCAGCCCCGGAGGCCAAGGCCGCGCCGTCGCTGGCGAGCACCGTCGCCGGGGGGATGCTCTGGGTGGCCGGGAGCACCCTTATCGGCAAGTCCGCCTCGTTCCTGGCCCAGCTCGTCCTGGGCTGGGTCCTGGGGCCGGAGGACTTCGCCCTCTACGCCATCGCCATTTCGGTGGCGACGATGCTCTTCGCCGTGCGCAACGGCGGCGTCCGCGAACTGCTCATACAGCGCGGGCGCGACTACGACGCCCTGGCTCCCGGCTGCTTCAGGATCGCCATGGTCTTCAACATCGGCCTTGCGGGGCTGCTGCTGGCCTCGGCTCCCCTTCTGGCCAGCATCTACCAGGCGCCCAAGCTGCCGCAACTGCTCTGGGTCATCGCGGCCTACATCGCCCTGTACACGCCAGCCAGCATTCTCCAGGCCAAGCTCTACACGGACATGCGCTTCAACACCATCGGCAAGCTCAACTCCGTCTCCATGGTTCTGCGCCAGCTGTCTGCGGTGCTCCTGGCCTTGGGAGGCCTCGGAGCCCTGAGCTTCGTGCTGCCGCTGGTGCTTGTCGCAGTCTTCGAGAGCTTGGCCTTCCTCTTCGCCCTGGGCCGCTGGCCGCGCGGCGGCCAAGCCACCGGCGCCGTCTACCGCATGCTTTCCAAGGACTCGCGCTGGGTCATGTTCGGTGCCCTGGCCACGGCCCTCGTCATGCAGGGCGACTACATGACCGTGGGCTACCTGTGCGACAAGACCACCTTGGGCTTCTACTTCTTCGGTTTTCAGCTGAGCATGGCCCTTGAGTCACTCTTCGTCACCGGCCTGCAGACCGTCATGTTCTCGGCCTTCGCCTCCCTGGCCGACCAGCCGCAACGCCAGAGCGCCGCATTTCTCAAGGCCTCCGGCATATTGAGCTACATCGTCGCACCGCTTTGCCTGGGGCTGGTCCTGGTGGCCGGACCCCTGGTCCATACCCTTTGGCACGGCAAGTGGGATGCCGCCACCATCGTTTTCCAGCTCATCCTTGTGGGTATGTTCATGCGCATCCAGGTGCCCCTGGGCGTGGCCCTCATGGAATCGAGGGGGAAATGGCGCTTGCGTTCCCTGCTCGTTCTCTGCGACGGGCTGGGGCTTGTGGCCGCCGCCGCCCTGGGCGCAAAGGCCGGGGGCCTGACCAGCATCGCCGTGTATGTCGGCGGCTACCGCTTGATCTCAAGCCTGCTGCAATGCATGGTTGTGAGCCGGTCGGCAGAGATACCTGCGGCGGCGCTGTTGCGCAGGATCATACCCCCTGCGGCGACGGCCCTGGCATGCGCAGCCCTGGCCTATAGCCTGTGGAGCGCCCTCTGCCCCATCTCCGGAGACATCGCCCGGGCAGCCCTCACCCTCGGGAGCTTTACGGGACTCTACGCCCTCGCAAGCCTCACCCTGATGCGCTCGCAAACGGCTGAGGCCAGCGCGTTGATTCTTGAACGCTTCCGGAGAACCGGCGGCGGAGCCAAGCAGGCGGGGAACGGCGGATGAGTCGAGACTCCTTCAACACCAACAACTTCGACCTGCTCCGCCTCTACGCGGCCAGCCAGGTGGCTCTGCACCACGCCTTAAGGCACCTGCAGGTGGAGCACGCGGACTGGATGATCCTCAAGGTCACGCGGCTGTTTCCTGGCGTGCCCATATTTTTCTTCATCAGCGGACTGCTCATCACCCGGTCCTACGAGAACAGCCGAGACCTGTCCTGCTATTTCCACAACCGGGTGCTGCGCATCTACCCCGGCCTGCTGGTCTGCCTGGCGGCTTCCATGGCCAGCGTTGCCGCCCTGGGCTACTTCCGCACCATCCCCCTGGACCTGCCGCAGGTTTTGACCTGGCTGGCGGCCCAGTCCACCTTCGCGCAGTTCTATAATCCGGAGTTCCTGCGCGGCTACGGCGTGGGCGCTCTCAACGGCAGCCTGTGGACCATCCCCGTTGAGTTGCAGTTCTACCTCCTGGTGCCGTTCTTGTGCCACCTCCTGGACCGGACGGGCCAACGTCGGCAAAACCTTGCGCTGGCGGTCCTGCTGCTCCTGTTCTTCCTGGCCAACCGGGTCTTCATGGGCCTGGACAGGGGCGAGGCTCAGTTGCTGCTGACCAAGCTCGCCGGAGTCTCCTTCCTTCCCTGGTTCGGGATGTTCCTGATGGGCGTTCTGTTCCAGAAGAACTACGACCGCCTGCACGCCCTGCTGGCCGGACGGGCCCTGCCGCTGCTGCTCGCCTACTGCGGGTGGGCGCTGCTGCTGACCCATTTTTTCGGGCTTCAGGGCGGCAACGACATCCATCCGTTGCTCTTCCTGTTGCTGGCG
Source organism: Pseudomonadota bacterium (assembly GCA_018817515.1). Taxonomy (GTDB): domain Bacteria; phylum Desulfobacterota; class Desulfovibrionia; order Desulfovibrionales; family Desulfovibrionaceae; genus Humidesulfovibrio. Next base: position 66,769 of record JAHIUD010000072.1, read on the forward strand.
CCCCTGCTCTTTGCCCTGGCCTTCACCCGCTGCGACCTCGCCGGGCGTCTGCTGCGCCGCAACGACCTCTCCTACGGCATATACATCTACCACATGCCCGTGGTGAACGCCCTGCTGTACTTGGGTGTCAAAGGCGGCACAGGCTCCGTGGCCCTCGCCCTGGCAGGCAGTCTGGCCTGCGCGGCCCTTTCCTGGGTGCTGGTGGAAAAGCCCTTCCTGCGCCGCAAGAAGAAGGCCTTAAACCCCATCGACCCGCCGCAACTGACCAGGACCAAGCCGTGCCCTTGAGCGTGAGCGCCCAGGCGCCAGGGCCTTACGAGCCGAAACAAGACCTGCGACCAACCGCCACCACGGCAGCAGGCAACGGAATCCGAGCATGACCAAACGCCCTTCCAGCCCAATACGCATCGCCCTCTGCCAGACTGTGCTCCCGCAGTACCGCGTTGCCGTGTACAATCTGCTAGGCGCACAGCCGGGCGTGGAGCTCACCGTCTTCGCTGATGCGCGCATGGGCAGCCTGGAATCCGCCAGCGGCCAGGAAAGCTTCCTCCACAAACTGGCTCCGGTGAAGCATTTCCACCTCTTGGGCCAAGAGTTCCGCACCCAGGCGGCTCACTTCCAGGCCATCGACCCCCGGCGTTTCGACCTGGCCATCCTTCCCTGGGACACCCGCTACGCCAACCTGCTCCCGGCAGTGCTCAAGGCGCGGCTGCGCGGCGGTCCGCCGGTGGTCCTCTGGGGCCATGGCTATTCGCGCCGTCCCGGCGCCCTGCGCAACGCCCTGCGCAATTTTTACGGTCGCCGCGCCGACGCCGTGCTGCTCTACACCCGCACCGTGGCCAACAGCCTCACCTGGCAGAGCGGCTTTGACCCAAAACGTGTGTTCGTGGCCCAAAACGCCCTGGACCAGAGTCCCATCCGCGCAGCCAGGGAGCACTGGCTGGCGCACCCGGAGGAGCTTTGCGGCTTTGCGGCCGAGCACGGCCTCGCCCCGGATCGGACCCTCATCTTCGTCTCCCGCATGGAGGCCGAAAACGGCATCGAGATGCTTCTGCACGCCCTGGTGCACCTCTGCGCCGAAGAGCCGGAAACCCGCCTGGTCATGGTCGGCGACGGCCCGAAACGGACGGAGCTGGAGACCCTGGCCGTGGCCTTGGGCATCAGGGAGCGGGTGATTTTCACCGGGAAAATCTACGACGACATGGCCCTGGCCCCCTGGATGCTCAGCGCCACCCTGCTCTGCTACCCCCAGAGCATCGGCTTGAGTCTCCTGCACGCCTTCGGCTACGGGCTGCCCGTGGTCACCGGCGACGACATCCAAGGCCACCCACCGGAGATCGAGGCCCTGACCCCGGAGGTCAACGGCCTGCTCTGCCGCCACGGGGACGCCCGGCACATGGCCGGACAATGCCTGCGGATCATGCGCGACAAGGGCCTGCGCCAACGCCTTTCCCGGGCTGCACTACGCCAGGTGGCCGAGGAATACACCCTGGAGCGCATGGTGCAGGGCTTCCTTGACCTCCTGACCATGGTGGACGGCCAGCAGCGCACGGTTGCGCCCAGGCCCCTTTCCGGGGCATAGGAGGCTTTAGCATGGCCGCACACAAACACCAGACGCACGCTGGCGCCCTCGCGCCCGCAGCCCCGATCAAACCAGGTTTATGCCTGGCTTTGGCGGCCCGGTGTTCTCTGGAGCGTGCGGCATGAACCAGCAGCCCCTCCTGTCCGTCGTCATCCTCACCCACAACGAGGCGGCCAACCTCCCTGTGTGCCTCAAGAGCCTGGCCGGACTGGGCGCAGCCATCTTCGTGGTGGATTCCGGCAGCACGGACGACACCGTGGAGATCGCCCGCCAAGCCGGTTGCGCCGTGCTGGAGCACCCCTTCGAGAACTACGCGCGGCAGCTCAACTGGGCCCTGGACAGCCTGCCCCTGGACACGCCCTTCGTCATGCGCCTGGACGCCGACGAAAGCCTGACCCCGGAACTGGCCCAGGAGCTGGCAACACGGCTGCCCACATTGCCGGACCAGATCGGCGGGCTCATGCTCAAGCGCCGGGTGTATTTCTGGGGCCGCTTCATCCGCCACGGCGGCTACTACCCCACCTGGCTCCTGCGCATCTGGCGCCGGGGCCAGGCACGATGTGAGGAGCGCTGGATGGACGAACACATGGTCCTGGTCTCCGGCGAACTGGGTAGGCTTCAGCACGATATCATCGACGAGAACCACAAGGGCCTGAGTTTCTGGACGGACAAGCACAACCGTTACGCCGACCGCGAGGTGCTGGACATGCTGGCCCTGGCGCGCCCAGGGGCCGAGGATATCCCGGCGGGGCAGGCCGGGCGGCGGCGCTGGGCCAAGGTGAACCTCTACGCCAAGAGCCCGCCGTTCCTGCGCGCGCTGCTCTACTTCCTGTACCGCTACGTGGCCCGTCTGGGATTTCTGGATGGCGTCCCAGGCCTGGTCTTCCATTTTTTGCAAGGCTTCTGGTACCGCTTCCTGGTGGACGCAAAGCTGTACGAAGCAAAGCGCAAGGGAGGGAGACATGCGTCTTGACCGTTTCGACAACGCCGGGTTCCAACGCGGACGCTCCACCCTTGTGGAGGCCCTGTGGCTCGTGGCCCAGGGGCTGTTCGTGGCCTCCTGGCTGCCGGGCTCGGCCCTGCGCGCGGCCGTGCTGCGGCTGTTCGGGGCGCGCATCGGCGAGGGCGTACGCCTCAAGCCCGGCCTGCGAGTGAAGTTCCCCTGGCGGCTTTGCGTGGGCGACCATGTCTGGCTGGGCGAGAACGTCTGGCTCGACAACTTGGCCGAGATACGCATCGGCGACCACTGCTGCGTGTCCCAGGGCGCGTATTTGTGCACCGGCAGCCACAACTGGGCCAGCGAGGGCTTCGACCTCGTCACCCGGGCCATCCGCCTGGAGGACCAGGCCTGGATCTGCGCGCGCGCCGTGGTGGGCCCCGGCGTCACCGTGGGTCAGGGCGCGGTGCTGTCTCTGGGCAGCGTGGCCACGGGCGATCTTGCGCCCTGGCAGGTGCATCAGGGCGTTCCGGCCCGCGCCGTGCGGCCTCGCACACAGGGCCAGGCAGACCATCCGGCAGGCCAGCAGCACGTCCGGCAGTAAACCGGATGACGGCCAGAACCACAGGGAAGTACGCATGACCGACGCCAACCGCCCACAGGGCCTGACGACCATCTGGGGGCTCATCCAGACTGCGGCGCTCCTGGGCCTGCTGGCGTTCGTCTATGCCTCCTCGCACACGGTCATGGTCTCCTGGTGGAACAACGACGACTACAGCTACTGCTACCTGTTGCCGCTGATCATCGGCTGGATCGTCTGGAGCAAGCGCGCGAGCCTGGCGGCACTGGCCAACGGCGGCACCTGGGCCGCCCTGGGCCCCCTGGCGGCGGGCGTGCTGCTCTACTGGCTGGGCGAGTTCGGCAGCGAGTATTACTCCCAGTTCCTCTCGTCCTGGTTCGTGGTGCTGGCCCTGTGCCTGCTCTTTTTCGGCTGGCCCCTGGTGCGCCAACTGGCCTTCGCGTTCCTGCTCTTCTTCACCATGCTGCCCCTGCCGCAGTTCCTCAGCAACAAGCTGACCGTGCAGCTGCAGCTCGTGGCCACGCAAATGGGCGAGGCGCTCATCCGGCTCATGGGCATGAGCGTGTACCGCGAGGGCAACATCATCGACCTGGGGTTCATGCAGCTGCAGGTGGTGGAGGCGTGCAGCGGCCTGCGCTACCTGTTCCCGCTCATCGTGCTGGGGCTGGTGCTGGCCTATTTCACCCGGTTGCGGCTGTGGAAGAAATGCGCGCTGGTGGCCGTGGCCGTGCCCATCTCCCTGGTGCTCAACGCTTTGCGCATCGCCGTCACCGCCCTGGCCAGCAAGCTTTTGGGGCCGCAGGTGGCCGAGGGCTTCTCCCACGACTTCGCGGGCTGGGCCATCTTTCTCTTGTCCTTCGGGCTGCTCTACGCCGTGAGCCTTTTCCTGGCGCGGCTGCCCGGCGAAACGCCAGCCCAACCCGAGGCCAAGGCCGAGGTCGCCACACCGAAACCGCCGGAATCGGCGGAATCGGCGGAATCGGCGGACCAGGAGTCCCCGGCCACGCCTGACCTGGCCACTCCTGGCTTGATCGGGAGGGCTTCGCTGCCGCTTGGCCGCGCGCCGGGCCTGCGCTTCTGGGTGGCCTGCGCCGTGCTGGTGGCCACATTCCTCATGATCACCGGACGCGGCGGCCAGGACACCCCGCCCCAGTCACGGCCCTTTGCCGAGTTCCCCATGCAGATCGGCCCGTGGACCGGCACGGCGCAGTTCCTGGACGCGGACACCCTGAACACGCTCAAGCTCTCGCAGTATGTCCTGGCCGACTACCAGGGGCCGGACAAGGCCCAGGTCAACCTGTACGTGGCCTACTACCGAAGCCAGCGCAAGGGCGAAGCCATCCACTCGCCGGAGTCCTGCCTGCCAGGCACGGGCTGGTCCGTGGAGGAGGCCGGGGTGGTGGACATCGCGCCCGCAGCCGGGAGCGCGCCCCAGCGCGTGAACCGCTCCCTGGCCAGCAAGGGCCCTAGCCGCATCCTGACCTGGTTCTGGTTCGCCCAGCACGGGCGCAAGCTCACCAGCCTGCCGGAGCTCAAGCTCTCCACCTTCTACGAGGCCATCACCCGCAACCGCACGGACGGCGCGCTGGTGCGCCTGTCCACGGCCCTTGGGCCCCACGAGCCAGCCGCCAGGGCCAACGAGCGCCTGCGCCAATTCCTGCGCGACGTGGAGCCCACCCTGCGCGAATTCGTGCCTGACTAGCCCTTTGGATGAGAACAAGATGGCGCACAGCAGCGCACCGGAAAGGACCAGGGCCTGACCGGGGCCGCTGCGGCCTTCCGTACGCCAGCCCGTCAGGGGTTGACCGACTCGAGATCCAAATCCAGCACCAGCTGTTTCCACTGTTCGAGGCGCTGCGCCCCAAGGGCCGCGAGGCGCTCCGGGGCGGGCCCCGGCCGCGTGTAGGACTTGTTGAAGACAAAGAGGCTGTGGTCCAGCACATTGGCGAAGTACACGGCGTCCGCCGCATGAAAGCCCTTGCGCGCGGGCGCGCTCTCGTGGTGCTCGGCCACGGCGCGGACCACCGGTTCCGGCAGCCCCAACAGCCCCAGAAGATAAGCCCCGACCTGGGCATGGGTCAGGCCCAGCTGCTCGGCCTCCACCGCGGAGACCTGGCGGCTGCCGGCCCGAACCTCTTCCAGGATGGCCCGACATTCCGTGGCGTACAGGACCTCCAGCAATAGTTTTCCGACATCGTGCAGCAGCGCGGCCGAGTAGGCCGAGTCCGCGGCGCCCCGGTCCAGGGACATGTCCTGGGCGATGACGCGGGCAATGGCGGCGCTGCGCAGGCAATGGCCCCGCAGCATGGGCAAGGAATAGGTGCTGATCCCGGCGGACTCGAAGCGCTCGAACAAGGCGAGGAAGAGGATCGCCGACTGGATGGCGCCGGGCCCAAGGGAGAGCACGGCCTCCCGCACCGTGCCAACGCGGCGCTGCTGGCCGTTTGCCCAGGTACCGACGAGACTGAGGACGCCCTGGCCCATGGGCCCGTCGCTGGCAACCAGTGCGGCGATGGCTTCCATGTCCGTAGCCTCACGGTCCAGCTCGGAGGCCACGAGCCGGGTGATCTCCGGCAACAGCGGCAGGCCGATCCTCTCCAGCACGAGAGAGTTGGTGACATAGGCGCGGGCGTCCATGGCCTGCTCCAGCGCGTCGACGAGGCGCTTCTCATCGCAGGGCTTGGTGAAGAACTGGTGGGCGGGCGCCAGGGACCGGCCCAGAACCTCCTCCTCAGTGTAGCCCGACAGGAGGAAGCGCACAGTGTCCGGGTGTTGGCGCATGGTGCGCCGCAACAGCTCGGCCCCGTCCAGGCCGGGCATGGTCAAGTCCGTAACGACGGCGTCCACGTGCCGCCCGGACATGAATTCCAGGGCCTCGCCTGCGCTGGCGGCGAAATGCACGTCCCATTTTCCGGCCAGCGGCCGCAAGACCCGCCGGAGGCTCATGAGGACGATGGGCTCGTCATCCACGAACAGCACGTTGCGCATCCCTGCGCCAGGGGCCACACTGGCCGCCTGGGCCGGGCCGCCGCAGCAGGAATGCGCGGAGTTGGCTTGATTGCCGTCACTCACGATACGTTGCCCGCAATGGTTGGAAGCTCGTAGCCCTTTTCGCGGAAGAGCCGCAGACAGGCTTCCACGGCGGGCCGCTCGTAGCAGAGGCCGCTGCCCTGCTCGATCTCCTGCAGGGCAGCGGCGATGCCCAGGCTCGGCCTGTAGGGCCGGTGCGAGCACATGGCGTCCACCACGTCGGCCACGGCGATGATGCGCGCGCCCGGGACGATGTCGTCCCCGGCGAGGCCCAGCGGATAGCCGGTGCCGTCCATGCGTTCGTGGTGCTGACGGATGATGGTGGCCACTGGCCAATCCTCGCCCAGGTTCTTCAGGATGTCGTAGCCCACCTCGGGGTGCATCTTGATGACCGAGAACTCCTCCTCGCGCAGAACGCCCGGACGATTCAGGAAGTCCGCAGGCACGTAGACCTTGCCGATGTCGTGCAGCAGGGCCGCGATGCGCAGGATCTCCAGCTCATCCGGCGCCAGTCCGAGTTCCCTGGCTATGGCCAGGGCCAGGTCCGTGACCCGGGCCTGATGCCCGGCAAGGTAGGGATCGCGCGCCTCCACCAGAGCCGAGAACCCGTGCACGATGCCCTCCAGCAGGCGCTTGAAGCGCTTGAGCGAATAGTTCTCACGCTGGATGTCCACCAGACCGTGCTGCCGCAGGGCGTCGGCCAGGGCCTGCTCCAGGGACGCCAGCGGGCAGGGCTTGTTCAGGAACCGGAAGATGAAGCCACGGTTCACCGCGTCCATGGCGTTCTGCAGATCGGCGAAGCCGGTGAGCAGGATGCGGATGGTGTCCGGGAACAGCTCCGCCGCCCGGGACAGCAGCTGCACGCCGTCCATGCCGGGCATCTTGAGGTCTGAGACGAGCACGCTGAAGGGCTCGCTTGCGGCCATGATCTCCAGGGCCTCCTCGCCGCCCTGCGCCGTCACCAGGTCATACTTCGTGGCAAACTGCCTGCGCATGGAGTCCAGGAGGTTGGTGTCATCGTCCACGATGAGCACGCGGGCCTTGGGCATTGCGATTCTCCTTTGGCGTGGCCGCCTAAAGCGGTTCGATCACGGCCACGGGCTGGTTGATCTTGATGGTTCTGGAGTGGTCCAGGAGGAATTCAATGACGGTCCCGTTCAGTTCCCGGCCCTTGGCCATGAGCAGCAGCGTCTCGCCGCCGCGCTGTCCGTAGAGGTCCTCGGCCAGGATCATGCCCGGGGCCAGGGCATGCAGGTGCACCTTGTTCAGGGTATAGCGGGCCTGCTCGTTGACGACCTCGGCCAGGGCGGTCACGACCTTGGGGTCATAGACGCCCTTGCGCCGCTCCAGCTTGATGATGGCATCACCCTTGGACACGCCGTTGGCGAGCAGGATGTCAAAGTCCACCACGGCCTTGAGGATGCGCGCGCCGAGCGGGATGGCCTCGCCCGAGGCTCCGTCCTTGGGCACGCCGCCGCCCTCGTAGTGCTTCTCCTGGTTGACCACGATGGCCGTCACGCCGGTGATGCGAGGTATCTTTTCCAGCAGCCTGGACCCGAAGGCCGGGTGGGTCAAAAACTGCTGCTGCTCGGCATCGGTCAGGGCCTGGCCCTTCTCCACCTTGCGGATGAGCGAATCCGGCAGGGTGATGAAGCCGATGACCGAGAGCATGGCCGCGGTCTCGGTCTCCCAGGGGCGCGGATCCTTCATACGCTTGCTGACGCCGCGCAGCTGCGGCAGGATGCGTGAGACCCGGCCAAAGACCTCGGGCTTGACCAGGGAGATGAGGTCACAGAGCACGGCGACGCTGCCCTTGAGCGTCTTCTCCAAGAGTTCGCGCTCGGCGTTGATGAGGTCATGGTGGTGGAAGGCGTCGTCTAGCACCTTCTCTATGGTTTCCGGCGGGCAGGGCTTGGTCAGGAGCCGGAAGATATTGCTCTCGTTCACGGCCTGGATGGCCACCTCCAGATCCGCGTGGCCGGTCAGCAGCACGCGCACGGTGTCCGGGCTGCCGTGGCGGATGACGCGCAGCATGTCCACCCCGTTCATCACGGGCATGCTGTAGTCGGAGATGACCACGGCAAAGGGGCCCTGGCGCGCGGCGGCCTCGATGCCCGCCTTGGGGCCCTCGGCAGTGATGATCTCGGCCTTCTTGCGCAGCTGCCTGCGGAAACTCTCCAGCAGGTTCACATCGTCGTCGACGAACAGCACCTTCCTGTTCATGCGCCCTCCTCGCTGATTCCCAGGGCAACCACGGCCTCTCGCCAGCGCGCGACGACCTCGGGGCCGCCGATGCCCGCCAGGCGCTCCTCGCTGAACTGGGGCCGCGCGTAATGCGTGTTGAATATGAAAACATCATGGTCCAGCATGTTGGCGAAATAGGCCACGCTCGCGGCGCACAGCCCCCCGGGCTCTGGGTCCTCGGCGTGGTGCCGGGCCACGGCGTTCACCACGGCCGGGGGCAGGCCCCACAAACCAAGCAGGTACGCGCCCACCTGGGCGTGGGTCAGGCCCATGACCTCGGCCTCCACCTCGGCCACGAGACGGTTGCTCTCGCGCACCTCGGCGTAGATGTCCTTGCATTCCGATTGGCACTGGGCGTTGAGCAGGAGCTTGCCCACATCGTGCAGCAGCGCGGCGATGTAGGCGTTGTCGGCCTCCTCTTTGGCCAGGCCTTCAAACTTGGCGATGCCCCGGGCGATGCTGGCGGTGCGCATGCAGTGCGCCCAGAGCTTGGACAGGGAGAAGGACTGCTCCAGCGAAGTCTCGAAGCTCTTGAACACGTGCAGGGAAAGAATCACCGAACGGATGACATTGACCCCCAGGACGATGACCGCCTGCTGCGGCGCGGCGATGGGCCGCGCCAGGCCGAAATAGGCGGAGTTCACGAGCTTGAGGAGGTTGGCGGTGAGGCCGACATCCTCGGCCACGATCTCGCCCACGGCCCTGGGCGAGGGGTCGCCCTTGGAAAGCTCGTCGGTGATGCGCACATAGGCCCTGGGCAGCACGGGCAGGTGCTCGATGCGGGCGATCTTGTCCAGCACGGCCTTGTTGGAAATGAACGCCCGGGCGTTCATGGCGTCCTCCAGGGACTGGATGAGCTTCTTCTCGTCGCAGGGCTTGGTCAGATACTGGTGCGTGGGCGCAATGCTGCGCTCGACCAGCTGCTTGTCCGAATAGCCGGAAAGGGCAAAGCGCACCGCGTCGGGGTGGTCGCGCATGACCCTGCGCAAGAATTCCGGCCCGTCCATGCCGGGCATGCGCATGTCCGAGACCACGGCGTCCATGGACACACGCGTCATGAGCTCCAATGCCTCCTCGCCGCTGGCCGCGAAGTGCATGTCCCACTTGTCGCGCATGGGGCGCAGCATGCGCCGCAGGCCCTGGAGGATGTTCGGTTCGTCATCCACGAAAAGGATGTTGCGTTTCATGCCTCGCGTTCCTCATTTTGCTCCAGCGGCAGGCGCACCACAAAGGTGGTGCCTACGCCGGGCTCGGTTTCAAAAAATAGTTGGCCGTGGTGCTTCTCCATGACGATGGAGCGTGAGATGGTCAGACCCTGGCCGGTGCCCCGGCCCACCTCCTTGGTGGTGAAGAAGGGATCGAAGATCTTGGCCTGCACGGCGGGAGGGATGCCCGTGCCCGTGTCCGTGACGCGTATCTCGGCCCAGGGCGGGGTGAGCCTGGTGCTGAGGGTGATCAGGCCCTTGCGCTCCGGGTCGTTCTTGACGGCGTCGGCGATGGCGTGGGCGGCGTTGACGATGAGGTTCAAGACCACCTGGTTGATCTCGCCGATCATGCAGACCACCGCAGGCAGGGAGTCGTCCAGCTCGGTGGTCAGCTCGGCCACGTACTTCCACTCGTTGCGCGACACGGTCACCGTGCTCTGCATGGCCTCGTTCAGGTCAGCCGGGGCCATGACAGCGGCGCCGGGGTGGGCGAACTGCTTCACCGAGCGCACGATGGTGCTGATGCGCTCCACGCCCTCCAGAGTCTGGGCGATGGCGCCGGGCACCTCGGTGCTCAGATACTCGATGTCGTGGTCGGCCATGGCCTTCTCCACGGCGAGCACCTGCTCCAGGGACACCGTTCCGCTCTTGGCGGACTCCAGCAACTGGTGAAAGTCACTGCACATGCTGAAGATATCGGTAAAGGCGCCCTTGATGAACTGGACATTGTTGCCCACGTACTGCGCGGGCGTGTTGATCTCGTGCGCGATGCCCGCAGCCAGCTGGCCGATGGCCTCCAGCTTCTGCGACTGCAACAGCTGCGACTCCAGCCCCTTGCGTTCGGTGGTATCCGTGACCACCGCAAAGGTGCCGATGACGTTGCCCTCCTCGTCCAGGGTCTTGGAGGAGGAAACCAGTGTGTACACATGCCGGCCCGAGGCGTGGTTCCAGATGATCTCCTCGGCGTGCCGGGTCTCGGACCCCGGGCCAAGCAGGTTCACCAGCCGCGCCAGGCTCTCGGCGGTCACATACTCCTCGGGCCTGCGGCCCAGCAATGTCGCCTTGGGCCAGCCGAGCATCCCGGCGAACCGATCGTTCAGGTAGGCCATTATCCCGCCCTTGCGGACCGTGAGTAGCCCTTCGTGCAAGGCCTCGATGAGGGTCCGATAGCGCGTTTCGTTGCGGCTTAAGCGCCGTTCCGCGCGCTTCTTGGCGGTGATGTCCAGGTGTGAGACCACGGCCCCGCGGCTCCCCCGGCCGCGCGGGGTGACCTCAAGCAGGAACCAGCGCAGGGCCGGGCCGGAGCGCGAAGAAAACTCCAGGCGGAACAGGTCGCTTTGCCCGGAAAGCACTGAGGAAACGCCCGTTTGGATATCTCCGGCGTAGGCGTCGCCCTCTTCGGCGGCCTTGCTGCAGAAGGCCAGGTAG
>JAHIUD010000073.1 GCA_018817515.1 Pseudomonadota bacterium
CCTCCGCCATCCCCGGCCCCGACGTCAAGGAGACCCAGCAGGCCAGCAGCCTGAAGCGCCGCGAGGACGAGGTGGCCGCCAAGGAGCGTGCCCTGGTCGCCATGGAGAAGAGCCTCGACGAGAAACTGGCCGAGCTCAGGCGAGCCGAGGCCTCCATCAAGAGCCTTCTGGACCAGGCCGACGTGCTCAAGGACGCGCGCATCAAGCGCCAGGTGGACACGTACATGGCCATGAAGCCCAAGCAGGCCGCCGAGGTGCTCTCCACCATGGACGAGGAGCTCGCCGTCAAGATTCTGACCGGAATGAAGCCCAAGGTGGCGGGCGAGATCATGACCTACGTCAAGACCCCCAAGGCCGCCAAGCTCACCGAGGCCATGACCAAGGTCAAGGCCCTGCAGGGGCCCGGTCAGTAACGCCGGACACAAGTCTTCCAGCCCCGCCCGGAAGTCCCTCGTGGACGCCTGGGCGGGGCTGTGCTACGTCCGGCCCATGGCACGCATCAAGCTCATCCTGGCCTACGAGGGCACCGACTTTGCCGGTTGGCAGCTCCAGCCCCGAGACCGCACCGTGCAGGGCGAGGTCGAGGCCGCCATCGCCAAGATCGTCGGCCACCGCGTGCCCGTGCAGGGCGCTGGCCGCACCGACGCCGGGGTCCATGCGCTGGGCCAGTGCGCCCATTTCGAGGCCCCGGAGCAGTACGCGCGAATCCCCTGGCGCGTGGCCCTGAACGGCCACATGCGCCCCGACGTGCGCGTGGTCGAGGCGACGCTTGCCCACCCGCGCTTCCACTCCACGCACGACGCCCTGTCCAAGATCTACGCCTACACCCTCTGGATCGACCGCACCCATGTAGACCCGTTCCGTCGCCGCTTTGTCTGGGACGTGCCGCCGCTTGACCTCGCGGCCATGGACGAGGCCGCCCTGCATTTTATCGGCACCCACGACTTCAAGAGCTTCAAGAACGCGGGCACGCCGCTGGGCCCGCGCGGCACGGTGCGCACGGTCAGCGCCCTGTGGCGCGATCCCGGCCTGACCCCGGCGGAGGTCGTCTGGCGCATCCGGGGCGACGGCTTCTTAAAGCAGATGGTGCGCAACATCGTGGGCTGCCTGGTGGCCGTGGGCAAGGGTAAAGTCCTGCCCGGCGATGTCCGATCAATCCTTGAGCGGCGCGACCGCAACCACGCTCTGGCCACGGCCCCGCCCTGGGGCCTGTGCATGGAGCGCGTCTTCTATCCGGAAACCGAGCCTGACGTCGGCCCGGAAGGCGTTGCCACGCGCGGCCAGGACACGGCCAATGACGAGCATCAAATGGCCGGATGCGGCAACCGGAGCCCTCGCAGGCTTTAGCGGGAGCCTGCGGACTGACCCTCAAGCGACGGGCCAGAACGCAGGGGTCTCGGCCAGCGCCCGGGCCCTGGCGGAGTACCAGCAGGCCGATGCCGGGGCGCGCCGCCTGCGCGTGGGCGGCTCCCTGGCCGCCGGACTGGACAGCGCCCTGCGCCGCCTGAGCGACACCGCCTCCTCCTTTGCCTGGCCCACCGAGGGCGTGAGCTTTGCCACCAATTCGCGCCTGGCCACGCAGCCCGCCGCCAGCCTGGCCAACCTCGCGGTGAGCCTGCCCGAGGCCTCCCGTTACCAGCAGGAGGACAAGTACCTCTCGCGCGGGTTCGCGGCCAGCGCGCCCACCAGCCTCGCCCCCGGCACCTATGACATGAAGCTCAGCTTCGGCGGCCAGAGCCAGAAGCTCTCGGTCAGCGTGGCCGCAGGCGACAGCAACGCCGATGTGCTCCAGGCCGTGGCCGACGCGGTCAACGCCTCCACCCTGCAGGTGGACGCCGAGGTGCGCAGCCAGGCCGGCACCAACGCTCTGGGCTATGGCGTCTTCGGGCCGGGCGCCAGCCAAACCGGGAGCTTCCTGGCTTTGGGCGTGAACCTTACCCGCGCGGGCTCCTCGCCCACCCTCACCGACACCTCCGGGCACCTGGCGGCCTCGCTCAAGCTCTCGGCCACCTCCACGCCGCTCAGCCCCGCCACGCTGGACACGCACCAGCTCACCAGCCTTTCCGTGGCGCGGCCCACGACCTTGCGCACCAGCGCCTACGACCCCGAGGCCACCACCACGCTTAACCCCGGCACCTACACCGTGAACTACGCCATGGGCCCGGCCTCGGGCAGCGTGTCTTCTGGCAGCGTGGACATCGTCATCGCCGCCGGAGACACCTGGGGCATGGTGCTGGCGAACATGAAGAGCGTGTTCGGCTCGGCCAGCCCGGCCATGGTCTCGCAACTGGTCCCGGCCAAGCGCGTATGGGACTCCACCACCGACGAGCTGCACGCCGTGGTCGACGCCACGGGCCTGGAAGTGGCCTTGAACGATCCCAAGGTCGGCTGGCGGCTGTCGCTCTCCGGCGGTGATAATGCCGACGCAACCGGCAACATCCTCACGGCCACCGGGCTGAATGTCACGGCCCAGCCCGGCAGCGACGGCCGCATGGTCATCGACGGCCGCCAGCGCACGGGCGCGACAGGCGCGTTCAGCGCGGACCAGGGCCGCGTGGCGTTCACCTCGTCCGGCACCTTCGGCGAGGTCGTGCCGGTGTCTGTGCTCGCGCCGCTGGAACTCATGTCCCAGAGCCTGTCCGATGTGGTCACCGCCTACAACGACCTGCGCGGCCAGCTGACCAAAAACGCCGACCTGCTGCGCTCCGGGTTGGCGGAAGACTTCCGCGCGCCTGTCAGCGAGCGCGCAGGCGACCTGGCGAGCCTGGGCCTGGGCGAGAGCGGCACGGGCAAGCTGCTTTGGCTGAACGCCGACACCTTTGTGCAGGCGCTGACGAACGACCCGCAGGGCGTGCGGGCCACGCTGCTGGGCGACGGCTCCAGCACGGGCCTCTTGCCTGCGCTGGCCGGGCTGGCCCAGGACGCGCTGGGCGCCGGGGCAGAGGGCCTGCTCATGCCGCAGAGCGCGTACCCGGAGCGCGATCCCTTCGCGGCCTCGCCCACGCCGCGCACCGAGGCGGACATCGAGAAGGCCAGCCAACTGTTGGACCTGTTCGACGGCAGTGGCTTGGCTGTCGTGGAAAAGAAAAAGCCGTTGTTCGAGTTGGGCGACAGCACGACGCCGGGCGGGCTTGGCGCGTTTCCGTGGGAGAAAGGCTCGGGCCTGCTTCGCCGCAAGGGCTGAGGACGTTAAATAGTGCTGGCGCACGCTGGGTTTGAGAAAAATACAGCAGGCCCAATTTATTTTTCGCCGTGGACATAATTTTTCCGCCCAAACCCTTGCTGTTTTGATTTGCCTTTGATACTGCGGCAATAGGTCAAGGCATGCTTGGAGCGTTGCGTGCGACTTCTTTGGTGAGCCGCAGGCGGACGGGACAAGGCGGGTTCTCTCTTGTATTCATGAGGAGTAGGAAGCGATGAAGTCCATTTACGTCGGCAATTTGCCTTTCAGCGCCAAGGAAGATGAGATTCGTGACCTGTTTGCCGTTCACGGCGAGGTGCAGGTGGTCAAGTTCGTCATGGACCGCGAGACGGGCCGCTTCCGCGGCTTCGGCTTCGTGGAGATGGAGGACGCAGGCGCCGCCAAGGCCATTGAGGCCCTGGACGGCAAGGACTTCGGTGGCCGCACCCTGCGCGTCAACGAGGCCAAGGAGCGTGCTCCCCGCCCGCCCCGCCGCTACTAAGATAGAGCAGTACCTTGAGAAAGCCCCCGCGCCAGAGATGGTGCGGGGGCTTTTTGGTTTTGATGGCGAGGGCAAGCCGCTGAAATCGGTTGCTTGAGCTACTTGTTCGTTTCAGTTCGTCCGCCAAGCGCAACGGCATAAATCCAATTTACTATTGCTTTGCGGAGAATGGCGCTGCCTTTCCACTGGACTTTTGCGATCCATATTTGATCGGGGTCCATGATTGAATTGAAAATCTTTGAAGGCGCGTATTCGCCCATTGGAAATGATCCACTGTGAAAGTGCGCCGACCTGCATTTTTCGTAGAGATATTTGATAACTGTTTCTGTTTCTTGCGTTCCGTCAACGTACTTACGAACGAAATTACTAAACCCATTACATGCGCTTTCAGAGTAACTTAACGATTCAACTGCTGCAACGCGATATGCTAGCCCGAGAGATGGATATTGAGCACCTACAACTAATGCAACTTGGTACAGTCTCGCACAGCTATCAAAACACTCCACCATACTTGCTGGTGCTTTGTTAAAATAGTTCAATATCTTTTTTGTTTCCTTAGGTGGGCTTTGCAGGGTTCCTAACCGGTGAAATCTATCTGACAATAGACCATGATACTCACCCAGTGCGCATAATTCACCCTTCTTTGGCATTTGGGAGCGCGGCTGTGTATGTCCGATTAAGCCTGTTTGCAATCTGACGGATTTTATTTCAGACGGGTCAGTGTTGCTTGGCAGTACCCAAAGAAACTGATGTTTAGGAGCATATAGCCCGACATCCATGAGTAGGGACAACCGTGCCGCATGTCGAGAAGCAGCGGCCTGGGCTAAGCGGATCGCATCCATCCTATCAATTGCATTGATTGTCATGTCAAACTGGACATAACGCTCAACATTAATCATGTCCGGTCCTTCATCCTGCGGTATGGATGGTGCGAATCGAAAAGTCGGTAGCCAGTATTCTCCTCCAAGATGAGGCCCGGTGTAACAAAATGAAACGCTTTGATAGAATTGCTTACGTTTTGCGCGTAGTGTGGCTACGAGGACTTCGGTGACTAGTTTGCTCAACGTGCTGATAATTGTGCCGGAGTCTTCCTCGTCCTCTGTTTCTATCTCGACATAATCAAGTGTGCCTGAGGAAGAGTGTACGACGCTTACCTTGGCAGAAGTGAGGTTGCCTTCAATATCAAATATCCCTTTTGTGGTTGCCTCAAAAATGCCATCGTCGCGAACGCCAGCAGTACCTTGAGTACTCTGAGCCTTCTCGCGTATTACAGCATTAAGATAGTCTAGGAAAACTTGTTGTTTATCTTTGTCATCGATTCCCAGTGGAATTTTCATTTCCTCCCCTCCCCCCACAGCCCCCCGCACAATTCCTCCAACATCCCCAACAACTCCCCGCACAGCCCGCCCATGGCCGGGGCGGTGCCGAAGAGCGCGCGGCGTGTCTCGCGCAGGCTGAAGGTGAAGGCCTGGTCAGCCTCGGTGGTGCGCACGGTCATGTCCAGCCGCTCGGCCAAAAGCAGCCCGGACAGTCCGGAGCAGAACAGCTCGGCCAGCCGCGCGAACTCCGCGCCATGCCCGGCCCAATAGGCCAGGGCAGGGCTGCCTGCGGCTGGCGGCGCGGCGGACAGCGCCTCGCAGATCAGCGCGTACACGCTGTTGATGCCCGGCCCCGGCAGCCCGCGCCGCCAGCCCAGAAGCCACGGGCTGCGCCAGAACAAGAGCAGGTGGCTCTCGCCCACGGCGATGGCGCGTTCCACAGCCGCTTTGGCCGCCAGCAGCGCCGGGTCTTCCCAGTGCTGCGCAGCGCCGACAGAAGGCGTGCCCACGTGCCAGGGCGGGATGGTGGCGTTTGGGCAGTCCACACTGCCGAGTTCCCGCAGCAAATGCGCAAGCCAGGCGTTGGCCGCAGGCGAATCCGGCGTCTCCAGGTGCGGGTAGGAGAGCACATAGCGGCCCTGGCCGTACGTTCCGGAGATGACCGCCGGGCGGCCCTGGAGGAAGTCCGGGCGGATCTGCAGGCCGTAGAGGTTCTCCCAGTCGCTCAAGGTCTCCTCGGGCAACAGCGCCAGGTTCAGGTCCGCCACCCAGAAGTCCTGGCCCAGGCCAGCGTAGCGCGCCAGCACCCGGACGTCGTCGTGCTGCCCTTTGGGCGGCGGCGCGAACTGCGCGGGCCACCAGACCGGGGCCAAGATCTCCGGGGCGCCCGGCAAGGCCAGCGGCTGCGCCTGGTCGAGGCTCAGGCGCACGTGGCCGGAGAGGAAATGTTGCAGCCGCCCGGCAAAGCCCATGCGCCCCCAGGGGCACAGGCCGAGCGAGTCGCCCGCGCGCGGCCCTTTGGGGGATGTGAGGGCCAGGCCCGCACCGCCGCAGAAGCCCAGGTACGAGCCGCCAGCGGCCACGAAGTCGCGGATGGCCTGCATGCCGCGCGCGCCCAGGCGCTCGGCCCGGCCCCGCGCCCAGCCGCCGGGGACTATGAGCAGAGCGGGGGTGTCGAGCTCGGCGGGGGTGTCGGATTCGCTGGAGTCGGCACCGCCCCCCATGAATCCCCCGAAGGGGGCGAAGGGGGCGGAAGCCGTGGACTTGCCAGCGAGCGCTCCCTCGGCTATGTCATGTGCGCGTAAAATCACGTGGGGGAGCCCAAGCGCGCGCAAGGCCCGCAGCACCAGCACCCCCCACAGGTGCGATTCATCCCACAAGACGAAAACGCGCGCCATGCTCCGTTCCCCCAAGGTTTCCGGGCACCCTAGCCACGCCCGGCCCTCCTTGGCAACCCCCCTTCGGGGTTTCATTGGGGTGGAGGCGTAACAGGCCGCGCGACCCCTGCATTGCAAGGAGATTGACCACATGTCCGAGCCGAAATCAGACGCGATCCTGCCCAAGGGCTACGAGCCCGCCGACGTGGAAGCCCGCTGGGGCAAGCACTGGGAAGACAACAAGACCTTCTCCCCGGACCCCCAGGACGTCCTTTCCGGCGGCAAGCAGCCCTATTCCATCGTCATCCCGCCGCCCAACGTCACCGGTGCGCTGCACATGGGCCATGCGCTGAACCTGACCCTGCAGGACATCCTTTGCCGCTTCATGCGCCAGCAGGGCAAGAGCGTGCTCTGGGTGCCGGGCACCGACCACGCGGGCATCGCCACCCAGAACGTCGTGGAGCGCCAGCTGAAAAAAGAGGGCAAGAAGCGCGACGACCTGGGCCGCGAGAAGTTCATCGAGCGCGTGTGGGAGTGGAAGAAGGAATACGGCGACCGCATCCTGAACCAGATCCGGCGCATGGGCGCGTCCGTGGATTGGAGCAGCGAGCGCTTCACCCTGGACGAGGGCCTGTCCAGGGCCGTGCGCGAGGTCTTCGTGCGCCTGTACGGCGAGGGGCTCATCTACAAGGGCAACTACATCGTCAACTGGTGCAACCGCTGCCACACGGCGCTGGCCGACGACGAGGTGGAGCACGCCCCCAGGAAGGGCAAGCTCTACCAGATCAGGTACCCGCTGGCCGATGGCTCCGGTGATTTGATTGTCGCCACCACGAGGCCCGAGACCATGCTGGGCGACGTGGCCGTGGCCGTGCACCCGGACGACGAGCGCTACGCCCAGGCCGTGGGCAAGATGGTCACCCTGCCGCTGGTGGGCAAACAGATTCCGGTCATCGCCGACGCCTACGTGGATCAAGAGTTCGGCACCGGCGCGCTCAAGATCACCCCGGCGCACGACATGAACGACTGGGCGCTGGCGCGCACGCACAACCTGCCGGTCCTTGCCGTCATCGACGACAAGGGCCTGATGAACGAGAACGCGCCCGAGGCCTACCAGGGCATGGGCCTGAACGCCTGCCGCGACAAGGTGGTGGAGGACCTGGAGGCCCTGGGCCTGCTGGTCAGCATTGCCGAGCACGACCACAGCGTGGGTGAGTGCTACCGCTGCAAGAGCGTCATCGAGCCCCATGTGAGCGAGCAGTGGTTCGTCAAGGTGGCGCCCCTGGCCAAGGCCGCGCGCGAGGCCGTGCCCGGCCAGACCAAGATCGTGCCGGCCCAGTGGGAGAAGACCTACTACGAGTGGCTGGACAACATCCGCGACTGGTGCATCAGCCGCCAGATCTGGTGGGGCCACCGCATTCCGGCCTGGACCTGCGAGGCCTGCAATGAACTCATCGTCCAGACAGAAGACCCCGCTGACCTGAAGACGGGTTGCACCAAGTGCGGCGGCGCGCTGACCCAGGAAGACGACGTGCTGGACACCTGGTTCAGCTCGGCCCTGTGGCCGTTTTCCACCCTGGGCTGGCCCGATGATACGGCCAAATTGAAAGCCTACTACCCCACCAGCGTGCTGGTGACGGGCTTCGACATCCTGTTCTTCTGGGTGGCGCGCATGATGATGATGGGCATCCACTTCAAGGAGCAGGTGCCCTTCCACGACGTGTACATCCACGCCCTGGTGCGCGACGAGCAGGGCAAGAAGATGAGCAAGTCCACGGGCAACGTCATCGACCCGCTGGAGATGATCGGCAAGTACGGCACCGACTCCCTGCGCTTCACGCTCACGGCCTTTGCCGCCATGGGCCGCGACATCAAGCTCTCTGAGAAACGCATCGAGGGCTACCGCCACTTCGTGAACAAGATCTGGAACTCGGCCCGCTTCGCGCTCATGAACATGCCCGAGGACGGCGGCGCGCCCAAGGCCGCTTTGAGCGATGCCAAGGGCCTGGCCAACTTGTGGATTCTGCACCGCCTTGAGGAAGTGAAGGACGAGGTGGAGAGCGCCACCCTCGAATACCGCTTCAACGACATCGCCCAGAGCCTGTACCGCTTCATCTGGAACGAGTTCTGCGACTGGTACGTGGAGATGGCCAAGGGCGACCTCTACGGCGAGGACGCGGACGCCAAGGCCGCCACGCGCAAGGTGCTTTTGACCGTCCTGTCGGAGACCATGGTCCTGCTGCATCCGGTGATGCCCTTTGTGACCCAGGAGATTTGGAGTGTGTTGCCCGGCATTGAGAATAAGGAGCTGGCCTTGCAGCCCTACCCCGAGCGCAGGCCGCGGTTCAAGAGCCCGCAGGCCGCCCGCGACATGGCCTTCTTCCAGGGCGTGGTGGGGGCGACGCGCACCATCCGCACGGAGCTCACCATCGACCCGGCCAAGAAGCTGCCGCTGATTATCGATACGGCGGACGGCACGGGGACCGACAACGCCCAGGCCGTGCTGACCCAGAACGTGCACTTGATCCAGTCGCTCGCGCGCATCGAGAGCGTGGACATCGGCCCGGGCAAGACCGGACCCCGCGCCAGCGGCACGGCGATTGTGGAGGGCTCGCGCATCTTCGTGCCCCTGAAGGGCATCGTGGACTTTGGCCAGGAGCTGACGCGCCTGGACAAGGAGCTGGGCAAGCTGGACAAGCAGCTCACCGCGCTCAAGGGCAAGCTGGCCGCGCCCGGTTTCGCCAACCATGCCCCGGCGGAGATCGTGGCCGCGGAGAACGAGAAGCTCGCGGGCCTTGTGGATGCGCGGGCAAAGATGGCCGAGCTGCAGGACCGCCTCAAGAGCGCGCTGAGCGAGGAGAGCTAGACCCATGTCCCAGGTTGTCGATGCCTTCACGATCCGGCCCTGCCGCCCGGACGAGGAGCCGCTCATGTCGGCCATCGTCTGCGACGCGGCCACTGCCTACAAGGGCGTGATCCCGGCGGACAGGTACCACGAGCCGTACATGCCGCTTTCCGAATTGCGCAGCGAGATCGCGGCTGGCGTTCAGTTCTGGGGCGCTGAGGTTAACGGGGAACTTGTCGGCATCATGGGCCTTCAGGATGTCGACAACGCGGCTCCGGCCGAGCAGGGCGGCATCGGAGATGTCACGCTCATCCGCCACGCCTACGTGCGCACCAATCAGCGCGGCAAGGGCATTGGCGGCAAGCTCTTGCGGCACCTCATGGGCCTGGCCAAGCGGCCCCTGCTCATGGGCACCTGGGCGGCGGCCACCTGGGCTGTCGGCTTCTACCAGAAGCACGGCTTCACCTTGACCGCGCATGCGGAAAAGGAAAAGCTCCTGCGCGTGTACTGGAACATCCCGGAGCGCCAGGTGGAGACCAGCGTGGTCCTGGCCGACCCGCGCGCCATGGCTCTCGTCCGCGAGAAAGTGAACGCTGCCGCCGAGTTCGCACAGATTGAAGCCTTCTGGAGCCCGCGCCTGGTGGCGGAGTTGAACGGCCAGCAGGTCAAGTTCTGCCGCCTCAAGGGCGAGTTCGACTGGCACACGCACGCCCACGAGGACGAGATGTTCTGGGTGCTGGAGGGCGAGCTGACCATCCGTCTGCGCGGGCGCGACGTTGTCCGTGATATTGTCATCGGGCCCAATGAATTTTATGTCGTGCCGCGCGGGGTGGAACACAAGCCCGTGTGCGCGCAGGAATGCCGCATCATGCTGTTTGAACCCGCAGCCACCAAACAATACGGCGACCAGCCCGGAGCATAAACCATGTCCACCGTCTACCTCATCGGCGCAGGCCCCGGCGATCCCGGCCTGCTCACCATCAAGGCCAAGCACCTCATCGAAACCTGCGACGTGGTGGTCTACGACTATCTGGCCAACAAGGAATTTCTGAAATACGCCCGGAAGGACGCCGAGATCGTCTATGTGGGCAAGAAGGGCGGCGACCACACCCTGCCCCAGGATCAGATCAACCAGCTCATCATCGACTACGCCAAGGCCGGAAAGAGCGTGGCCCGCCTGAAGGGCGGCGACCCATACGTGTTCGGGCGCGGCGGCGAGGAGGCCGAAGAGCTGGTGGCCGAGGGCATCGCCTTTGAGGTCGTGCCCGGCGTCACCGCTGGCGTGGCCGCCCCGGCCTACGCGGGCATCCCGGTGACCCACCGCGACCACACCACCAGCGTGTGCTTCATCACCGGACACGAGGACCCCACCAAGGAAGAGAGCGGCCACAACTGGGAGGTCTACGCCAAGAGCAACAGCACGCTGGTGTTCTACATGGGCGTGAAGAACCTGCCCATGATCGCGGGCAACCTCATGGCCGGGGGCCGCAGCAAGGACACCCCGGTGGCGCTGGTGCGCTGGGGCACGCGCTGCAACCAGGAGTCCATGGTCAGCACCCTTGAGAACGTCGCCGCCGAGGCCGAGCGCCGGAAGTTCGCCGCGCCCAGCATCATCATCGTGGGCGGCGTGTGCTCGCTCGCCAGCAAGCTCAACTGGTTCGAGCAGAAGCCGCTGTTGGGCAAGGGCGTGGTGGTCACCCGCGCGCGCGAGCAGGCCAGCGACCTTTCCGACGTGCTCAGGCAGATGGGCGCCTGCGTGTATGAATTTCCCACCATCACCGTGGAGCCGCTGGACGACTACGACGAGGTGGAGCAGGCCATCCTGACCCTCGGGACCGTGGACTGGCTCATCTTCACCTCGGTCAACGGCGTGAAGCATTTCTGGAACCAACTGGGCGAGATCGGCCTGGATTCGCGCGCGCTGGGTGGCATCAGCGTGGCGGCCATCGGCCCGGCCACAGCCGACGAACTCAAGCTGCGCGGCGTGACCCCGGACTTTGTACCGCCGAAGTACGTGGCCGAGGAGATCGTCACCGGTTTGCTGGAGCAGGGCATTGCGGGCAAGAACGTGCTCATCCCGCGCGCCAAGGTCGCTCGCGAGGTGCTGCCCGAGGAGCTGATCAAGGCCGGGGCCAATGTACGCATCCTGCCGGTGTACGAGACCAAGCTGACCCAGGCCGACAGCTCGGAGATCGTCGAGGCGCTGGCCAAGGGCAAGATCCAGGCGCTGACCTTCACCAGCTCCAGCACCGTGGAGAACTTCTTTACGCTGCTTAGCCCCGACACGCTGCGCCAGTACCCGGACGTGAGGATCGCCTGCATCGGACCCGTCACGGCCAAGACGCTCTCGCGCTACGGCTTCACCCCGGACATCCAGCCCGAGGACTACACCATCCCCGGCCTGGCAAAGGCGCTGGGCGAGAAACTTTAGAGGGGCTGCCTCCGGCGGCCAGGGGCGCCGCCCCTGGATCCCGCTGGGGGGAATGATTCCCCCCAGACCCCCTCATGGTAAACCCCGCTCGCCGAAAGGGCCGGGGCAGGCGGAGCCTGCCCCGGCCCTTTCGGCATACTGGGGAGTCCAGAGGGCCTCAGGCCCTTTGGCGGGGAGCACAGAAGAATTATCTTACCCAAAGCGAAACAAACTTCGCCAGCAATTACTGGCTATTGTCGCTTTGGGCATCGCCAGGCACGGCCTGACCCCCAAAAAAATCCTGGCATCATGAAAAGACGAAGCCGCAAGGTGTTCTCATGAGAACTACACCCCCATCCACTCCTCCGGCGTCACAGGCGTATATCTACATCAGACTCTCGTCGCAAGCGCAAGCGTGGGGCGACGGTGAACGCCGGCAGCACGACGCCGCCATGCGGTTCGTCGAAACCCATAGCCTGCCTGTCGCCGGAACAATGCAGGACATTGGCGTGTCGGCTTTTCGGGGCGACAACGCGCAGACCGGAGAGCTTGGCCGGTTCCTCCAGCGCATTGAGAACGGCGAGATTCCGCCAGGTTCGGTGCTTGTCGCGGAGTCGCTCGACAGACTGACAAGAAACAGGGTGAATCAGGCGCTACTGCTGCTCCTTCAAATCACCCAGAACGGCGTCAGAATCGGCCTCACAGCACAGAACGTGATCCTCGACCTTGCCTCGTACGCTGCGTTTTTCCCGATCCTGGCGGACATGATGAGGTCGAACAGCGAGTCGGAGCACAAATCCTTCCGGTCTCTGGCCAACTGGCAAACGAAGCGCAAGCTGGCGAAGGAAGGCGTCCTCGTGACGAGCCAGGTCCCGCGATGGCTCGAGGTGCGTGACGGCAAGATTCATGTGCTCGAAGAGCGTGCGCAGCTCGTCCGTCGCATCTTCGACATGTACGTGCAGGGCTACGGGCGTGGCGTCATCGTTCGGACTTTGCACAAGGAGGGCATCCCGGCTTGGAACACGCGAAAGGCTGTCTGGCATGAGAGCTATGTGAACAAACTCCTGTGTAATCGGGCTGTTGTCGGCGAATACATTGCCGAATTCAAGACCGAAGAAGGCTGTATTGGCCAGGAAGTCATTACGGGGTACTACCCCGAAATCATTGACCCGGCGTTGTTCGCAAGGGTGCAAGACATGGCGTTCCTTCGCAAGAAAGGGCAGCGCGGTCGCAAAGGTAAAAAGTTCGCGAATCTCTTCCAAAAACTCGCACGCTGTTCGGTTTGCGGCTCCACGATGGGCTATCACAACGCCACCCAAGACAAGACGAGAAAGGGCGGCGTCAGGCCATGGGCGCACTACCTCACTTGCAATTCCGCGCACGCCGGGCATGGCTGCTCAAATCGCCGGTACTTCAACTACTTGTACATTGAAAACTTCGTGCTCTCCGGCACGATGGACGACCTCGACCTCGTCGCCGCCGTCGGCATTCACGATGCCGTCATGAAACAGCACGTGGACCGCATCGTCACACTCGAAGCGCAACTGGACCATGCTGACGCTTCGATCCAGATGCATGTGTCGTTGCTCACCAAGGATGACCTCGACCTCACGGGACTTGAGGAGTTGGGGCAGCAGCTTGCCGAATTGAAGCGGAAGCGCCACGGTCTGCGGGCTGATCTGGCCTTGGCGCGCGCCGAAGCGACTTCGGCACGGCAGGCGGCTGAAGACACCAGGCAATTCCGTGAGCGCTCGGGGGCTGACGCGCTTTCACCCGACACCGGTCTGCCTGAATACGTCGACATGTCTGACGAAGCGATTTACGCGCGCCGCGCACGCATCGCTCTGCAGATGCGGAGCGTCATTGAGTCCATCGCGTGCAGCCCGGATCACACGGTCAAGATCGTGATGAAGACTGGCACGGCTTACGAACTCATCGAGAAGGATTGGATATGCACCCGCCAAGGGCCGCTGACTCCGTCTGGCAAGCCGGCCGTCGCAAAATCTTTCGTCGGGCGCGCCACATGGCAGCTCGGGCAAACGGGCGAGCCCGCTCCGGACGGGCACGAGGGCGCGACGACTGCCTGGTCCGAGCACTCCTGCGGCGCCGCCAGGAGCAAGCGGCACCCTGACGCCACAAACAAACGGCCCCGGAGCGCTGCCACCCCGGAGCCTCAGGGCCTTCCCCGAAAACTGCCGAGTCTACTCGGGCGGCGCCGGGTCCATGAACTGCTCGAAGAATGGGCGCAGGAACATGTGGTCGGCGCTGACGCGCTTGCCAGACCTGCTCACGCCGTTTTTCCAGATGACAGTGTCGAGAACGGGGCCGGGCTTGAGCGACAGAGCCTCGCTCCCGGGGTTTTTGTCGATGAATCGCAAGACATGCTGCAGCGTGAGCGCGATGTGCTCGCGTTTCGGGAAGGCGGCTTCCATGCGCATCGCGGACCGCTTTGCTTTTTCGTCAGGAGCAGCGGGCATCCAGTCGGTCCAGGCGGCGGTGTTCCGGTCCACGAAGCGCGCGGCCAAGGCGTCGGGGTATGCGGCGGCGAGAATCACGCCGACGGAGTTCACGAACGAAAGGATGGCGCTGGATGAGTTCCGCGCGAAGTCGCCGTTCTCCCAGAGCAAGCCGATGGGGCGAAACGGCGGCTTGAGCGGGTCCACGGACGGGACGAGCATGCCGTGCGTGCTCGACAATCGGGCCACCACTTCGCCAGTGGTCAGCGGCCACGCACTGTAGTTGTCCATGCCGTCCGCGAGCCGGAGCGTCCGGAAGTCGAATAGCGTCCCGGTGGCCTCCATGTCGAAGTTCGCGGTGGCGGCCTCATCGAGCGCTCGTACGAGTGCGTCGCCGGCGTGCACCTCGCGGGCGTTGGCGATGCTGCGCGCCTGCAACCGCAGGTTGTCGCGCACAGCGGTCCTGAACACCCGCCCCTTGCGGTCGCGGCAGCCGACGAGCCGCACCTGGGCGTCGATCTCGACCACTAGCCATCGGGTTTGCACCGTGCGGCAAGGCGCCCCGTTGCGGCGGGACAATGCGGGAACGACCACGCCGTGGGAGAGGGTAAGCAAAAATCTTGGGGCCGACGACTGGTGGATCATGGTGCTTCTCCTATTATGGTGAAAAGGGATCCATGATCTCTCGAAATATGTTTCAAAAATCAAGCCGGTTGCAGTCTATATTCGAAGACTTCGAGTCCCTTGAATTCCTGGCGATTTCCGAACCCTCGAAAATAATTTTGCTGGTAGTTTCCAGGGCAGGCGAAGGGCAAACCACTACATCACTCCAAACTACGGCAAACGAGCAGGAGCTTGCGTTCCCCATGCACACGGCGCAGCCAGCGGCTCGCCATGCATTGGAACATGCGGAATGGCCTGCTCGGCCTGCCAGAGTGGTTGGCGGCGGCAAGCCAGACTGCATGCCAGGCGTCCGACGCCAGCGTTTGCGCGAATAATGCGGAATGCGCAGGCATGCCGCCGTGTGATGGGTCGCATGGCCGACGGTGGCACTTTCAAGAGAGTGAGCCGCCGAGAGTTCAGTCGTCAGAGCGCGCTGCAGGGTGAAGCTCCTGACGAAGAGCGCCAGCAGGCCGAACAGCACGAGCAGAAGAATATGAATGGCGAGCGTCGGCATCAGAACAGACCGAGCGCGTTACGGCTGCGGCTGGCCGTTATCGTCACGAGGCTCCAATTCGGCCCACAGCTTGCGCAGGTATGACGGCGAGACCTGGACGCGCAGCTGCTTCGAGAAGTAGCGCGCGATAAGCCGGAATCCCAGGCCTTTGCCGTGGAGCTCACGCACAAGCGCCCACCTCTGCAGCACCTTGTCCCGTTTGGGCGACGGCCGCTCCTCCCGCAAGTTCCTGGCACGGGACTCGCGCACGCGCTGAAAATCCTCGAATTGCTCCGGCCCGGCGGCACGAAAACCGCGTCGGCGGACCGTGTCGAAACCGGAACGGCGGATGACACCGAGCAAGGCGACATAGGGAGTTGGCGTGATGGCCGAGGCGCACACGGCAAAAGCCTCGGCCAGGATGCGCTCACGGTCGGACTCGGCGAGACCAGCGAGCCAGCGGAGCGCGCGGGTACGCTCTTTGGCCGTGTGCAGGCCCGATGGATGCGTCGTGAGCTTTGGCACCTGCTACCTCAAATACACATCAACGCTGTCCATGCGGTTGTGCGCGATCTCGTTCGCCACAGTCTGCTTCGCTTCTTCGTATGAGAGTCCCGCGTCGATGGCCTCGTGCATGCGCGTCTGCGCGAAGCTGTGCTTCAAGCCATGCGTGCCACGGCCAGGCGCGTACTGCCCAGTCGCCCGCGCCGCTGCTTCGACGGCACGCAGAAAGGTGCGGTACGACGAGGCGAGCTGACCATGCTTCGTGATGTGCTCCTCCAACTCGTGGTAGATCTTCGGTTGGACGAAGTGTGTGGTCTGTTTGCCTCCTTTCTCGGTGACAACGATGCGCCCGGCGGCCTCACCGGAGACCGGAACCGTTCCCATGCCGAGCAGGTTGGTGGCTGTGAACGGGTTGCTGCTGCGTGCCGGAGCGCCGACGCCTTCCGCCCTGCAGCCGGTTTCCCCCATGAGCTTTGCCTGGAGCCGAAGGCCAGCGTCCTGAATGGCTGCGTAGAGCCCCTCCGGGTCGGGATACGCGCGAGTCGTGTAGCCGCAGGAACGCGGGGAAAGCTCGGTGCGCCAATGCCCCTTCTCTTCAGACAGAACAGTCCGGATATCCGCCGCCGACTCGCCGCCGTGGCGTTCGGCGTAGACGTCGAGCGCGTGGGAGAGCTTCGTGAGCGCCGAGATTTCACGCTCGATGGTCTGAAAAGAGCCGCCAGCCTCGCGAAGCGCTTGGCCTCTGCCGACGATGTACGTCCGGACAAAGCCGGAGACCCGGCGCGCTTGGCGCAAGTCACGCAACCCAGCGCGCTGCAGGAACTCCACGAAACGATGAATGTCACTCCGATAGACGCCCCAGGTGCCAATGCCTCGGATGAAGCGCCGGTCAACCGTGCCTTTCTTGCGGCCAATGGCGCGGATGCCGCCAAGAAGCGCCTCGGCTTGCCCATGCAAATTTTTGGGCCACCTGTTCGTCCCCATGTCCTCCGTCCTCCCGCTCGCTTTGTCCTTGCTTCTTCAGTTAAGTAGTGTGCTCTTTCTGCGAGCCAGGCTCGCGCGCCGGTCTTGCCGGCATGTGCGTCGAGGAAGGTCCTCGGCGCCGACGGTAGCAACTCCGCCGATCCAATTTCTCTGCAGCTCCTTCAGCAGGTGGTTCCGGATTGGACCGTCCGTGGTTTTGCTCGCGCTATGCGAGCGTTTCTGGGCCTGTGCGGTGACTCAATGGTCGCCACAAACACCTTGGTGGGCACTTCAGCCATCCCGTCGAGCAGGCGACCGTTCACGAAGCGCAATGCTTCGAAGCCCAAAACAAAACAGAGGCACAGAGTAGCCTGCGCCCTGGGCTGAAAAAAATGCAAGTGCCGGGGAAAGGGTTTTTGAAGGATGCGGTGAAATTGGCGGGAACGAAATCCTGTCCGGTTTTGTTGACAGGACAAGCCCGTCAACAAAACCGGACAGCGGCGGTGGCTCCGCCCGTCAACTCGGGTGGGAAGAGTGCGCGCCGCAGTGCGCGGTCATTGTGCGCAGCCCGGTGCGCACGCCAAAGCGGTGTGGAGCGCTTCCCCTCGCCGTCAGCGGCACGGTACGACGCGCGACACTGGCGTCAAGCACGCGCGGACGCGCTTACGCCTGACGCCAGCGCCTGGCGCGCCGTGGAACCAGTATGTGCGACGGCGAGGGGGAGCGGCGACTTTCGCTCGGGCTCCGAGGAGTTGGTGAAAGAGTAGCCGTCTGCGGGTCATACGGATCGTTTACAGTTCGTCTACTGTGCCGGGTTTTGTTCCTCGCCGCTCTCCGCCACCACGCCCAGCTTCTCGATGCCCACGCTCTTTATCTCGCCCATGACCTTGACCACCACGCCGTAGGCCACGTCCTTGTCCGCACGCAGGTAGAGCTGCTTCTTCTGCGTCACCACGAGGTTCGTGAGGTGCTGTCGCAGGTCGTCGAAGGTGACGCCGTACTCGTCGAGAAAGATGCTGCCGTCCTTCTTGATGGACAGCACTAGGTGATCCGAACCCGCAGGCAGGGTGCGCACGCTGCGCGTCTTGGGCAGGTCCACGTCCACGCCCTGGGTGAGCATGGGCGCGGTGACCATGAAGATGATGAGCAAGACCAGCATCACGTCCACGAAGGGCGTGACGTTGATTTCGGCCATGTAGCGGCCCCTGCCCCCTACGCTCGCACCCATGGCGCCAGCCCCTAGCGGCTGCGTTCCGAGCCGGAGGCCCAGGAAACCTCGCGCTCCACGCGGTTCAGGAAGGCCCCGGCAAAATTCACCAGCTCGGTCTCCACCTCGCCCAACTCGGAGAGCAGGAAGTTGTACGCGATGGTGGCCGGGATGGCGACAACCAGGCCGATGGCCGTTGTCACCAACGCCTCGGAGATGCCCGGGGCTACAGTGGCCAGTGCGGCGGACTGCGACAGGCCGATGGAGTGGAAGGCGTGCATGATGCCCCACACCGTGCCGAAGAGGCCTATGAACGGCGCGGCGTTGGCGCAGGTGGCCAGGAAGGACAAGGAACTCGAAAGGTGCTTCATCTCCGCGCTGACACCTCTGCGCAGCACACGGCGGAGCGTGTCCGAGGCGAGCATGCGCTTGCGGTCCGGCGCAACGTCAGCAAGTTCCAGCTTGCGGAAAGACTGCATGGCGAGCAGGCCCACCCGCGCCAGCGGCGAATCCTCCTCACGGCCGACGCTCTGCAGGCCGCAGGCGAGGTCTTCAGCGTCGCTGAACGCCTCGTAGCCGCGCTCCACCTGCCCCTTGACCCGACGGTAAACGATGAGTTTGTGGACGATGATGGCCCAGCTCCACATGCTCATGAGCGCCAGGAACACCAGAACGATCTGGACGCCTAGCGTCGCCCCTAAAATCATGCCCAGAAAACCGGACTCGGGAATCATTGTCAGCGCCCCTCCTGGCCCACGCCTTTGTTACCGCCCATCGAGCGCAAAACGTACCGGCAAGGTCATCCAGACCCCCACAGGTGTCCCCTTGAACACGGCAGGTTCAAATTTCCACTTGCGGGCGGCCTCCACGGCCTTCTCCTCGAAAACCCCCACAGGCTCCGCCGCCTGCACCTGCACCTCGCGCACACCGCCCTCGGCGTCCACGTACAGCCGCAGCGTCACCTGGCCGGAAATGCCGCGCCGCCGCGCATCCATGGGATAGACAGGCTTCACACGCTTCACCGCCACGGGCATGCGGTCCACGGCCACGCCGCCCTGGCCCGTGCCGCTGCCTACGGACTGGCCGGAGCCTGTGCCAACCCCGCCGCCTGTTCCGCCTCCTGAACCTCCCCCTGAAGCGCCACCCGCGCTCATCCCCGCCGCCGTGACGGGAGCTGCCTGCGGCACGGAAGGGGCTGGGGGAGCCTCAACACGCCGCGCCGCAGGGTCGGCTATGGCCACGGCCTGCGGTGTTTTCGGTGCGGCGGCGGAAGCCGCCGCCGGGGCAGCGGGACTTGGCGAGCCTCCGCCTCCCTTGGGTCCGGCGACCTCCACGAATTCCACCTCCACCAAAGGCTGCGGGACCGGGAGTGGCGCGGCCAGTTGGGCGCACAGTAGTGCTCCCAGGAAACACACGTGCATGGTGACAGAGACGCCCAGGGCCAGACTGCGCACCCGGATGCTCCGGCCCGTGAAGGGAAGACGCAGCCGCGCGCGCGGGTGCTGAGCGGGACGGGAATCGGGGAAGGATTCCGCAGCAGGAGAAAGCGTCAGCGATTCGCTCATGGCCGTGTCCCCGGTCAATCCTTGGCCCTGGCCACGCGGCGCACGGCGAACAGGAAGGCCGCAAACCCTGCGGCAAGCAGCAGCCCAAGGGACGTGAGGGGAAGCTCCGCGCCCGTGGCGGCAGCCCTGGCCGCGCGGGAAGCGTGGGTCAGCGGCAGGCAGAGGAGCAGCCCCTGCGCCCAGTCCGGCAGGCGTTCCACGGGAAAGAACGTGCCACCCAGGAAGGCCATGGGCGTGATGACAAAGCTGGTGAGCATGGCCTGGTCGGCGTGGGACTTGATGAGCATGGCCAGGCCCACCGCCAGGGACGCGAAGAAGAAGCTGTTGAGCATGAGCGCCAGCCAGAACACCGGGCCACACCAGGGATGTACGCCGAACAGCGCCCCCAGGAGCACAGTAAGCACGGAGGCCAGGAGCCCCCGCGTCATGCCCGCCAGCACCTCGCCCAGCACGTAGCCGCCGGGGGCCACGGGCGCGCTCTGGATCTCGTCGAAGATGCGCCAGTAGAAGCGCGCCACGTTGATTTCCCCGGCCACGGACCAGGCCTGGGTCATGCTCGACATGGCCGCCAGCCCCGGCACCAGGAACTGGAGATAGGAAAGCCCGGCGTGGCCCCCCATGCCTTCCACCTGGCCCAGACCCCAGCCGAAGGCCAGCAGGTACAACAGGGGTGAAACGCACATGGTGGCCAGCATCTTGAGGCCACGGCGGCGCATGAGCAGCGCCTCGCGGTAATAGACCGCGCTCCAGCCCTGAATCATGCGAGCTTCCTCCCCGTAACCCGGTGGAACACGTCCTCCAGGTTCACGCGCCGCAGGGTGAACGGCCCCGGCAGGCCGGAGCCGAAGGCCTGGGCCTCGTCTCGATGTTGGAAATAGTCGGTCTGCATGCCCTCGCCATTGAGCGCGTCCACGGCCCAGGCCCCAAGGCCAGCCATGAGCTCCTGCGGTGTGCCCAGCGCCGCCACCGCGCCGCCATGCAGAAAGGCCACGCGGTCGGCCAGAAACTCCGCTTCCTCAATGTAGTGCGTGGTCAGAAAGATGGTGGTGCCGCCCTCCCTGATGCGCTTCATTACGGTCCAAAGCTTGCGGCGGATTGTCGGGTCCAGGCCCACAGTGGGCTCGTCGAGGAACAGCACGCGCGGCTCGTGCATCAGCGCACGGGCGATCATCACCCGCCGCCGCTGCCCGCCGGAAAGCTCGCGCACCAGCGAGGCGCTGCGGTCAGACATCTCCAGGCGCTCCAGGCTCTCGGCCGTGCGGCTGCGGCGCAGCTGCTTCGGCATGCAGAACAGCCGCCCGTGCACTTCCATGTTCTCCGCAACCGTCAGGTCCTGGTCCAGGTTCACGGCCTGGGCCACCACGCCGCACAGGGCCTTGGCCTGGGTCGGCTCGGCTGCCACGTCCACGCCGCCCACCAGCGCCCGCCCGCCATCCGGCAGGGTAAGGCCAGTGAGGATGCGGATGGTGGTGGTCTTGCCCGCGCCGTTTGGCCCCAGGTAGGCGAACAGTTCCCCGGCGCGCACGTGCAGGTCCACACCCGCAAGCGCTTTCCTTGGGCCGTAGCTCTTGGCGATGCCATCAAGGACTATCACACGAACCTCTCTAGTTTATTAAATTCGAATACGTGACTAGCATACGAATTTAATCTTGAAAAGTGTCTTGTGCTACGAATTGTGTTTTGGTATGCATGTCTCCGCACGGTGCGCCCCAGGAGGCAAGCATGCTCAAGACTGAGAAACATTTGACCATAATGGGCTGGGACAGCAGAATATTTGCCGCCTCTTTCCTTGTGCTGCTGGTGCTCTGCGGCTGCAGCAAGGGGGATGGAGGCGTGGACAAAGGCCAGGGGGTGCGTGTCACCGACGCCACGGGGCGCGAGGTGCTGGTCAAGCGCAACCCCATGCGCGTGGTGACGCTGAACAAGAACGCCGCCGAGCTGTTGCGGCTCATGGGCGTCACGGACCGCATCGTGGGCGTTTCCGACTGGATTCCAAAGAATCCGGACTACTGGCCAGAGCTTGTGAACGCCCGCAACGTGGGCAAGTTCAACGCGCCCGACGAGGAGGCCATCGCCGCGCTCAAGCCCGACCTGGTGCTGTGCTACCAGAACTCGCCCGGCCCGGGTTTTGACGAGAAGATGGCTGCGGCAGGCATCCAGGTGCTGCGGCTGGAGCTGTACCGAATCAGCGCCTTGCCGCGCGACGTGGAGGGCCTGGGGCGCATCTTCGGGCGCGAGGACAAGGCCCGCGAGTACCTGGACTGGCTGAAGGCGCGCATGGATGAGGTGGCGCGGCGCGTGGCCGCCAGCAAAAGCCGCCCGGACGTGTACATCGAGGGCTATTCCGACTTCGCCGCCTGCGGCAACAGCTCCGGCATGCACGAGCGCCTGGAGTTCGCGGGCGGGCGAAACATTTCCGAGGCCCTGCAGCCCGCCAACACCCCGGTATCGCCGGAGTGGGTGCTGGAGCGCCAGCCCTTAGCCGTGGTCAAGATGAGTTCCCAGAACGGTTGTTACACCCACGAAGGCCCCGAGGGCATGGTGGCTCAGCGCGCGGCCCTGCTCGCCCGCACGGGCTGGAACAAGACCCCGGCGGGCAAGGCCGGGCGCGTATTCCTCATGACCACGGACGTCACCAGCGGTGCGGCCAGCGTGGTGGGCATCGCCTGGCTGGCCAAGTGGCTGCACCCGGACACCTGCGCGGACCTGGACCCCAACCTCTGGCATCGCGAATTCATCGAGCGCTTTCAGGGCAGGCCCTGGCGCGGCGTGTATGTCCATCCGGAGCGGTAGGGTGGAGGCATCGGAGGCCAAGGCGGGCATCGAGGCCTATGGCGCGCTCACGGGCAGGCGCTCGGCGCGCATCGCGGCGCTGGGGGCGCTTTTGAGTCTTGCGGCGCTGTTCTCGCTGGTGGTGGGCAGCAGCTCGACCGGCATCATGGACGTGCTTCGCGTGGGCCTGGACGGGGTCATCTTCTGGGAGCTTCGGGTGCCGCGCGTCATCATGGGGCTTTTGGTGGGCTCCGGCTTGGCCGTGGGCGGGGCCGTGACTCAGGCCGTGCTGCGCAACCCGCTGGCTTCGCCCTTCACCCTGGGCGTGGCTTCGGGCGCGGGCTTCGGCGCAGCGCTGGGCATTGTGCTGGCCGGCGCCGTTTCCAAATGGGCCGTGGCGGGCGGGGCCTTCAGCTTCGCACTCATCACGGCGCTGTTCATCCTGGGCGTGGCGCGCATGAAGAGCGCCACCCCGGAGACCTTGGTGCTCGCGGGCGTGGCCATCATGTTCCTGTTCTCCGCCGGAACCTCGCTTTTGCAGTTCCTGGGCACGGAGCAGCAGATCCAGTCCATCGTGTTCTGGAGCTTCGGCAACCTCTCGCGGGCCTCCTGGACCGACATTCTCATCGCCGCAGGCATGATTTTGCCTGCCCTTCCCGCGCTCTTCCTGCGCGCCTGGGACTTGAACCTGCTGCTCGCCGGCGACGAGATGGCCGCCAGCCTGGGCGTGCGCGTGGAACGTCTGCGCCTCACCGCCCTGCTGTTGGCGGCGCTCATGACCGCCGGGGCCATCTGCTTCACCGGGGTCATCGGCTTCATCGGCCTGGTGGGGCCGCACGTGGCGCGACTCATGGTCGGCGGCGACCACCGCTTCCTGCTCCCGGCCTCGGCGCTGTCCGGCGCGCTCCTGGTGCTGGTGTCCGATTGCCTGGGCCGCACGCTCTTCGCCCCGCACATGGTGCCCATCGGCATCGTCACGGCCTTCCTGGGCGTGCCCTTCTTCTTCGGGCTCCTCATGCGCCGCAAACGGGAGTTCTGGTGATGCTCACTGCCCGAAACATCTTCTACGACTACCCGGAGCGGCAAGTGCTGCGCGGGGTGTCCCTTTCCCTTGCCCCGGGCGAGGTGCTGGCCGTGCTCGGCCCCAACGGC
Source organism: Pseudomonadota bacterium (assembly GCA_018817515.1). Taxonomy (GTDB): domain Bacteria; phylum Desulfobacterota; class Desulfovibrionia; order Desulfovibrionales; family Desulfovibrionaceae; genus Humidesulfovibrio. The sequence continues at coordinate 23,409 of JAHIUD010000073.1, forward strand.
GCGGGCAAGTCCACGCTTTTGCGCTGCCTGGCCGGTGCGCTTTCGCCAAAGGGTCAGGTGGAGTTGGATGGCCGCGCCTTGGAATCCGTGCCGCCTGCGGAGCGCGCCCGGCTCTTGGCCTTTGTGCCGCAGCACGTGCCGCCGCGCCTGCCCATGACCGTGTTCGAGGCCGTGCTCTTGGGCCGCAGGCCTTACCTGTCCTGGCGGCCCAGGCCGCAAGACCTGGAGGCGGCCTGGGAGGCCCTGTCGCTCATGGGCCTGGGGGAGCTGGCGCAGCGGGAGTTCTCGGAAATTTCCGGCGGCCAGCGTCAGAAGGCCGCCCTGGCCCGCGCCCTGGCCCAGGAGAGCCGTCTGCTGGTCATGGACGAGCCCACGAGCAGTCTGGACCTCAAGCACCAGTTGCAAGTCATGACCGTGCTGTGCGGCCTGGCCGAGGAGCGCGACACCGGGGTGATTCTGGCCGTGCACGACCTGAACCTGGCCGCGCGCTTCGCCCACCGGGTCATCCTGCTGCATGACGGACGTGTGGAGGCCGACGGCCCCCCGTCCGAGGCGCTCACCGAGGAGAGCATCCGCCGGGTTTACGGCGTGGAGGTGCTGCGCCTCGAGGCCGGTGCCGGAACCATGTTTTTCCCCATGTCCGCAGCAAGCGGGACAGCCTGAACACGAATATCCCTTTGGAGGAGATGAGATATGAGATGGAGTGCCCCCTTTACCGCCTTTGGCCTGGGCCTGGGACTGATGCTTGGCCTTACCGTTTGCCTGGCCTTCCCCGCCCTTGCGGAAGAACCCGCGCAGAAGCAGGCCCCGAAGTCCGGCCGTCTGGATGAGGTGCTGGTCACCGCCACCAGCCATGAGTCACGCGTGGACGCCGTGCCCAACGCGGTGACGGTCATCACCCGCGAGCAGATCGACCAGATGGTGGCCCCCACCACCATCGACATCCTGAAGAACGCCGCTGGCGTCGAGGTCTACAACGCCCGTGGGCCGCTCTCGTCGAGCACTTACAACCGCGTCATCATGCGCGGCCAGGGCAGCAACCCCGCACGCATCCTGGTGATGCTCAACGGCATCCCCCAGGCGGGCGGCCAGAACGGCGACTTCGAGTGGGGTTTCATCAATCCACGCGACGTGGAGCGCATCGAGATCGTGCGCGGCCCCGGCTCAGCGCTTTATGGTTCACAGGCCATGGGTGGCGTCATCAACATCCTTACCCGCAAGCCAACCGAGGCCGACGGCAAGACCGTGTTGGAAACCAAGTACGGCTCGCTGAACACCATGAGCGCCTCGGCTTCCCATTCCCGCAAGGAGGGTGACTGGGGATTTTACGGCTCGGCAACAATGGGCGGCACCGACGGCTACCAAGTGGTCCCAGGCGACCAGGTCGTCTACAAGGCGCAGGGGGCCACGAACTCCGACAAGCTGCGCAGCACCAACGACTGGGGCCGCGGAGTGGTGAGCTACGACATCGACAAGACTTCCGGCCTGACCCTGAACATGATGCATGGGCACTTCCTGAACCAGGGCATGTACAATTTCATGCATGAGTTCACGGCGTTCGAAATGGCCAAAAAACAGGCGGACCTGAGCTACGCCAAGAAATTCACAGGAGGCGAGGTCCTGGCCTACGCTTCCGCCGCTTACCAGTATTCCACCTACGACGGCACCAGCAGCAGCGCCCCGTACAACAACATGGCCAAGACGGGCGAATCACCGGCCTACCAGCGCGACTACCAGAGCGGCCTCAAGGCCACCATGGACGTGGGCCTGGGCAACACCCTGAGCACCGGCATGGACCTCAAGCGCACCAGCTACGACCGCCGCTACGACAACTATGGCATGGCGGGCAGCAACTATGGCTCCGCCGGCGGCGACGCCCAGGTCTGGGGCGCTTTTTTGCAGGACGAGCTGAACCTTTTTGACGGCCGCCTCCTTATCACCCCGGGCGTGCGCTACGAGAACACCAGCCTGTTCGATGGCTATGCCGAGCAACTGCCCACGGTGACACGGCGCGAGATGTCCCGCACCCTGCTGCGCTCCTTCACCGGACGCGTGGGGGCACGGCTGAACGTCGTGGATTGGCTGTCCTTCCGCTCGGCCTTTGGCGAGGCCTTCCGCGCGCCCACATTGAGCGAGCTCTACGGCGCCAGCCGCATCGGCACCAGCACCTACTACGGCAACACCGACCTCAAGCCTGAGCGTATGCGCTCCCTTGAGGGCGGTGTGGACATCACCCCGCTGGACGACCTGCGCATATCGCTCACGGTCTACAAGAACCATGCGGTGGACTACATCGACAACGTGCTGGTGGCCGCAAACACTTACAACAAGAAGAACATCGGCACCGTGGACACCGGCGGCTTCGAGGGCGAGATATCCTACACCTTCCTGGAGCACTGGCGCAGCTTCCTGAACCACCAGCAGTGCGACCCCAAGCTCATGACCGGAACTTACGTGGGCCAGCGCATCATCGGCACGCCCACCATGACCACTTCCATCGGCCTCGCCTTCAGCGATCCGAATCTGTTCAACCTGTCCGTGGTGAACCGCCGCGTGGGACGCATCTACAACAACTCGGCCAACAGCCAAGTCTACGGCAACTATGACGTGGTGGACGCCAAGCTGTCCAAAGCCTTTGCGCTTGAAGCCTCAAAGCTGGAACTCTCGCTTGAGGTGTCCAACCTGTTCGACGTGCGCGTACGCGAGACCTCCGGCACACAGGCCCCCGGCAGCCTCTACACCGCCGGCGTTGCCTGGATATTCTAACAGCCCAAGAGGGGGAGGCCCGGACCATGAAAATCACCGCCATCGTCTGGAACAGCCACGCAGAGGGCCTGGCCAGGGCCGCCGAGAGCCTGCCCTGGCTCACCCTGCGCCTGTACCCGGCCAAGAGCCTGGAGGACAGCCCGGAGCGCCGGGCCCAGGCCATGGCCGACCTGCGCGGCTCGGACGCCGCCTTCCTGTACCGGGCCACGGAGCCGTTCTGGGACGAGATGGAGGCGGGACTGAAGGAAGCGGGCAAGAGCGTGCCCACAGTCTGCCTGAGTTACGACCCCTCGCTCTGGGGTCTTTCCACCGCCCGTCCAGAGCTGGTGCAAGACGCCCATCGCTACATGACCTTCGGCGGCCTTCATAATGTGGCGAACTTGCTCAAGGCCTTGGCACGGGAGTTCGGCGGACCGGAGTTCACGGAGCTGGACGCGCCGCCCCCGGCCCCGGTGCCTTGGGAAGGTCTGTGGCACTCCTGCATGCCAACATCCGGCGGGGCGAGACGGCACTTTGCCAGCCTGGGCGAATATCTGGGCTGGTACAAGGGGCATTGCGCCGGGCGGCTCATGGAAAGCGGCCCCTGGGTGGGCCTGGTGGTGGGCCGCCACTACTGGGTGGGCGAAGCTCTGGAGGTGGAGGAACTGCTCATCAGCGACCTTGAGGAGCAGGGCCTGCGCGTCATCCCCATCTTCACTAACACAATCAAGGACGACGCTCTGGGCAACAAGGGCGCGCTGGGTTGGCTGCGCGAGGTATTTCTAGCCGAGGGCGCGCCGAAGGTGTCCGCTGTGGTCAAGCTGGTGAGCTTCTTCTTAGGCCACACACGAAGCGGCGCAGGCAATCAGGAAGACGCCGCCGCTTCTGGCGTGGCGGCCCTGAAGGAGTTGGGCGTGCCGGTGTTCCAGCCCGTGTTCTCGTCGAGCAAATCCGTGGAGCAGTGGCAGGACGACCCGCAGGGCCTGGGCAGCGAGGTGGCCTGGAGCGTGGCCATGCCGGAGTTCGAGGGCGTCATTGAACCCATCTACCTGGGCGGCGGCAGCAGGTACGAGAGCGCGGCCACCGGGGCCAGCCTGGAGCGCCGCGTGCCCGTGGCGGAGCGCAGCCAGCGCCTGGCCCGCCGCGTGGCGGCCTATGTCCGGCTTGCGGATAAGCCCGTGAGCGAGCGCAAAGTCGCCTTCATCCTGCACAACGACCCCTGCGCCTCGGTGGAGGCCACCGTGGGCGGCGCGGCCAAGCTGGACAGCCTGGAGAGCGTGGCGCGGATTCTTGCCGCCATGAAAGCTCAAGGCTATAGCGTGAACCCGCCGGAAAGCGGCGCGGAGCTTATCGAGACCATCATGGCCCGCAAGGCCATCAGCGAATTTCGCTGGACAACGGTGGACGAGATCGTCGCCAAGGGCGGGGCGCTGGCCCGGCTCTCGCTGGGCACGTACCTGGGCTGGTGGCGGCACTACCCGGAGAAGGTGCGCGCGCGCATAGCCGAGGCCTGGGGCGAGCCTCCGGGCCAGGAAGTGAACGGCGTGCCCCCGGCCATGCTGCACGAGGGCAAAATCGTCATCACCGGCGTGACCTACGGCAATGCGGCCATCTGCGTGCAGCCCAAGCGCGGCTGCGCTGGGCCGCGCTGCGACGGCCGGGTGTGCAAGATTCTCCACGACCCGGACATTCCGCCACCGCATCAGTATCTCGCCACCTATCGCTGGCTACAGGACGGCGCAGACGGTTTCGGCGCGGACGTGCTCATCCACGTGGGCACCCACGGCAATATGGAGTTCCTGCCGGGTAAGAGCGTGGGCCTGTCCGCCTCCTGCCTGCCGGACCTGGCCCTGCACGAGGTGCCGCACCTGTACATCTACAACGCCGACAACCCGCCCGAGGGCACCATCGCCAAGCGCCGCAGCTACGCCGCGCTGGTGGACCACATGACCACGGCGCTGACCCACACAGAGCTCTACGAAGAGCTGGACGAGCTGGGCAGGCACTTGGCCGAATGGGAACAGGCCAAGGACTCCGACAAGACCCGCGCCCACATGCTGGAGCACCTGGTGCGCGACGTGGCCGAGAAGGCCAACCTGCTGTCCGGCATCAGGGGCGTCGCAGACATGGACTTCCCCCGGCTGGCCACGGCCCTGCACGAGTCCCTGGACCTCATCCGCGGGACGCAGCACGACGATGGCATGCACGTGTTCGGCAGCGCGCCGGAGGGCGAGCGCCTGAACGCCTTTATCTGGTCCATCCTGCGCTACGACGCGGACGACCCGCGCTCCCTGCGGCGCAGCCTCTGCCGCATGTTGGGGTTGAATCTGGACACCCTGCTGGCCGAGCCGGGGGCCGTGGACCAGCGCCTGAAGGTCAGCAACTCTGAGCTGCTGGCGGACGTGGAGCGCCTGGGCCGGGAGTGCTGCGGCGCGGCGCTCACCTGCGCGGACGAGGCGGGCTTCGTCCAGGCTGTGCTGGCTCTTGCGGGCGAGCGCCTCGTGGGCGGAGCTTCTGCCGACGACCTGCCCGCCATCTTCCTGCGCATCCAGGACATGAAACGCCGCGTGGACGAATCCAAGGAAATCGACGCGCTGCTCACCGGCTGCGCGGGGCGCTATATCGAGCCGGGGCCGTCGGGCATTATCACTAGAGGGCGCGAGGACATCCTGCCCACGGGCCGCAACTTCTACTCGCTGGACCCCAGGCGGCTTCCCACACGGGCCGCGCACATGGTGGGCATGCGCCTGGCCGACGCCATCATCGACAAGCATGTGCGCGAGGAAGGCCGCGTGCCCGAGAACGTGGCCATGTTCTGGATGTGCAACGACATGATGTGGGCCGACGGCGAGGGCATGGGGCAAATCTTCCACCTCATCGGCGTGCGGCCCCTTTGGAAGAGCAACGGCCACGTGAAGGGCTTCGAGGTCATCCCCATCGCAGAACTGGGCCGTCCCCGCGTTGACGTGACCATCCGGGTGTCCGGTCTGCTGCGCGACAGCTTCCCGGAACAGATGGGTCTCGTGGACGAGGCCATCCACCACGTGGCCGGACTGGACGAGGCCGACGAGGACAACTTCGTGCGTAAGCACGCGCGCGCCACCCTGGAGAAGTCCGGGGAGACCGGCGTTGACGCATGGCGCAAGTCCACACTGCGCCTGTTCTCCTCCAAGCCCGGCACCTACCAGGCCGGGGTGAACCTGGCCGTGTACGCCTCGGCCTGGCAGACGGAAGCCGACCTGGCGGACATCTTCGTGTACTGGAATTCCTACGCCTACGGCAAAGACGTGTTCGGCGAACAGCGGCCCAGACAGCTTGAGGCGGCGCTTTCCACCGTGGACGTGAGCTACAACAAGGTGGTGAGCGACGAGCACGACCTGTTCAACTGCTGCGGCTACTACGGCACCCACGGCGGCATGACGGCGGCGGCCCGCCAGTTCGGCGGCGGCGAGGTGAAGGGCTACTACGGCGACACCCGCGAGCCGGGCCGCGTGCAGGTGCGCGACCTGGCCGACGAGATACGCCGCGTGGTGCGCACGCGCCTTTTGAACCCGGCCTGGATCGAGGGCATGAAGCGCCACGGCTACAAGGGCGCGGGCGACATGGCCAAGCGCGTGGGCCGCGTGTACGGCTGGGAGGCCACTACCCGCGAGGTGGACGACTGGATCTTCGACGACATCGCCAAGACCTTTGTCATGGACGAGGAGAACCGTGAGTTCTTCCGCCAGCACAACCCCTGGGCGTTGGAGGAAATCGGCCGCAGGCTCCTGGAGGCCCAGTCGCGTGGCCTGTGGCAGGCCGACCCCGAGGTGCTGGAAGCCCTCAAGGAGTCGTACCTGGAGATGGAGGGCTGGCTCGAAGAGGACATGGGCGAGGTCACGGGCGACTTTCAGGGCGGCAGCGTGGACATCATGCGGCCCGAAGATGTGGAGCAGTGGCAGGAAATGATGCGGGCCATGAAGGCCAAGCCCGCCTAACATACCGGAGCGAGAACCTTGAAGAACCATACCTTCGCCTACCCCTTCTCGGCCATCGTGGGCCAGGACCTCATGAAGGAGGCCCTGCTGCTCAACGTGGTGAACCCGAAGCTCGGCGGCGTGCTCATCCGCGGCGAAAAGGGCACGGCCAAGTCCACGGCGGTGCGCGCCCTGGCCAGCCTGCTGCCGGAAATCGACGTGGCCGAGGGTTGCCCCTTTGCCTGCAAGCCGGATGGAACCGATTTGTGTGCAGCCTGTACGGCCAAGGCCCAGGCCGGGACGCTCGTTCCCACTCGCCGCCGCACCCGTGTGGTGGACCTGCCCGTGGGCGCAACCGAGGACCGCGTTCTCGGCACCCTGGACCTTGAGGCCGCCATCAAGAAGGGCGAGAAGCACTTCGAGCCGGGCATCCTGGCCGAGGCGCACCGGGGCATCCTCTACGTGGACGAGGTGAACCTGCTGGACGACCACATCGTGGACGTACTGCTGGACGCTGCGGCCATGGGGGTCAACACCGTGGAGCGCGAGGGGGTGAGCTTCAGCCACCCGGCGCGGTTCGTGCTCGTGGGCACCATGAACCCGGAGGAAGGCGAGCTGCGGCCCCAATTGCTCGACCGCTTCGGCCTGTGCGTGCAGGTGGAGGGCATCCTGGACATCGACAACCGCGTGGAGGTGGTCAAGCGCCGCGCAGCCTATGAGGAAAACCCGGCGGGCTTCGCCGAGACCTGGGCGGACAAGGAACACGCCGTGGCCCAGCGTGTGGAGCGTGCCCGTGCCCTTCTGCCCCGCGTGGGCTTTCCGGACGAGCTCTTGCGCCTGGTGGCCCAGATAGCCGTGGACATGGGCGTGGACGGCCACAGGGCGGACCTGGTGATGATGAAGACCGCCAAGACCCTGGCCGCGCTGGACGGGCGCGACATCGCCACGCGCGAGGACGTGGGTCGCGCCGCCGAGCTGGCCCTGCCCCACCGCATGCGCAAGAAGCCCTTCCAAGACATCGGCCTGGACAAGACTGCCCTGGCCGGCAGCATGGAGAAGGGCCTTGCAAAATAAACGGGCCGTCAGGCCGCAGGTCTACCCGTTCAGCGCCATCGTGGGCCAGGAGCGGCTCAAGCGCGCTTTGACCGCCTGCGCCGTGTGCCCCTCAATTGGCGGCGTGCTGGCGCGAGGACAAAAAGGCACGGCAAAGTCCACGGCTGTGCGTGCCCTAGCCGCACTCCTACCGCACATCGAGGTGGTGCGCGGCTGCCCGTTTTCTTGCGCGCCTGAAGGCCCGCACTGCCCGGCCTGTGCGACGCGCATCGCAGAGGGCGAGACGCCCGCCACGAACTGGCGGCCCGCCCGGCTGGTGGATCTGCCCCTTGGAGCCACCGAGGACCGCGTGTCCGGTTCCCTGGATCTGGAAGCGGCCATCCGCCAAGGCCGCAAGCAGCTTGAGCCGGGCCTCTTGGCCCGCGCCCACCGGGGCGTGCTCTACGTGGACGAGGTGAACCTGCTTTCGGACCACTTGGTGGACATTTTGCTCGACGCCGCCAGCATGGGAGAGAACGTGGTGGAGCGCGAGGGCATCAGCTTCCGGCACCCGGCCCAGCTCATCCTCATCGGCACCATGAATCCTGAGGAAGGGGAACTGCGGCCCCAACTGCTCGACCGCTTCGGCCTGTGCGTGGAGGTGGCAGCCCCGCTGGACCTGAACGAGCGCATGGAGGTGCTGCGCCGCCGCGAGGCTTTCGACGCCGATCCAGCCAGCTTCGCTGCGCAATGGGCTGAAGAGGAACGCCGAATGGCGCGCGCCATCGTGGAGGCCCGTCGCGCACTGCCGCAGGTGCGCATCCCGGCTCCGCTTCTGCGGCAAGCCACGGAACTCTGCCTGGAGGCCTGCGTGGCCGGACACCGGGCGGACATCGCCCTGCGCCTGACAGCCCGCACCCTTGCCGCCCTTGCCGGACGCGAGGACGTGCGCGCGGTCGATCTGGACGAGGCAGCCGAACTGGTGCTGCTGCACCGCCGCCGCATGCCGCCGCCCCCCGCTCCGCCAGAGCAGGAGAAGGAAAAAGAACAGAAGCAGGAGGACCCCGAACACCAGCACGAGCATGAGCTAGAGCAGCAACAAGAGCAGCAGCCCGAGCCGCAACAAGCGGAACAGCAGCCAGAGGACGCGCGCACCGGCGAGGACGAAGGCGAGATGGAGGAGTCGCCGCCGAAAGACGAGCCGGAAGACGAGCCGGGAGACGGCGAATCCGAGGCCACGGGCAGCCCCGCAGCCCTGGAGACCATCTTCCCCGTGGGTGCGGCCTTCCGCGTGAAACCCATCGTGTACAAGAAGGACCGCGTGGTGCGCACCGGCTCTGGTCGGCGCACACGCTCGCGCACCAGCCAGAAGTCCGGGCGCTACGTCAAGGCGCGCCACAACCCGGCGCCCACGGACCTGGCCCTGGACGCCACCCTGCGCGCTGCCGCCCCGCACCAGTTCCGGCGTAGGCAAGAACTCTCCTCGCCGCAGGACATCGCCGTGCTCGTACGCGCTTCGGACCTGCGCCAGCGCGTACGCGAGAAGCGCATGGGGCACTTCATCGTCTTCGTGGTGGACGCCAGCGGCAGCATGGGCGCGGGCAAACGCATGGTGGAGACCAAGGGCGCGGTGCTCTCGCTTCTGCTCGACGCCTACCAAAAACGCGACAAGGTCGGACTGGTGGCCTTCCGGGGCCAGGGCGCGTCCGTGCTGTTGCCGCCCACCTCAAGCGTGGACCTTGCCTACAAGCTGCTGGAGGAACTGCCCACGGGCGGCAAGACCCCGCTGGTGCACGGCTTGTCCCTGGGCCACGAGCTGCTCCAGCGTCAACTGCGGCGCGACCCGGCGAGCTTCCCAGTGTTGGTGCTTATTTCCGACGGCAAGGCCAACGTGAGCCTGGCGGGAGGAAAGCCGCTGGCCGAGGCGAAGCTGGCGGCCCGAACCATCGCCGAAGACCCGCGCATTCGAACGCTCGTGGTGGACGTGGAAAAGGCCGGGCTCATCCGCTTCGGTTTGGCCGAGGGCCTGGCGGCAGAAATGGGGGCGCAGTATTTCCGCATTGAGGACTTGCACGCTCGCGACCTAGTGGATGTGCTGCGGCGCGAGGTGCTGGAATCTGCGCCGTGAGGCTTGCGCAGGATGTGCAAACCCGTTAGAGAATAGCCAAATTCCTTTGGAGGTTCCCATGCGCAAGACCATCCAGTTTCTGACCCTGCTGGCGCTGCTGCTGCTCTCGTCCACCGCCTTCGCCGGAGCCAAAGACCCTCTGTTCATCAATCTCACCAGCGACGACTCGCACCGGGCGCTCATGGCCATCAGCTTTGGCCAGGGGCAAATGGAGCGGGGCCACCCCCTCACTGTGTACCTGAACGACAAGGCCGTGCTGGTGGCGAGCAAGAAAAACGCCGCGCAGTTCGCAGAGCAGCAGAGGATGCTCTCCGGCATCGTCGCCAAGGGTGGCACCGTGCTGGTCTGCCCCATGTGCAGCAAGAAGTTCGGCGTGGCCGAGGCGGACTTCATCACTGGGGCCAAGCTCACCAGCCCGGACATCACCGGGCCTGCCCTCTTCAAGGACAACACAAAGACCCTGTCCTGGTAACAGCAACGCCATGACCGCTCGGGCCTCCCCGTCACAGGGGGACGCCCTTTCCTTTGACGCGTTGGGGCTAGTGCTTGTGCTCGTGCTTTTCCTTCTCATGCTCCGTGTGTTCGTGGTCATGCGGGCCGTGCTCATGGGCATGGTCATGCCCGTGGCCCGCGCCGTCCGCGTGCTCGTGCTCGTGCGGGTGCTTGTGCTCATGCTTGTGCCCGTGGGCATGGGCGTGCTCGTGCGGGTGGGAATGCTCGCCCTGGCCGGGGTGCGTGTGCGGATGCTCGTGGCTGTGGGTGTGCTCGTGCGCGTGGTCGTGGGAATGCTCGTGGTCGCCCTTCATGATGGCCTCCTTGGTGGTCATGGTTCATCACTTCTGGTTCAAATGTAATGCCGCGAGCAGCGCTGGGATAGCCCGCACGCAATTCTTTGTCGTGTGCAGGGTGTGGGCGCATTTGTGAAACCGTGCCACGGCGGACCATACGGCCCGGCACAAGCTTTCGCAGCCAGCGTCGGGCCTTGTGATAATGGACTCTTGCGGTCGATTCGGGCTAGCCTCATGTGGGGTTCTGGCTGGGAAAAAGGGGGATTGAGTCCGCAGCCTGCCCCCGAAACCTGAACTCGAGCGACTACTTTCGCTCGGGCTCAGGGGAGTTATGGCAAGATATGAGAATCGTATTTTTTGCCCAGATCCAAATCATTAGAGCTCTCACCATGCAAGAAGCGAAACAAAAGCAGCCGCTAGCACCACCCAGTGAACGCCCATCCCCCTCGCCAGCGCGACAAGCACAGCCACGCCAAGCAGCCCCTTGCCCACGGTCCAGGAAATCGTCATGGCCAGCATGACCACCATGGCGCAGAGCAGGCCGCCCAGAGTCGCCAGAGCGCCTGCGAGCGCCCCCCGGAAGCGGTCGGAGGCGAGCAGGCGGTGGGCGAAAGGCACGGCGGTGACCAGCATGAGGAACGAGGGGGTGAACACCGCAATGGTGGCCGCCGCCGCACCCCACAATCCCGCCAGGGAGTAGCCGATGAAGGCGGCGGTCATGAGGATGGGGCCGGGCGTCACCTGCCCCAGGGCGATGCCGTCCAGGAAGGTCGCCTCGGGCATCCAGGCGCGTACCTGGACCACTTCGTGCTGCATCACCGGGAATGCGCCTACGCCGCCGAAGGCCACCAGGTCGATCTTGAACATGGACAGCACAAGGTCAAAGACCGGGCGGTCGAACAGGAACAGGGCAGGCAGGATGACGGCTGCGAGGGCGGCGCACTGGGCCAGAAACCTCCAGGGAAGCATGTGGTGGTTGCCGCCGGATGGGTGCGGGGCCGTGTCCTTGAACACCAGTGCCCCGACCCCGGCCATGCCCGCCACGATGAGCGCCGGTCCCAGGCCCCAGAGAAAGAGGCCCGCCGCGCCCGCGAGGAGCAGGAGGCTTTTGGCGGAGTTGGCGTAGCGTCTGCCGAAGTCCCAGGCCGCACGGGACAGCAGGGCCAGCACCACCACCTGCAACCCCGCGAACACCGCGCCCACAAAGGGCGCGCTGCGCAGTTGGAAATAGGCCGCCGACAGCCCGGTGACGAGGCAGAAGGCCGGAAGGGCGAAGCCGAGGTAGGCCACGAACGCGCCGGAAACGCCGCGCAGCTGCAGGCCCGTGTAGGCGGCCAGTTGCATGACCGTGGCGCCGGGAATGGCCTGACACAGCGAGAGTCCGAGCCGGAACTCCTCCTTGCGCAACCAGCGCAGGCGCTCCACCACGGCCGCGCGGATAACCGGAATCATGGCCGGGCCGCCGAAGGCCGTCAGCCCGATGCGGAAGAACAACGCGAAAATCGACCGCAGGCGTGGCGGCTCTGGCTGGTGCGGCTGCTCTCCCTGTGCTTGGTCAGTCATTTCCGTCTCCTCCATCGCGGTCAGCATGGCAGCCTTCGCGGCAGCACGTTGATTGGCAACAGCAGCCCTGCGAGTTCCTCTGCGGAGGCAGCACCTCGAAGAAATGATCCGCCAAACCGCGCAGGCGCTCAAAGGCCTCCGGGTTCAGCTCATAGTGGACGTAGTAGCCGCGCCGCGCCGAGGTCACGAATCCCGCCGCCCGCATGAGCTTCAGGTGCTGTGACACGGCTGCCGGGGTGACGCCGAGTTTTCTGGCAAGCCCGCCGACGCATAGCGGCCCGGACTTGAGCAACGCGACCATGCGCGCCCGCGTCTCCACGGACAGGATGCGAAAGGCGCTCGCCACGAGTTCCGCTGCTGTCAGGGCTTGCATGCGACCTCACTGATTAAGCTACTGCTTAATTAGATTGAGCCGAGCAGTCAACCTGAAAAGGGTTCCCAGGCCGCCGGGAAAGGCCTATTGGCAGGGAGGAGGCGCATATCGACAATGACGCGAGGCCCTGATGCTCCGCGTCGCGCAGGGCGACAAGCGCAGGGCGTGGCGCCTCGTTCCGCCTAGTTCCGCACGGTCAGCTCCGCCCCCGGCCCAAGCTCCGCTCGCAGGCTTTCCTCCAGCTTTCCGGGTACATGCGCTCTCCCGCTCGCCAACAAAGCGGAGTCCTCGCAGCCCTCGGGCTGGAAGCCTTGCAGCACCCACTCAACGCCCCCAAGGACGGAGAGCTCGCCAGCCAACTCCAGCAGCTCCGCCTCGGACAAGAGCGCCAGGTGCCAGGTGGTGCGCAGCTCGAAGGCCACGCCGCTTTTGCGCACAAGGTCCAGGCTCTCCCAGGCCGCGTCCGCCGAGGCCGCAACGCCGGTGATGCGCCCGTACGCCGTGCGCGGGGCCTTGACGTCCAGGCCGATCCAATCCGTGAGCGGCAGCACGCGCGCCAGGGCCTCCGGGGCCATGCCGCTGGTGTGCAGGCCCACCTTGAAGCCCAGGTCGCGCACCTCATGCATGGCCTCGGCCAGACCCGGCTGGAGCAGGGGCTCGCCGCCGGAGAATACCACGGCCTCCAGCAGGCCCCGCCGGGTTTCGAGCAAGGCCAGCACCTCCGCCCAGAACCTCTCCCCGGCCCCGAATGCCCGCAGCCCCGCGTTGTGGCAGTAGGGGCAGTCCCAGGCGCAGCCCTGGCAAAACACCGTGGCCGCCAGCCTCCCCGGCCAGTCCGTGGTGCTCAAGGGGGTGAGGCCGCCCACCACGATGGCGGCGGCCCCTGCCGTCTGCCCGAAGGGCCTCACGCGGTGAGCTCGTTGCCGCCCTGCGAGGGCTCGCGGAAGCAAAGGCGCTCGTCGTACTCGCCCTTCTTGCCGATGTTGAAGGCCGAGCGCGGGCGGTAGTAGCCCATGACGCGAGTCCAGATCTCGCAGTCCTGCTCGCGGCCTTCGCCTGCGCAGGTTGGGCAGCTCTTGTGTTCGCCCTCCAGGTAGCCGTGGGACGGGCACACGGAGAAGGTGGGCGTGATGGTGATGTAGGGCAGGGCGAAGCGGGTCAGCGCCCGGCGCACCAGCTCGCGGCAGGCCCGGGCGTCGGACACGCGCTCGCCCATGTACAGGTGCAGCACCGTGCCGCCAGTGTACTTGCGCTGGAGCTCCTCCTGCCGGGAGAGGGCTTCGAAGGGGTCGTCGGTGAAGCCCACGGGCAACTGGCTGGAATTGGTGTAATAGGGCTGCTCGTCGGTGCCGGCCTGGAGGATGTCCGGGAAGCGCTTGCGGTCCTCCTTGGCGAAGCGGTAGGTGGTGCCCTCTGCCGGGGTGGCCTCCAGGTTGTACAGGTGCCCGGTCTCCTCCTGGTAGGCGGTCATGCGCGCGCGCACATGGTCCAGAAAGCGCACGGCCAGGGCATACCCGGCCTCGGTGGTCACGTCCTCGGCCCCGCCTGTGAAGTTGCGGAGCATCTCATTGATGCCGTTGACGCCGATGGTGCTGAAATGGTTGCGCAACGAGCCCAGGTAGCGCTTGGTGTAGGGGAACAGCCCGCCGTCCATGCGCGCCTGGATTTCCTTGCGCTTGATCTCCAGGCTGGTGCGCGAGATTTCCAGCAGGGCGTCCAGCCGGGCCAAGAGGTCGCGCTCGTCGCCCTTGGCCAGGTAGCCCAGGCGGGCGCAGTTGATGGTGACCACGCCCAGCGACCCGGTCTGCTCCGCGCTGCCGAACAGCCCGTTGCCGCGCTTGAGCAGCTCGCGCAGGTCCAGCTGCAAGCGGCAGCACATGGAGCGCACCATGTTCGGGGTCAAGTCCGAGTTCAGGAAGTTCTGGAAGTACGGCAGGCCGTACTTGGCTGTCATCTCGAAGAGCAGGTCCACGTTGGGGCCGTCCCAGGGAAAGTCCTTGGTGATGTTGTAGGTGGGGATGGGGAAGGTGAACACCCGGCCCTTGGCGTCGCCTGTGGTCATGACCTCGATGTAGGCCCGGTTGATCATGTCCATCTCGGCCTGCAACTCGCCGTAGGTGAAGGCCATCTCCTCGCCCCCGATGACCGGGTGCTGGCCGCGCAGGTCCTCCGGGCAGGTCCAGTCGAAGGTCAGGTTGGTGAAGGGAGTCTGGGTGCCCCAGCGCGAGGGCACGTTCAGGTTGTAGATGAGCTCCTGGATGCACTGGCGCACCTCGCCGTAGCCGAGCTTGTCCTTGCGCAGGAAGGGGGCCATGTAGGTGTCAAACGAGCTGAAGGCCTGGGCGCCAGCCCATTCGTTCTGCAGCGTGCCCAGGAAGTTCACGATCTGGCCCACGGCGCTGGACAGGTGCTTTGGCGGCTTGGCCTCCACCTTGCCGGGCACGCCGTTCAGGCCCTCGGTGAGCAGCATGCGCAGGGACCAGCCCGCGCAGTAACCGGAAAGCATATCCAGGTCGTGGACGTGCAGATCGCCCTCGCGGTGCGCCCGGCCCACCTCGGGCGGGTAGACGTGGTTCAGCCAGTAGTTGGCCGTCACCTTGCCGGAGACGTTCAGGATGAGCCCACCGAGGGAATAGCCCTGGTTGGCGTTGGCGTTCACGCGCCAGTCTTGCCTGTCCAGGTACTCGTTGACGCTGGCGGCCACGTCCACCACGGTTTTCCTATCTTGGCGCAGCTTGGCGCGCTGCTCGCGGTACACGCTGTAGGCGCGCATGGTCTTGAAGTGGTTGGCCGAGATGAGGGCCTGCTCCACCGCGTCCTGAATGTTCTCGATGTCCGGCAGGCGCCCGCCGAAGCGGTGGGACAACACCTTGACCACCTGCGCCGTGATGAGCCGCGCCTCGTCGCCGTCGAACTCGCCTGTGGCGGCGCCAGCGCGCTGGATGGCCGAGCGGATCTTGCCCGCGTCAAAGACGATGGTTTCGCCGCTGCGCTTGCGCACCTGGGCAGGCGGCGCAATGGGCCGCAGGGGGGTCAAAATGGCGACTGGGGCGCTGGGGATGGATTCTGCGGGAACAGGTTCGGCAAGGTGCTGGGCTGCCTGGGGCATGGCGGTCTCCGGCTGCATTGGGTTTCGATGACGCGGGGGCCGAAACCAGCAGTTGAAGGGAGCACGCCCGTCAGAACTGCCGCATCGCCCTCCCACGAGGCGCACGCGTCACACCGCCGGGACACATGGCCCTGGCGGGAGCAGGCAGGTCTTCGGACTTGCGGGCATTTGCGGCATTCGCCGCCTTCCTCGCCCCCGGACTTCCCGGCTCACGCCAGTGTCTCGTTGTGGGGGCTCGTTCCCGTTCACCGCTGCGGGGCAGTTCTGGGCTTGCACCAGATTCCCTTTTCACCCGGTCGAAACCGGGCACCAGCTCACGTAGAGCTATGAGGCTGACGGCTCACAAAGTCAAATCCTTGCGCCAAGGGTAGCCCATTGATATTATTGGGCCATATATGCCGCGAGCTAGAGCCGTCCCCCGTCAACCTGCCGTAATTGCAGAAGAACACACTGCTGCTCGCAGCAGGAAAATTTCCTAGAAATTTTCTTGAGTCCACCGCGTATGGCACCGTCCTTGACAGCAACCGCCCAACCGGGCAAGCAAATTTGACTGTGCCCAAAAGAGGTTCAGTGTTGTTGCTTTCAGGTCGTCCATCGCTGGACGTGAAAAGGGAAGTTCGGTGCAAGACCGACGCTGACCCGCAACCGTGAGAGGGGACGAACGCCGCAAATGCCACTGGCTCTGTGAAGGGCTGGGAAGGTGCGGCAAGTAGGACGATCCTCAAGCCGGGAGACCTGCCTGATAGCTTGTGCTACGGCTTCGAGGTATAAGCCGGGGTAGGTATGCTTTCGCCTGTCGCGTTTGCTTGCGCCCATTTCCCTCCTCGAAGCCTCCACTTCAATTCTTGAAGCAGGAGGTTTTTTTGTGCGTATTTTCCTTTGTGCTCTGCTCCTATTGACCATCTCCCCCCTTGCGGCCCTGGCCAAAGATGACTCCGGCGGTCAAGCCAACTCCACTTCGCCCGGCTACGTCATGGACGAGGTGGTGGTCTCGGCCAGCCGCGCCCAGGAGCCAATCCGGCAGGTGCCGCGCAACGTCACGGTCATCACCCGTGAGGAAATCGAGCGCTCCGGCGGCAACAGCATCACGGATCTGCTCGCCCGCCAGGTGGGCGTAAGCCAGCAGAACTACTTCGGCACGGACCGCAACTCGCTGGTGGACCTGCGCGGCCAGGGCAACCTCGCCGCCCAGAACGTGCTGGTCATGGTGGACGGCCAGCGCATCACCCCGGTGGACATGGCCGCCGCCCCGCTGAACACGGTGCCCTTGAGTGAGGTGGAGCGCATCGAGATCGTGCGCGGTCCGGGCGGCGTCATCTACGGCGACCGGGCCGTGGGTGGCGTCATCAACATCATCACCCGCAAGGGCGACGCCGTGAACGGGTTCTCTGGCAGCGTGGGCGCGGGCTACGGCTCCTTTGATTCCACCAAGTACAATGCAGCTGTGCGCGGGCGGGATGGCTCAGTGTTCGGCAGCGTGGCGGCGTCCACCAGCGACACCACAGGCTACCGCGCCAACGGCGCGCTCTGGCAGCAGGATGCCCTGGGCAGCGTGGGCTGGGAGGCGAACAAGGCGCTCACGCTCTCACTTTCCAGCGCCTACCACGAGGACCGCTACGGCCAGCCCGGAGGCGTCTCACGCGCGGCCGCGCTCTCGCGCGACGCCAGGCGCATGACCAGCAGCCCCAACGACTGGGGCCAGACCACCGACGGTCGCATCCAAGCCGGGGCCAAGCTCGACCTCGACGCGCTGGGCAGCCTGGACTACCACCTGGGCTACCGCACGCGTGAGAACCCCTACGCCTATGGCACGACCAAATACAAAATCAACGACGAAACCGCCAACTCTGACCTCACCTACACCGCAGGCTTCGACCTCTTCGGCATGAAGAACACGCTACGCCTGGGCGGCGACGGCTGGACCTCGCACTACACCTCGGGTTCCATTGCGGCGAACCGCAACACAAGCGACGTCTGGAGCGCTGGCGGCTTCGCCCACGACGCCATCACCCTGGTGCAGGACCTCACCTTGCAGCTGGGCTACCGCTACAACCGCTATAACGCCCACGGCCAGGACATCCCGGACAACACCTGGAACAACAATGCCTACGAGTTGGGTCTGGTCTACGACCTGACCAAGAGGGCCAGCTTGTACGCCAGCTACGCCAGCACCTTCCGCACACCCACCGTGGACGAGTTGAACTTCCAGACAGGAACCCTCAAGCCGCAGACGAGCCGCAGTCTGGAAACCGGGGTGCGCGCTGGCCTGTTGGACAATCTGGAGGGCAACCTCTCCGTCTTCCGCTCCGTCACCAGCGACGAGATCTGGTACGACGGCAGCAAGGGGGCCTGGGGCCTGAACTCGAACTACGAAAACGATGTCATCCGCAAGGGCGTCGAGGCCGAACTGCGCTACCGCCCCTTCAAGGTGCTGGGGCTCAAGGCCAACTACGCTTACGTGGAGGCCAAGTTCGACCAGACCGGGACCACTGTGCCGCTGGTGCCCAAGCACACGGCCAAGCTCGGCGCGGACTGGGACATCCTGCCCTCGCTCTTGCTCAACGTCAGCGGCACCTACGTCAGTTCCAAGCAGGTCAATGCGGCGAACACCCTGCCGCCCATCTGGTCCTACACCGTGGTGGACACCAAGCTGACCTGGAGCATCGACACGTTCAAGGTCTACGCCGGGGTGAACAACCTCTTCGACACCTGCTACACCACCATGGCCTTCGGCAACACGTCCTACTACGTCATGCCCACGCGCAACTTCTACAGCGGCGTGGAGTGGAGCTTCTAGCCAAACCAACACACGGGGGCCGGACTTTCGGCCCCCGCCGGAGCATTTCCATGGATCGAATCCGACTGGACGCCACGGACGAGCACCTGCACCTGGACCTGGGACGCCCCTGCTCGGTGCTGGGCTCCTGCGTGCTCGGCGGCGGCTTCGGCCTGGCGCGACACGTGCTCAACCTGCGCGTGGACGCCAACCTCGCGGGCGAAAGCCTGCGTTTCCCGGTGCCCGAGTCGACCCTGCTGGAGTATTGCGCGGCCCAGGGCTGGGCTGGGCCAGTGGCGGGCATGATGACTGCGGCGTCCATGAAGTCCCTGCGCACGGCGAGGCTTGAGGAGAACGGTTTGGCCGTGCTGGCCGCCGTCACCGCCGGGCTTTCCAACACCCGCCGCGCCGGAGACCCTGCCGATTGCCGCGACTTCCCGGAGGCCGCGCCGGCGCCGGGCACCATCAACATCATCGTGGCCCTGGGCGCGAGCCTGCCTCCGGCTGCGCTGGTGGAGGCGGTGATCACCATCACCGAGGCCAAGGCGGCTGTGATGCAGGACTTGGGCATAACCAGCCGGACCACGGGCTTGCCGGCCACGGGCACCGGTACTGACGCCGTGGCCGTGGTGGCCCTGGGCGGACGCGAGGCGGCGTACTGCGGCAAGCACGTGCTCGCGGGTGAGCTGACCGCCCGGGCGGTCATGCAGGCCCTGGCCGCATCGCTGGAATGGTACGCCAAGCAGGGGCCGTGGGCGTGAAAAACATCCTCGTGCTCCTCATGGCCCTGCTGCTGGCCGCCTGCTCGTCCGATGCGGGCCAGGGTCGTCCGGCCTCCGGCACACCTCCCAGACGCGTGGTCTGCCTCGCACCCAGCGCCGCGGAGCTGCTCTTTGCCTTGGACGCGGGCGGGCTTGTGGTGGGCACGGCGGAGCACAGCGATGAACCGGCCGAGGCGCGCAGCCTGCCACGAGTCGGGTCGTACGCCCGGCCGGACCTGGAACGCGTCCTGACCCTGCGCCCGGACCTCTGCATCGCGGTGCAGGACGGAACGCCGCCCCAGACCCTGGCCCGGCTTGGCGAACTCGGCATTCCCGTGGTGCTCATGGCCACCGGAAACCTTGAGGAGCTGCTGGGCTCCATGCTCATGGTCGGCCGCACCGTGGGGCGGCAGGCCAAGGCCGAGGCATTGGTTGGAGAGCTACGGGAACGCATGGAGGCCGTGCGCAGGCGCGCCGCCCAGGCCCAGCGCCGCCCCCGCGTGCTGTTCCAGGTGAGCGGTCCGCACATCATGGCCGCCGGTCCGCAAAGTCTGCTTGGCCAACTCGTCGCCCTGGCCGGGGGCGACAACGCCGGCCCGGCGGAGCCAGCCTATCCGCAACTCTCCGCCGAGCAGGTGCTGGCCATGGCCCCGGACGTGGTGGTGGCCTTCGACATGCTGGGCCAAGACCAAGGCATGGCAGGCTGGCCAGCCGACCAGCGCATCCCAGCCGTGCGCCAGCGCCGCCTGTACACAGTAGACCCGGCGCTCTTCGCCCGGCCCGGCCCGCGCCTGGCGGAGGCCTTGGAAGCCCTGGCGCGCATCATCCACCCTGAGATTTTCGGAACGTACCGGCCATGAGCCTTCTCCTGTCCCGCAGCCTTTCATGTCGCCTTGCCGCAATTCTTGCGGTTCTCGTCCCGGCGCTGGCGCTCTGCTGCCTGGCGGCCCTATGTCTGGGCTCCACGACGCTTCACCCGACGGATGTCCTGCATGCGCTCTGGGGCGGCGCCGATCCCATGACCCAGGCGCTGGTGCGCTCCCTGCGCCTGCCGCGCCTGCTGCTGGCGCTCGCCGCCGGGGCCAGCCTTTCCGCTGGCGGGCTCGTGTTCCAGGCCCTGCTGCGCAATCCCCTGGCCGAGCCGTACATCATGGGGGTGTCTGGCGGGGCGGCCATCGGCACCATCGCCGCGCTGGTGCTCGGCCTGGGGAGCCTGGCCCTGCGGCTGCCTGCGGCTTTCGCCGGGGGGCTGGCCACGCTGACCATAGTCCTGGCCTTGGGGCGCTCTCTGCGCACCTCGGGGCGGGACACGCTGCTGCTCGCCGGAGTGATGGTCAACGCCTTCTGCGGCGCGGTGATTCTCTTTCTCGTGTCCCTGTCGCCCCACCATCTTATCGCCTCGGTGGTGTTCTGGCTCATGGGCGACCTGGGCTCCCACGCGCCCGCAGACGCGCTGCTCCTGGCCTGCGCCGTGCTGCCCTGCCTGGCCGTGGTCCTGGTCTTGGCGCATGGCATGAACGTGCTCCAACTGGGCGAGGAGACCGCATCCACCATGGGCCTGCCGGTGGGGGCCGTGCGCAATGCCCTGCTCTGGTCCACCACCGTCATGGTCAGCGCCACGGTGGCCGTTTGCGGCCCGCTTGGCTTCATCGGGCTGGTGACGCCGCACGCCCTGCGCCGCCTCATCGGTGCGGACCACCGCCTGCTGGTCCCGGCCTGCGTGCTCGGCGGCGGGGCGTACCTGGCCCTGTGCGACGCGCTGGCCCGCGCGCTGCCCGCCTCGGGCGAACTGCCGGTGGGCGTGGTGACGGCCCTGCTCGGCGCGCCTGCCTTCGTGGCCCTGCTGGCCGGGAGGCGGTCATGAACGCCGCCTACGCCGTGGAGGCGCGCGGCCTGGATTTCACTCGCGGCAGCACGGCCGTCTTGAAGGGCGTCGGCCTTACTGCGCGGCAGGGCGTCATCCATGCCATCGTCGGCCCCAACGGTTCCGGCAAGACCACGCTCCTGCGCCTGCTGGCCGGCATCCTGCGGCCGAGCGCGGGAACCGTGAAAATCCTCGGGCGCCCTCTCTTCGCGTATTCCCACCTCCAGCGGGCACGAACCATGGCCTATCTGCCGCAGAGCCTGCCAGGGCCATTGCCGCTCACGGTACGCGAACTCGTGCTCCTCGGACGCACCGCGCACCAGGGCCTGCTGGGTCTGGAAACCCGCGCCGACCGGGAGGCCGTGGACCGCGCCCTGGACCTCGCGCGTGTCGCCCACCTGGGGGACGCCCGGCTGGAGCATCTGAGCGGAGGGGAGATGCAGCGCGCGTTCATCGCCAAGGCACTGTGCCAGGAGCCAACCATCCTGCTCCTGGACGAGCCCACCGCCAGCCTGGACCCGGCGCACGGCCTCCAGGTCATGGAGCTGCTGGCCGGGCTGCGCAGCGCGCAAGCGGTCTGCACGGTCATGGTCTCGCACGACTTGAACCTCGCCGCCCGCTACGCTGACGAGGCCACGCTGCTGCATGGAGGGCGGGTCGCCTGCCAGGGCAAACCCTCGATGGTGTTCGCGCCGGAGCGACTTGAACCCGTGTACGGCTGCGGCTTCGAGCGCTGTCCATCCAGCGCCGGCCCGGGCGCGCTCCTGCCATTTCCGCGTGACGTCAACCCCTTGCAAGAATGAGCCATGCCCGGCCGGTCTACGGAAGTGCCGCCTGTCAGCAATCGCTGGTTTTCAAGTGGTCGCGGCATGGGCTTGTTCATTTCCGCAGGGTTGCATCTGCTGCTGTGCTGCGCCCTTGCGGCGACACTTCCCGCTATACCTTCGCCATTGCCTTCGCCGCTCATGGAGGTGGACCTCGGAGAAAGACCCGGAGCGCGTGGCGGAAGCAACTCCTCTGTCACACAACACTCTCGACAGGGAGCCAAGGTGGTCACATCAACGTCTTCGCTACAGCCGACGGCCCGGCCTGACCTCGCCCCGCGCGCTCTTGAAGCCGACCAAACGGATCCGCGCGCGACGCTCGCCGCCGTTACGCCAGAAAGCAATGCAGGAGGCGCGGTTGGTGAACCGGGAACTGGAGGTGGAACAAGTGCAGGTGATGGACGGTCTTCGGGCACAGGTGCGGGCCAGGGCGGCGTGGCGGTGGACCGCATGCCCGAGGCCGTGAAGCGCGTAAAGCCGACCTATCCTGCGGAGGCCCGCAGGCGAGGCATCACAGGACGAGTGCTCCTGCGGGTCCATGTCGATGCGGTTGGGAGCGTGCGCGACGTGCTCGTCCAGTCCGCCGAGCCGGTCGGTGTCTTCGAGGCGCAGGCCGTCGAAGCCGTGCGAAAGTGGCGCTTTAAGCCGGGGGTACGCCTGGGGGAACCCGTGCCGGCTTGGCTCTTGGTACCGATACGGTTCGCTTTGGAGTGAGAGGCCCCTTCGCCCAACAAATCAGCACTACAATTGTCTCGAAAAAGTAATCGTCTTGCTGTGCCGGCTTAAATAATTAACTATTACATGGAATACATTGCAATTTACTTGAAGACACTCAACGGGGCAGGGGCTCTGACGCTGGGTGTTACATTTCTCCTCTTGACCGGGGTCAAGGGGCGGAGCCCCTTCGCTCTTGCCTCTCTCACCCCCGTAGCCGACCTGCCAGTTCTTTCTGCGTCACTTCGCCCTTGCTCAGGTGTTTGAGCACCAGCACGCGATCCCTCGCCCGTCGCCTAGTCGTACTCTTCCCAGTTGGCCACGAGCCAGTCCTCCACCAGCCGCTGGGTCTTGAGCGCGATGGGCATATGCTTGGCTATGAGCCGCTCGACCTTCTGGCCGGAGGTCTTTTGCCGGAACTTGTACTTGGCCATGAACCGGTTGATGAGCGCCAGGACTTCAAAGCCCTCCTTGCGGTTGAACAGCGTGCTGTCGGGCTCCCCGGTGAGCTTCGGGTCGTCGTCCGGCAGCGCGGTCCAGCGGTACTGGTCGGCGAGCTTGAGGTCGGCGCGTTCCATGAGCGGCATATGTCCTCCTTCCGGCCTCAGGCCGGGCGCTGTTGTCGTGCCGGGCCTGGGGCCTGGCTGTCTTAGAGGTCCTTCAACCTGCACGAGCCCAGGATGCTGGAGCCGATGGGGGTGTCGAAGATGGCGCTGGTGGCCTCGCGCACAAGGTTGTGGATGCCCTGGCGCTGGACCTCGCTGCGCAGTTCTATCAGTTCGCGTTCGCCAAGGGCCAGGAAGGCTTCCGCCACCTTGGGATCGAAGTGCGAACCGCTGCCCTGGCGGATGATGTCGCGGGACTCCTTGAAGCTGAAGGCCTCCTTGTACGGGCGCTTGCTCATGAGGGCATCGAACACGTCCACCAGGGCGAAGATGCGCGCCGTCACGGGGATGGCCTCGCCCGCAAGGCCCTGGGCGTAGCCTGTGCCGTCCCAGCGCTCGTGGTGGTACTGCACCACGTCCACGCCCAGGCACAAGAACTCGACCTCCTGCACGATCTCCCGGCCCTTGGTCACGTGGGTCTCCATGATGCGCCGCTCCTCTGTGGTCAGCGGGCCGTGCTTGAGCAGGATGCTGTCGGGCACGCCGATTTTGCCCACATCGTGCAGGTACGCGCCGATGACCAGCCGGGCCATGTCCTCTGGCGAGAGCCGGAGCTGCCGCCCCAGGAGCACCGCCAGGGCCACCACCTGCTCGGAATGCTCCTGGGTGACCGAGTCCCTGGTCTCCAGCGCCTTGACCATGCTGCGGATGGAGTCAAGCGAGGTCTTGGCCAGGGAGGTGTAGGCCTGCTGCAGCTGGACCCCGGAGTGCACGAGCTTGAGCGAGGCCAGCTTGAACTGGCCGTAGAAGAAGACATGCAGGAGCAGCGGCAGCAGGAGCGCGGCCAGGGCGTATACGAGATTCTGGGTGCTGGCGATGTTCAGGGGCGGCACCTTGCGGTAGAGTTCCACCGCGCCCACGATGCGGCCGCTTGAAAACACCGGCACATACATCTCCAGCAGCGTCCCGTGCCCGCGCAGGACCTGGTTCTCAAGTTTGTCGGCCGCGCCGATCTCCGTGCTGGGTTGGCCGGTGCCCATTGTCTCCATGAGCTCGTGGTCATCTTGAAATGTTTGGCCGATGAGCTGCGGGGTGGTGAAGGAATAGACCAGGGTTGCGCTGCGGTTCCAGATGCGGAACTCCACCAGGTTGCTGTATTCCATGAAGACGTTGATGCGCTGGATGAGCGGTTCGTTCTTCCGGGTCAGCATCTCGCTTACGTCGAAGTTGAGCTCCCGCGCGAGGAACTTGTTCGCGATCTCCAGGGAGTCGTGCTTGTATTCGGCGATGGCCTGGGCGTGGCGGAGCAGCGGCAAGGATACGGCCAAAAGCGCAGCAATGCAGAGGGTGAGCATGAAGCTGCGCCGGAAATAGGTACGCAGCAGTTCCGGGGCATTGAAATGCCGCATCAGCTGTCCTGGCAGGGCCTAGAGGTAGTCTTCCAGGAAACGGCCCATTTTCATGTCCACGTCCAGAATGTGGTTGGTCAGCCAGCTTTTGAGGAATTCCAAAAGCTCCGCCGGGTGGGTGCTGCCGTCCGCGCAGCCTTTCTCACAGCTCTTTACCGCGGCGTAGAAGCCCTCGTGCTCGTGCAGGTGCGCCGCATACTCCGGGTAGGCGAAGGCCTGCATGTAGCCCTCCTCAACGTGGAAGTGCTCCTCCGCGTAGGTCTTGAGCCGGCCGACCAGTTCCGGGGTCGGGCACTGGCCGGACTGCTCCATGGTATCATGCAGGTTGTTGACCATTTCCACCAGCTGCCTGTGTTGTTCGTCGATGGTCTTGATGCCTGTCAGCAATGAATCGTTCCATTGGAAGTATGGCATGTGGCTGCTCCTTGGCGAGGATGTCTTGTACGACCCATATCTAGCACATTTGGGGCTGGCGGCAAGGGCGGAAAAAGAAAAGGGCCCCGGTCCCCTCCCTAGACGACCGGAGCCCATTGCCGCCACATGGGCAGCTCTGTTGCCGGATGTATCGGAGCTTTGACCGAAGACTTTAGCCCGGCGCAAGCATGAAAAAAGGCCGGACATTGCTGCCCGGCCTTGGTGCTCTTGCGGTAGCTCGCGGGAGCTATTTCTTCTCTTCTTTTTCTTCAACCTTGTCGGCCACGGCGCACTCGGTGGTCAGGAGCAGGCTGGCCACGGAGGCGGCGTTCTGCAGGGCCACGCGGGCGACCTTCTTGGGGTCGATGACGCCGGCGGCGTAGAGGTCCTCGTACACGCCGGTGCCGGCGTTGAAGCCAAAAGCGCCCTTGCCGGCGCGGACTTTCTCAACCACCACGGAGCCTTCGAAACCGGCGTTGGCGGCGATCATGCGCAGGGGCTCCTCGATGGAGCGGCGGATGACCAGCACGCCAGCGGCCTCGTCGTCGTCGAGGGTCTTCAGGGTGTCGAGCACCTTGGCGGCCCGCACAAAGGCGGTGCCGCCGCCGGGGATGATGCCTTCCTCGACAGCCGCGCGGGTGGCGTTGAGCGCGTCTTCAACACGCGCCTTCTTTTCCTTCATCTCCACTTCGGTGGCAGCGCCGACCTTGATGACGGCGACGCCGCCCACGATCTTGGCCAGGCGCTCCTGGAGCTTTTCCTTGTCGTAGCTCGACGTGGTGAGATTGATCTCGCCCTCGATCTGCTTGATGCGGGCCTTGATGTCGTCCTTCTTGCCAGCGCCGTCGACGATGGTGGTCTTTTCCTTGTCCACGGTGATGCGCTTGGCGCTGCCGAGCGAATCGGCGCGGACCTTGTCCAGGGTCAGGCCGATGTCATCGCTGACGACCTGGCCGCCGGTGAGGACAGCGATGTCCTGGAGCATGGCCTTGCGGCGGTCGCCAAAGCCCGGGGCCTTGACCGCGCAGACCTTGATGGTGCCGCGCAGCTTGTTGACCACCAGGGTGGCCAGGGCTTCGCCGTCCACGTCCTCGGCGATGATCATCAGCGGGCGGCTCATCTTCACGACCTGCTCGAGCACGGGCAGAAGATCCTTCATGTTGCTGATCTTTTTCTCGGAGATGAGCAGGAGCGCGTCGTCGAACTCGCAGGTCATCTTGTCGGAATTGGTGGTGAAGTAGGGGGAGAGGTAGCCGCGGTCGAACTGCATGCCCTCGACCACGTCGAGCACGGTCTCCATGCTCTTGGCTTCCTCGACGGTGATGACGCCCTCTTTGCCGACCTTGTTCATGGCCTCGGCCAGGATGTCGCCGATGGTCTGGTCGTTGTTGGCGGAGATGGTGCCGATCTGGGCGATTTCCTTGCGGTCCTTGGTGAACTTGGCGACCTTGTCGAGCTCGGCGACGACGGCCTCGACAGCCTTGTCGATGCCGCGCTTGACGCTCATGGGGTTGCGGCCTGCGGCAACGAGCTTGATGCCCTCGCCAAAGATGACCTGGGCCAGCACCGTGGCGGTGGTGGTGCCGTCACCGGCCACGTCGTTGGTCTTGGAAGCGACTTCCTTGACCATCTGGGCGCCCATGTTCTCGAACTTGTCCTCGAGGTCGATCTCCTTGGCCACGGTGACGCCGTCCTTGGTGATGGTCGGCGCGCCCCAGGACTTCTGGATGACGACGTTGCGGCCCTTGGGGCCGAGGGTCACTTTCACGGCATCAGCAAGCTTGTCCACGCCGATTTTGAGCCCAGCGCGGGCGGCCTCGTCAAAACGAATGGTCTTGGCCATGTCTTAAGCACTCCTCTTTTGAAAGATTCGGCGATGAGCGCCGGTTGTTTCCAGGAATTATTTTTCGATGACCGCCAGGATCTCGTCCTGGCGCATGATGGAGCATTCCTCGCCGTCCATCTTGAACTCGGTGCCGGCGTATTTGGCGAACAGGACAACGTCGCCCTTCTTCACCTGCATCTTGACCTTCTCGGTGCCGGGACCGGCTGCGATGACGGTGCCGCGCATGGGGCGTTCCTTGGCGCTGTCGGGGATGTAGAGGCCGCCGGCGGTTTTTTCTTCCTCGGGCAGGCGCTTGATGATGACGCGGTCGTGCAAGGGCTTGAGCTTCATTATGAATCCTCCTGAACAGATTGTGTGCGGTATTTTCGCCGCCTGGCCCCGGAGACGCGTGAGGCGTTATCCTCGCGTTGAGGCGTTTGGTTGCGGCGTTGGAAAGATAAGCAGGGGCGAGGGGATGTCAACGCCTGGGCGGGAAGTTTTTTGGTCTCAGACGGCGGCTGCTGCGCTGCAATGCGGGCAGAAAGAGACCGGGGCAGGGCCATCGGCTCCGCCCCGGTCGCAATGGCATGCTTGCGTGTGCTACTCTTCGCCGCCCAGGGGCAGGTCGTGGACCTTCACGAACTCGCGCACCTGATGCAGGTTGTGCAGGCCGAGCTTCTTCATGAAGTTGGCCCTGTGCTTCTCCACGGTGCGGGTGGAGAGGAACAGTTTCTCGGCGATCTGCTTGTTCTTCATGCCGCCGAGCACCATTTCCAGGATGTGCTTTTCGCGGGAGGTCAGCGTCTCAAGCGGCGTCGACTTGGACATGCGGCTGCCGCGCAGGTAGCCGTTGATGAGCGTGGCCGAAACCTCGGGGCTGACGTAGGCCTCGCCCCGGCACACGGCGCGTATGGCGGTGAGCAGGTCCTCGGCGCTGGCGGCCTTGACGACGTAGCCGTCCACGCCGGAATCCAGCGCCGCGTGCAGGTATTCCTCGGCCCGGTGGGCGGTCAGCGCGATGATGCGCGCGTCGGGGAAATCGCGCCGGATGGAGCGCACTGCGACCATGCCGTCCACGCCGGGCATGGACAGGTCCATGAGCACAACGTCGGGCTTGAGTTCGCTGTACAGACGCATGGCCTCACGTCCGTCCTGGGCCTCGCCCACGACTTCACAGTGGCCTTGGGTTTCAAGATACGCCTTGAGGCTCTGCCTGAGCAGCGCGTGGTCTTCCGCAAGGAGAACCCGCAACTTCGTGGCAATCCCATCTTCATTCATCTCTCACGTCCCATGCTTTCGCGCCGTGGTCGAGGGAGTGCCGGGGCGCGGTTTGGATACCTACTATTCTACGCATCAAGCGGTACGCAGTCAATAGGCCAAAGCGTAATATCTTGCGTAGTAAAATCGGCATGCTAGCGCGTCGTTGGTTGCTGGCTGGGATAAAGCGGTGCGTAGACTTGACCGGAAACACTATTTCCGGCAGGCAGTCCACATGCGTACCCCCCTGCTTGTGCCTGTGCTGATTCTGGCCTTGGCCGCGCCCTCCCTGGCCTGGGAGTCGCGGACAAAGGGCGTGCGCGACGGCGATTCCATCAATGTCACCAACGACGACGGGGTCATGGTGAACATCCGGCTCTACGGGGTCGACGCCCCGGAGGCCAAACAGGCCTTTGGCTATCAGGCCAAGAAGCGGCTGACACAGCTGGTCTCGCGCAAGAACATACAGATCGAGAACGTGGACACTGACCGCTACGGCCGCACCGTGGCCCTGGTGCGCCTGGCCGACGGCACCCTGGTCAACGCCGAGATGGTGCGCTCCGGCCTGGGCTGGGTGTATGAGCAGTACTGCCAGCGCGAGGATCTCTGCGCGTCCTTGCGCCAGAGCATGGCCGAGGCCAAAAGCGCCCGGCGCGGCCTGTGGGCCGAGAGCGACCCCACGCCGCCCTGGGAGTGGCGCAGGCAGCACAAGACCGAGGAATGGTATGCCAGGCCGCTTCGGGCCATGCAGACCATCGCCCGAAAGATCAAGGTGGTCATCCAGCGCTGACCGCAACGCACTGCCAGTGCTTCTACTGCTCATCTTTGCGTAGATGGCAGGGGGATACGTAGTAATGGCTGCGTGTTTTGTCGGCTGCTGCACTCCGTGACATTTTGAGCGCAGGCTCTGTAGACTCCCCTGCGTGCCAATGAAAAAGCCCCCGGCCGCTTTCGCTGCCGGGGGCTTTGCTATGTGCTTGGGGCCGGTCTACCAGGTGGCGTCTGCAAAGGGGTTGCTGCCCAGGCCGAAGTCGGCCTCGGGCTCGCCACCCACGGACGGGGCTCCGGAGGCGTCGCCGCCAGCGGCAGCTCCACCCTCGGCAGCGGCTCCGCCACCGGCAACGCCGGCAACGACAACGCCCTGGGCCTTGACCTTGGCCACTTCTTCCATGAGCTGCTCAAGCTTCTTGATGTGGTCGTCCATCTTGGAAGCGGTGACGGACAGCTTCACGTCGCCCTTGGCGGCTTGTTCCTCGAAGTCCTTGAGCTTGCCCTTGGCGCCTGCGTAGTCGGCGGCAATGGCGGCCTTCTCGGCGGTGAGCTTGGCCACCTGCTCGACCAGGGCGGCGTTCTGCGCGCGCAGGTCGGCCATTTTGGCCAGGATGCCCTGGGCCTGGGCCTGGGCGGCCTCGGGCAGGGCCTTCACGGCCACCTTTTCGCCAAGACCGGCAACGTCGCCGGCAGTGGCCGTGGTCAGCTGGGGCTCCTGCTCGTAGATCCAGGCCTTGGACAGGGCCGCGGCGATGGGCGCGAACTCGGCGTCCACCTGGCTCTGGGTCAGGAAGGAGAGCATTTCAAGAAGTCCACTGTCAGCCGCGTCGCCGCCCTTGAGGCAGGTGACGAAGGTATGCATGGGGAACACTTTCGCTTCAGCCATGGGATTCCTCCTTATGGTCGGGAAAACCTTTCAGTGTTTTTAAACCATGTCCGCGGGGCGGACTCTACTAAAGCTCGCCCATGGGCAGGCGACCGATCTTGCGCGCATAAGCCAGGGCCACCGTGCGGTAGACCACGTGCCCAAGCTTGGACCAGGGCAGGTAGGCCAGCATCATGAACACGAAGATCAGGTGCAGGTAGTAGGTGGGGTAGGCCAGAACCTTCTGCCCGATGAGGCGGAAGATCTCCGAGCCGATGCCCGTCAGCGCGATGCCCCAGATCACGGTCAAGAGGTACCAGTCGTACCAGTTGCTCGTGCTCTTGGCGGAGTCCAGCGCGGTGCGGCGGCTGGTGAGCTTCATCAGACCGTAGACCAGGGCCACGGCCCCGGCATTGGCCAGAAGTTTCACCGGGCTCCACAGCGGCATGGGGGTGTGTCCTGCCCAGGCGATGAGACCGGCCAGGCCGCCCTCAAGCCCCATGATGTGCTGCAGGAAGAAGGCGCCGAACCAGTGGCCCACCGCCACCACGCTGGTGACGATCATCAGCGCGATGAAGGCGTAGAAGACGAAGAGGTGCCCGGTGAAGCGCTGCACGTCTTTTTCTTCCTTGCCGCAGTTCTGGAAGCGGCTGTGCTGGGCCACCTCGACCTTCAGGGTATCGATCAGGCAGCACAGGAAGCTTGGCTCCTTGCCGCGGCCCACGATGAAGGTCTTGGGGATGCCCTCGAAGCCCTTGAGCATGGTGGCGATGCCGCCCGCAAAGGCCAGGACCATGAACACGAAGACCGCACCGAAGATGGGGTCGATGGTGTAGTCGCCGGGGAACAGGCCGCCGTAGATGATGGCGCCCTCGGCCGCGACCTTGAGCCCATGGCCGTCGGTGACGAACAGCGGGAAGGCGGTGCCGAGCTTGCCGGCCATGATGGACCAGATCAAGCCATAGATGATGGCCGGAATGAGCATCAAGAGCGGGAAGCCCTTGCTGGAGCTCATCCAAGTGCCGATGATGGCGGGTTTGGCAAGGCTGCGGTAGGCCATGTTGCGCAGGGCCGCGAGCAGGTCGCCGGGTTTGGCGCCACGGGGGCACAGATCAGAGCAGGTGCCGCAGTTGTGGCACAGCCAGATGTCGATGTCGTTGACCAGCTTGTCCTTCAGACCCCACTGCGCCCAGACCATCTCCTTGCGGGGATAGGGGCCGTCGGGCGGGGAAAGGGGGCAGACGACACTGCAGGTGGCGCACTGATAGCACTTTTTGAGCGACTCTCCGCCCACCTGCTGCAGTTCCTGAACGAATTTCAGGTCCGGTTGAACCCTGACGGTGTTCGACATGGTTCCAAACCTCCTAGTAGCCCTTGAACGGGTTGGGCCCGAACTTGGTGATGACTTCAGTCATGAAGCGTTCGATAAGCGCCGGGACCTTGTCGTACTCGTCAATGGAGACTTCGTACTGTTCCACGCGCTCGGCCTCGACACCCAGGCGTCCCAGGGACTCCGCGATGTTGGTCTTGCGGCGGCTGCAAAGCTCCGAACCCTTGACGAAGTGGCACTGGTAATCCGGGCCGTACTTGCAGCCCAGCATGATCACGCCGTCCACGCCCTTGCTGATGGCGTCGGCCACCCAGATGGCATTGACCGAGCCCAGGCAGCGCACGGGCACGAAGCGCACGAACGGGCTCCAGCTCTTGCCCCGGAAGGCGGCCATGTCCAGCGCCGGGTAGGCGTCGTTTTCGCAGACCAGCACGATGACGCGCGGGCCACCGGCGACCATGTCGTCAGGAACGTAGACTTCCTTGATCATGGAGCCGATCTGGTCGATGTTGTAGTTGTCGAAGCTGATGACGCGCTCCGGGCAGGCGCCCATGCAGGTGCCGCAGCGGCGGCAGCGGGTCGGGTTCGGCTTCGGCGTTCCCTTCTCGTCGTCGTCCAGCGCTCCGAACGGGCATTCCTCGGTACAGCGCTTGCACTGGGTGCAACGCTGGAAGTTGAACACCGGGAAGCTCACGTCGCCGCTTCTCGGGTGCACGGCCACGCCGCGGTTGGCGCTGCCGATGCACTGCACGGCCTTTAAGACCGCGCCGGCCGCATCTTCCTTGGCCGTGGCCATGGTCATGGGCTGACGCACGCAGCCAGCGGCGTAGACGCCGGTGCGGCGGGTCTCGTAGGGGAAGCAGACGTAGTTGGAGTCAACGAACCCGTCGAACAGCTCCAGGTCCGGGAAGCCGGGGCCCTGGCGGTACTGCAGGTTCATGGTGGGCTCGTGCGCAGTGACGGGCACGATGGCCGTGGGCAGGACCACCAGGTCGGCTTTGAGCTCGATGTCGGCGCCGAGCAGGGTGTCCTTGGCTGCGACGATGACGCCGCCGTCGGCGTCCTCGGTCACGGCCGTGATGGTGGCCTTGGAGAGCATGATGCCCGCGTCGTCCTGGGCGGACTTGTAGTACCGCTCATTGATGCCCGGGACCATCATGTGGTCGTACAGGACAAAGGCCACGGCCTCGCCCAGCTTCTCGCGCACGTAGCCGGCCTGCTTGAGGGCCACCAGGCTGGTGAGCTCGGAGCTGTAGGCCAGGTGCTTGGCGTTCTCCTTGTCGGCGTAGGGGTTCACCTCGGCCTCGCCCTCGGCGGGCGTCTCCGGCAGCGGATCAACCGGGGCGCAAACCTCGGCGGTGCCGCCAACCGTGCCCTGGGTGCACAGGCTCACGTCGGTCAAGAAGGCAACGGAAGCCGGGGCCTTGCCGTCAGACGGGCGGACGATGCTGCCGGCCTTGGTCATGGCCTCGAACTCGGCGGCGGTGACCACGTTCTTGATGCGGCCGTAGCCCATGGGGGCCAGGAAGCTCTTGTCGCCGGGGACCCAGCCGGTGGCCAGGACCACCGCGCCGATGTCGAGCTTCTGCTCGCCTCCGGCATTGACGGTGGCGCTGTAGAGGCCGGGCGCGCCCTCAAGGGACACGAGCTCGGCGCTGGTCAGCACCTTGATCTTGGCGTTGGCGGTGACTTCCGCGATGAGCTGGTCCACGCCCGTGTCCTCAGCCTTGAGGTAGGGGTGGCTCATGGGGAAGGTCTTGTACATGGTGGCGGCCTTGCCGCCCAGGGTGGCTGCTCGCTCGACCAGGACGACGTCCTTGCCGAGCTTGGCGGCCTCAAGCGCTGCGGTGAGGCCGGTCATGCCGCCGCCGAGCACCAGGATGGTCTTGAAGGTCTCGGGGACCTCCGGGGCGGGGATGCGGCTCTTGGAGAGCTTCATCACGCCCATCTTGATGTAGTCCTTGGCCATGAGCGGCAAGAGGCCCGGGACCTTGTCGTCCTCGCGGAAGCTCCACACGCACTGCTCGCGCAGGTTCACGCGCTCGACCTGGACGCCCTGGCCGAACTGGAAGATGTCCCACTTGACGCGCGGCGAGCAGGCGCAGACGACAACGCCGTCCAGGCCATTGGCCGCGATGTCGGCCTCGATCTCGGCCACGGCGTCGGGGCTGCAGAGCACGGGGTTCTGCTTCACCACCGGGCAGATGCCCGCGTTTTTACCTTTGGTGACGGCCTCCAGCAGGGGCGCCATTTCCAGGGCCTTGCCGATGTCGCATCCAGAACAGATGTATACTCCAAGCTTTTCAGCCATTGCTACCTCCCCACCACGTTTTGAATGGCTTTCAGGGCAGCGCCGGTGCCGGTCTGGGCGGTCTTCATCACGTCCAGGGGCAGCTTGGCGCATCCTGCGGCGAACACGCCCTTGTCGGCGCCGCCGATGATGAAGCCGTCATCATCAACAGGAAGCTCCACGGGCAGCTTGGAGCCCGCGCAGCTCGGCTGCATGCCGGTGGCCAGAACCACCATGTCGAAGCGCTCCTCGCCCTTGATGCCGGTGACGGCGTCCTCGACAGTGAGGATCGGGCTCTTGCATTCGCACTCGACGATCTTGGCGACCTTGCCCTTGACCAGGGTGAGCTTGTCGTCGCCCGCCACCTTCTGCATGAAGTTGTCGTAGCGGCCAGGGGTGCGCAGGTCGATGTAGTAGATGACGACCTGGGCCTCGGGCAGCTTCTCGCGGATGTAGGTGACGTGCTTGAGCGACGCCATGCAGCAGATGTACGAACAGTAGTTCAGGTGGTTCTCATCGCGGCTGCCTGCGCACTGCACGAAGGCGATGCGCTTGGGCGCCTTGCCGTCGCTCGGGCGTTCGATCTTGCCGCCGGTGGGACCGTTGGGCGCGGCCAGGCGCTCGAACTGCATGTTGGACACCACGTTGGCCAGCTTGCCGCCGCCGAGGTTGTCCAGCTTGGCCATGTCGTAGGGCTTCCAGCCGGTGGCCCAGATGATGGAGCCGACCTGCAGATCGAAGGTCTTTTCCGCGTCAGCGGTGTCGATGGCGCCGTACGGGCAGGCGTCCTTCAGCTTGTCGAGCTCGCCAGGGGCGCAGGCGGCGGCGTCGACGACGTAGCGCTGCGGGAAGGCGAACAGGTGCGTGGAGTAGGCCACCTTGCGGTCCACAAGCCCGAACTCGAACTCGCTGGCGACCGTGCTGGTGGCGGCCTTTTCGCACTCGCCGCACATGGTGCAGTTGGCGTTGACAAAACGAGGGCGCTCTTTGATTTTGACATCAAAAGCGCCCGGAGTGCCAGTCACGCTGACAACTTCACTCATGGTGAAGAACTTCACCTTGGGGTTGTTTTTGATGCGCTGGAACTGAATTTCCAGGCCGCAAGATGGTGGGCAGAGCTTCGGGAAATATTGATTGAGCTGCGCCACCCGTCCGCCGAGATACGGATTGGTCTCGACGATGTAGACCTCGTGGCCGATTTCGGCGGCCTCGAGGGCGGCGGTGATCCCGGCGAATCCCCCGCCTACGACGAGAATACTGTTGTTCGACATTCGCTGTCCTCCCTCTGTAAGTGTGCCAGGCTAGCCTTCTTGGGTTGCCTGGGCCGAATGGCATGCGCCACGGCGTGGGATTTTCCCCGGCCCGTTAGGGCATGACTTCGGGGATGGCCCCGGCTTGGCCCTCCCCGTAAATTGCCCCCGAACGGGCGGAAAGTGCCCCAGCAGTTGAAATGGCCCGAACCCGGACTGCAACTTTGGCTGTTCCAGTCCGGGCTCAGACCACTTCCCCGTCTGGGAAGGAGGGCGGCCGCAAGCTTGTGGCTCACGGCCGCCCTGTGTCAACGAGCTTCCCTTAGCTTATGCTTCGGTGGGAATGATCTGGATGTAAGGCTTCTTGAAGAGGGTGATTTCCTTCTTCTTGGGGTCGTACTTGGAGTTCACGAAGCACTTCCACTTCGCATCGTCCAGGCCCATGGCGTCGCCACGGTAGTAGAAGCCGGGGTAACGGGTCTCTTCACGGAAGTCGATGTGCTGCAGGTGCAGGCGCACGGTCCACAGACGGTGGAACTGCTCCCAGGCGCGCATCAGTTCGTGCAGGTCGCGAGCGGCCAGCTTCTTGGAGTCTTCCTCAAGCATGCCCATGAGCCAGAAGGCGGTCTTGAGCAGGGCGCCGGAGGTCATGTACAGGGTGGCAACACCTCCGCCGTACTCGTCCGAGCACTTGATCAAGCGCATCATGAAGTTCTTGGGGGTGATGTAGTTCGGGTTGATCTCCGGAGCGGTGGAAGCACCCTTGAACTGCTCGTAGGTGTACCAGGGCTGGTAGATCTCCTTGGCAAGGTCAGCAGCCTTCACCTGGAGGGTGGGCTTGAAGTCCTTGTGGTCGATGACCCAGCGCACCATCTGCTTGCCGCAGATGCGGCCTTCAGCGTGGGAACCGGAGGAGAACTTGTGGCCGGAGGCGCCAACGCCGTCAGCGCAGGTCCAGAGACCTTCGACGGTGGTCATGCGGTTGTAGACCTTGCCGTTGGCGGCGCGGACTTTGTACTCTTCGGGAACCCAGGCCTCGTCCGGACCGGAAACCCAGATGCCGCAGCAGCCGGAGTGGGAGCCGAGCAGGTAAGGCTCGGTGGGCATGATCTCGGAGCCCTTCTCTTCAGGAGCGCAGTTGGTGCAGGCCCACAGGTTGGCCATGCCCACGCACATGTCGAGGAAGTCTTCCCAAGCCTCAGACTCCAGGTGCTTCCACTCGGCACCCTTCAGGTCGCCATTGACGGTGGCCAGAAGGGCCGTCTTGGTGTCCATGAAGATGGGGCCGCGGCCTTCGCGCATTTCGCGAAGCATCATGTGGTTGCGCAGGCAGGTCGGGATGACGTGACCCTTGGCGTAGCCGCGATCTTCGTAGGGCTTCAGCATGGCGCGGTTGGTGGCGCAGTAGTCTTCGCCCTTGTAGTTCGTGGCCTTGGCCTTGAACAGCAGGAACCAAGCGCCGACCGGGCCGTAACCGTCCTTGAAGCGGGCGGGCACGAAGCGGTTTTCCATCATGGTCATTTCGGCGCCAACCTGAGCGCACATGGTGTAGGTGGAACCAGCGTTCCAAACCGGGTACCAGGCGCGGCCCATGCCTTCACCCATGGAGCGGGGACGGAACACGTTGACCGCGCCGCCGCAAGCCACGAGGCAAGCATTGCAGGTGAAGACGTACACTTTGTTCTCACGGGTGCTGAAGCCCACGGCGCCGGCGATGCGGTTCGGGGTGTTGGCATCCAGGAGCAGCTTCACGATGAAGATGCGCTCGAGGTAACGGTCGTCACCCAGGGCTTTCTTCGCGGCTTCAGCGACGATGACCTTGTAGGACTCACCGTTGATCATGATCTGCCAACGGCCGGAACGCACGGGGGCGTCGCCGTTGCGCAGGGACAGGCCAGCGGCCTTGGCCTGGGCGCCGTCGAGGTTCTTGCCGTCTTTCTTGATCCAGACGGGCAGGCCCCACTCTTCGAACAGGTGGACGGAGTCGTCAACGTGGCGGCCCAGGTCGTAGATCAGGTCTTCGCGGACCAGACCCATGAGGTCGGTGCGGACCATGCGGACGTAGTCGTCAGCTTTCTGCTCTTTGCCGATGTAGGTGTTGATGGCGGAAAGGCCCTGCGCCACGGCGCCGGAACGCTCCAGGGAGGCCTTGTCCAGCAGCATGATCGAGATGTCCTTGCCGAACTTGTCAGCCCAGCGGACGGCCTCGTAGGCGGCGCCGCAATTGCCCATGCCGCCGCCAACCATCAGGATGTCAGCATGCATCTCGACGATCGTCGGCTCGGCCAGGGGGACACCTTTGACGATTTCTTTAGACGGAATCTGAGGCATAGCTACCTCCGTATGCTCTCATAATGTTGATTTGGTAAAAAACCTTTGCAACACAAAACTCGTCAGTCGACGAAGGCCGGTGCTAGTCGCAAACGGCGTCGAGCCAGCACTGGGACTTGTCGCCCTCGGCCAGTTCGAACTTCTTCTGCATGGCGTTCTCAGGGGTGGTCAGGCACGCAGCGGACTCGGTGAACAGCAGTTCGTCGTCCAGGTTCGCCGGCTCGGGCTTGCCGCCGAAGCAGTTGATGGAACCTTCAGGGGTGGTGCGGATGGGGAACTTGAAACGCTTCACGGAGCCGTTGCGGAACTTAACAGTCCACATGATGTCTTCGGCCGAGCGCATGGGGATGGAGGTTCCACCCATGGGGGCGAAGTCGGCGTAGGGGCGGGCTTCAATGGCGCCCTGGGGGCAGATTTTCACGCAAGAATAACATTCCCAGCAGGCATCAGGCTCCTGGTTGTACGCCTTCATGGCGTCCGGATCCAGAATCATGAGGTCGTTCGGGCAAATGTACATGCAAGCGGTCTTCTCGCCACCCTTGCAGCCGTCGCATTTTTCCGGATTAACAAAGGTCGGCATAACACTCCTCCTAACAGGTTTAAATTAAAGCAGTAACCGACACGATCCACAGCCAACTACGTGCTTGGAACAGGCACGGACTTGTGAGAAACGACGATTAGCAAGCCCTTCCGGGGGTGTCAAGGCGAAAGTGAATTTTTGAACAAGGGTCCGCACCCTGCCACTCACTTTGCCGGGAACCCCCGGTAGAATAAGGACTTTTGACCCAACGCCCACCTGGCCTGCCGGAGTGGCCGGGCGGAGGAGGGGTTTATGGTCCTTGGCTTCTTCGTGATTTTGATCACAAGCCGCAATTTTTTGCCGTAGCGTGTCCCCCTATACCTCAGGTCGGCAAATTCTTGCAAGCCTTTTTCTGGGACATGGTCTGAGAGACCGAAAAGCCACGCCCTGCGCGGGAATTCACGGCATTTGGAGTGCCCGGACAGCCTGCGCGGAAATATGGCTTGACACAACTTTCACAATCTGTTCATAGTCGCGACGCTGATACAGTCCACGGGTGGCGATCATTCGCACACGGCCCGACAGCTGGCCCTGGCGCCAGCCAGGACGACGACCACCAGAGCCCCAGGGCGTCGCCGAATACAGGCGCGAGCCCTTGGGGCCACGGCTTTGGCAGAGGTAGTGGCACAAATCAACCCGCTTTTTTTTCAAGGAGAAACGTAGATGGCATCGAAACTCGTTCCCCCGCATGGTGGCAAAGGCCTCGTCTGCTGCTTGCTCGAAGGCGCCGCTCTGGCCGCCGAGATCAAGAAGGCCGCCGGCCTGAAGAAGATCGAAATCTCCTCCCAGGAAAAGGGCGACCTGATCATGATGGGCATCGGCGGCTTCAGCCCGCTGACCGGCTTCATGGGCAAGGCCGACTGGAAGAGCGTCTGCGAGAAGTTCACCATGACCGACGGCACCTTCTGGCCCATCCCCGTGATGCTGGCCACCGACGATGCCTCCGTCAAGGCCGGTGAAGAGATCACTCTGGAGCGCAACGGCACCGTCATGGCCACCATGAAGGTCACCGAAGTGTTCGAGCTCTCCGACGCCGAGAAAACCTTTGAGTGCGAGAAGAACTACAAGGGCGAAGGCGCCGACTCCCAGACCGACTTCATGGGCACCGCCATCAAGGATCACCCCGGTGTCCAGATGGTTCTCGCCCGCAAGAAGTTCTGCCTGGCCGGCCCCGTGAAAGTCCTGTCCGAGGGCGGCTTCCCCGAGAAGTTCCCCGGCGTGTACAAGACCCCCGCACAGCTGCGCGCCGAGATGGACGAGCGCGGCTGGGCCAAGGTTGCCGCTCTGCAGCTGCGCAACCCCATGCACCGCTCGCATGAATACCTCTGCAAGATCGGCGTTGAAGTGTGCGACGGCGTCGTCATCCACTCCCTGGTTGGCGCCCTGAAGCCCGGCGACATCCCGGCCGAAGTCCGCGTTGACGCCATCAACACCCTGGTCGAGCACTACTTCGTGAAGAAGAACGTGATCCAGGCCGGCTACCCCCTGGACATGCGCTACGCCGGTCCCCGCGAGGCCCTGCTGCACGCCCTGTTCCGTCAGAACTACGGCATGAACTTCCTCTTGGTCGGCCGTGACCACGCTGGCGTTGGCGACTTCTACGGCATGTTCGAGGCCCAGGAGATCTTCGACAAGATCCCGGTCACCGGCAATGCCTCCAAGGACCTGCTGACCCAGCCCCTGAAGATCGACTGGACCTTCTACTGCGTGAAGTGCGACGGCATGGCCTCCCTGCGCACCTGCCCCCACTCCAAGGAAGACCGCGTCATCCTGTCCGGCACCAAGCTGCGCAAGATGCTCAGCGAAGGTGGCGACGTGCCCGATCACTTCGGTCGCGAGGAGTGCCTGGTCATCCTGCGCAAGTACTACGCTGGCCTGACCGAGAAGGTCGAAGTCAAGATGCAGAAGGCCGCTTCCGGCTCTGCCATGTAATTGAAGCCGCTTCGGCGACTGCCTTAGGTTCCTTAAAGGGGCGTCCTTCACCGGGCGCCCCTTTTTTTGCCACAATTTGACGGCCGCGACCGCAGCACCTTGCCAGGAAGCGCATCGCCCGGTATATTCCGAGCATGGGACAAATACTCGTCACCGGCGGAGCCGGATACATCGGGGCGCACACGGTCAAGCGCCTGGCCAAGGCCGGGTACGAGACCGTGGTCTTGGACAACCTTTCCACCGGGCACCGCGACTTCGCCCGCTGGGGCAACTTCATCCAGGGCGACGTGTGCGACGCTGCAGTCCTGGACATGGTTTTCGGCTCCCGGGAGATCGAGGCCGTGGTGCACTTCGCCGCCGCCAGCCAGGTGGGCGAGAGCGTGCTCAGTCCGCTCTTCTACTACCAGAACAACGTGCAAGGCGCGGTGACGCTGCTTGCCGCCATGCGCCGCCACAAGGTGGACACCCTGGTCTTCTCCTCCACCTGCGCGGTGTACGGCCCGCCCTTTGACGGCCTGTTGACCGAGGACCACCCCATCCGCCCGCTGTCGCCCTATGCGCACACCAAGCGCATGATCGAGCAGATTCTTGAGGACTGCTCCCGGGCCAACGGCTTGCGCGCCCTGTGCCTGCGCTACTTCAACGCCGCCGGGGCCGACCCCGAGGGCGAGGTGGGCGAGCGCCACCTGCCCGAGACCCACCTGATCCCCCTGGTGCTCCAGACGGCGCTGGGCCAGCGCGAGTGCATCCAGATCCTGGGCGATGACTACGACACCCCCGACGGCACGGCCATCCGCGACTACATCCACGTGCAGGACCTGGCCGACGCGCATGTGCTGGCCCTGGCGCACCTGCGCTCGGGCGGGGCCTCCGGGGCCTACAACCTGGGCAACGGCCTGGGCCACAGCGTGCGTCAGGTGGTGGAGGCCGCCCGCGCCGTGACCGGGCTGAATGTCCCGGTGCGCCAGGCGCCGCGCCGCGCCGGGGACTCGCCCCGCCTGGTGGGCGACGCCGCCCGCGCGCGCGCCGAACTCGGCTGGCGGCCGCAGTTCACGGACATCGGCGAGATCATCCAGACGGCCTGGGACTGGCACCGCCTGGAGCCCCACGACCCGCGCCCG
Source organism: Pseudomonadota bacterium (assembly GCA_018817515.1). Classification (GTDB taxonomy): domain Bacteria; phylum Desulfobacterota; class Desulfovibrionia; order Desulfovibrionales; family Desulfovibrionaceae; genus Humidesulfovibrio. Next base: position 64,022 of record JAHIUD010000073.1, read on the forward strand.
CTCTAGCCGGGGGGGCCTGCGGAACCTTTGACTTTTCCCCCCGGACGGGTATGCTTGTCCGACCAGCCCATATTTCCGGAGGAGCCTGCCCATGCTCGTACGCGATTGGATGACCAGGAACGTCATCACCCTAGGCCTCAAGACCACGGTGGTCGACGCCGCCGAGATCATGCGCTCCAAGCGCATCCGGCAGTTCCCGGTCATCGACGAGCAGGGAAAGCTCTCCGGCATCGTGTCCGACCGCGACATCCGCGACGCCATGCCCTCCAAATACCTCCCCGGCGATCACGCCACAGGCGGCAGCCTGGCCAAGCTCCGCGCGGCGGACATCATGACCTCCGAGCCGCTCACGGTGACGCTGACCACTCCGGTGGACATCGTGGCCAGCATGCTGCAGCGCCACAAGTTCGGCGGCCTGCCCGTGGTCGACGCGGTGGGGCGGCTGGTGGGCATCATCACCGTGGCCGACGTGCTGCGCTTCCTCTGCTCTGTCTCCGGCGTGAGCCGGGGCGGGCCGCAGATCGCCTTCCGGCTCGACGCCAAGCCCGGCCCCCTGGCCGCCCTGCTGGCCGACATCCGCGCCGAGGGCGTGCGCTACGCCTCGGTCTTCACCTCCTACGACCACGTGGACCCCGGCTACCGGAACGCCTACGTGCGCCTTGGGCACATGGGCGAGCACACGGTGCAGAGCCTTTTGGCCAACCTGGGCAAGCGCTACACCGTGATGTTCTATGTTGAGGACGGGCGGACCACGCTGACCGAAGACTAGCCACACGCGCCACAAACGCACACGGCCCGGCGGGAGATTCTCCTGGCCGGGCCGTGTGCGTTTGTGGCGCCGGGACGTGCGCCCCGAGCAATGGTTGGCAATAGTCCTAGCTATTCGGCGATGACATGCACCCGCTTGAACACATCTGGCCGGGAGCCCGGCTCCTTGCGCTTGATCTTGATCTGGATGTCCGACTCGCCCTTGTCCGTGGCCGAGAACTGGTAGCGCACGCGTCCGCCGGGCTGGTACACGATGCCGTCCAGGCGCAGCAGGGTGGGGTCGAAGGACGCCCCGGCAAGGACGTAGCCGCTGGCGGCCGGGTCGCGCATGTCCAGGCTCAGTACCTGGCCCCTGGCCAGGGTGGCCTCGTGGTTCTGCTCGCCGTCCAGGGTGAGGGTCAGATCGCCGGAGCCGCCGAGCATTTGGGGCATGCTCGCGCAGCCGGCCAGGGCCGCCATAAGCAGCAGGGCCAGGGCCAGAAGCGGCAAGACTGTGAGGGGAAGAGGCTTTTGGCTGTGCATGCGGGAGGTGTACTCCGCAGGCGGGCCTTGTGGCAACCTTTGGCGTGGGAAAAAAAGTGGGGGCCGGTTGCCCGGCCCCTTGGAGGAGAGGAGGTTGAAGCGGATCTGAGAGTGTTCGTCGGGGAGGAGGTGTTCGTCTTGTCTCAATTTTTGGCGTGAAGCTCGCTTTCGAGCCAGTTGCGTACTTCTTCATTGGGCGGGTATACGCCCTTCAGGTGGCCCACGGACTCCAGGAAGTTCTGTCCCATCTGCTCCGGCAGTTCAAGCTCCACAAGCTCGCGGGCTTCCTCTGAGTTGCGCCGGACCAGGATGGCCCTGGGCTGCTTGTCCCAGGTGTAGACCACGAAGTAGTTGCTGTAGTCCGCCTTGGAGCGCACGGGCTGGTGGTTCGCGTGCCAGGAGTTGTTGCCCCATTCCAGGTACAGGGTCACGGCGTCCCAGGGTGTCATGCTCCAGTCGATCTCAAGGTCACGATATTCGCGAAGGCTGCCCATAATTCCTCCTTGTGCTTGGTTCAAATAGTAATCCTTCCTATTTTAATGTCAACCGCATTGCTCCACATTTCAAAAAAATATTTCACCAAGGGTATTGGCATGGTACGGACCCGCGCAGGGAGCGAGCTGGATTTGACGCCCCGGCAGCGTTGTGCCAAAAATCAAAAGGCGCTGAGCGCCCCAATATATAAGGAGTTTCGACAATGCAGATGACCGACATCATGCCCAAGGAGGCCTGGCAGGCCCTGGAGCAGGAGATTTTCGAGCGCTATGGGCTCAATGCCCGGGTGTACGACGACAAGGGCTTTACCTTTACCGGGCACACCACCTGGACCAACCGCATCTGCCCGGCCATCAAGGCCAGGCCTTCGGGCGTGTCGGCCATCTGCTCCGTGGCGCATTCGGCCATGGCCGCCGAGGCGCGGAGCACCGGCGCGTCGGTTGTTTCCGAGTGCGACGCCGGGCTGCTCAAGATCTGCGTGCCGGTGATGGTCGATGGGGTGATGGTCGGCGTGGTGGGCGGCTGCGGGCGCCTGCTGGACGACGGCGAGGTGGACGCGTTCATGGTCGAGAAGTCCGCGGGCATCGGCGAGGCCGAGGTGGCGGACCTGTGCTCCGGGCTTTCCGCCATGAGCACGGACGAGGCCGAGACTGTGGCGGCGGAGCTCGCCGGTCGGGTGGACGCCATCCTCAAAGACTTCGCCCTGCGGCGCTAGCCATCATGCCGCGCATCTTCACCCGCGACATCGTCGTGGCCACGGCCGACATCGACGTGCAGGGCCATGTGAACAACCTGCGCTATGTCCAGTGGATGCAGGACGTTGCCGTGGCGCATTCCTCGGCCCAGGGCTGGTCCATGCAGCGCTATGCGGACGAGGGCATGGGCTGGGTGGTGCGCTCGCACACCATCACCTACAAGCGCCCGGCATTCCTTGGCGAGGCCATCACGGCCTGCACGTGGATCGCGGGATTCAGCCCGCGCATGAGCCCGCGCAAATATCTGTTCTGGCGCGCGGCGGACAAGACCATCCTGGCCGAGGCCGAGACCATGTGGGTCTTCATTGACCTCAAGACCGGACGGCCCACCAAGGTGCCCGACGCCCTGCGCGCCGCGTTTGAGATCGTGGAGGACGAGGGCGAAGTGAAGCGGATGCTGGAGGGGTAGGGCGTTGACTCCCACCCCCTCCCCGGTGCACAACTCCCCCACCATGAGCACAGACACCTCCACTTCCGCACATCTCCCCATCGGCGTCTTCGACTCCGGCGTGGGCGGCTTGACCGTCCTGCGGGCGTTGCGCCGCGCCATGCCCAACGAGAATTTCCTGTACCTGGGCGACACCGCGCGCCTGCCCTACGGCACCAAGAGCGGGGCCACGGTTGCGCGCTATGCGCTCCAGACCACCCGCGTCCTGGTGGACATCGGCGTGAAGATGCTCGTTGTGGCCTGCAACACCGCCTCCTCCGTGGCCATGCCCGGCCTGAGCGAGGCCTACCCCGGCCTGCCCTGCACCGGCGTCATCGAGCCCGGCGCGGCCGCCGCCTGCGAGGCTGCCCCGCGTGGCCGCATCGCGGTCATCGCCACGGGCGGCACTGTGCGCGGCGCGGCCTACCAGGGCGCCATCCTGCGCCGCCGCCCCGAGGCCACCATCGCCACCCGCCCGGCCCAGCTTTTCGTGGCCCTGGCCGAGGAGGGCTGGACCGACGGCCAGGTGGTGACGGACATCGCCCGGCGCTACCTGGACCCGCTCATGGCGGAGTTCCCCGAGGGCGGCCCGGACTGCCTGGTGCTCGGCTGCACGCACTTTCCGGTGCTGGCTCAGGCCATCCAGGCCGTGCTGCCGCAGGGCGTGTGCCTCATCGACTCCGCCGAGACCACGGCCCGCTGGGTGGCCGAGGAGCTCGGCGCGCGCGGCCTGCTGCGCCCGGAGGCCGGTGCCCCGCGTTCGGTCAAGGAGAGCGTGCGCTTCTTCGCCACCGACGACCCCGAGCGCTTCGCCCGCGTGGGCGAGATCTTCCTGGGCGAGCCGCTGTCGCCCTCGGACGTGACCCTGGTGGACCTCTAGCCGGGCCAAAACGCCCGCGCGCTTGCCCCTGCCATCCCCCTTGCCCCCCTTGCTCTCTGGTACCCCGGCGGCGTAAGGTCCCCGAAATTCCTTCGGGGTGCGCTCAATGCTCGAACTCGCCGTTTTCCTATGCGGAGCCGTGGTCATGGTGCTGGAGCTCACCGGCTCACGTGTCCTCGCGCCGTATCTCGGCACCTCCATCGTGGTCTGGACCAGCCTCATCGGCGTGGTGCTGGGCGCGCTTTCCCTGGGCTACTGGTGGGGGGGTCGCCTGGCCGACCGCAGGCCCGAGCCGAGGCTCCTTTCGCGCCTGATCCTGCTGGCCGCCGTGGGCACCCTGGCCATGGCCGGAACCAAGGGCTTTTTGCTGACCTTTCTGATGAACAGGACGGCCTGGGGCCTGCCGGATCTGTCTGGACTGGGGCTGGCCCTGCCCATGGCCGGAACCACCCTGGCCGCAACCCTGGTCCTCTTCGGCCCGGCCTCGGTGCTGCTGGGCATGGTCTCGCCCTTTGCCGTGCGCCTGCGCATGGAGAGCGCGGCCAGCTCCGGGCGCACCGCCGGGAACCTTTACGCCCTGTCCACCCTGGGCAGCATCACCGGCACCTTCGCCGCCGGGTTCTGGCTCACGGCCACGCTGGGCACCACCAACATCATCCTGTGCATGGCCGTGGTGCTCGTGGCGGCCTCGGCCTGCGTGTACCGGGGCGACGGTCTGGCCAAGCTGGCGGCCCTGGTGCTGGTAGGGGCCACCGCCGTGACCCTGTACGCGTGGAACGTGCAGTACCGGCACATCGGCCTGTTTGATCTCGACACCGACTATCAGCGCGTGCTGGTGTTCAACTCCCAGGACGCCGCCAGCGGCCGCCAGATGCGCGTGCTGACCACCGGGCCCGAGGGCATGCAGTCGGCCATGTTCATCGACAACCACCAGGACCTGGCCGTGCCCTACACGCGCTTCTACCGCCTGGCCGCGCACTTCCGCCCTGGTGCCGGGCGCATGCTCATGCTCGGCGGCGGCGGCTACTCCTTTCCCAAGTACGTGCTGAGCCACCCCGGTGAGTTCGGCGGCCAGCCGCGCATGGACGTGGTGGAGATCGACCCCGGCGTCACGGCCATCGCGCGCGGGTATTTCGACTGGCAGGGCGACCCGGACGTCCGTGTGTTCCACGAGGACGCCCGGCGCTTCCTGATTCAGGTCCAGGCCAAAGCCCCGGCCGGCGCCGACGCCTACCAGGTGGCCCTGGTGGATGTGTTCACCAGCCACTATTCCGTGCCCTTCCACCTGGCCACGCGGGAGACCGTCCAGTCCCTGGCCAACCTGCTGGACCCCGAAGGCGTGGTGCTGGTGAACTGCATCAGCGCCGCCGAAGGCCCGCGCAACACGTTCTACCGGGCGCTTCTGGCCACCTACCGGTCCGTGTTCCCGCGCGTGGAGAGCTTCCTGGTGCTCAAGCCCGGCGAGCCCACCGAATTCCAGAACATCCTGCTGGTGGCCTTCAAATCGCCCGCCGCCCCGGCCCTGACCAGCCCCGAGCCCGATCTCCAGGCCATGCTGGCCGCGCGCTACGAGCCCGGCCCGCCGCGCCCTGGCGATCCCCCGGTGCTCACCGACGAGTTCGCGCCCGTGGACCACTACCTGCTGAGCCTGTAGCCCGGCACAAGATATGGAGGAAGATGACCATGCCCACCCCCCTGCGCCTGCACGGCATCCGTCACGAGAGCTTTGAACGCGAGGCCGAGATAGCCGTCTGGGCCGCCCAGCGCGGCCACAGCCTGACCCACACCGACCTCTGGAAGGGTGAGGCCCTGCCCGGGCTCGACAGCTTCGACTGGCTGCTGATCATGGGCGGGCCCATGGGCGTCTACGACGAGGACCAATACCCCTGGCTGGCCGGGGAAAAGCGCTTTCTGCGCCAGGCCGTGGACGCGGGCAAGCTCGTCCTCGGCGTATGCCTGGGCGCGCAGCTCCTGTCCGTGGTGCTGGGCGGGCAGGTCACGCGCAACCGTTTCGCCGAGATCGGCTGGCACGAAGTCCAGGCCACGCCCCAGGCCGCGCAAAGCCGCGTCTTCGCCGACCTGCCCCCGGCCTACGAGGCCTTCCACTGGCACGGCGACACCTTCTCCATCCCCGAAGGCGCGCTCTGGACCGCCAAAAGCACGGCCTGCACGCACCAGGCCTTTGAGGCCTGCGGCGGCCGCGTCGTGGGCCTGCAGTTCCACCTGGAGACCAACGCCGCCAGCATGCAGGAGATCGCCGAACACTGCGCCGACGAGATCAAACCCGATGCCCATATCCAGTCGTCCCAGCCGTTCATCCAGCCCGTGCCCGTCATGCTGGAGCGCCCCGAACGCCTCACAGCCCTGCGCGGCCTGCTTGACCGCATCCTGGACAACATGGCCGCGCTGGGGTAGAGCCCGGCCCCAGAGCACCCACTACTTAAAGGAGGCACCATGGCCGAAACCGTGGACGAAATCACCATCAGCTTCGAAGAAGAAGGCCTGCTCGTTCGCGAGGAACTGGACAAGGTCATCCTCTCGCGCGGGGCCTGGACCACCATCCTCTTCATGTACCGCGAAATGGACCGCGCCCGCACCGACTACGGCCCGGTGGCCTTTTCCGTGCGCCGCTACAAGAAAACCGGCGGCGAATACAAGCAGCAGAGCAAGTTCAACATCTCCAACGCCGAGCAGGCCCGCAAAATCTCCGAGGCGCTCCTCGGCTGGGCCGCTGACCTGCCCGTGGCCGAGCCCAAACCCGCAGCCGTCAAAAAGCCCGCCGCCAAAAAGGCGAAGTAGCCAAAGGCCTGGGGCCTGAGCCAGGGGCGCTGCCCCTGGACCCCGCCTGGGGCCTGAGGCCCCCGGACCCCCCAGCGGGGTGGGCTTGGGTGGCAGGGGCAAAGGCGTCGGTTTGGCCTGGCCCTGGCAATGTGCGCGAGTTTTTGAGCGGAGACGCTCAAAATACTCGCGCACGGTTGGCCCCCCTTCCGGGGGAGGAGTGTCGGAGGTTGGGCTGAGCTTTTGGGCGCGCGCGGTTGGCCCTTTTTTGAAACGAAACCGAAAGCCAAGAGAAGACACTCTCCCGTGGCTTCCCCTAAGAAAGCCGAAAGGGCTGTTTCAGGTTCCTCCTGAAACAGCCCTTTCGGCGTACTGGGGATTCCAAAGGGCCTCAGGCCCTTTGGCGGGGGTGCCGGGGGCGGAGCCCCTGGCATACACAGCCTCCTAAAGTTTGCTTTTGAGCACGATGTCGGTGATGGGCCCGCGCGATTTTTCGCCCTTGAGCACCATGTGCGCGTAGTTCTTGTAGCCTTTCAGTTTCTTCACCACCCAGTTGAGCCCGTTGTTGGCCTCGTTCAGGTAGGGGTTGTCCACCTGGCGGGTATCGCCCAGGCAGAAGCATTTCACGCCTTCGCCCATGCGGGTCAAGAGGGCGCGTGTTTCGGTGCGCGAGAGGTTCTGCATCTCGTCCACGATGACGATGCAGTTCTCCATGTTCATGCCCCGGATGAAGGCGATGGGCTGGATGATGAAGCGTTTGGGGTTGAGTTTCAGCGTGTCTGCCTGGGGGTCCTGGAAGATGCGGTTGGCCGGGCGCATCTCGTGCAGCTTGAGCAGCAGGTCCGTGATGTAGCGCACGTAGGGCCCCATCTTTTCTTCCACGTCGCCGGGCAGGTAGCCCATCTTGGCGCCTATCTCCACCATGGGCTTGACCAGGTAGATGCGTTTGTAGGGGTTGTCCTTGCGTTCCAGGGTCAAGAAGAGCGCGGCGGCCAGGGCCAGGAAGGTCTTGCCGTAGCCCGCCTCGGACTGGATGGAAACGAGGTCCAGGCGCGGGTCGAGCATGAGCTCCATGGCCAGGTTCTGGTAGACGGTGCGCGGCTTGGCGCCCCAGATCTCGTGGTTGTAGCCGATGGGCTTAGGTCCGTCCGGCCCGTGGAACACCGGGGTGCCGTTTTCCCACTGGAAGGAGTTGGGCACCGGGTCTTCGCCCTCGTCCACAAAGCCGGTGTAGATCTGCGACTCGCTCTGGAAGGGCACGGAGTCGCGGTAGCCCTCGCTTGGGATGCCGAAGACGCGCGCCTTGAGCTGGAGGATGCGGTCATTGGTGACCAGGATGGGCTCGCCCAGCCCGGTCTGATGGCCGATCTCGCGCAGGATGCGGTCGTCGGCGGACATGTCCGGCGTGAAGTTGTGGCCGTTTGGCGGGAATATCAGGACCTTGGGGTCCTCCATGATGGAGGTGACGGCCTGGGCCACCACATGTCCGATGCGGGCGTCGCGTTTGAGCCCGTCGAGTTCGGTGAGCACCGTGTAGGGGATGTGGATGCGGTTTTCGTTGCCGTTGCGTAACGCGGCGATGCACTTGGGATTCTCAATGAGCACATTGGTGTCGAGCACGAAATTTTTTGATGCCATGGGTTCCCTTGGTGTTTGGGGGTTCGGTCCATTCAGACCGGCAGGGCCACCGCTCGTCGTGCTAAGTTGCTGGTTTCTTTTGACTCACCTCCCTACGCAGGGGGTCATGGCCGCCCACGCATCGTTGCTGGTTGTAGAAATTCTCTAAACAGTCGGCCAGGAAATATCCAGCACAAATGCGGGGCGGTTGGGTGACGTTTCTGTGGCGGGGCGGAAAAGTCAGGAGAGGACAGGGGGATGCGGGAGGAGATTTCTTTTGCGCTGGGTGGGGCTGCGGAGGGGGCCAGCGCGCGGCCAGCCCCCTCCGGCAGGAATTACTTCTTGGCAGGCAGGTACTTGATCATCAGGTTGTACTGGATCATGCCCGCGCCCTGGCTGCGTGCGGGCAAGAGCTGCTTCAGCTCCGCCGCCAGCGAGGCGGCGTCCTTGGCTGTGGGGGCCAATTCCTTGGCCTTGGCGTCGAAGAACAGGATGTAGTCGCGCATTTCGGCCACATCCTTTTTGGCGGATAGCGGGCCGTGGCCGGGAATGATGGCGGTGACGTCCATGCCCTCGATGAAATCCAGCGCCTTGACCCAGCCGGGGATGTCGCCCTCGCCCATGAAGGGGTGGAAGTCCGTGAACAGCACATCGCCCGCGAAGAGCACCTTTTGCCTGGGCAGGTAGACCAGGGTGCTGCCCGGCGTGTGCGAGGGCGTCAGGTGGATGAGCTCGATGGTCTCGCCGCCCATGCGTATGGTCAGGCGTTCGGTGAAGGTCAGGCTGGGCAGCACGATCCTGGTGCCGGCCACGTCCTGCGGGGTCAGGCCGAAGGTCAGGATCTTCTTGAGCATGTTCTCGCCGTTCTTGGCCAGGTAGGCGCGGTTCAGCTCATGGCCCACCAGGGTGGCGCCGAGGCCCGTGAACACGCTGGAGCCAAGGGCGTGGTCGAAGTGCGCGTGGGTGGTGACCACGTACTTGATGGGCTTCTTGGTGATGGCGCGGATGTCCTTGAGCAGGCGCTTGCCTTCCTTGGCCGTGGACAGGGTGTCGATGACCAGCACGCCGTCCGTGCCGATGACGATGCCCGCGTTGGCGGCGTAGCTGCTTTTGGGCGAGTCGTCCTTGACGCCGACGTAGGAGTATACGTTCTCGGCTATCTTGGTCAGGCCCTGGGCCTGGGCCGCACTGGCTGCGAAAAGGACAAGGGCCAAAGTCGTGGCGAAGAGTCTTCTGCGCATGAGAATTCCTTTGCTGAGCGTTGCGGTTGTGCGTTGAGTGTTTTGGCTATCTAGCGCGCAAGCCCGGAGGACGCCAATCAAAATTTTCGATGGCGCCCATCCGGGATGGCGATTGGCAGAGGCTTTGGCCGTGGCTAACCGCAGCCGCAACCGCAACCAGCGGGCTTGGCCTCCTGCCTGGCCGCCGTTTCAGTTGCCGCGTCGCGGGCTGTGCAGCCGCAGTCCGCAGCGTCATACGCGCCGAACGGGTTGGCCAGGGCCTCGTGGAACAGGCCTGCGGTGTCGGCCGCCAGGCGGATGCACTTGTTCATGCCCTCCTGGGGCCCCAGGTGCTCCAGCACCGAGATGCATCTGGTGCAGCCGTGCTCGGCCTCGAAGCGCGCGCGCACGGACGCAGCCGCCGCAGCCACGGCGTCCCATTTCTCGCCCGCCGCGTCGCGTCCCTGCAGCAGGCCCAGGGCGATGAACCCGCCGGAGAGCGCCCCGCAGAGCGACTGCTTGCTGCGGCCCACGCCGCCGCCAAAGGCCGTGGCCGCGCGCGGCGAGAAGCCAGCGGCGTCCACGCCCTGACCCTCCAGCACGGCGGCCAGCACGGCCTCGGCGCAGTGCAGTCCGCTCTCGAACAATTCCTCGGCCCGTTGTTCTACGTCCTTCCTGTTCATGTTGATGCTCCTTGTGGTGTTGTTGTGGAATGAGAGCAGCGCCCGGCCTCAGCCGTTGGCCCGGCATGCGCAGGCGGCCAGCTTCACCTGCGCCACTTCTTCCGGGCGAAGGGTCAGCTGCGGGTCCTTGACCTTGTCGATGCCCAGGTCCGTGACCACCAGGTAGGCGTACCCGGCCAGCCCGGCCTGATCCGCGATGGCCTTGGCGCAGCCCACGGCGCAGCCGTCGAGCACGGCGACGTCCTTGGCCCCGAGCGCGGCCTGGACGAGCCCGGGGATGCCCCCGCCGAGCCCCGCCAGGCAGAACATCTTGCCCTTGCCTTCGCGGGTCAGCTCCACGGCGGCCTGGTTGGTGAGCTGCCCCACGTTGGAGCCCCCGGAACAGGCCAGGATCATGCGCGGCTGGTTTGCGCCGCAACAGGTGTCGGACATGGCGTCCTCCTTTGTCTTTGGCCTTGCCGAAATTGTGGGCAAAGCCGTTGTTGGTGTCGTGGCCGAAGCCGTTGTCGAAGCCGTTGCCGAAGCCGTTGAAATGCTTGTTGCCGAAATCCGCGCGGATGCCTGGCTGCCATGCCTTGCGGCGCCTTTGCCGCCGTCGCGGATGTCGTCGCGGATGTCGTTGTCGTCAGCGTTGTGGTCATCGTTGTGGTCAGCCTCGCCGTGACCGCTGACCGACCCCTGAGTCGACACCAGCGTTGCCCCCTGCGTTGACTCGTGCGTTGGCTTGTGCGTTGACTCGTGCGAGCAATCTGGATAGTTGAATACAAATAGCGTTCAATCGTGTCTAACGATTAGTTTCGATGCGCCTGATCGCTGCTGGCGATCAACGCCGAGCGGATGCAAGGCAAGGAGGGGGGAATGGAACTGCGGGATCTGCGGACCTTTGTGGCCGTGGCGCGGCTGCTCAGCTTCCACCGGGCCGGGGAGGAGGTGCACGCGGCGCAGTCAACGGTGTCGGCGCGCATAGCGGCGCTGGAGACCGACCTCGGGGTTCGGCTGTTCGAGCGCCTGGGCAGGCGGGTGGCGTTGACCGCTGCGGGCGAGCGCCTGCGCGACTACGCCGTCAAGATGCTCGACCTGGAGGAGGAGACCCGCGCCTGGATGTCCGGGGAGAGCGAGGTGCGCGGCTCGCTCACGGTGCGCGTGCCGGAGTCGCTCTGCGCGTGGCGCCTGGGCGGCATCATCCGCGCCTTCCGCGAGGGCTACCCGCTGGTAAGGCTGCGCTTCACGGCCTGCACCCTGGAGGGCCTGGAGAAGGACCTGCGCCAGGGCGTCACCGATCTGGCCTTTCTCATGGCCGACAGCGTGCGCGCGGGTGACCTCGTGGTGGAGGCGCTGGGCGTGGAGAAGCTGGTGCTGGTGGCCGCGCCGGGGCACCGGCTGGCCGCCCTGGGGCGTGAGGTCGGGCCGCAGGACCTGCGGGGCGAGACCCTGGTGCTCTCGGC
>JAHIUD010000074.1 GCA_018817515.1 Pseudomonadota bacterium
ACATCAGCTGCGCCGTGAAGTCCTGGGCCATGCTGTGCCCGCGCGGCATGGGCTCCTCCAGCATCCGTTTCTTCGAGGCCCTGTGCCTGGGCCGCATCCCGGTGCATATCTCCGACGAGTACACCTTCCCCCTGGATGATCTGATCGACTACAAGAGGTTCTGCATCGACATCCGCCAGGAAGACGTGCCGGTGATGGGCAAGATCCTTGCGGCCTGGTTCCGCAAGAAGGACCGCGAGGAGCTGGAGGGCATCTGCCGCGAGGCGCGCGCCGTCTACGAGGAGCATCTCCAGGCGTCCCATGCGCAGGGCATCGCCGTACATATTCTGCGCAACTACCTTGACCGCCGCAACGCCCAGGCCCTGGCCCAGGCGCCGCAGCCCCGCTACCATCAGGTGCCGGAGGCACTGACGGGCGACCCGCCGCGCATGGTGGCGACGAATCCGGAGCATTACGCCAATTTCGAGATCGACAGCCACGAGATTTGGCTGAACAGCGGCTTCAAGCTCGTCAAGTCGGACCTGGACCCCAGCGGGGCCATGACCGATTGCAACGGCGTCTCTGGCTATCTGCCGCAGCAGGACATCGAGTTTTTGCTCAACGTGGCCTTCGGCCTGCCCAAGGGCGGCACCCTGGTGGAGATTGGAAGCTGGATGGGCCTGTCGGGCATCACCATGGCCAATGCCCTGTATGCCACTCGCAACCTGGACGCGCGCATCTTCTGCGTGGACACCTGGCTGGGCTCCCCGGAGCACCAGGATTTTGACTTCATCAAACGCGACGAGATGTACCAGAAGTTTCTGGCCAACGTGCGCGGAGCACGCGCCGAGCTCCTGATCCGGCCTGTGCGCGCGCCAAGCCTGGATGCCGCCGCCCGTTTCAGGGACGAGAGCATCGACGTGCTGTTCATCGATGGCGACCACTCCTATGAGGCCTGCCTGGACGACATGCTGCATTGGCTGCCCAAGGTGCGCCCGGGCGGGCTGGTGGTCGGGCACGACTGCTATACCTATGAGGACAATGGGGTGTACCGCGCCACGAGACGCTTCACGGAGCTCACGGGCATCCCGGTCCAGGTGGTCGACGGGCTGCGCATGTTCTCCCTGCGCAAGCCGCTGGCCGCACAGGAGGAAGCGTCTGTGCCCCTCGGTGTGCGCCCAGGCGCTTCTGCTGCTGCGGTTTCCCTCGGCGCGTAGTCGCCTGGGGCGCACTGGCGTCAGGCGATCGTCAGCGCACTGACACTGGGGTTGTCGTGCCAGTCGCAGCCGCTCCGGGCGTAGCGCTCGCCAGGGCTATTCTTCCCCTGGCCCTTCCTGTGACAGCTTCAGGTTCTTGGCGTAGCTGGCGGCCAGGGTGCCCGCCACGCAGCCTTCGCCCACGGCCTTGGCCATTTGCAGGGGCGGCCCGCAGATGTCGCCCGCGGCGAACACGCCGGGTACGCTTGTGGCCTGGTCCTTGTCGGTCTGGATGTACTTCATGCTGTCGTCGAGGGTCAGGCCCAGGGTAGAGGCCAGTTCCAGCACGCCTTTGGCGCCCTGTTCGATGAACACGCCCGCCACGGGCAGCGTCGAGCCGTCGGACAACGTCACCCCGTCGACCTGGTTGTCGCCGTTGATGGCCGCGACCTTGACGCCCTGGTGCAGGACCGCGCCGCTTTCGCGCAGCTTGACTTGCAGGGCAGGGGAGACGTCCAGGCTCTCGCAGATCAGGTGCACGCTTTTGGCCAGGCTGAGCAAGGTCAGCGCGCCGCCGGCGGCGGCAGATTGCCCGCCCACGATGGCCACGTCCTCGCCGCGGAAGAACCCGCCGTCGCAATCCACACAGTAGGACACACCGCGTCCGAGCAGCTCCTTTTCGCCAGGCACGCCGAGCTTGTTGCGCGTGGTGCCTGTGGCGAGGATGAGCGCGCGCGCGCAAATCTTGCGTCCGCTCTCGGTTTCGATGCCGAAGCAACGCTTCTCATGCGTGATGCTCAGCGCGTCTTCCTCAAGGATTTCAGTGCCGAAGCTCTCGGCCTGGGCCAGGCCGGTCTTCAGCATGTCCTCGCCGCTGGTTTTGAACATTCCGAGGAAGTTTTCCACATGCGCCCAGAACAGGCTGCTCTTGTTCATGCGTCCCAGCATGAGCACAGTGGCCTTCTTGCGTGAGGCGTGGATGGCGGCCTGGATGCCGGCCGGGCCGCAGCCGAGGATGACGACGTCGTACATGCTGGTCTGGGACATGGCCGCTCCTGTTGCTTTAGCGTGTGTTGATCGGTCAGCTCCTTACCTTAAGCATCGGCGAGCCTGTGCGCAAGGTGTTCCATGATTCGCCTGCGCATCTCAAGGATTTGCGGGTCCTGGGGCAGGAGCGTGTCGAAGATGGTGTCTAGGTAACCGTGGTCATGGAGCAACTGGCAGGAATGGCGGTAGTTCAAGTCATACATCCAGCCAGCGACCATGAGCTTGAAGTCGTTGACCCAGACGATGTTGCGGTAGTCGCCGGTATCGCCCTTGAGCAGTGCGGTGATGATTTCCTGGGAATAGGCTGTGGGGTGCAGCTTCACGTGCAGGGCCACCTCGGGGTGCGCCGGTTCGGTTTGCGAGAAGTGCGCGATCATGACGCGGAAGATGTCCAGCTTGTCGCTGTCGCGCACGATGCGCGACACGGCCAGGGTTTCCGGGGGCAGGTTGGTCGGCAGGGTGCGCACGTTGTGCAGGAACACCGCGCCAAGCACCACCCGTCGCAGGTCCGTCGGCACCTCGGCGAGCATGCCCTCGCGCAGGGCGTGGCGGACGCTCAAGAGCGCGTGGTTGGCCGACTCGGCGTCGCGGAAGGTGCGGTACTGCTTGTACTGCGGAAAACGCCCGACATCGTGGAGCAGGGCGGCGAGGCGCGCGGCCACGTTCACGCGGTCGGAAACGCCGGAGGCGTCGGCAATGTCGGTGGCGATGGCGCGCACGCGGTCGGTGTGTTCGATCTTGAGGCGGTATGCGAAATCGTCACCGGGCTCGTCCAGGTAGGGCGCGGCGAAGGTCTGGAAGCGTTGGGCTACGCTCTCCACAAGGTCCCTGCTCATTGCTCGATGGACCTCTTTTTCATGGTATACTCCAGCTTCGAGATGGCACCGGAGCGAAAGCTGGACTCCAGCTTCGCAAGGTCCCGGCGTTTTGTCTCCTCGGCCTCGCGCTCCATTTCCTTGTCGCGCCAGATGCCCTTGGGGCCGTATAGCGCGCGCAGGAACAAGCAGATAGCGCCGAGGATCAGCGCGGAGAAGGCGTAGGTGGCCAGCGTTGTCTGCCAGTCGCCGCCGTAGCCGGAGTTGAATGGCCAGCCGTCCCATTTCGAGGGCAAAACGGCCTGTGTGCTGATGTTCAGGAAGGACATGGTCAAGACACCTCCGGAGGTTCTGGGCTGCGCGCAGATGCCTGGCCTTGCCAAGCCTTTGCGTCACGTCGGGAGAGATACGTCTCATCGTGCCCGCTGGCAAGACGCTTGAGCCAGGTTCCTGTCCGGCCCCAATCCGATGCCGTTCCGGTCCCTGTCCGGTGTGCCTGGTCCCATTGTCTCCCGCAAAAAGATGGGCTATGGAAGATTCGCACCTCTGGAGGAAATCATGCGCATACTCATAGCTGAAGACGACCTGGCGAGCGCGCGCTATATGCAGTCGCTCATGGGCCGTTTTGGCGAATGCCTTGTGGTCAGCGATGGCGAGCAGGCCGTGGAGGAGTTCAAGAAGGCCCTGGACGAGGAATGTCCCTTCCAGCTGGTATGCCTGGACATCATGATGCCGCACAAAAACGGACAGCAGGCCCTGCAGGATATCCGCGCCCTGGAGAAGGAACATGGCGTCAAGTCCAGCCAGGAGGTCAAGGTCTTAATGACCACGGCCCTTGGCGATGTGCGTACGGTCATAGGCGCTTACAAGGAAGGGGCCACTGCCTACGTTACAAAGCCCATCGTGCCGGAACTCATATTCGAAACCCTCCGCAATATGGGCGTCAGCGCCTGAGGACAAGGAAAACAGTGAAGAAATTATCCGCAATTCTGGGCCTCGCGGCCCTATTTCTGGTTCTGGCCCTGAGCCTGGCCGAGGCCGCACGTCTGGGCGGCGGCCGCTCCTTTGGCAGCAGGAGCACGTATTCCCGCAGCTACAGCAAGCCTGTGACGCCCTTGTACAGCCCGTCGCAGACGACGGCGCCGCCAGCATCGCAAATGGCGAAGCCCGGAACCGGCGTCACGCCCCCACTTGGCGCCGCGCAGCCGGGCATGTTCTCGCGCATGGGCTGGGGCCTGGGCGGGCTCATGGCGGGCGGGCTCCTCGGCTCCATGCTTTTCGGACGCGGCATGGGCATGGGCGGCGGCATCGGCTTTCTGGACATTCTGCTCATCGGCGCGATCATCTATTTCGCCGTGATGCTTTTACGCCGCCGCCGCACCGCTTCAGGCGAGAACATCTCCACAAGGCAGGACGTGACGCAGCCTCCCGCGACGTCTGGGCAAACGCCGACGGACGACACCCGCTCACGCGCCGAGCAAAGCTGGGACGCCCTGCGCTCGCAGCCCGGAACAGGCTCTGCGCCCGGCTTTGGCGCGGCCACGGCGCAGCCGGAAGTCCAGCCGGGGCCACAGCCTGTCGATGAAGTCCAGCCCACTGTGCCTCCCGGCTTCAGCGTGCCGGAGTTTCTGGAGGGCGCGAAGACCGTGTACGCCCGCCTGCAGCATTCCTGGGACCGGCGCGACCTGGACGACATCGCGCTGTTCACCACGCCCGAGGTCCTCGAAGAGATCAGGCAGCAGGCCGGGGTGGATCCCAAGCCCTCCAAGACCGAGCTTTTGCTCATCAATGCTCGCCTCCTGGAATTCCGCGAAGAATCCCGCGACACCGTGGCCTCGGTCTTCTTCGACGTGCTTCTGCGCGAGGACGCCACCGAGGATCGGCCCAAGCAGATCCGCGAGGTCTGGCACTTCTCCCGGCCCACGGGCGCTCTTGAGGCCAACTGGCGGCTGGAGGGCATCCAGCAGCTTGAGGCCTAGCCGCTGCGGATCGCCGCCGCCGCCACCGCTGTCCACTAAACCGAACACCTGAAGCCCGGACGTCTGTCCGGGTTTCTTTTCGCAAGGAGACGCCGATGTTTACGCTCAAGGACTGCTTCAAGACCTACACCACGGACCAGGACAAGGCCGCGCCGCCAGCCGAGACCGTGGCCAGGGTCAAGGCCGTGCTTGAGCAGAAATGCCCCGGTGTGCTGGAAAAGACCGATCGCGTGGACACCGGACGCCTCGGCATCCCCGTGTACCTGAGCATCTGCGGCCCGGCCGCACGCGCGGTGATGCCCACGCGCAAGCAGATGGGCAAGGGCGCAAGCCCGGAGCAGGCCGAGGCCTCGGCGCTCATGGAGCTTGTGGAGCGCTTCAGCTACTTTAGTTTCTGGGACGATGAAACGAACTTCGTGCGCGCCACCTGGAGCGAGGCCGAGCAGCGCTTTGGCGACCAGCTCATGGACATCCGCGAGATCTGCGCCTCCGTGGGGGACGAACTCTCGCCCGAGGGCGCGCGCCGCGTCATGGACCTCGTGCGCTGGCGCTTCTGCCCGGCACTCAACGTGGGCACCGGGGCCAGCACAGTGCTGCCCCTGGACTGGTTCAAGACCCTGAACGAGTTCAACGGCTCCTCCGCCGGCAACACCAGCGAGGAATCCGTGCTGCAAGGCGCCTGCGAGCTGGTGGAGCGCCACGTCTGCGCCGTCATCGACCGCACCTCGCCCGAGCTGCCCACCATCAGCCAGGAGAACCTGGCCGATCCCGTGCTGCGCGCGCTGTGCGAGACCTTCCGCAAAAACGGCATCCTGCTGGTGCTCAAGGACTTTTCCCTGGGCCAGCCAGTGCCCACCGTGGCCGCCCTGGCCTTTGACCCCAAGACCTTCCCGGGCTTAAGCGAGATCGTCTACACTGCGGGCACGGCCGCCTCTCCGGCCAAGGCTGCGGTGCGCGCCGTGACCGAGATCGCCCAGCTTGCCGGAGACTTCGAGACCGGGCGCGTGTACGAAGCCTCGGGCCTGCGCAAGTTCACGGACCCCGGGCAGTTCGACTGGCTGCTCGCCGGGCCCGAGGTGGACCTGTCCAGCCTGCCGGATCTTGAGGACAACAACATCCGCGTGGAGCTTTCGCGCCTGGCCGACGGCCTGGGGGCCAAGGGCTTCAGCCTCTACTCCGTGGACACCACTCGCGCCGACATCAAGGTGCCTGCGAACTACAACCTCGTGCCGGGGTTCGACTTTCGCGAGCGCACGGTGAACCGCAGCCTGGGGCTCTTCGTCGGCCGCAAGCTGGCCGAGGAGGCCGAGGTGGCCGAGGCCGTGGCCGGGCTGGCCGTGCTGGCCGAGGTCGCGCCCACGGCCTACTACCTGCCGTTCTTCCAGGCCCTGGTGGCCCTGCGCCAGGGCGACCTGACCCTGGCTGCGGAGCGCTTCGCCCAGGCTGAGCCCCTGCAGCCGGGCCAGGCCGAGCGCGCCCTGTGCGCCTTCTACCAGGCTTACGCGCTGTCCCAGGACAGCCGCTGGGAGGACTGCGTGGTGCACCTGGACCGGGCCATCGCCCTGGACGAGGAGGTCAAGGAGTACTTCAATCTGCGTGGGGTTTCGCGCTTCAAGGCCGGGTTATACGAACTTGCCAAGGATGATTTCCATGCCGTGCTGGCCCTGGATTCAGGTTCCGCGCCTGATTTGGCTAACCTAGGGTTATGCCACAAGTTCTTGGGCCAGTCCCAGGACGCACAGGAATGCCTGGAGGCGGCGCTGCAGTTGGATTCCAGCCTGGATTACGCCCGAAAGCACCTGGATGAGCTTTTGAACGCTCCGCGCGCATAAATTTCCACCAGTTTGGAGGATATACTCTCAGACCGTATTGACCACGGCTGAGAAATCATTTAGTTCGATTTGCACGAAAGCATGGGCTTGGCCCCTGCTTGGTTCCAAAGGAATCAATCGGCTTTGGCGACTTCCATGAGATCCTATGAGGAGGACGAAGAATGGCTATTGTTGAGTACAAGAGCAACAAGTTTGAGGTGGACGAGGACGGCTTCCTGTTGAAATTTGAAGACTGGAACCCGGAGTGGGTCGAGTACGTCAAGGAAAGCGAAGGCATCGCCGTCATCAGCGAGAGCCACCAGAAGGTCATCGACTTCCTGCAGGACTACTACAAGAAGAACGGCATCGCTCCCATGGTGCGCATCCTGTCCAAGGTCACCGGCTACAAGCTCAAGGAAATCTACGAGCTGTTCCCGTCCGGCCCCGGCAAGGGCGCCTGCAAAATGGCCGGCCTGCCCAAGCCCACCGGCTGCGTGTAGTTCCGACTTCCGTTCCGACTTCTGTCAATGCAAAGAGGCGGGTGCTTGCGAAAGCCCCCGCCTCTTTTTTTGCGCCGTGTGCGCCTTCTGGCTTAGACTTCCGGTTCGGCCATGCGGATGGCGCAGAACTTGCCGCACATGCCGCATTCCTTGCCATGCTCCGTTCCCGCCGAGCGCGAGCGCACCAGGCAGGGATCCAGCGCCGTTTCGGCCATGCGCTTCCAGTCCAGCTTCATGCGCGCGTCGGACATCTCCTGCTCGCGCTTGACGGCCCAGGGGCGGCCAAGCGACGCCTCGCCCGCCTGGGCGGCGATGCGCGAGGCCAGCACGCCCTCGTGCACGTCCCGGGCGTCGGGCAGGCAGAGATGCTCGGCCGGGGTCAGGTAGCACAGGAAATCCGCGCCGTACTGCGCGGCCAGCGCGCCGCCGATGGCCCCGGCGATGTGGTCGCGCCCGGCGGCGGTGTCCGTCACCAGCGGCCCCAGGACGTAGAGCGGAGCGCCGAAGGTGGCGCGCTTGATGCCCTGGATCTGCGCCTGCACCAGATGCAGGGGCACATGGCCCGGGCCCTCGATCATCACCTGCACGCCAGCGGCCCAGGCGCGTTTGGCAAGCACGCCGAGGGTCAGCACCTCCTCCCACTGGGCCGGGTCGCCCGCGTCGCAGCCGGCGCCGGGGCGCAGGCCGTCGCCCAGGCTCAAGGTCACGTTATGGGCGCGGGCGATGTCCAGCAGGGCGTCGTAGTGCGTCAGAAGCGGATTCTCCTCGCCCCGGCGGCGCATCCAGCGCGCCAGGATGGCTCCGCCGCGCGAGACGATGCCGAGCATGCGCGAGCCGTCCATGGCCAGCTCGGCCCCGCGCCGGGTGAGCCCGCAGTGCAGGGTCATGAAGTCCACGCCCTGCCTGGCCTGCTTCTCAACTTCGACCAAAAGCTCGCCGGGCTCGAAGTCCGAGGGGTCGCGGCCGTCCTTGGCGCAGGCTCCGGCCACGGCGTAGATGGGCACGGTGCCGAGCGGCAGGGGGGTCTCTGCGAGCATGCGCACGCGGATGGCGTCGAGGTCTCCGGCGGTGGACAGGTCCATGACCGCGTCGGCTCCGGCGGTCTCGGCCACCTTGAGCTTGTCGGTCTCGCCGCTCATGTCGCTGGTCAGCGGTGAGGTGCCGATGTTGGCGTTTACCTTGACACGGGCGGGCTGGCCGATGAGGGTGGGCCGGACGTTCTTGTGCGCCGGATTGGCCAGCAGGGTCAGCGTGCCCTGGTTGATGCGCGCGCGGATGTCGGCCTCGGACATGTGCTCGTGCGCGGCAAGCTTGGTGATGTGCTGGTCAAGGATGCCGGAAAGGGCCTTGTTGGACTTGATGATGGGCATGGATGCTCCTCGTCGTGAATGACGACCAGTGGTTTGGCCGGGCAGGGCGCATGAAGCGGGCGGGGGGATGGCAAGAGATGGGGACCCATTTCCTCCAACGGCATGACCCGTATCAGGTTCAACGGTCGGCCCCGCGTAAAGAGACCCTCTCAGCCCGGTTGACCCGGACTCCCGTATGGCGCGCAAGCTGGCAATGATCGCCATAACTCGGTACCCGGCAGGGTCGTGGAAGTCAACAACGGCGCGTGAAGAGGCAGGATGCGTCCGTGCGGGTGAAATATGGCCTTGACCTCTTGCTTTCCGTGAACTTCGGGCGTATATGCCGATCCTTCACGTGAACAACGACCCTGGAGACAGCAATGAAAAAAGACATCCATCCCAACGTCAACGAAACGTTGATCCGTTGCAACTGCGGCTACGAGGCCACCCTGCTCACCACCAAGGGCAAGGAACTCTCGGTTGAAATCTGCTCGAACTGCCACCCCTTCTACACGGGCAAGCAGCGCTTCGTGGACACCGCCGGCCGCATCGACCGCTTCCGCAAGAAGTACGGAACTCCCGCCGACGCCAAGAAGTAGCAAGCGACGCACGCACCGGGAATGCCTCTGTTGGGTCGCCAATGGAGGCATTCTTGTTTCCCCTGGCCTGCCCGGTCTTTACTTCCCGTCGCCTGGACTTATCTACGTTGGGCTGCTTGTGAATGTCCTGGCAGCGCGATATGAGGCCGCACGGTCTCCAAGCCCATGAGGTGGCCTCTTGAAACGACGCGCCCTGATTCCTTTTCTTTCCGCAAGCACCACCGTTGGCGGCCAGGCCGTCATCGAGGGAGTCATGATGCGCGCCAAAAACCGGCTGGCCATCGCCGTGCGCAAACCTGACGGCGAGATCCTCGTCGAGGTGCGCCCCTGGTTCAGCCTGACCTCCGCCGCCATCCTCAGAAAGCCCATGCTGCGCGGCTTCCCGGTGCTCCTGGAGACCCTGGTCAACGGCATCAAGGCGCTGAACTTCTCGGCCATGCAGGCCGTGGAGGAGGACGAGGGCGAAGGCGAGCTGACGCCCTGGCACCTGGTGTTGACCATGATCGTGGCCCTGAGCGTGGCTCTGGGACTTTTCGTGGTGCTGCCGCACTTCTTGTCCGTGGCCATGCAGTGGCTGGACCTGTCCGGCGATGTGGAGACCCTGAGCTTCAACGCCTGGGACGGGGCCTTCAAGATGCTGCTGTTCGTGGGCTACATCGGGGCCATCTCGTTCGTGCCGGACATCCGCCGCGTGTTCCAGTACCACGGGGCCGAGCACAAGGTCATCTGGGCCTTTGAGAGCGGCCGTGAAGTGACCGTGGCCGAGGCGCGCGGCAACAGCCGCCTGCACCCGCGCTGTGGCACCTCGTTTTTGCTCTTCGTCCTGGCCGTGAGCATCCTGCTCTACACGGCCCTGGTGCCCTGGCTTTTGACCTTCTATAAGCCGCAGATGTTTATTCTGAAGCACCTGTACATTGTGGGCATGAAGCTTTTGTTCATGGTGCCCATCAGCTGCATCGCCTACGAAATCATCCGCTTCGCCGGTAAGTTCAGTTCAAACGTGCTCTGCCGCATGCTCTGCTGGCCTGGTCTGGTGCTTCAGATGATGACCACCAAGGAGCCGGACGACAGCCAGATAGAGGTGGCCATGGCCGCCCTCAAATGCGCAGTGAGCGAGGAGGGTTGCCCCTGATGTTCGCCAAACTCGAAGAGATCGAGCACAGCTTCCTGGACCTGGAGCGCGAGCTTGGCGCGCCGGAAGTCCTGGCCGACCAGGAACGCTACCGGAAAGTGGCCAAGAGCCACGCCGACCTTGGCGTCATCGTCAAGGCCTTTCGCGAGTATAAGCGCCTGAGCCAGGAGCTGGCCGACAACCGCGAGCTTCTGAAAGACGCCGACCCCGAGATGCGCGAGATGGCCGAGGCCGAGAGCGAGGGCCTGAAGACACGTCTTGAGGAGCTGGATGTCGAGCTGAAATTTCTGCTGCTGCCCAAGGACCCCCTGGACGACAAGAACAGCATCCTGGAAATCCGCGCCGGCACCGGTGGCGACGAGGCCGCGCTTTTCTGTGCAGACCTCTTCCGCATGTATTCCCGCTACGCCGAGCGCCTCGGCTGGCGCGTGGAGATCCTGGATGCCAGCCCCACCGACACCGGCGGCTACAAGGAGGTCATCGCCTCCATCTCCGGCGCCAGCGTCTACAGCAAGCTCAAGTACGAGGCCGGGGTGCACCGCGTGCAGCGCGTGCCCGCCACCGAGGCCCAGGGGCGCATCCACACCTCCGCCGTCACCGTGGCCATCATGCCCGAGGCCGAGGACGTGGACGTGAACATCCGCACCGAGGACCTGCGCATCGACGTGTTCCGCGCCAGCGGCGCTGGCGGCCAGCACGTCAACCGCACCGAGTCCGCCGTGCGCATCACCCACCTGCCTTCGGGCCTGGTGGTGCAGTGCCAGGACGAGAAGTCGCAGCACAAAAACAAAGCCTCGGCCATGAAGGTCCTGCGCTCGCGTCTTTTGGCCCAGGAGCAGGAGAAGGCCAAGGCCGTTGAGACGGACATCCGCCGCGCCCAGGTGGGCTCCGGCGACCGCTCCGAACGCATCCGCACCTACAATTTCCCCCAGAGCCGCGTTACGGACCATCGCATCAACCTGACCCTGTACAAGCTCGATGCGGTGATGGAAGGCGATTGCGGCGACCTCGTCCAGGCCCTGACCAGCCACTACCAGACCGAGTCCCTGAAGCAGCAGGCCGCTGGCGGGTAACCCCGTGGCAGACCGCGCACCCCGTCACGACTCCATCGCTCAGGCCCTCAGCGCCGCCACGACCGAACTCGCTGCCCTCGGCCTGGACGCCCCGCGCCTGTCTGCCGAGCTCCTGGCCGCCAAGGCCCTGGGCCTGTCGCGCCTGGGCCTCGTCATGCAAGCCAAGGATTTCTTCACCGACGAAACTTTTGTGCAGTTTCGCAGCCTTGTGGCGCGGCGCGCCAAGGGCGAGCCCGTGGCCTACCTGCTGGGCGAGAAGGAGTTCTACGGCCTGAACCTTCGCGTCAGCCCGGACGTGCTCATTCCGCGACCGGAGACGGAGCTTCTGGTGGACGAGGCCCTGCGCCTGTTCCCGTCGGGCAGCCCGCTGCGGTTTGCGGACTTCGGCACAGGCTCCGGCGCGCTGGCCGTGGCCCTGGCCCACGTGTTCCCGAAGGCCCATGGCCTGGCGGTGGACCTGAGCGCCCAGGCCCTTGAAATTGCGCGCCACAACGCCCGCGCACACGGGGTTGAGCAGCGCTTGGATTTTCTCAACGCCGACTTCACCACGCTCGAACTGGCCCCTGCCTCCCTGGACCTTATCGTGGCTAACCCGCCCTATGTCACCGAGGCCGAGTACGCCGAACTGAGCCACGAGGTGAGCGGGTTTGAGCCGGGCCTGGCCCTGATGAGCCCGGACGCTGGCCTGGCGCACATCCGCGGGCTGGCCCCGGTGGCGGCCCAGGCGCTCAATCCAGGCGGTGCGCTGCTCTGCGAATTCGGCTCCAGCCAGGGCAGGGCGGTGCTGGAGATCTTCCGCGACCCCGCCCTCAGCTTCACACAGCCCGCGATCCTGCGCGATTACGCCGGGCTGGACCGGGTACTCCGCGCCCTGCGTGCTGAGGCCTGAACGCCACACTCCGCCCCTGATTGTCGCATCCCTGCAATTTTGTGGGGAAAACAACACAGCGGCGGTTGTGGGTCTTCAATTTAAAGTTTAGTAAATTTGAGGTCTTAAGATGAAGATGCCGGTTGGCATCGCGTATGCATACTCGCCGTGACGGAGGCATTATGCATCAGACCACAATCCGCAATATGGTACGCTGCACAGGAATCGGCCTGCATGGTGGCAGGAAGGTTGAGCTTGTGCTGCGCCCTGCGCCTGAAGACACGGGCATTCTTTTCGCCCTGCGCAGCGGATCGGGCACCTCCTTCTTGAGCCCCAAGCCCCGCCTTGTGGTGGACACCGGACTGGCCACCAGCCTGGGCAACGGCCATGACCACATCGCCACGGTGGAGCACCTGCTCGCGGCTGTGCGCGGCATGGGCATCGACAACATCCGCATCGAGGTCCAGGGCCGCGAACTGCCCATCATGGACGGCAGCGCCGCCTCCTTCGTATATCTGCTCAACCAGGCCGGCGTGCGCCGCCAGGCCAAGGCCCGCAAGGTCCTGGCCATCACCCGCCCGCTGACCTTCGAGAAGGACGGCAAGTACATCAAGGCCACCCCGCACGACGGCTTCCTGGTTGACTACACCATCCAGTTCGCGCACCCGCTCATCGGGCGCCAGAACCTCTGCCTGGAAGTGACCCCGGACGTCTTCGCCACGGACATCGCCAAGGCGCGCACCTTCGGGTTCCTGCGCGAGGTGGAGTACCTGCACGCCAATGGCCTGGCCCTGGGCGGCACGCTGGACAACGCCGTGGTCCTGGATGAGTTCGGCGTGCTGAACACCGACGGCCTGCGCTACCCCGATGAGTTCGTGCGCCACAAGCTGCTGGATTTCGTGGGCGACATGGCCATCATGGGCCTGCCCCTGCAAGGCCGCTTCGAGGTCTTTGCCTCAGGCCACGCCATGAACAACGCCTTCCTGCGCCACATCGAGGACAACGCCGCCGATTACGTTGAAGAGCGCACTCTGGCCTTGCCAGAGACCGCACCCAAGACCGTGGCCGGTACCGTTTCCGGTGCCCAGCCCGCGCACGAGAGCCTGCGCGGACAGCCTGCCCTGGCCTAAGCCAAGCCGCTAAATCTGCTTTCGGAAAACGCCCTGCGGGGCGTTTTTTCGTTTGCGATGGGGCTTTGGATTATACGCGGGTGTTCAGCCCGCCGGAGGCCCAGCGCGGGGTGTCGCCCAGAAGCTCGGCCAGGACGCCTGCCCCGGCATGCGCCGCCAGCTTGGTTACGGCCAGGAACTGCGCCTCCACGCCCAGGCCGTCGCGCACCAGGGCTGCCAGTTCCACCTGCAGCGGGCCTGTGCACTCCGGCCTTTCGGCCATGAGCCGCAGGCTGCATTCTCCCGTGCGTGACATGAGCCGCAGCTCCAAGCCGCCGCAGACCACAGGCATGCAGCCGCTCAAAGAAGCCTCGACAAACCCGCTGGCCGTGTTCTTGCGCACGATCTCCTGCCGCCGCACGCTGGGGAGCAGCCAGGGCGCATACAGGGCCGTGGCCCCGGAGTCCGGCGGCTGCTCTTCGTTGATGCGCGCGAGCAGTTCCTGCGCTGTCTGGTGGAGGGGTAGGGCTTCCGGGTCGCGCTCCAGGATCACGTCAAAAGCGTCCTGGCGCAGGGCGATGCTGGGCGGAACCTTTGCCAAGGCGTCAAGCAGGGGCGCGGCCTGGGTCTCAAAGGCCTCGCGCGCTGCGCGGAAGCGCTGCACCAGGCCGGGCTGGTCATCCTGGGTTGCGTCGCCCTGCAGGGCCTGGAGGCGTATCTCCGGAACGAGGGCGCGGACTATGAACATCAGCGTATCGCCGGGGTCGGTCTGGACCTCCAGGCGCGCCAGCAGCTCCTCGCCGCCGACCTGCACCCAGTACAGGCCCGAGGGATCCCGCCGGAGCACGCGGCCCTTGAGGCGTTCACCGATGCTGTGACGGCTGCGGAAGGCATCGGCGCGCTCGCGGTTCTGACCGGGCTGGCCTTGCCCGCCCATTTGTCCCGATCCGTAGCCCTTGATGCGCATGGCGCTAGACCTAGGTGTTCTGGTCGATGATGAGCTCCACCTCGTCAACGGACAGGCCCGTTGTCTTGGCGAGTTCCTTGGGCGACTTGCCCTGGCGGTTGCCGGAGATGATGACCTGGCGCAGGAACTGCGGGGAGCGCGCGTATTCGTCGGCCTGCTTGAGCAGCTTGTTCAAGACAACCACCCGCTCGGTGAGCTGGCCGTCCAGGCGGGAGAGCTCGTCCTGCCTGCGCTCGAAGCTGTCTACCAGCTCCTGCTCCAACTGGGCATTGGCGCGCAGCTTGTTCAAGAACTCCTCCTGCTTGGTCTGCATGCGGGCGATGAGGCCCTCGGACTTGCGCAGGCGCAGGTAGAAGATGATGACCACGAAGAGCAGGGCCAGTTCGGTGACCGTGAGGGCCAGAAGCAGCAACGCGGTGATCTGCATGGGGCACCCGTATGGTTGGTGATGAGGCCGGGCAGGGGGCCCGGTCGAAGGCTATGCTTGCACGGATTCGTAGGCAAAATCAATGCGCCGCCACAGCGGGCGATCCCGGTCGTGTTCGCGGCCCGGGATCGCCCGACGTGCTGCGCGCCTGGGCTTCGGCCTAGCTGCCGAAGGAACGGGCGAACAGTTCGGCGATGGCCTTGCGGCCGTTGTCTTCCAGAAAGCGTGTGCCCGTGCCGGTGAAATGCGCCTTGGTGATCACTGGCGCCTTGACCGGCTCCCACTTGCCGCTGGTCCAGGTGAACCAGCCGTCCTTCACCTGATCGAAGACGAAGAGCGGCTTGTTGCAGATCTTGGCGAACTCTGCGCCCCAGCCGGTGCCGCCGTTGACGGTGCTGTTCTCCAGGATGTTGCCGATGACGAAGACTTCAAGCCCGGCCTCGACCTGATACATGATGGTGCGCAGAACCATGCGGATGTGCGGGGCGTTGCTGAAGTTGCGGTCCAGCAGCTTGGACACGTAGGTCAGGCTGACGTCCTTTCGCAGCAACTCCTCGGTGGTCAGCATGCGCAGGCCGCGGGTGCTCTCGATCTTGTGGCCCTCGAAGGAGAAGTTGACCTCCTGGACGCCGAATTTCTCGGCCACGTTGCCGAATTCGGATTCGGCGCCCTGCGCGCCGCCGCTGAACAGGGTGTAGTCGTTCGGTTTGGGCACTCTGCCTCCTCGTGTGTTTGTGGTGGCGGAAATCAGGCCATGCGCCGTGTCCGCTTGTGCATTATGCACATTCCAGGGCGCAGAGGCAATGGCATCGCGAAGGTCGCATAAAATCTCTCGCCATATTCGTAAAACCTCGGTAGATTTACAGTGCGATAAAGGCATGGCGGCATGTAACGTCTGGGGGAGTGATGAACAACTGGTGGTTTGCTCTGGTTGTTTTTGGGTTCGGGCTGTTTTTCACCATCTTCATCGACCGGCAGCGGGGCAGGCCCGGGCCGCCCGAGGTGCGCATGCGCCGCAGGAGATGGATCGACTATTGGTTCACCGGGCGCTACCCGAGCAAGGAAGAAATTGACGAGGAGAAGCTGGAGGCTGCGCGCAAGGCCGAGGCAGAGAAGAAGGCTGAAGCCGGAAGGTCTGAGTCCGTGAAGGATGGCAAGGACAAGTAGGGGGGCTTGCCGTCTGGGGGAGGTATGGTCAGATCTTCACGTTGATGATGTTGCCTGCCCAGGGCGAGGCGTTGGACGACTGTGTGTCGGGCGCGGGCTGGTTGTCCGGCGGCCTGCGATGGTGGCGCGGGTTGCCGCCTGCAGAGTTCTTGCCGCCGTGGTCCGGGCCGATGGCCTCCATGCCTTCCTTCTTCTCCACTTCCTGGACGGTCTGATCGACCTTGCGCTGCTGGTCTGCCACCATCTGCCCAAAGAGCGCCTGCTGCGCATCCTGGGGGATGATGTGCGAACCGGCGATCTGCTGCATGTTGGGCAGCTGCGAGATCAGGATGGGCAGGTCAAGGGGCGTGGTAGCCATTTCATTTCACCACATATTCCTCGAACAGAAGTGTTTCGAACTTGCCGTCGCTGACATACTGGTTGATGACCAGCAGCAGTTCGTTTTTCAGTTTCTCTGCGTTCTTCTCATCGGCCAAAAACTGCACATCTTTATTTTTGAGGTAGTAGAAGATGGCGTTTCTGGCGGGCATCAACCGCGATTCGAAGTCCTTGGCCACGGCGGGCTCGTGGGTGCCAAGCAGGATGCGCACGATGAGGAAGCGGACCTCGTCGGACCCTTCGGCCTTTTGCTCCACCCAGAAAGGTTCCAGGCGGACCTGGACTTCCGGTAGTTCCGGCGCGGCGGCCTGGGTGTTGTTGTCCTGCTGTTCGGTCTGCGCCGCCGTTTCGGCGGGGGTGTGGGGCTTGGCCTTGAAGAAGAAGAATTTGACGGCAAAGCCGAGCGCCACTATGAGGACAAGGGCTGCTGCGCCGATGATGATGAGCTTTTTCCGGTCTTTGGGTGCCGGTTTGTCTTCCTCGTCCGGGACGAGACTGACAGCCTCCTTCGCCTTTTTTGGCTCCGGCTTGACCTCTTCCTCTTCCTCGAGGAATGGCGCGTCGTCCAGGTCGAGGTCGACCTTCTGCGTTGCGCGCGAGGCCTCGCTGGTGTCGAGCATGACATCGTTATTGTCAGGTTTGCCCGCGCCTTTTGGCTTTGCCTCCTCGGTAGCGTCTTCTGGAACCATGACGAGCTTGCCCCCCCATCAAAGGGTTAGGCCTTATGCAAAGATCTTGTCGATTTTCTGGCCCAGGGTCTCCGGGGTGAAGGGCTTCACGATGTAGTTGGAGACCTTGGCCTGCACCGCTTCGATGATGTTCTCCTGCTGGGCCTCGGCCGTGACCATGAGAAACGGCGTGCTGGCGTATTCCTCGCTTGAGCGCACCTTGCGCAGAAGCTCGATGCCGGTCATCTGCGGCATGTTCCAGTCGGAGATGATGAAGTCGATGTTGTCGCGGTTGAGCGTTTCCCAGCCGGTGGTGCCGTCGTCTGCCTCGGTGACGTTGTTGAAACCGAGCTGGCGGAGGATGTTCTTGATGATCTTGCGCATGGTGGAAAAATCGTCGACCACGAGAATGCGCATATTCTTATCTGCAGGCATGTGTATCTCCTCCTGGATCAATCTTCGTTTTCATAGCGCCGCCGGAAATTGTCCCGCAGCTTGGCCAGGGCCTGAGAGTGGAGTTGTGAAACGCGCCCCTCGGTGATGTCCATGACCTGGGCGGTCTCTTTCATATTCAACTCTTCACCGTAGTAAAGTGATATGACAAGCTTCTCTCTAGGTGTTAACTCTTCTATGAGAGTCGCAATCTTGTCAACCATTTCCTGAAATGCAGTGGATTGATAGGGTTCGTTCTCCGAGAGCGATTCGCGGGTGCCGACGAAATTTTCCTGAAACGCGTCGAGGCTTACACATAGCTGGTTTTGCAGGGCTTCAAGGCCCTGCTGGACCTCGCGCGACGAGAGTCCGGTCTTGGTGGTCAGCTGTTCCTGCGTTGCGGTGGAGCCGGTTTCATGTTCGATTTGGCGCATCGCCTCGTCGAGCATCTTCACTTTCTGGCGCATGCCGCGTGAAAACCAGTCCATTCGCCTGAGCTCGTCGAGCATGGCGCCCTTGATGCGGTTTTCGGAATAGGTGTCGAACTTGATGCCAAGCTCCGGGCGGTATTTGCCCAAAGCGTCGAGCAGACCGATGCTGCCCGCGCTGATGAGTTCGCCAAGCTCCACACTCTGCGGCAGCTTGTTCTTCATCCTGAGCGCAAGGATTCGGATCTTCGGGGCGTAGTGGCGGACGATGTTCTCCTGGTCGCGTGGCGGGAAGTTCGGCCAGGAACAGGCGCCCGTCTCGAGATCACGCCACGGATTGCTCCTGGAAGAGGAGCTTTTTCCAGAAGAATTTAATGTTTCCATCTGCCTTCGCCGTAACTTTCCAGCTGGTTATCTTGGCTGCTGCCTGACCGATGGCCCGGCTTGCTGGGCAATCAGGGGTTAAATGCAAAAACGGCGTCTGCGCGATGACTGCTTTACGCACCGCTGCATCCTGCGGGATGAAGCCCACAAAATCAAGGGATACACCGCTTAAAAAGTGGTCGCAAGCTTTGTAGAGCTTGGTGAAGATCTCTTTGGCGCCCTTTTCGTCGCGGGCCATGTTCACCAGCACGCGGAAGCGGTCCACGCCGTGCTTCAGCTTGAGCACCTTGATCAGCGCATACGCATCGGTGAGCGACGTGGGCTCGGTGGTCACCACCACCAGGCGTTCGCTGGCCGCGATGTTGAAGTAGAGCACGTTGTCGTTGATGCCTGCTCCGGTGTCCACGATGAGGTGGTCGATGCCGCCTTCCAGGTAGTCCATGGCCTCAAGCAGGTCCAGCTTCTGGCCGGTGTTCAGGTTGACCATGTCGCTGACGCCGGAGGCCGCGGGCAGGATGCGAAAGCCGTAGGGCGTGTCGCAGAGGATTTTTTCCAGGGTCATGCCCTCGGCGAACAGGTGGAACAGGTTGAGCTTTGGCGTTATGCCCAGGATCACGTCCACGTTGGCCAGGCCCAGGTCGGCGTCGAGGATGACCACGCGCTTGCCCAGGCGCGTCAAGGCCAGGGCAAGGTTCACCGAAATATTCGTCTTGCCGACGCCGCCTTTGCCGGAGGTGACCGAAAAGACCTGAGGAAGAGCGCTTGTCATTTCCTGCCTCGCCTTATCAATTCCGCTCGGCCTGGCAGCCGGGCAGGGTGTGCTTGAAGATGAGCCGCCACAACATTTCACTCACGGCAGGGGTGATGGTGTTTTTCAGCCCCGCGCCGAAGGACAAGGCGGAAACCGGAAGCTCGGTGAGCCGCGCCATGTTGAGCAGTGCGCCAAAGGTACAGGCTTCGTCCAGTTTCGTCCAGATGAGACTTTTCAGCTGCGGGCAACCGTAGCGCCGCGCTATTTCCGCGTACTGGCTGGCGCTGAAGTACGGCGCCACAACAAGATGGACAGCCATGTCCTGGCAGTCGCCAAGGCCCAGGTCGTCCAGGCGCTCGCTTAAGGTGGCCTTGCCGGATAGGCCGGGCAGGTCCACCAGGATCATGTCGAATTTGTGCGATTCCTTGAGCAGCTCCTCCATCTCCTCGGCGTTGCCGGCCTCGCGGAAGGCCAGGCCGGAGAGGTCCGCGTAGTGGCGCAGCACCAGCCGGCCCTTGCCCTGGCCCTCGTCGGAGGCCACAACGCAGACGCGAAGCTTGGGCTTGAGCTGCTTCTCACGCAGGGCCAGGCGCACCAGACAGGAGGTTTTGCCCACGCCGTGGGGGCCTGCGAAGACGTGGATCTTCTGGAGCCATTTTTTTGACCCGAACCCGTAGCATGGAGCCACGGACTCCAGAACCGGGAGGATGGGACGCTCGGAATCGGCCTTGAGGTCCAGATAGACGCGGAGCATGACCTGGGTGTCCACTTCCTCGCGCTCCAGATACTGCAGCGCCACGCGCTGCCTGGGGGCCAGGTCGTCCATGTTCATCTGGGGCTTCACCAGCGCCATCAGATGATCCTTGATCTGACGCCACTCGCAGGACCAGTCGGAGGGGTTGGTGTCGTGCATGGGCACAAAACCTCCTGGATCGCGCCCGGCCGAGCCCTGGCCGTTGCCGCCGCCGTTACCGTTGCCGTTGCCGCCGTTGCGCGCATTGTGGTTGGTCCTGGGGTCGACCGCTGCCGTGATCTCGCAGCTTTTGACGCTGCCCGAGCGCACGGTCTTGGTGTTCAGGATGATGGCGTCATCGCCCAGCTCAGCCTTGACCTTGGCCAGTGCGGTCTGCGTGTCTGTACCCTTGAATGTTTTTACTTGCATGGCGCTAGCTCAGTTTTACTGTGGCAAGTGACTGGATTCGGATATCTGCCGGTATTTCCGCCTGTGATACCACGGGCATGGTTGGCAGGAAGCGAAGCAACAATTGGGCCAGATGTGGCCGGATTTGCGGGGCTGTGAGCAAAACAGGCTGTCCGTCGGTGCCTGCGGTGTTGTCCTGGGCGGTGGAAATGGCCTTTATGACCTGCTGGGCCTTGCCCGGCTCCAGCGCCAGATAGCCTCCCTGGTCGCTGCTGCGCAGGCTTGTCGTCAAGAGTTCGTCGATCTCGCCCGACAGGGTGACGATGGGCAGGCTGCCGTCGCTGGCCATGTAGCTGCGCACGATGGTGCGGCCCATGCGGGCGCGGACATACTCGGTGAGCATTCCGGCGTCCTGGATGGCCGGACCGTAGTCGCACAGGGCCTCGGTGATGGTCAGCATGTCGCGGATGCTCACGCCCTCGCGCACCAGATTTTGCAGCACCTTCTGCACGGTGCCAAGCGGCAGCATGTTCGGCACCAGGTTGTCCACGGCCTTGGGTGCGCGCTTGGACAGGTTGTTCAAGAGCTCCTGCACCTCCTGGCGGCCCAGGAAATCCTGCAGGTTGCGGCGGAAGACCTCGGTCAGGTGGGTGGCCACCACGGTGGAGGGGTCGACCACGGTGTAGCCTGCCAGCATGGCCGCCTCGCGCTGCACGTCCGGTATCCAGACGGCGGG
Organism: Pseudomonadota bacterium; assembly: GCA_018817515.1. GTDB lineage: Bacteria > Desulfobacterota > Desulfovibrionia > Desulfovibrionales > Desulfovibrionaceae > Humidesulfovibrio. The sequence goes on from JAHIUD010000074.1 coordinate 20,937, forward strand.
CAGGTTGAAGGCGGGCTCCACGGTGGGCACGCCGTCGATGCGGTGCTTGGCGTCGCCCGGGTCCATGGCCAGGAAGTGGTCGATCAAGATCTCCGCGGAGGCGATGGCGTTGCCCTTCACCAGCACGCGGTACTCGCCGGGCTTGAGCTGCAGGTTGTCGCGCAGGTGCAGGGAGGGGATGACCACGCCCATGTCCAGGGCGAACTGGCGGCGGATGGAGCGGATGCGCGAGAGCAGGTTGCCGTTCTGTTCCTCGTCCACCAGCGGAATGAGTCCGTAGCCGACCTCCAGTTCGAGCTGGTCCAGCGGCAGCAGGGCCTGCACCTCTTCCGGGGTGTCGAGCTGCGAGGCGCCGCCCTTGGCCTTGTCCTTCTCGGCCTTCATCTTGGCCTCGTGCTCGGGGCGGGTGCGCTCGGAAATGCGGGCGATCCAGAATACGAGGGCTGCGAAGAACAGGAAGGGCAGCGTGGGCAGGCCGGGGATCAGGCCGAAAACAAGCAGGATTCCGGACACGAGCTTGAGCGCGCGGTGGTGGAAGGTCAACTGGCCGAGGAATTCCTCGCCCATCTTGGCCTCCGCCGCTGCGCGGGAGACGATGATGCCGGTTGCCGTGGCGGTGATGAGTGAAGGGATGGTGGCGACCAGTCCGTCGCCGATGGTCAGCATGGTGAAGGTCTTGGCCGCGTCGAGCCAGCTCATGTCCTTCTGGAACACGCCGATGAAGAAGCCGCCCACCAGGTTGATCAGCAGCATGATGGCGCCGGCCTTGACGTCGCCGGAAACGAACTTGCCCGCGCCGTCCATGGCGCCGTAGAAGTCGGACTCCTTGCGGATTTTCTCGCGTCGGCGCGTGGCCTCGGGCTCGTCGATGAGGCCAGCGTTCAAGTCCGCCTCAACGGCCATCTGCTTGCCGGGCATGGAATCGAGGGTGAAACGGGCTGCGACTTCCGCGATGCGCGACATGCCGCCGACGACGACGGTCTTGTTGATGGTGAACAAAATCCAGTAGATGACGATGCCGATGGCGTAGTTGCCGCCGACAACGAACTCGGCGAAACTTTGGATGACGTTGCCCGCCGCTGCGGTGCCTTCGTGGCCGTGCATGAGGATCAGTCGGGTGGAGGCGACGTTGAGCGCCAGCCGCATAAGGGTTGTGACCAGCAGCAGGGAGGGGAAGATGGAGAATTCCATCGGGGACTCAAGGAACATGCTGGTGACGAGGATGACAAGACTTATGGCGATGCTGAAGGTCAGCATGAAGTCGATGACGATGGTCGGCGTCGGCACGAGCATGATCAGCAGCACGATGACAACACCGGCTGCGAGCATGATGTCGCCCTGCTTGGCGAATTGTGCGTAGTCGATGTCTATGTTGGCGAAATTCTGCTTGGCGGCCATATTCTTGACGCTCCCTACGGTTTGTACGCGGAAGAGAGCATCACCCTAGGAGGAGCAGCTAGCCTTTGAGGCGCTTGAACTTGGCCAGTTTGGCCAGTATCGCGGCAACGGCCTGGTACATTTCCTCGGGGATGGTCTCACCAACTTCCACCTGCTTATACAAAGCCTGTGCCAGAGGTGGATTTTCCTGGATGGGAATGTCGTTTTCGATGGCCAGTTCGCGGATTCTTTTGGCGATGCGGTCCACGCCTTTGGCCAGGACCATGGGGGCCGGGGCCTCCGTGAGGTCGTAGCGCAGGGCCACGGCATAGTGGGTGGGGTTGGTGATGACGACGTCGGCCTTGGGCACGCTGGAGGAAAGCCGCATGGCCATGAACTCGAAGAACTTGCGCTGCTGCCTGGACTTGATCTCCGGGTCGCCTTCGGCCTGGCGGCGCTCGTCCTTGACCTCGGATTTGGTCATCATGAGGTTGTCGTTGTAGCGGTAACGCGTCCACCACAGGTCGGCGATGGCCATGAGGATCATGGGCACCAGGGCGTAGCAGAACATCTTGTAGGCCACCAGGAGCATGTAGGAGCTGATGCCCAGGACGTTCTGGTGGAACAGGGGCATGAGGTTCGGCATCTCCTGACGGATGACGAGGTAGGGCGCAAAACCGACGACAACCGCCTGGAGAACGCTGCGGCCCAGGCGCACCAGGGCGTCGGGGCTGATCATGAGCTTCTTCATGGCCGCGGCGATGTTGAAGTTTATGCGGTCCCATTTGACCTTGAAGATCCAAAGCTTGCCGATCTGCAGACGTATGTTCGTGTAGGCCACCAGGGCGATGAGGCACATGAAGGGGAAGAGCAGCAAGGACATTTTGAGCATGGACCAGAGGAACATGCTGTAGACGGTCTGGGTATTCAACTCCTGGGTGATACCTTCCACAAAGAACCAGTTGAAGATCTCGTTGAAATTCTTGTAGTAGAAACCCGCCATGTAGCGCAGGGCCACCACCGCGGTCAAAAGCACGCAAACGGTGCTGACCTCGCCGGAACGCGCGACGCTGCCCTCGTCACGCGCCTTCTTGATGCGCTTGGCCGTGCCTGGTTCTGTTCTGCTCGGATCTTCTCTGGACATGCTTTGGCTTCCCGCGTCAGCCCTAAGGGCCGATGACGCCAATTTTCATGATGTGCAGGAACACCATGTCCATGGATTGGATGAAATTTGTGACGTACTCGGTCATCTGCTCCATGATGAAGGTCAAAAACAGGAAGCCGACCATGATCTTGATGGGAAAGCCCATGGTCATGACGTTCATTTGCGGCGCCATCTTGGAGATGAGCGCCAGCGACAGGTCCACCAGGAACAGTGCCAGGATGACCGGCGCTGCGATGCGCACGCCGAGGATGAACATCTGCTTGGAGAAGACCATGATCTCGGTCATGAGCCTTGGCGTCAGGAACAGGCCGCCCGGAGGCACGAGCTCGAAGCTCTTGCCCACCGCCTGGATGAGGTTCAAGTGTCCATTGAGCGCGAGGAAGGTGAGCATGGTGCACATGTAGATGAAGTGCGTGGTCACGGGCTCGGACTGTCCGGTCAGCGGATCGATGGCGTTGACCATGGAGAAGCCCATCTGGAAGTTGATGATGGCGCCGCCGATCTGCACCGCCGCGATGAGCATGCGCACGATGATGCCAAGGGCCATGCCGAGCACGATCTCGCCTGCGAACATGGCTACAAGCATGGACGGATTCCCCGGCATGGACTCCGCCGGGAAGGAGAGCTTGGGCCACACGGCCAGGGTCAGCACGATGAGCAGGGTGGCCTTGATGACGTTTGGAATGGCGTCGCCGAAAAAGGGCATGACGAACAGGACCACGCTGACGCGGAACAGCGTGAGGTAGAAGCTGATGACAGTGCGCGGGTCGAAGCTGAAAATGTCCATGAACGTCCGCCTGGGTGCGCCGGAGCCTGTCGCGCAAGTCGCGCAAAGCAGCCCGTTGGCATGGGCGAGAGACTAGCCCAGCTTGTGGCGTGCGTCCAGAAAAAGGGCACGCCAGCAAAGAATCAGATTGGCAGGGAAAGTGCTGGTGAACGGCTAGTTCAGGATGTAGCGCATGGGGTTCACCGGGATGCCGCTGATGCGCACTTCGTAATGCAGGTGCGGTCCGGTGCTGCGCCCTGTGTCGCCGATGTAGGCCACCAGCTCGCCGCGCTGCACGACCTGGCCGACCTTCACCCCCACGCGCGAAAGATGCGCATAGCTGGTGACCAGGCCCGAGCCGTGGGTCAGGTTCACGATAAGGCCGTAGGCGGGGTCGCGTTCGATGAAGGCCACCACGCCGCGCGAGGGGGCATAGATGGGCGTGCCGTTTGGCCCGGAGATGTCCAGGCCCTTGTGGAATTCACGCTTGCCGGTGAAGGGGGAGACGCGCCAGCCGAAGCCGGAGGTTACCCAGCCGCTGACGGGCCAGACCGACGGGGTGGCCTCAAGCACGTCCCTGTTGGCGCGCAGGCGCTGGATGATCTCCTGCTGGCGGACTTCTTCCATGCGCGCCTCGACGGAGAGCTGGCGCAGAAATTCGTTCATCTTGCGGGCCAGAAGCTCCTGGCGGTAGAGCGGCAGGTAGCCCTTGGCGACATCCTGGCCCGGGCCGCCCCTGGGCGCCACGCTCATGATGTTCTCCTGCTCAAGGTTGATCATGACCCGAAGCTTGGAGTCGAAATCGCGGATGCGGGTGACGTCTTTCTGGAGGGTGAAGAGCTTTTGGCTTAAATTCAGGAGTTGAGACTTTTGTTCGTGGGCGGATTTTTCGGTGAGGCTGAGGCTTTTTTCAAGGCTGCCGCTGATGGCGAAGTTTCTGAGAAGTATGACGTTTCCGGCGACGAGCAGGGTCAGCACGAGGCCCATGGCCATGAGCATCCAGCCCTTGAGCTGAAGCTTTCGTGCGTTCCCGCGTTTCTCACGGAAGATGACAATGTGGAAGCGTCCGAAAAACATCAATTATTCCAGATAAGTAGTTTTGACGCTTGTTAATTTGCGTCCAGGTTGATCTCCCTTTAGCCCATCATCAAAGGTCGGTCAAGTCAGGGGCATTGCGCTCCAGTTGGAAGCGCCTCAGCGCGTTGAGGATATTTTGACCGAGGCGTTTGTCCTTGCCTGTTTCGAGTTTGAGCCAGTCGTGGATCTCGGTGCGGCGCGTGTTTCCGCTGGAAGGGCAGTTGTTTTTCCAGATGGGCAGGTTCCATTGGCGCGCGGCGGTCTTCATGAGCGACTTCTCAAGAAACAGGGCCGGGCGGATGACCTTGAGGCTGCCGCCGAAAAAGTCCTCGCTGGCCGAGAGGCCGTCCACGCGACCGTTTTGCACGACGTTCATGAAGAAGGTCACCACCAGGTCGTCGGCGTTGTGGCCGAAGGCCAAGTGTGTAAGATTGTAGGCATGGCAGAGATCGAAGAGCCGCTTGCGGCGCAGCATGCTGCAATAGAAGCAGGGCGAGTTCTTGCGGTTCTCGCTGGTGTGCGCCCTGGGGCCGTAGTCGGAGAGCTCGATGTGCGCCGAAAGCCCCTCGGCCTGGACCCAGTCCACCAGCGGAAGGTGGCTGTCCGGCTCGAATCCGGGGTTGATGTGCAGCACCATGAGCTCCATGGAGAAGGGCACTATGGCCTTGCGGATGGTCAGGGTCTTGATGAGCGCGAAGCTGTCCACGCCGCCGGAAACCGCCACCCCGATGCGGGCGCCGGGGCCGGCCATGGCGGTCTGCTGCATGAGCTTGCCCACGCTGCCCACGCATTTCTTCTGTGCAAAGGTAAGCTTGCCGAATCCTGCCACCCTGGTAACCTCCTGCAACGCCCGCAGGCGCCACGCACTGCCCTAGTTCATTTGCGCTTGACGTGCAAGTTCGGCTCGTATAGTAAATTTGGTTCTGGTTTGATGTGCAGCCGTGGGGATTCCCTTCCTGTTCATTTCCCCGAGCTTCAGGCCGCTCAGTGGCAGAATGTTTCACCAGGGCACTGCCCGATGCCTAACCTGGAAGGCCACCGTTGACGATGCATCTTCCCCGCTCCGGGGTATTACTCCTGCTTGTGCTGCTTCTGGCGCTGGCAGCCGGATTGTTCCTGACGACTCAGGAGCACCGGCTGGGTAGCGACGTTTGGCCGAGCTATGGCCTGGAGTCGGTGCAGTCCATAGAGGTCGCCACGCGCGCTGAGCGCTACTCCCTGGCCAAGGACTCCACCGGCTGGGTCGTGCGCAGCGCAGGGGCCGAGGCGGACTCCCTGCCCACCCCGGCGGACAAGGTCCGGATCGAGGCCCTGCTCAGCGCCATCTCCCACAACCGGCCCACCCAGAGCCTGGGCCAGGTTCCCGAATCCGAGCTGGCCGGGTACGGTTTTTCCGAGCCCACGGTGCGCATCCTGCTCAAGCCTTCCACCCTCGGTTTGGGCGAGGTGTTGCTGACCTTCGGCCACGAGGCGCCCACCGGCGCCGCTCTTTACGCCCAGAGCTCGCATTCGCCGGGCGTGGTGTTCCTGCTCGACGCAAGCATCCTCCACCAGATCGACAAGCCTGCGGAGCATTATTTCGATTACCGCATGCTCGACCTGCACACGGACGAGGCCCAGCGTCTCACCGTCACCGGCGCCTCGGGCATCCAGTGGGAGCTTGAGCGCAAGGACGACTCCTTCTTCTTCCTGCGCCCGGAGTCGCTCAAGGGCTCCACAGTGTCGTCCTCGGAGGTCCGCTTGTTCCTGCACAATCTGTCCGCCATCAACGCCGACAGCATCCTGGTCAAGAACGATCATCAGCCACCGGGTCGTCCCTCCTTCACCCTGGACATTCTCATGGCCAAGGCCACCGAGCCCCTGCGTCTGGAAATCTTCCCCCAGGGCGAAACCGAGCAGGCCTTTGGCCGTTCGACCAGACATCCCGGCGGTTTCCTGCTGGATCGTGAAAAGTCCAAGACCCTGTTCCGACTGGCCTTTGACATGCAGTGGCGCGGCGTCATCACCTACGACTCGGCCCGCGTGCAGAGCGCCAGGATCTTCTCGGTCATGGGCAACCAGACCCTTGTGGCCGAGAATACCCCCAACGGCTGGGAAGACCGCGATCGCGGCCGCAAGCTCGCCGGGCTTGACTTGTCGCTGTGGCGACTTAAAGAATTACGGTTCGAAGCGGAACCGGTTGCCAAGCTCGGCTATCCTGCCGTTCAGCGCCTGGCCCTGGAGCTGTTTACGAAGGATGCCAAGATGTTGACCTCCTTCATTTTCTATACCGACCCCAGGCTGCCGCCTGAACAGTGTTGGCTCAAGGTGGGGACCGAGGAGATGTATTATCCCGTCGGCACCCAGATCATCGAGGAATTGCAAGGCTACCTGCCTTCACGCACGGTCCGGCCCCCCGGGGACTGACCAGGAACTGGTGCGTATTGTGTCCATAATCATTTGTTTCAAGGAGTTCCTGTATGGCGAGAATCACCGTTGAAGATTGTCTGGCCAAAGTCGGCAACCGCTTCCTCATCGTCCAGATGGCCATCAAGCGCGTGAAGCAGTATCGCGAGGGCTATCCGCCGCTGATCGAGTCGAACAACAAGGAAGCCGTCACCGCCCTGCGCGAGATCGCCCAGGGAAAGGTTCTGCCCGCCGACTCCATCCCCGAGGCCGGCATCCACGCTGCCGCAGACTAAAAGTTTAACAGCGTATGTCCAAACGTGATTTTTACGAGATCCTCGGGGTGCAGAGAAACGCCTCCGAAGATGAGCTGAAACGCGCCTACCGCAAGCTGGCCCTGGAGCACCACCCTGACCGCAATCAGGGCGATGCCGAGTCCGAGTCCAAGTTCAAGGAGGCTGCCGAGGCCTACGACGTCCTGCGCGATCCCGAGAAGCGCCGCCGCTACGACACCTTCGGTCATGAGGGCATGAACGGCGGTGGCGGGGGATTCAGCTCGTCCGAGGACATCTTCGGGGCCTTCAGCGACATCTTCGGCGAGGTCTTCGGCTTTTCCGGCGGCGCACGCGCCGGGGGCCGACGCGCCCAGGCCGGCATGGACCTGCGCTACAACCTGAACATCACCTTCCGGCAAGCCGCCAAGGGCGATGAGGTTGTGCTCAAGATTCCGGTCAGCGTGCCCTGCGAGTCCTGCAAGGGCACCGGCGCCGAGCCCGGCACCGACATGAAGACCTGCGGCCAGTGCCGTGGCAGCGGCCACGTCCAGCAGGCCCAGGGCTTCTTCCGCATCTCCGTGACCTGCCCCAACTGCCACGGGCGCGGCCAGATCATCAGCCAGTTCTGCGCCACCTGCCGTGGCGGCGGCCAGACCAGCCAGGTGCGCGAGCTCAAGGTGCGCATCCCGGCCGGCGTGGACGACGGCTCGCGGCTGCGCCTGCGCGGCGAGGGCGAGCCCGGCGTCAACGGCGGTCCCGCGGGCGACCTTTTCGTGGTCATGAGCGTGGAGCCGGACAAGACCTTTGAACGCCAGGGGCAGAACCTGGTGCTGCACCGCACCATCAACTTCGTTCAGGCCGCCCTCGGCGACAAGATCGAGATTCCGACCCTGGACGAGCCCATCACCGTGGACATCCCCAAGGGCACCCAGGGCGGCGAGGTCTTCCAACTGCGCGGACTCGGCCTGCCGCACCCCGGCAGCAGCCGCAAGGGCGACCTGCTCCTTGAGATCAAGGTGGACACTCCCACCTCCCTCTCCGCCCGCCAGGAGGAGCTCCTGCGCGAGTTCGCCAAGCTGGAGGAGGAAAAGCCCCTGAAGAAGGCCAAGAACTTCTTCAAGAAGGCCAAAGACAAAGTAATGGGCGACTAGGAGGCTGACGTGACTGGTGAGTTCTCGCATCTGGACGCCGATGGCCGTGCCCGCATGGTCGACGTGACCACCAAGAGCGTGAGCCTGCGCATCGCGCGGGTGCGCGTCGAGGTCCTTTTGAACCCGGAGACCATGCGTCTGCTGGTGCAAAAGGCCCTGCCCAAGGGCGAGGTGCTCGGCACCGCGCGGGTTGCGGGCATACTGGCCGCCAAGCGCACGGCCGAGCTGATCCCGCTCTGCCACCCGCTGCCGCTGGACTTCGCGGACATCACCTTCGAGATCGACGAGGCGGGCGGCCGCGTGCTCATCGAGGCCGAATCGCGCACCAGCGCCAAGACCGGCGTGGAGATGGAGGCCCTTGTGGCCGCGCAGATCGCCGCCGCCACCATTTATGACATGTGCAAGGCCGTGCAGAAGGACATCCGCATCACCGACTGCCGCCTGGTCCACAAAAGCGGCGGCAAGAGCGGTACCTTCCAGGCCGACTGACAGCCGCTCCGAACAGACAAGAAAACGCCCGTTCCGGCCTCACCCACGCGGTGGCCGGAACGGGCGTTTTCTTGTGCCGTGCTTCTCTCAGCTTTTGACGTAGAGCGGGGCGGTTTCGCGCAGCACGTCCAGGATGACTGCGTGGGCGCGGGCCAGCTCCTCGGGCGCGATGCAGGCCGGTGGCATGACGTAGATCACGTTGCCCAGCGGGCGCACCAGAAGTCCGAGTTCCAGGAAGCGGGCCTTGAGCTTGGGGCCCAGGGACGAGTAGTAGTCGACCTCGCCGCCAATCCCGTCACCAACTTCGGGGCCGAGGTTCACGGCGGCGATGGAGCCCAGGGCGCGGGGCCGATGGACGCCGGGCAGGGTGGCGGCCTCGGCGAGCCAGCGCAGGTTGGCCGCGCGGATGGCGGCGATGCGTTCAAGCGTCTGCTCGGACTCAAACAGCGCCAGGGAGGCCAGGGCCGCAGCGCAGCCCAGGGGATTGGCCGTGTAGGAGTGGCCGTGGGCAAAGGCCGTGCTGAAGTCCTGGCCCAGGAAGGTCTCGTAGATGGCCTTGGAGGCGACGGTGACGGCCATGGGCAGGAAGCCCCCGGTGAGGCCCTTGGACAGGCACACCAGGTCCGGCACCACGCCTGCCTGCTCCATGGCGAAGAGCGTGCCCGTGCGGCCAAAGCCTGTCATGACCTCGTCCAGAATGACCGGAATGCCTTGGGCGGCCACGCGGTCGCACACGGCGCGCAGGAATTGCGGCCTGCACATGCGCATGCCCGAGGCGCCCTGCACCAGGGGCTCGGCGATGAACCCGGCGATGCGCCTGCCGTCGCGCTCCAGGATGGCGTCCAATTCGGCCAGGGCTGCGGCTTCGCGCGCGTCCACATTCTCGTCATCAAGCCAGGTCTCGGCAAAGGGCGTAAAGCGCACCTTGAGCAGAACGTCCTCGAAGGGTCCGTAGAACCCGGAGCTGCGGCCCACGGACATGGCCCCGAAGGTGTCGCCGTGATACGCGCCCTCAAAGGCCAGAAACAGGGTGCGGCGGCGCTCGCCCTGGTTGCGCCAGGACTGGAAGGCCATCTTCAGTGCGGCTTCAACGGCGGTGCTGCCGTTGTCGGTGTAGAACACGCGGTCCAGCCCTCGGTCATCAATGCGCGGCAGGGCGTGTACCAGGGCTTCGGCCAGGCGGGCTGCGGGCGCGTGGGTGAAGCCGGCAAAGATCACATGCTCCAGGGTGCGCGCCTGCTCGGCCAAGGCCTCGGCGATGGCCGGGTGGCTGTGGCCGTGCACGTTGACCCACCAGCTGGCGGCGAGATCGAGGATCTCCCGGCCGTCCTCAAGAAACAGCGAAGCTCCGCTGGCCCTGGCCACGGGCAGGGGTGCGGGCGCGGTCTGCTCCTGGACAAAGGGGTGCCAGACGTGGCGCTGGTCAAGCTCGACAGTGCCGCTTGTGTTCCTCGCGTCGTTCATGGCTTCCACCTCACCCAATCCATGGCTTCCGGGGCCGGTGCCACACGTTGCAGCGCTCCGCGCGTGAGCGGCGTGAGCGGCGGGATGTGCGCCAGCACCTGGACATGGCCAAAATGTTCGATGGCTTTGCGGTTTGATTGATCCGTTTCGCCGCAGAGGATGACGCCGAACACGGGCAGGTTGCGCGCGCGCAGGGCCGCCAGGGTCAGGCAGGTATGGTTGATGGTACCCAGGCACGTGCGGGCCGCCACCAGCACAGGAGCGCCCAGGCGCGCCATGAGGTCGAGCATGGTCTCGTCCTCGTTGAGCGGCACCAGCACCCCGCCTGCGCCCTCGATGATCAGGGGGCGCTCAGTCCGGGGCAGGCTGAAGTCATCCAGGCTGATGCGCAGGCCCTCGGCAGCCGCAGCATCCAGGGGCGAGCGCGCCAGGCGCAGCAGATGGCGCTCCGGATGCACGCGCGCGCCGGACAAACGGGCAACGTCGGCGGAGTCGCTGTCAGGCGGATGCCCGGACTGCACAGGCTTCCAGTAGTCCGCGCCGGAATGCAGGCAGAGCCACGCGCTGACTACGGTCTTGCCCACGCCGGTGTCTGTGCCGGTGACGAAGAGCTTCACGGGATTTCCCTCATGACAAGGCAATAGAGTATGCGCGCGGTGGCGTCCAGGCCGTTGGCGAATCGTCGCAGCACGGGCCGGATGGGGGCCGGGGCATAGCCTGCGCGGGGCTGGTCTGCGCCGATGAGCCGGAAGCTGTCGGCAAAGGCCGTGGCGCTGGGGAAATGCTGCGGGCGTTCCTCGATGCGATGCGTCAGGCGTTGCGGCGCTAGGCCATCCAGGGCGGCGAGGATGGCCTGCTCGTGTGGGAGGGGCAGGAGCCCGGAGGTGCGGCCCAGGTCGGCGAAGGCCGCCTCCCATTCGGGAAAGCTGCCTTGAAGCGGCACGGAGAAGGCCAGGAGCGGGGTCTGCCGCGCGAGCCGAACAAGCCCGGTCACCGGGTCGGCGAACCACTGGCAGGTCAGGTTGGAGACGATAGCTGCTGGCGGGACGGCAAAGGTTGCGGACTGACCGTCCAGCACGGCAAAGGACAGGCCCTGGCTTTCCCACATGTCGGGGGACAAACCCAGGCCAGCCGCCTGGGACAGAAGCCGCGACCGGCACTGCTCCAGCATCTCCGGCGACAGGTCCGTGGCCAGGTAGGGTTGTCCAGGCGTGTGCAGCAGCTCCGTCAACAGGCCGGTGCCGCAGCCTATCTCCACCACCTGGCCTTTATCCGGCAATTCTGCATGCTCGCGCAGAAAGGTTGCCAGGGTTTGGGCCGTGTGTTGCTGCAGGTGCGCGTGGCGCGTGTAGTCCCTGGCGCGGCGGCCAAAGTTTTGGGCCACGGCCTGCGTGCGCGACAGGGGCGCTGCGGTGTCTTCAGCCGAGGTCATGCAGAAACTCCTGAATCAGCCGCTGGCAGTCCTGAGCGCGCGTCATGGGCAGGGCATGGCCGCCGGTGTCCAGTTCGATCAGTCGCGAGCCAGCCAGAGCTGCGGAAAACAGTGACTGGGCCTCGCGCGGGAGGTCCGGCGGCACGATGCGGTCGTCCTGTGCCTGGATGAAGAGCGTGGGCATGGGGCGCGCGGGAGCGGGCTGGTCCAGGTCGCGCAGGTGCGACAAGTCGGCGCGCAGCAGCGCCAGGCCCTCGGCGCCGGGTGTGGGCAATGGCGATACCCGGTGGTCGCAGCGCTTGTGGAAGCGCGCCAGCACCTCCTCCGGGGCCGAGTTCAGGCGGGCGAGCATGGCGTCGAGCATGGCCGGGGGCGTGCCTGTTGTTTTGCCAGGCTTTTGGCAGAAGCGCAGGAAGCCGCCGATGCCCACAAGTCCGCGCCAGGGAATGTCCATTTGCAGCAGTCTGGCAAAGCCCAGGGAGTGGCCCACGCCGAGCCAGCCGTCGGGATTATCAGGGATGGTGAGCTTGCTGGGGCTGAAATATCCGGCGTCAAGGATGACCACAGGAGCGTTGCCAAAAGCATTGGCCAGGCCGTCCCAGGTCTCGGGGCCGTAGCCCCAGCCGTGCAGAAGCACCAGTCCGGTCATAGGCTGCGCAGGGCCTCGCCGAGGCTCTGGACGAGGCTGTGGACAAGCCGCTCCAGGTCCGCGTCCGTGTGCGCGGCGGAGAGCCCCAGGCGTAGGCGCGAGCTGCCCTGCGGGACCGTTGGCGGACGCACGGCAGACACGCGGATGCCCTGTTCGGCCAGGGCGTCGCGGGCGGCCATGGTGCGCAACGGATCGCCCAGGATAACGGGCACGATCTGCGTGGTCGAGGTCCCGGTATCCAAGCCCATTGCACGCAGCGAGGCGCGCAGCTTTTCGGCGCGGGCCAGGAGCCCGGCGCGTTCGGCCCAGAGGCTGGGCAGCAGGTCCCAGGCGCACAGGGCCGCGCCCAGCACCAGGGGCGAGGGCGCGGTGGAGAAGATGAAGCCCCCGGCCCTGTTGATGAGAAAATCGCGCACCAGCGAGGAGCAGGCCACATACCCGCCGCCCACGCCCAGGGCCTTGCTGAAGGTGCCCATGACAACTGTGGAGGGCGCAAGCTCGATGGTCTCGGCCAGGCCAAAGCCGTTGGGGCCGAAAACCCCTGTGGCGTGGGCCTCGTCCAGGTAGAGCAGCGCGCCGTAGCGCAGCGCCAAAGACTGCAGCTGGGCCACGTCGGCTTGATCCCCGTCCATGCCGAACACGGTCTCGGACAGGATGAACTTCGGCCTGGGGTCGCCCGCGTATTTTTCCAATTGTTCCAGCAGATGCGCCAGATCCAGGTGCCGGTAGCGGGTCTGCCGCGCCCCGGCCAGGGTGCAGCCAAGGTGCATGCTGGCGTGGTTCAGGCGGTCGGCGAAGACCAGCGGCTCCGCGCCCAGCGCGGCCTTGTCCAGCAGGGCCGCGATGGCGGCGGCGTTTGCCTGGTAGCCGGAAGAGAACACCAGCGCGGCTTCGGTGCCCTTGTCCTGGGCGATGCGCGCCTCCAACTCCATGTGCAGCCGGGTGTTGCCTGAAAGCAGCCGCGAACCCGTGGCCCCGGCGCCAAAGCGGTGTCCGGCCTTGGCCGCAGCGTCCACCAGTTCCGGCCTGCGGGCCAGCCCCAGGTAGTCATTTCCGGAGAAGTCCAGCAAATCCGGCAGGGTGTCTGTGTCAGGCAGGCGGCGCAACAGGCCGTCCCGCGCGGAAGCGGCCAGGGAGTCGGAGTAACGGCGCAAGAGGTCTGTCATGGCGTGTGTGCCGGGTTGGGGCGGCCTGTGGTTTAGGCAGGGCCGCCGTAGGGGAAGGGGAATACGCCTACCAGATGGTGCGCATGGGCACGCCCTGGCCGGCGATGTGCTCCTTGAGCTGGCGGATGGTGTACTCGCCATAGTGCACGATGGAGGCGATGAGCGCCGCCGAAGCCTTGCCCTGGGTGAAGGCGTCGGCCATGTGCTGGGGGTTGCCCGCGCCGCCGGAGGCGATGACCGGGATGCGCACGCTCTTGGTCACCTTGCGCGTCAGCTCCAGGTCGTAGCCGTCCTTGGTGCCGTCGGCGTCGATGGAGTTGAGGCATATCTCGCCCGCGCCCAGCGCCTCACCGGTCTTGGCCCACTCGATGGCGTCCATGCCGGTGTACTTGCGCCCGCCGTGGATGACCACCTCAAAGCCGGAAGGGATCTGCTCGGACTTTTCCACGCGCTTCACGTCCATGCCCAGCACCACGCACTGCGCGCCAAAGGCTGCGGCGCCCTCGCTGATGATGTCGGGGTTCTTCACCGCGCCGGAATTCACCGAGACCTTTTCGGCCCCGGCCACGAGCACGGCGCGCATGTCGGCCACGGAATTGATGCCGCCGCCCACGGAAAACGGGATGAAGATCTGGCTGGCCACGCGCTCGACCACGTCGAGGAAGATTCCCCTGCCTTCGGAACTGGCGGTGATGTCGTAGAACACGATCTCGTCCGCACCCTGCTCGTAGTACATGCGCGCGGTCTCCACAGGGTCGCCGATGTCGACGTTGCCCTGGAACTTCACGCCCTTGGTGAGCTTGCCGGCCCGCACGTCGAGGCAGGGGATTATGCGCTTACTGAGCATCTTTGGCCTCCAGGCAGTAGGCGTGGAAGTTCTGGAGGAGCTTCAAGCCCGGCGCGCCGCTCTTTTCCGGGTGGAACTGCACGGCCCACAGGCCGGTGCGTCCGTGCACGGAGCAAAAGTTCTCGCCGTACATGGTCTCGCCGATGATGAACTCGGCCCTTGGGGCCGGGTGGTAACTGTGCACGAAGTAGAATTCGGCCTCGGACTGGATGTCGTTGAACAGCGCGCATTCCTTCTTGAGGGTCACGCGGTTCCAGCCCATGTGCGGCACGCGGATGGGGGTGCCGTCCTCCTCGGCCCAGGCCGGGTTGAACAGGCGGCACTCGCCGGGGATCACGGCCAGGGTGCGGGTGTCGTTCTCCTCGCAGTAGTCCAGCAATATCTGGCAGCCCACGCAGATGCCCAGCAGCGGCTTCTCCTGCCAGATGAGGCTCTTCAAGACCTCGTCCAGGCCGCCGGAGGACAGCTCGTCCATGGCCTGGCCAGCCGCGCCCACGCCGGGAAAGATGATCCCGTCAGCGCTGGCCAGCAGGTCCGGGTCATTGGTGATGCGGTTGTCTATGCCCAGATGGTCGAGCGCACGGCGCACGCTGGTCTGGTTGCCTGCTTTATAGTCGAGGATGGCGAGCATTCCTGGCTCCTTGTCGGCGTGTGTTTCCTGCGGCCTAGTCAATTTCCGGGCGGATGACAAGTGCCGAGGGCACGGCCAAGGCTATTTGGCGAGGATGCGCAGGAACAGATCGCCGGTGAAGGGCCCGAGCTTGCGGCCCAGGCCTTTGAGGCGGATGGGGCGGCCCACCACGAAGTCGGGGGGCAGGGTGATCTCCACGGTTTTCGGCTCGCCGCTGAAGCGCGCGCTGACCGTGATGCGCAGGGTCTTGCCCGGACCCAGGCTGTAGGCCGGGAAGTGCACGGTCTGCTCGTCATCGAGCTGGCTGCGCAGCCAGGACTTGACCCCGCCGACTATGCCCTTGCTCATGTCCAGGTTCAGGGACTTCTCACCCCACTGGATGCTCAGGTTGCGGCGCTGCGGCGGTTCCGGCTGGCCGGGATGCGGCGGATGGTGCTTGAAGGGCGCGTGGATATGGGCGTGCTTCTGGCCTTGTCCCTTGCCTTGGTCCGTTGCCGAGGCGGTCTGGCCGTGCTGGCCGTGTTTGAGCTGGCTGTAGATGTCCTCGAAGACCTGCCGGGCGAAGGGGTCGGACAAAAGGTCGCGCAGGACCTCTTCCTCGCGCAGGTGGAAGCCCCGGCCCTCGGCCTTGCGCTGGGCCTCGCGCTTGGCGTTGGCCTGGTTCTGGGCATAGGCCTTTTCGGCGCGGGCCTTTTCGGTCTTGGATTGCGCCCCCTGGGCAGCGCCTGCGCCGGCCTGGGCCTTGGCGCGGGCCTTGGCCTGGGCGGCGGGGTCGTCCTTCAGCGTGCGCGTGAGCAGGATGTACGCCTCGTTCATGAGACGGAACTGCTCGGCGGCCTTGGGGGAGGGGTTCAGGTCCGGGTGCAGGCGAAAGGCCTGCTGGCGGAAGGCCGCTTTGACCTCTTCCAGGTTGGCCCCGGGAGGCACCTTGAGGATGCGGTAGCAGTCCTGGACGTTCATGGGTCCTTGCGTCGCGCAAGGCTTGCATCGAGGACCAGGGCGTGGGGCGAATCGTCTCCGGGCTCATGCACCAGGCCGTGCTCATACAGATAGTCCACGCCCTCGCGGACGAAGAGCGCGTGACCGGCCTCGACGTTGACGCCTGGGCAGTCGGTCTGGATCATCTCCCAGCTCGAGGCGTCCACGAGGTTGCCCCGGAAATAGGGCCAGGCGCGGCAGATGTCCGGGCGGCCCTGGTGCACGCCGCAGCCCTCGCCGTGCTTGAAGAAGACGCAGTAGCCGTCGGCCCCGGCGCGCAGGCGCACCTTGCCGTTCACGGATTCCGCGCAGTCCGCGAGCATGGCCGGAACGTCCAGGCCCAGGTGCCGGGCCAGGCGTTCGCGGTCATGCGCGGTCATGATGATGCCGCCTTCGCCCTGGCAGCAGTGGCCGCAGCGTTGGCAGGTGAAGGAGCGCTCAGGCATGCACGGACCCCGTGGACACAAGGCTTCTGTGGTCCACCATGAGGCAGCGGTCCTCAATCACGAGCACGGGCAAACTGGAAAGAATCCGCCGGGCCTCCGGGCTCACGATGCCGGACTGCATCCAGAAGCACAAAGGCTTGGGGGAGAGGCGCAGGAATTCCTCGGCATGGGCAGGGCAGGCTTCGGCGGCGCGGAACAGGTTCACCAGGTCAACGGCCTCGGGGATGTCGTTGATGCTGGGGTAGGCCTTAAGGCCCCAGACCTCGGTGCGCTTGGGGTGAACCGGGATGACGCGGAAGCCCGCATCAATCAAGTATCTGCCGACCCTGTCCACGGGTTGGCCGGGCTTGTCCTTGGCCCCGACCACGGCGATGGTCTTGACCTTCCCGAGAAGGGCGGCTAGCTCTTTGTCGCTGTGCAGCATTGTATCCTCAGGCCGTCTGTACTCCGGCCCGGCATGCGGGGACGGTGCGGCCATGGAATGTATATCCCATTTGAAACGCGATGCCTAGACCCCGGCCCGCATGCCCTGACGGTTTCGGGATGGGTGCAGGACGAGGCCTTAAAGGCACCGGGAAGGCTCTAAGACGACTTCGGGAAGGCGCAAGGCGCACCCCCTGCAGATGAGACGAACACCCGTTAGGACAAGGAGCGCAGACATGTTTGAAGCCCTGGCCGTCATCCCCACCGAGGAACTCGCCCTGCGCCACGAGCGCTGCCGCCGCCTGCTGCGCGAGCTGGCGCCAGAGGCCTGCGGGCTGCTCGTGTTCAGCCGCCCACGCATCTACTACCTCACCGGGACCCTCGGCATGGGCTGCGTGTGGCTGCCGCTGGAGGGCGCACCCCTGCTCATGCTGCGCAAGGGCATTGGCCGCGCGGCCCTGGAGGCCCCGAGCATCCGCTGCGTCGGCTACCGCTCGTACAAGGACCTGCCGGTGCTTGCCGCCGAGGCGGGCGTGCCCTTCGGCGACGTGGTGGCCGTGGACCAGGGCGGGCTCACCTGGCAGTTGGGCGAGTTGCTGGCCTCGCGCTTGAGCTCGCAGCGTTTCGTCTCCGGCGATCTGACCCTGGCCATCGCCGAGTCCCTGAAGAGCGAATGGGAGCTTCAGGTCATGCGCCTGTGCGGCGAGCGGCACCACATGGCGCTGCACGACATCCTGCCCAAGCTCCTCAAACCGGGCATGAGCGAACGCGACGTCGCGCACATGGCCTGGAACGTGTTCTTCGAGCTCGGGCACCAGGGCATCATGCGCATGAACGCCCAGGGCGAGGAGATCTTCCTCGGCCATGTCTCGGCCGGGGATTCCGGCAACTACCCCAGCAGCTTCAATGGCCCTGTGGGCGTGCGCGGGGAGCACCCGGCCGTGCCGCTCATGGGTTATGCCGGGCAGCTTTGGCAGATGGACAGCCCCTTGAATCTCGACATCGGGTTCCAGCTTGAGGGCTACCACACCGACAAGACCCAGATGTACTGGGCGGGCAAGGCCGGGAGCATTCCCGACGAGGTGGCGAGCGCCCATGGCTTCTGCGTGGACGTGCAGGCCTGGCTGGCCGAGAACCTGCGCCCGGGCGCGCTGGTCAGCGAGCTGTATGCGCATTGCGCCGACTGGGCGGTGAAGGCGGGCTTCGGCGAGGGCTTCATGGGCCTGGGCGAGAACAAGGTGCCGTTCCTGGGCCACGGCATCGGCCTGGCCATCGACGGCTATCCGGCCATTGCCAAAGGCTTCGACAGGCCGGTGGAGCGCGGCCAGACCTTCGCCTTCGAGCCCAAGCACGGCTTGCCCGGCATCGGCATGGTGGGCGTGGAGAACACCTTTGAGGTCACGGACTCTGGCGCTGTGTGCATCACCGGCGACAGCTATGAGATGATCTGCGTGGAATAGGCGGCCAGCACCGGGGCACCGATTGTCAGGCCTGGAGCAGCCTGGGGGGACAGCCGTCAGGACGCCGCGATCATCTGGAGCTGCGGGCCTTGCAGGAGCCAGCGCAGCGAGCCGGAGCGGCTGCCCACGCTGTTGATGCCGATGGCCAGCAGTGCGCCGCCCTCCAGCGCCAGGGAGAGCCTGGGGCCGCTGGTGAGCAGGTGCGAGGCCAGGTCGCCCAGAAGCGGCAGCTCGCCGCAGAGGAACACGGACTGGTAGCGCTCGCAGACGCGCAGTTCCTCCAGGCAGACCTTGACGCTCACGCCGGGCTCCAACCCGGCAAAGGTGGTGACGCTGGAGGCTGCGTAGCCCAGGCCCTCGGCCACGGCGCGCGAGGTCTGGACGGCGGCGGAGCGCGGACTGGTGAGCAGGGCGTCGTACCACAGGCCCATGATGCGCATGGCCTGGGACGCGCTGGCCACCTGGCTCTGGCCAACGGGGCTGAGGGGCTGGTTGGGATTGACCTCTTTGGGCAGGCAGGCGCCGTGTTGCATCAGGTACAGGTTCATGGCTCCCTCCAGCTTTGGTTCGCACACTAAGTATTCCCTAGCCCAAGGAGTAAGCGGCTGCAAGCTCCGTGTCTGCGCGCACTTGCCAGTTTGGCCCAGGCAGGGTAGGGGGGTTATATGTTTCCTCTCGACATGCTTCACCTTTGTTCCCTGTCTTGGCGCTGCGCCCTGTTTTGCGCCACGGCCCGGAGGATTTTGTGAACCAACCCGCCCGAAGCGCGAGTCAGTCCAGCCCGAATATCCGCCAATTATGCAGACCGGCGTCACGCCCGGCATTCCGGCTCGCCTGCCTCGCTCTTTGCGTCTTCCTCAGCCTGGCGTCAGCCCTGCTTTCTCCGGCATTGGCCGAGCCCATCCACGTCAGCGCCGCCTCGGACGCCGGGATCGATCCGGTGCAGGCCCGGCAGCAGGCCAAGGAACGCGCCTTTGTCGAGGCCGTGTTCCTGACCGCGCAGAGGCTCTTGCCCGCAGCTCTGCCCGCGCCGAGGGCCGAGCTGCTGCGCGGATACTTGACCCCGCGCGCCACGGCGCTCGTACAGAGCTTCCAGGAGGCCGTGCCCGCGAAGCCAGCGGGCCCCGCCGCTGACAAGCCCGCGCCTGAGAAAGCCACGCCTGCGAAATCTTCCGCCCCAGCCGCTCCGGACAAGGTCTTGGCCGCGCCCTTGACCGTGGAGATGGACGTGGAGGTCAACCGCTCGGCCATCAGGGAACAGTTGCTGCACCTTGGGCTGCTGGCCGGGCCCAAGCACCCGAAGACTTTCTCCCTGCGTTTCGGCAAGGGCGTGGGCGAGGGCGACGTGAAGCCTCTGGCTGACGTGCTTGCGCTGCAAGGGCTGGCCCGTGCGGCCCAGGCCCCGGTCCAGGTGACCCTGGAGCGCGTGCCGCAGGGCTATCTCAAGGCCGTGCTCTGGGCTGGCGCCACGAGCTACGCGGCTGACAGCCAGGACATGACCAAGCTCTGGCTGGATATTTGGGGCAAGTTCTTCTCCGCGCGCGAGCAGCAGCCCGGCGGAGTGGGCAGCCCCATCGAGGTCACAGGCTTCGGCCAGGTGGACGCTGTGCTTGAATTCACCAAGACCCTGCAGGGCTGGGACGACTGCGTGCGCGAGGTGCAGCTCCATGCCATCGACGTGGCTGCGGGGAACAGCACCGGGCGCTGGACGGTGCGGCTGACCAATCCGCAGCGCCTGGACGCGCGCCTGAAGGAATACCTTCCGGGCCGCAAACTCACGGCGGTGCATTAGGCCATGGACGCAGCATCATGACAGCCGCCTCGATGCGCGAGAACAACTGGACCATCCCGAATGTGCTCACGGTTTCGCGCATTCTCATGACGCCGGGCATCGTCATGGCCTTTGCGGACAAGCGTTTTGACATCGCCTGGGTGCTCTTCGCCCTGGCGGGCCTGACTGACGCCCTGGACGGCCTGCTTGCGCGCATCTTGAAACAGCGTTCGAATTTCGGGGCCATGCTCGACCCCTTGGCGGACAAGATCCTGCTGGACACGTCCTTCATCTGCCTGGCGGTGCAGGGCTGGCTGCCCACCTGGCTGGCCGTGCTGGTGGTCAGCCGCGACGTCTTCATCGTGGGCGGCCTTGGGCTGCTTCAGTATTCCGGGGTCGATGTGCAACGGGGCATCAAGCCGGTGTGGTTCAGCAAGTGCGCCACCCTGGTTCAGATCATGCTCGTGCTGCTGATCATGGTGGAGCACAGCTTGGTGCTGTCCTATCCGGTCTCGCGCCTGCTTCTGGAGGGGGGCGTGGCCCTGCTCACGGTCACGTCCGGGGTCTACTACGTGTTCATCGGCTTCAAGATGATACCGCAAAACGGCGGCCACAGCGCCTAGCCGTAGCGGCCCTACTGCCTGGGCTGGCCGTCCTTGTCCTGCTTCTCCTGTCCGTCTTTGCTTCTCGGCGTGATGTCCACCTCGTCCGGTTCGTTCAAGGAACGCTTGAAGTTCCGGATGGTGCGCCCCAGCCCTTCGCCGATTTTCGGCAGCTTGTGCGTGCCGGTGAAGATCAGCACGATGATGATCAGGATCAGCAGACCTGTTATTCCGCCCATGTGGCACCTCGCTTATGGCGGCTTACTACGCCTGCTCGTGTGGCTGGTCAATTCCCGGTGTTGCCTGTGCCGAGCGCCCGGGCGGCCCGGAGAGCCGCGCGGATGCCGTTGCTCCGGCTTTACATCAGGCCAGCCCCGGCTTAAAGATTGCCCCGGAGGCGGCATGAAGGGTGATGAGACGCGCGGAGCGGTGGTCCGGTTTCCGGCCATTGGCTGCCGATACTACCAGCAAAGCCGCTGCCTGTACGAGGAGCTCCTGAATCCCGGCTTCCACACGGCCTGGAGGTGTCTGGTGCTGGCTCGCTGGGAGTCGGTCTACGATGACTTTCTGGACCGGGCCGAGAACTTCGGCCTCACCGAGGCTGAGCTGGGCGTGCTCTGGAACAGGCGCTTCGAACGCCTGGCAGAGGAGAGCGTGCCCTGCCCGGACGTAACCTCTGGGGATGGCGAGTCCATGCCCGAGTGCCGTCACCTGCTCGAAGACATCTGTTTGCTGCGCCTGCCCGAATGCGCCGGTCAGTGTGAGCGCTTCCGCCTGCGCGAGAAAATCTGAAATACCTCTGGAGTCCCGCATGACGCTCTTTTTTCCGCATCTGCACCCGGCGCTGCTCTCCACCTCTGAACGCCAGGCCCTGCCCGAGGGCGTGCGCTTCCTCGACCCCGGCCTGGCCCCGGCCGACAGCCAGGACCATGTGCTGCCCGAAGGCGCACCCTTTGACCGCCGCCTGGCCAAGGCCATCCTGGCCGACACCATGCGCTTCGGCGAATCCATGAGCAATCCGCGCGACATCGCCGTGCACGGCCTCTTGCAGCAGGTCCAGGCCCTGGCACCGGAGAGCGGGCGGCTGGTGCTGGCCGAGGTCGAGCGCAGCGTGTCAGGCGAGGGCGTGCAGCTAGCCGCCGCCGTGGACCCGCAGCTGGAGGCCCGCCGTCAGGCGCAGACGCTGCTGCTCTTGGCCTGGAACCTGGAGGAGCGCATCCTCGACTTGCGCCAGATCGAGGTCGGCCTGCGCAAATCCTGGGCGCGCCTGGGCGAGAGCGTTACCCCTGTGGAGGAGGCTGAGCACGGAATTACCGCCGAGCATTCTGATTGCGAGCCGGGGGAGAAACCCGACCATGAATCCGATGCAGAGGCCCTGGCTCTGGGCAACGTGCTCTCCGGCCTGGGACTGCCCGAGCCCGATGGCGAGGCGCTGCCCTGGCGGCGCATCCTTGAGTCCTTTGCCGTGCTAGCACCCGGCCAGGAACTGGTGACGGCGGACGCGGACATCGTCAGCGCCCTGCGCGAGGCCGGGGTGCCTGAAGCCAACGGTGTCTTCGCGGCTCCGGCCTGGCGGTTGTCCGGCCTGGACCGCTGCCCGCTGGCCCGGCCCTGGCTCGATGTTCCGGTGCGCCTGGTTTGCGTGGCTGCGGCCAAAGGTGGCGCGTAACCCATGCCGGTGCTCAACGATCAGCTTGACGCGGCGTTTTTGCGCGGCGTGCGCGGCTTCATCTTCGATTGCGACGGCGTGCTCATTGATTCCTTTCAGGCCAACATCGCCTACTACAACTTCTTTCGCACACACTTCGGCCTGCCGCCCATGAGTCTTGAGGATGAGCAGTTCACCCACACCCAGAACGTCTTCGACTCGCTCAAGCGCATCGTGCCCCCGGAGCACTATGAGGCGGCCATGCAGTACCGCCATCAGGTGGACTACAAGAGCATCCTGCCCTATGTGCGGCGCGAACCGGGCATCCGCAAGCTCCTGTCCTGGCTCAAGGCCGCGGGCTTCCCCATCGGAGTCAACACCAACCGCACGGACACCACGAGCATGGTGTTCGAGACCGTGGACCTGCTCGGCTACTTCGATCCGATCATGACGGCGGGCATCGCGCCCAAGCCCAAGCCCGACCCAGCGGGCATGCTCGCCATCCTCGACGCCTGGGGCCTGGCCCCTGGCGAGGTGGTCTTTGTGGGCGATTCGGACGTGGACGAGATGACCGCCAGGAATTCCGGCGTGCCCTTCTGGGCCTTCAAGAACCAGGACCTCGACGCGGACCTGCACCTCCCGGACTTCCCCACGCTGCTGCGGGCCCTCAAGCGCGCCTGGCCGGAGATTGGCGAGGAGTTGCAAGGGGCTTGATTCTTGGCGTTCAGTATGCCACAACAGGGCTACACGGAGGGTCGTCTGGCAGTTTCCGGCGGCCCTGGTGCGGAGGTTTAATGTCCTATCTCTCAATCATTGTCTTGAAGCTCGTGCAGCTGGTTTCCACGCTGCTCACCCTGTACATGTGGGTTGTCATCATATCGGCGCTCTTAAGCTGGGTGAACCCTGATCCCTACAACCCCATCGTACGCTTCCTGCGCAACATCACCGACCCGGTCTACGCGAAAATCCGTCGCCTGATGCCCTTTGTCGTCGTCGGCGGCATGGATCTTTCACCCGTGGTCGTCATAGTGGCCATTCAGATCTTGTCCGCACTCCTGGACAAGATGGTCTTCGACATGAGCATGTCCATGAGGATGGTTGGAGCATAGGGGCGCTCTACAGGCGCGTTCCCTTTACATGACGGGGTGAAGCCTTGACCATTTCCAAGATCGATCTGCTCAACCGCAAGTTTTCCAAGCGATTGTGGGGCTATGCGCCCGAGGAAGTCGACCAGCTCATGGGTGAGGTGGCCGAAATGCTTGGCGCCGTGGCCGAGGAGCGCAAGTCCCTCATCCGCAAGGTCAAGCGCATGGAAGCCAGCGTCGAGGAGTTCCGCCAGCGCGACGAGACCCTGCGCGACACCCTCATGAGCACCCAGCGCATGGTCGACGACATCAAGGGCGGCGCCCAGCGCGAGGCCCACCTCATCCTCGACGAGGCCAGGGCCAAGGCCGAGGGCATGGTCCAGCAGGGCCACAACCGCCTGGCCCAGCTCTACGAGGACATCGAGAACCTGAAGCGCCAGCGCAGCCAGTTCGAGATCCAGCTGCGCGGGCTTTTGGAGACACATCTTAGGGTCATGGACTCCGAGGACCCCGCCGTCTCAAGGCTGGAGTCCCTGGAATCCAAGCTCAAGTATCTTCGCAAGGCCGAGTGATCTTTGACAGAGCGCACGGCCCCCGTGTTCATCCGCCAGGCGGGCGGCGGGGAATGGCGCATCCGGGTGCATGTGCAGCCCGGGGCCAAGCGAGACGAGCTGGCTGGGCTCTATGACGAGAGCCTCAAGGTTCGGCTCACGGCCCCGGCGGTGGACAACAAGGCCAACGGCGCCTTGGTAAACTTCCTGGCGAACCTGCTGGGCCTTAAGCGCAGCCAGGTGAGCCTGGCCTCTGGGCAGACCTCCCGCAACAAGACCTTGCGGGTGCTGGCCGAGACCGAACCAGACTGGTCCAAACTCATGTGATGGCTCAATTCAGTCGAACTATCTCCAAAAAAAGGAGTCGAACATGGAAAATTCCGAGCGCACCCTAATTGAAAAGTTTGAGGGCCAGGACTCCGAGCTACGCGCCCTGTGGCAGCAGCATCAGGACTATGAAAAGATGATCGTCAAGCTAGAAGGCAAGCCGTTCCTAAGTCCTGTCGTGGAACAGGAGATCAAGGAATTGAAGAAGAAGAAGCTTGCCGGAAAGACGAAGCTGCAAGCCTTGCTCGATAAGTATCGTCAACAGGAGGCGTAAGCCTATGGAGCTCAGCGGAGCTCAAATTCTTCTCGAATGTCTGAAACGCGAAGGAGTGGAGGTCCTCTTCGGTTTCCCTGGCGGAGCCGTCATAGACATCTACAACGAACTGCCCAATACCTCGCTCAAGCACATTCTTGTGCGTCATGAGCAGGCTGCGATACACGCGGCAGACGGCTTTGCCCGCGCCTCGGGCAAGGTCGGCTGTTGCCTTGTGACCAGCGGCCCCGGCGCCACCAACACCGTCACGGGCATCGCCACCGCGTACATGGACTCCATTCCCGTGGTCATCCTGACCGGTCAGGTGCCCACGCCGCTCATCGGCAACGACGCCTTCCAGGAAGTGGACATCGTCGGCATCACCCGGCCCTGCACCAAGCACAACTACCTGGTGAAGGACGTGCGCGAACTGGCGCATGTCATCCGCCAGGCCTTCTACCTTGCGCGTTCCGGCCGCCCGGGCCCGGTCCTGGTGGACCTGCCCAAGGACGTCATGCAGGTCAAGACCAAGTTCATCTGGCCTGAAGACGTCAAGATGCGCAGCTACAACCCCAACGTAAAGCCCCACGCCGGGCAGATCAAGAAGGTCGCCCAGCTCATCCGCGACGCCGAGCGGCCCATCATCTACGCCGGCGGCGGCGTCATCACCAGCCAGGGACACGAGGCCCTGACCTGGCTCGCCCAGAACCTGCACATCCCGGTGACGGCCACCCTCATGGGCCTGGGCTGCTTCCCCGGCAAGGACAAGCTCTGGCTCGGCATGCTCGGCATGCACGGCACCTACGCGGCCAACATGGCCGTCAACAACGCCGATCTTGTGCTGGCCGTGGGCGCGCGCTTCGACGACCGCGTCACCGGCAAGGTCAGCACCTTTGCGCCCATGGCCAAGCTTGTGCATGTCGACATCGACCCCACCAGCATCCAGAAAAACGTGAGTGTTCACGTACCGCTGGTGTCCGACTGCCGCTTGGCCCTGGAGGCCTTGAAGGAGGAGCTCACGCCCTCGCTCACCGAGTACGACTTCGAGACCGGGCACCTGCCCTGGGTCTCCAAGGTGCGGGCCTGGGCCAAGGAGCATCCGCTGAGCTACCAGCCAAGCGAGACCACCATCAAGCCCCAGTCCGTGGTGGAGAAGCTCCACGAGCTGACCCGCGGCGAGGCCGTCATCTGCACCGAGGTGGGCCAGCACCAGATGTGGGCGGCCCAGTTCTACACGTTCAACGAGCCCAACTGCTTCCTGTCCTCCGGCGGCCTGGGCACCATGGGCTACGGCTTCCCGGCGGCCATCGGCGCGCAGTTCGCCCGACCCGACAAGATGGTCATCGACATAGCGGGCGACGGCTCCATCCAGATGAACATCCAGGAGCTGGCCACAAGCGTGTGCAACAACCTTGGCGTCAAGATCGTCATCCTGAACAACGGCTACCTGGGCATGGTGCGGCAGTGGCAGGAGCTCTTCTACAAGAAGAACTACTGCTCCACCTGCATGGACGCCCAGCCGGACTTCGTGAAGCTGGCCGAGGCCTATGGCGCCACGGGCTTCCGCATCACGGAGCCGGGGGACTTGGAGCGCGTTCTGAAGCAGGCTCTCGACACGCCGGGCACGGTCATCGTGGACGTGCGCGTGGAGCGTGAGGAGAACGTCTATCCCATGGTCCCGGCGGGGGCCTCCCTCACCGACATGCTGCTTGTGTAGGAGGCGGAACATGCGACATATCCTGTCTGTCACCGTGGAAAACGAACCCGGAGTGCTCTCGCGGGTGGCTGGCCTGTTCAGCGGCCGCGGCTTCAACATCGAGTCCCTGAACGTGGGCCCGACCCTTGATCCCGGCGTTTCCGTCATGACCATCACCACCGATGGCGACGAGCAGATCATCGAGCAGATCGTCAAGCAGTTGCGCAAGCTCATCACCGTCATCAAGGTCGTTGACCTGACGGACTTGAAGAGCGTGCTGCGCGAGATGGTGCTCCTCAAGGTCAACGCCAACGACACCAACCGGGCCGAGATCCTGCGCACCGTCGACATCTTCCGCTGCAAGGTTGTGGACGTGAGCATCGACGAGCTGACCATCGAGGCCACCGGCAATTACGACAAGATCAGCGCCATCGTGGGGCTTCTGACCCGCTTCGGCATCAAGGAAATCTCGCGCTCGGGCATGGTGGCCATGAAGCGCTCCATCCAGAACTAACAGCGAACAACGTCAGGCACTCGCCTGGCGAATCAAAAGGGAGAAGCAATGAAAGTTTATTATGAAAGCGACGCTGACCTTGGACTGCTGAAAGACAAGACTGTGGCCATCATCGGCTACGGCAGCCAGGGACACGCCCATGCCCAGAACCTGCGCGATTCCGGCGTCAAGGTCATCGTGGGCCAGCGCCCCGGCGGCGCCAACTACGCCCTGGCCAAGGAGCACGGCTTCGAGCCCGTGAGCGCAGCCGAGGCCGCAAAGCAGGCCGACGTCATCATGATCCTGGCCCAGGACCAGCTGCAGAAGCTCATCTACGACACCGAGGTGAAGCAGCACCTGACCGCTGGCAAGGCCCTGGCTTTTGGCCACGGCTTCAACATCCACTTCGGCCAGATCAAGCCGCCCGCCGATGTGGACGTGATCATGATCGCGCCCAAGGGCCCCGGCCACATGGTGCGCCGCACCTACACCGAAGGCGGCGCCGTGCCCGCCCTGGTGGCCGTGCACCAGAACGCCACGGGCAACGCCCTGAACATGGCCCTGGCCTATGCCAAGGGCATCGGCGCAACCCGCTCCGGCGTCATCGAGACCAACTTCCGCGAAGAGACCGAGACCGACCTCTTCGGCGAGCAGGCCGTGCTCTGCGGCGGCTGCACCGCGCTGATCCAGGC
The DNA here is from genome assembly GCA_018817515.1 of Pseudomonadota bacterium. Taxonomy (GTDB): domain Bacteria; phylum Desulfobacterota; class Desulfovibrionia; order Desulfovibrionales; family Desulfovibrionaceae; genus Humidesulfovibrio. Next base: position 48,236 of record JAHIUD010000074.1, read on the forward strand.
CGGGTTCGAGACCTTGGTGGAGGCGGGGTACCAGCCGGAGATGGCCTACTTCGAGTGCCTGCACGAGATGAAGCTCATCGTGGACCTGCTTTATGAAGGCGGCATGGCCAAGATGCGCCACTCCATCAGCGACACCGCCGAATACGGCGATTTCACCCGTGGCCCCCGCGTGGTGACCGAAGAGACCAAGAAAGAGATGAAGAAGATCCTGAAGGAAATCCAGACGGGCAACTTCGCCAAGGAGTTCATTCTGGAAAACCAGGCAGGACAGCCGCATCTGCATGCTTCGCGCCGCCTTGCCGCAGAGCATCCCATCGAAGTTGTGGGCGCAAAGCTGCGCTCCATGATGAGCTGGCTCAAGAAATAGGCTTACTGCCGCGCACTGTTGCGGGGCCGCTCGAAAGGGCGGCCCCGCTTTTTTTGCAGTTCCAGTGATTGTACACTTCAGCGCAGCGACGTTGCATTCCATGACGCCTGTTTCCGCTTGGAAATTGCGTAAAGATGTCTTTCACCCCTGTTGACGAGGCAGTTGTTCGGTGCTAACTGTTGTTGTGCTGAATGTGCCTGCATGCAACAGGCTGAAGCCCTGTAGATGTTCTGACAAACGGACAAGGAGACGATGATGGACGACTATTTGAAGGAAGCCCTCGAGATTGTCAAAGCACAGGCCAGCGTGCGGACCATGACTGAGGAAGAGATCACTTCCATGGTCAAGAAGCTCGTGCGCGGCATTCAGGCCATCGCCGGAGAGGCTCCGGTACAGGCTGCGGAAGAGGAAGTCGCCATTGATCCCGCCAAGAGCGTACGCGAGAAGACCATCACGTGCTGCTCCTGCGGCAAGGCCTTCAAGATCATCACCAAGAAGCACCTTGCAAGCCACGGCCTGACCCCTGCCGAGTACCGCGAAAAGTACGGGTACAAGAAGGGCATGCCCCTGGTCTGCAAATCTCTGCAGCGAGACCGTCGCAAGAAGATGAAGGAAATGGAGCTCTGGAAGAAACGCGGCAAGAACAAGGCCTGATTTTCCGGGGAACGCAAGCGGGGCGAGGGCATCCTCCCCCGCTTTTGCTTTATGGCGTCTTCGCCATTCAAGGAGCTGCCATGTTACGTAAATTCTTTCTGGTAGCACTGCTTTTGCAGTTGCTTTGCACCACTGCCCTTGCCGCCGACAACGCAGCCAAGAACCTTGGCGCCGCAGGGTTTGTGGAGCCCTCCACAATCGACAAGAGTCTGGTGCTGGACATCCGCTACGCCACAGAGAACAACTTCACCGGCAAGCGTGTGTACCCCTCGGCCCGTTGTTTCCTGCGCGCGGATGTGGCCAAGCGGCTGCTGACCGTCCAGGAGACTCTGCGCGGCCAAGGTTTGGGGCTTAAGATCTATGACTGCTACCGGCCCTTCTCGGTGCAGGAGGCCTTCTGGGCCATCATGCCTGACGAGCGGTACGTGGGAAAGCCGGCGCGCGAGAACGGCGTCATCGTCAAGAGTTCCCGGCACAACCGCGGCGCTGCCGTGGATGTGACCCTGGTGGACGCCAAGGGCCGTGAGCTGCCCATGCCCACGGGCTACGACGACTTCACGGACAAGGCCCACCGCGACTCGCCTGCGGCCTCTCCAGAGGCCCGGCGCAACAGCCAGACCCTGGAGCACGCCATGGCGAACCAGGGCTTTGAGCCGTTGCCCACGGAGTGGTGGCACTTTGACGGCTCCGGCTGGCAGGGCTACGAGCCCCTCGACCTGCCCTTGCCCGCTTCGCGCTAGCCCTTCCGCACCATCCCATCGTGCAATGAAAAAGGCCGCCCCCAAAAAGGGGCGGCCTTGTCTTTCACGAGCTGTGTGGCCGCGCTTAGCGGATGAACAGCATTTCCTGGTAGCTGGGCAGGGCCCACAGGTCGTCAGCCACGATGGTCTCAAGGGCATCGGCGTAGCCGCGCACTTCGTTCATGGCGGGCAGAACCTTGTCGCAGAGGTGCTTGGCCTCGGCGTGGGTGCTCTTGGCCTCGTGCGCCGCAAGCTTCTCCAGCTTGGCCACGGAGGCCTGCAGAGCGCGCAGCTTGGTGGTCAGGTCCTCAAGGGCACCCATCTTGAAGTCCTTGCCGATGGCCTTCAGGTTGGCGCAGGTGGCGGCGAGCTCGCTCTGGTAGCGCATGGCGGCGGGGAAGATGATGGTGGTGGCCATGCGGACCATCAGGGCGGCTTCGGTCTTGAGGGTCTTGGCGTACATTTCGAGGTAGATTTCCTCGCGGCTCTTGAGCTCGGCCTCGGAGAGGACGCCGTACTTGGTGAACAGGTCCACCACGGGCTTGGTGGTCAGCACGGGCAGGGCCTCGGGGGTGGTCTTCAGGTTGGGCAGGCCGCGCTTGGCCGCTTCCTTGTGCCAGGCGTCGGAGTAGCCGTCGCCGTTGAAGACGATGGCGTCGTGCTCCTTGACGATCTTCTGGAGCAGGGTCTGCACGGCGGCGTTGAGCTTCTTGCTGTCGCCCTTGGTGGCTTTCTCAAGCTCGGTGGCGATGTAGTCAAGGGACTCGGACATCATGGTGTTCAGGGCCACCAGGGAGCCGGCGATGGACTGGGAGGAGCCCACGGCGCGGAACTCGAAGCGGTTGCCGGTGAAGGCGAAGGGGCTGGTGCGGTTGCGGTCGCCCGGATCCATGGGCAGCGGAGGCAGGGTGTCCACGCCGATGCTCATGACGCCCTTGCTCTTCGAGTCCTTGAGCTTGCCTTTCTTGATCTGGTCGAACACGTCGGCCAGCTGCTCGCCCAGGTACATGGACATGATGGCCGGGGGGGCCTCGTTGGCGCCCAGGCGGTGGTCATTGGAGGCGGTGGCCACGGTGGCGCGCAGCATGGCGCCGTATTTGTGCAGCGCGCGGATGGCGGCGGCGCAGAAGACCAGGAACTGGGCGTTGTCGTGCGGGTTGTCGCCCGGATCGTACAGGCTGCCCAGTTCGGCGTTGCCGATGGAGTAGTTGAGGTGCTTGCCGGAGCCGTTGATGCCGGCAAAGGGCTTCTCGTGCAGCAGGCAGATCATGCCGTAGCGCTTGGCCACGCTGCGCATGGTGGTCATGACCATCTGGTTGTGGTCGGTGGCCAGGTTGCCGATCTCGTAGATGGGCGCGATCTCGAACTGGCTCGGGGCGACTTCGTTGTGGCGTGTCTTGACCGGCACGCCGAGCTTGAACAGTTCGCGCTCCACCTCCATCATGAAGGAAAGCACGCGGCGCGGCACCACGCCGAAATACTGGTCCTCGAACTCCTGGCCCTTTGCGGATTTGGCGCCGAAGAGGGTGCGGCCAGCGATGAGCAGGTCGGGACGGGAGAAGACGAAGTTGCGGTCGATGAGGAAGTATTCCTGCTCCGGACCGGCGAAGGAGGTGATGGGCAGCTTGGACTCGACGCCGAACAGCTTGAGCACGCGCTTGGCCTGCTTGTTCAGGGCCTGGTTGGAGCGCAGGAGCGGGGTTTTCTTGTCCAGCGCCTCGCCGGTCCAGGAGAGGAACGCGGTGGGGATGCACAGGAAGGTGCCGTTGGGGTTCTCCAGGATGTAGGCCGGGCTGGTGACGTCCCAGGCGGTGTACCCGCGGGCTTCAAAGGTGGAGCGCAGGCCGCCGGAGGGGAAGCTTGAGGCGTCGGGCTCGCCCTGGATCAGGAGTTTGCCGCTGAACTCGGCGATGGCGCCGCCCTTGCCGTCGGGCACGAGGAAGGCATCGTGCTTCTCAGCGGTCATGCCGGTGAGCGGGTAGAACACGTGGGTGAAGTGGGTGGCGCCCTTCTCAATGGCCCAATCCTTCATGGTGTTGGCGACCACGTCGGCGATGGAGGCGTCAAGCTTCTCGCCAAGCTCGATGGTCTTCTGCAGGGACTTGTAGACGGCCTTGGGCAGCCGCTCCTTCATCACCTTGTCGCTGAAGACGTTGGCGCCGAAAATGTCGGTGGGCTTGGTGTCGTGGAAGTTGAGGGGCGCGTGGGAAGGTTTGTAATTGATGACCGCCGAAATGGCGTTCAGACGTGCCTGGATTCCGCTCATGGTGGCTGACTCCTGTAAGTATGGCGTTTGGTGTTCCTTGACAGTATTGTGGAATATGGCTCTAGACCCGGTGCGAGCTTGCCGCTGCGCGCACTCTAGATCAACTGCCCTATCCGAATCAACCCTGGCCGCTGCGAACAGACGGAAAACATCGTCTGCCCTGAACTTTCATCCTGGAAGATATCAAGAATCGGACCAACTGTGAATGTACTTTAAATTCAGTGGGTTTTACGAAATGCACTACGGGTGAGGCGTGTGAGTGTAACGTAAATGTTAAATGCACAGCAATGCAGGTTGGCGCCTATGACAAAATTGTATGAGGAGGTTCCATGCGCTGTCTGGAGCCCCGTCGCCCAATGGCATCCGGCCCCATCGCCCTTTGGCTCAGGTGATGCCCTTGCGGTTCAGGAACGTTCCCAAGCGCCTGTCATCCGTCAGGATATGGGTCATCACCCAATCCTTGAGGAAGATGCCGACTTCTTTCTTCGGGGTCATGCCTTTGGATTCGTAGAAGGCGGAGAACTCCGTCAGGGCCCGGATGATCTGCTCATGCCTTTTGGCGTGCAGCGCGAAGCCGGGGTAGCCGTTGTCGATCATGAGTGTGTTTTCCGTCTGGAAGTGCTGGGCCGTATGCTCGATGAGCTTGGGGAACAGCTTCTCGGGTTCGCTGGTCTTCACGCCGTCAAAGAGTGCGGCGTAGAGCACCTTGGCCATGGCGTAGATCTGCTGGTGTTGCTCGTCGGCAACGGCCACGTTGATGCAGTATTCGGGCTGCCAGTCAAAGAAAGCCCTGTCGTTCTCGTGGCTTACCGTCTTGCCTAAGCGTTTCTCGTACATCTCAAGGAGCTTCCAGCGTACGATGGGGATGTCCGAAAGCACTTCGCCTGGGATGTTGTAGACAGTGGTATCCTTGGAGGCCTTGGCCTTGAACAGGCAGGGCGTGTCGAACAGCACCGTGCTCTCGTTGAAGAATTCCCCTGGTCCGAGGGTTTCGATGAGCCGGTCGCCCACCATGAGGTCAACCTTGCCGGACTTGACCAGGCAGAGGCGCGGGGTTGTGCAGGGCTTGAATGTTTGGCCGTCGGCTACCTCCTGGGTGCTGATGACTTCGGAGATGGCGTTCTGGCGGGTGCAGGTCAGTCCGTCGCCGAACAGGCGGCTGGTGTAGAGGAAGCTGCGGATGTCCTGCAGACGCACCATCTCCTCGAACAGACCGTTGCGCTTGACGAACATGGCGTAGAGATCCAGCGGGATGCGCAGGGCCTGGACGAAGTTGGCCGCGCGGTATGTCTCCAGGGAGGGTTTGTCCGTAAGCGCTGTGAACTCGCCAAGAAGTCCGCCGGTGGTCAGGGTGCTGAGCACGCCGCTCTTGGTGCGGATGACCTCCACCTGTCCGGTGAGGATGAGGTGCACGCAGTCGGCCTTGCGCCCGGCCTTGAGGATGAGGGTCTCGGGGTTGACCTTCACCACCGGGCAATTGAGCAGCACACGCAGCTTGCTGCCGGGCACCGAGGGGAAATAGGAATTCAGGTAGTGGTAGGCGTAGGAGCGCACATAGTCCTGGTGCGCGGGGATGAGCACGTCGACCATGCCAAACGGCGCGCCCGAGCCGATCTCCTTCTGCCTGCCCGTGAGCGGCAGGGCCGTGTGCGCAAGCAGGATCTTGCCGGACCTGTCGTGGGCGAAGTCCTCGGCGTCGCCGTGGATCATGCCGCCGCCGATGTCGAGCTTCTTCAAATCCACCGACTCCAGATAGTTGATGCAGACCTCGTCGTAGAGCCCCTTGGAGAGGCCCGGCGCGTCCGGATCGGTGGTGATCATCTTGCGCAACAGGCTCAAGCTGGCGATGTCCGCGAAGTGCGCGTACGTGCGGTAACCGTTGCGGTCCAAGGTGCGGAAGAACATCACCGTGGTCTCCACCGGGTGCGGCGAGAACACGGGCTTCACCTCAAGGGTGTCGATGTCGTTCCACTTGCCCAGTTCCAGGTCGTGGAATTCGAAGTAGTGGTCGAACTCGTCCTCGCTGGTCATGGCCAGGGCCGCAAGCTTCTTCATCACCGAGGCGCGCACGAGCTTGGTGGCGTAGTAGGGGATGCGGTGGTCCGAGCGCATAAGCGCGGGCAGGCCGCAGAAATGGTCGTCGTGGGCGTGGGTGTGGAACACGCCGGAGATCTCGTTGACGCTGATGCCAAGGGCGTTAAGCGTGTGGGTGATGTTCGGCCCGGCGTCGATGAGATACACCTTGCCCTGAAATATGATGATGCTGGCCATGGCCGGACGGTCGGGATCCCAGCCGTCGCCTTCGCCGGAGTGCAGCACGGCGAAATAGTCGCGTTTGATGTGGTGGAAGCCGAGGACATAGGAAGGATGGTGGGTGACGTGCGGCTGGATGTTCAAGTCGACCCGCACGGCTTCCTTCTTATAGGTGATCTCGAACTGGTTGGTCTTGATGCGTTTTGCGAAGACCTGGTTGCGTATTTCCTGGGGTTCGTTTTCCACCACCACGAGGTCCAGGTATTCCTCCATGCGCCGGATCTTGCCGAAGGCGAACTTGAGCTTCAGGCGCATCCAGGCCTTGGCGTCTTCCGCCGAGGCTCCGGCAGCCATCATCTCCTCCTCGGAGACGAGGCCGTAGTTGCCCCGGAAGATATACTCCATCTGCGCCTCGACCTGCTTGCGCGAGCCGATGAGTGCTGGCTTTATGCCGGTATTGTTGGGGTGGCCGGGGATGATTCGGCCTTGGCGGTAAAACATCTGGAGGATGGGAAATTCGGAGAGGTTGGCGAAGCGCCCGTTCTGGATGAGCTCATCAGAGAGCAGGATGGCGTTCGGCCCTGTCTCAAAGCCGACGCCATCGACTTCGATATTCTGTATCAAGCCGCGTTTCATGAGGTGCTTGACGCTGTCCGCCGGGCAGCCGCACAGGATGTTCACGTCGGCATCCGGGATGCTGACGTAGAAAATGCCCTCTGCCACCTTGATCTTGGAGATCTTTCCCATGCATTCCCCGGAGTATTCAAAGCGCAGGCCGCAAAATGTGCAGTTTTCCCGGCGCCATGGTTGAGTCTCTCGCCATGGTCTTCCAAAGGACATACTATTCTTATGCCCTTGCAGGTTCAATGTCCACATTGCCATAAACTTCGACGCGCCTATTTGTCCAGAGAATTAACGATAGACAGACCTGATACGATTCACCGCTTGAAATCAAACATGCCTTTGATGTATTGAATATACTTAAAATCCATTTTACTGAATGCACGAACGAAAAACTTTTATTTGGTGGTATGGTATGAGCGGAACTGGCAGCGCAGAGAAGGTTCTGATTGTCGATGATGAGCTTATAAATCGGAAGGTTCTGGAAGGCCTGCTAAAATCCTATGGAGTGGATTGCGTCTCCGCCGAGTCCGGTCCGGCCGCCTTGGCTCTGCTCGACGATACAATCGACCTGGTGCTTCTGGACATCATGATGCCCGGCATGGACGGCTTTCTGGTGACCAAAGCCATCCGCGAAATCCCCAAGTTTGCAGACCTGCCCATCATCATGGTCACGGCGCTTTCCGCCAAGGAGGACCGGCTGCGCGCCGTGGAAGCCGGGGCCAACGACTTCGTCGCCAAGCCCATCGACTCCACGGAGCTGCGCGTGCGCATGACGTCTCTGCTGCGCATGAAGGGCTATCACGATGAGATCAAGGGCTATCAGCAGCACCTGGAGCAGATCGTCACGGAAAAGACCAAGGCCCTGCGGGGTGCTCTGGTCGAGCTTGAGGAGGCGCGCCTGGCTACCGTGCGCGCGCACATGGAGACCATCCGCAAGCTCTCCTCAGCCGCTGAATACAAGGACGAGGACACGGCCAGCCACATTCTGCGCATGAGCCGCTATTGCGCGGTCATTGCCGAGCACTCCGGGCGCAGCGCCGAGGAAGTGGACCTGATCCTCTACAGCAGCCCAATGCACGACATCGGCAAGATGGGCATTCCCGACGCCATCCTGCTCAAGCCGGGCAAGCTCGACGATGAGGAGTGGAAGGTCATGCGGATGCACACCATCATGGGTGCGGACATCCTTGGCGACAGCACGTCAAAGTACCTGGAGATGGGCGCGGTCATCGCCGCCACGCATCACGAGAAGTGGAACGGCAGCGGGTACCCGCGCGGCCTGGCTGGTGAGGACATCCCCCTGTTCGGGCGCATCTGCGCCGTGGCGGACGTGTTCGACGCCCTGACCACGAGGCGTCCCTACAAGGAAGCCTTGACCAACGACCAGGCCATTGAGATCATGACCAAGGGCCGTGGAACGCATTTCGACCCGGCCCTGTTCGACGTCTTCATCTCCAAGTTTCCCCTCATCGAGGCCATCCAGCAGGAGTACCGCGACTAGCCTGCCTGCTTTCACCAGCTTCGATGGACAGCGCCCTGCGGCTCGGAGAGTCTCGCTGTTGTCTTTCACTCTGCACGGACGCCGAGCCGCATGTCTGCGCTGTCCCCGTCTGCTCCCAGGCACTTGCCTGATACAGGCAGAGCTCTTCAGAATATCCTCCTGAACTTTCGAGGTAAGTTCCGCCTGACCACGTCCCCAGGACAAGATGCCGTTATATCTGAGGCTGTGATGCCTTGCGCCATATGGATTGGGCCGTTCTGATCAGATGAATCTTAGCGAAATTTAACGCATCGGAATATCAGTACTATAAATTGTCTAGACAATATGTTTTGATCAGGGTAAGAAAATTTAATTTTAAGTACTGATCGAGCATTTGCTCACAGACCAAGGGGCCTGGGAGATTGCGGAGGGCTGTCATGGGGAAATTGGATTGGTCTGTGGACCAGCTCGAGCACGACCTGGCTGCGAGCTTCGCGCTGCTCGGCCGGATGGAGCAGGGCGGCGTCCTTGCACCCGGGGAGTCCTCGGCCCTGGCCGACGGGGTCATGCGCTGCATGAACGGTGCGCTGCTCAAAGTTTCCGAGAGCCTTGAGGCGCAAGCGGCCATGCGCCGCGAGCTCGCCGCCATGCGCGAGGAGCTGTTGCGCGCCGGGCGCGAGCGACAGATCTATCAGGCCGCCCAGGAGCAGCGCATCCGCTCCCTTGAGGGCGAGGTTCAGACCCTGCGCGCCCAGTCGCTGCTGGCTGAGGAGGCCCTGAGCTGCTTCCCTTCCGACGAATTTCTCTCCCGCCCGCTGGTGGTCTGCACGGCCCAGGGCGACTACCTCGGCGTGTCAGTCGTGGCAGGCCAGCCCCTGTGCATGGGCGACTTCGTGCGTTTGGTGGAGCAGGGCGGCGGCCAGCGCCGCATTGTCTGCACGCTCTGGGAGGAGCGCGGCACGGACTGGTTCCTGACCATGAGCTTAAGCGGTCAGGGAGCCTCCCAAAGGCGCTGCTACGTGCTGGAGACCAGGGCCGTGCTGACGCCCAGCGGCAACCACGTAACGGAACTGGTAGGCATGGTTGAGAACGGCGAGCCCGTCTCCGGCGACTTCCTCCTGCAAATGTTCCGGCAGTTGCGCGAAACTTTGCAGGAATAATGAGGAATTGCTCTAGATTTACTCTTGATTGACGCCCCCACTTTAGGGTAATGGATTTTCTATCTCCCGTGTTTATTCCGGAGGAGCAGCCATGCCGCAAGTCGCCGCCAGGATCAGCAATGACCACGAAAAGTGGCTCAAGGACTTTTTCAAGACCAAAAGCGCGGGAGCGGAATTCATTCTGCCCTGGGCTGTGGACGTCTTTTTCAAGATGATCCGCGGGGTCTCGGTGGAGTTCACCACGGCTGAGCTTAAGACCGTGCTGGAGGCCCACCGAGAGGTGCGCCTGTTGCCCAACCAGTCCAAGCAAGCCTACTTGCTGCTGCGCGTCGAAAGCGCCTGCGAGGAGCGCGAAGCCCACATAATGCACGGCGCCAGCCGCAGCAACCTGGAGATCAAGCTGCGCCGCCTAAGCGACCTGCAGGCCACCGCGCTGATGATCTGGGCCACGGCGTACTGGACCAGCAAGGCCTGGAGCGGCGTGTCGCTAGAGGACTATGTGAAGGTCACGTGCACGGGCAGCTAGCCTCCTAGCTTCCCCCTCAGCTTTCCCTGACCAGCAGCGACCATGGCCGGGCCTGGCATTTAGCCGGGCAGGAATCCTAAGCGGCATCGACTGGCAGGCCACCACCGCTCCCGAGCCGAGGCGCTCCATACTTCGCACTACAACCAGCCAATATCTTGAGGACATCCCAGATGCATGACTGTCCCACGATCCTGACCATCGCCGGGTCCGATTCCGGCGGCGGAGCCGGCATCCAGGCCGATCTCAAGACCTTCGCCATGCTCGGCGGTTACGGCTCGTCCGTCATAACCGCGCTCACGGCCCAGAACACCACCGCCGTCACCGGCATCCACCCCGTTCCAGCGGAGTTCGTGGTTCAGCAGTACCTGGCCGTGACCTCGGACATGAACGTGCGCGCTGCCAAGACCGGCATGCTTTTCTCGGCGGAGACCATCAAGGCCCTGGCCCAGGTGCTGGCCCAGCGCACCTTCCCCCTGGTGGTCGACCCGGTGTGCGTGTCGCAGTCCGGCACGCGCCTCCTGGAGGAGTCCGCCGTGGCGGCCATGGCGCGGAACGTCTTCCCCCTGGCCGACCTCTTGACCCCGAACCTGCCCGAGGCTGAGCTTTTTGCGGGCATGCGCATCAAGAGCGTGCAGGACATCTGCGAGGCGGCTGAGCGGCTTTTGGCCCTTGGCCCCAAGGCCGTGCTCATCAAGGGCGGGCACATGGACTCCCCGGCCAGCACGGACTGGTACTGCACGCCCGGGCAGAAGGCCATTCCGCTCATGCAGACCCGCGTGGACACCAGGAACCTGCACGGCACAGGCTGCACGCTCTCGGCTGCCATCACCGCCCACCTGGGCCTGGGGCTCGACATGCTGGTGGCCGTGCGCCGCGCCCAGCATTTTCTGCACGCCGCCCTGCGCGCCAGCTATTCCGTCGGGGCCGGGGGCGGCTCGCCCAACCACGCCGTGCCCCTGGTCAAGGAGCAGGCCCGCCTGGGACTTCTGCGCGACCTGGCCGACGCCGGGCTGGCCCTCTCCATCATGCCGCGTTTCGCCCGGCTCATCCCAGAGGTGCGCTCGAATCTGGCCCTGGCGCTGCCTTTTGCCGCCTCCCACGACGACGTCGCTGCCTTCAGCGGACGCATCACCTGCACCCGCAGGGGCGAGGTCATCCTGGCGGGCGGGCCGGAGTTCGGCGCGTCCTCGCACATGGCCCGGGTGGTGCTGGCCGCGCGCAAGATAAACTCGCGCATAAGCTGCGCGCTCAACATTGTCATGAACGAGGCCACCGTGGGCGCTGTGAAGCGCGCCGGGCTCACCAGCGCGCACTTCAACCGCGCTGACGAGCCCGAGCTTGACCGCGAGATCGAGGGCGGCACCATGGACTGGGGCACCATAACCGCCCTGGAGCGGCACAAGACCCCCGGATCGGTTGACGCCGTCATTGATGTGGGCGGCCCGGGCAAGGAGCCCATGATCCGCCTGCTGGCCGCGGACACCGCCGACATGCTCGCCAAGGTGCGGCGCATACTGGATATTTTGTAGGGCGGCCACTTTCTGCCCGCCTTCGGCCAAGGGTCGTGGTTGACAGGGGCCAATCGCCCGCTTATCTAACAGGACTTTTTGGCGAGAGTGGCGGAATTGGTAGACGCACTGGACTTAGGATCCAGCGGCTAAGTCCGTGGGAGTTCGAGTCTCCCCTCTCGCACCACTAAAACAACGCGACCCGTAGCAAACGCGGGCTGACATCTTCAGGAGGACTGCAAGTCAATGGACTACAAAGTTGAAGAACTCTCCCCGGTTACCCGCAAGATCAACGTCACGGTGCCTGCCGAGGAAGTGAACGCGGCCCTGTCCGCAGGTGTGGCTCTGTACCGTCATCGCTACGAGATCAAGGGCTTCCGCCGCGGCAAGGCCCCGTCCTCCGTGGTCGAGTCCAAGTTCCGCGCGCAGATCTACAATGAGGCCACCACGGACCTCATCAACTACCAGATCAACGAGATCCTCGGCACCCTGAAGCTCATGCCGCTCTCGCGTCTGGATGTGGACAGCAAGGAGCTCGTGCGTGACGAGGACTTCGTCTACTCCATCAGCTTCGAGGTGGCCCCGGACTTCGACCTGCCGAGCTACGAGGGCCTGAAGGTCGAATTGGAGAAGGCCACGGTCAAGGACGAGGAGGTGCGCGAAGTCGAACAGCGCGTGCTGGAAAACGCCGCCACCGTCCGCACCATCACCGAAGTGCGTCCGGCCGCCGACGGCGACATCGTCATCATCACCTTCGGCGCCTACAAGGACGAGAAGATATTCCAGGGCATTCAGGCCGAGAACTTCGAGCTGACCCTGGGCCAGCAGCAGGCCCTGCCCGAGTTCGAGGCCATGCTGAAGACCCTCAAGACCGGCGAGAAGGGCGAGTGTGAAGTGGTCTTCCCCGAGGACTTCATCAACCCGGAAATGGCTGGCGAGACCCTGATCATGCGCGCCACCCTGCACGCCATCAAGGAAAAGACCATCCCCGAGCTCACCGACGAGGTGGCCAAGAAGGCTGGCGGCTTTGAGTCCGTGGAGAAGATGCGCGAGGCCATCGTCAAGTCCTACATGCACAGCCGCGAGCAGCTGAACAAGTCCGTGGCCCAGAAGAAGCTCATGGACCAGCTTTTGGCCCAGGTCACCTTCGACCTGCCGCCGAGCCTGGTGGAGAACCGCATCGACCGCCTGCTGGCCGACATGGAGCAGCGCCTGGACCGCCAGGGCAAGAGCCTTGAATCGCTGAAGAAGACCCCGGAAGAGCTGCGCGAGAGCGTTCGCGCCCAGGCCGAAGAGGCCGCCCGTGGCGAAATTCTCCTCCTGGCCGTGGCCAAGAAGGAGAACTTCGACGTCACCAGCGAGGAGATCGACGCGGCCCTGACCCAGGTGGCCATGCAGAACCGCCAGGATCTGCTCTCCGTCAAGCAGTACTACGAAGAGAACAACCTCATCTTCCCCCTGAAGGACCGCTTGCTGGCCGACAAGTCCATCGAGTACATTTTCGACAGGGCGGAAAAGACAGAGGTTGACGCACCGGCCGAGGTAAAGGAAACTGCACCTGCGGACGAGAAGAAGAGCACGGCCAAGCCCAAGAAGGCCAAGGCCGCCAAGACGGAAGATCCGCAGGAATAGGGCAGGGGCGCTCACACCCCCACTCTCCCTGTCGTCAGGAACATCCGCGCGGCGGTCCGGGCTTCATCCGTTCGGGCCGTCGCGCGTCGATTTTTTGTAGAGCGTGATGCAGCGGGCATCCCCCTGGGAAGCCCCTGCCTGATGAACAGGACCTAGCCAGAACAAACCCAAGGGCCCACGGCCCAGCGCATGAATCCGTTTCCGCCGCATTCCGGCGGAGCCACAAGGAGCCGACCACATGCCCGCAGTTCCCATTGTCATCGAGACCACCGGCCGCACCGAGCGCGCCTACGACATCTATTCGCGCCTGCTGAAAGACCGCATCATCCTGCTTGGCAGCGCCATCGACGACCATGTGGCCAGCCTTATCTGCGCCCAGCTCCTGTTCCTGGAGTCCGAGGACCCGGAAAAGGAGATCTTCATGTACGTGAACTCCCCCGGCGGTTCCGTCACCGCTGGCATGGCCATCTACGACACCATGCAGTACATCGCCCCGCCCGTGGCCACCCTGTGCATGGGCCAGGCCGCCAGCATGGGTGCGCTTCTGCTCTGCGCGGGCGCGGCAGGCCAGCGTTTCGCCCTGCCCAACAGCCGCATCCTCATCCACCAGCCCCTGGGCGGCGCCCAGGGACAGGCCACGGACATCGGCATCCAGGCGCGCGAGATCCTGCGCATGCGCGAATCCTTGAACGGCATCCTGGCCTACCATTCCGGGCAGTCCATGGAACGCATCGAGAAGGACACCGAGCGTGACTATTTCATGACCGCCCAGGAAGCCCTGGAATACGGCATCATCGACAAGATCATGACCAAGCGCGAAAGCGCCCTGAAGAAGGCATAGGTATACCCATGAAGAGAAAAAGCGGCTCCCCGACGGACCTGGCCTGTTCGTTCTGCGGCAAGAGCCAGGTGGACGTGCAGCGGCTCATCGCCGGTCCGGACGTCTACATTTGCGACGAATGCGTCGGCCTGTGCAACGACATCATGGCCCAGGAGCACATGAGCGACGGCGTGGGCGACGTGCGCCTGCTGCCCCCGCAGGAAATCAAGGCCCTGCTCGACCAGTACGTCATCGGCCAGACCACGGCCAAGAAGATCCTCTCTGTGGCGGTGCACAACCATTACAAGCGCGTGGCCTACGCCCAGGCCGTCAAGGACGATGTGGAGATCGACAAGAGCAACGTGCTCCTCATCGGCCCCACGGGCTCCGGCAAGACGCTCCTGGCCCAGACCCTGGCGCGCCTGCTCAAGGTGCCTTTCGCCATCGCCGACGCCACCACCCTCACCGAGGCCGGCTACGTGGGCGAGGACGTGGAGAACATCCTGGTGGCACTGTTGCAGAACGCCGACTACGACATCGAGGCCGCCAGCCGGGGCATCATCTACATCGACGAAATCGACAAGATCGCGCGCAAGGGCGACAGCCCCTCCATCACCCGCGACGTGTCCGGCGAGGGCGTTCAGCAGGCCCTGCTCAAGATCATCGAGGGCACCGAGGCCAATATTCCCCCGAAGGGTGGCCGCAAGCACCCGCAGCAGGAGTTCATCCGCATGAACACCTCGAACATCCTGTTCATCCTGGGCGGGGCGTTCATCGGCCTGGACAAGATCATCCAGCAGCGCATGCAGGGATCGAGCATGGGCTTTGGCGGCAAGGTGGAATCCAAGAAGGCGCTGGGCGTGGACGAACTGCTCGTTCAGAGCCAGCCCAACGACCTCATCAAGTTCGGCTTGATCCCCGAGTTTGTGGGCCGCATCCCCATCGTCACCGCCCTGGAAGAGCTGACCCGCGAGGACCTGGTGCGCATCCTGACCGAGCCCAAGAACGCTCTGGTCAAGCAGTACCAGAAGCTTTTCGAGCTGGACAAGGTCGGCCTGCGCTTCACCGAGAACGCGCTCAAGGCCATCGCCGACGCGGCCATCGCCCGCAAGACCGGTGCGCGCGGCCTGCGCAACGTGCTGGAGAGCACCATGCTCGACATCATGTACAAGCTGCCCTCGCTCACCGGCGTCAAGGAATGCGTCATCAACACGGCGGTCATCGAGAAGGGCATGGAGCCTCTGCTCATTTATCATCAAGAAGTGAAGAGCGCCTAAGGCGCGTCAATTAGTTTAAGTGCGCTTGCAGCGCACCAAGAGGTCAAGTGCGCTTGCAGCGCACCAAGAGGTCAAGTGCGCTTGCGGCGCACCAAGAGGTCAAGAGCGCCTGAGCGCCGCGGCTCACGCCACTGCCCGGCGTTGACTTGCACCGATTGGCCCTTATCTTGACCTGTACGGGCAGCGCCCCCCTGGACTGAATCGGGGCGGAGCAGACTTGAAGGAGCAGCGCATGTCTCAATACAACGATCTGGAACGGGAGCTTCTGCCGGACGAGCCGCTTCTGCCGCTCATGTCACTGCGCGAAGTGGTCATGTTCCCCAAATCCATCGTGCCTCTGTTCGTGGGCCGCGAGGCCAGCATCAAGGCCATTGAGAGCGCCATCGCCGTCAACGACAAGCACATCTTCCTGGTGACCCAGAAGCTGCCTGAAAAGGAGCGCCCGGAACCAGGCGATCTGTTCGCGGTGGGAACCGTGAGCCGAATCCTGCAGATGCTGCGCCTGCCCGACGGCACCATCAAGGTGCTTTTTGAGGGCCTGTACCGCGCCAACTGGAACTACGCCGACAGCCTGGACAGCGTTGCCGACAAGGAGTTCCCGCTGGTTCGCGTGGACCGCCTGGACGACATCCCCGGCAGCACGCAGGAGGGCGAGGCCCTGGTGCGCTCCGTGGGCGAGGCCTTGGAAACGTATGCCCGGGGCAACAAGAAGATCGCGCCGGAGTCCATCCTGGCCATGGCCGCCCTGCGCGAGCCTGGCGCCCTGGCCGACGCCATCATGCCGCACCTCAAGGTGGACTTCGAACGCAAGCAGCGGGCGCTGGAGATCAGCAACACCACCCTGCGCCTGGAATATGTTTACGAGCTGCTCCTGGGCGAGATCGAGATCGCCACCATCGAGAAGCGCGTCAAGGGCCGCGTCAAGGGCCAGATGGAGAAGAACCAGCGCGAGTATTACTTAAACGAGCAGGTCAAGGCCATCCACAAGGAGATGGGCCGCGAGGACGACCCGGCGGCCGAGGCTGCCGAGCTGGAGAAGCGCCTGGACGAGAAGGTCATGTCCGACGAGTCGCGCGAGCGCGTCATCAAGGAGATCCGCAAGCTCAAGCAGATGCAGCCGTCCTCGGCCGAGTACACCGTGGTGCGCAACTACGTTGACTGGGTGCTGGACCTGCCCTGGGGCGTCATCAAGGATACGGAGCTGAACATCGCCAAGGCGCGGGCCATCCTTGAGGAAGACCACTACGGCCTGGAGAAGCCCAAGGAGCGCATCCTTGAGTACATCGCCGTCATGAGCCTGGTGAAGTCCATGAAGGGCCCCATCCTGTGCTTCGTGGGCCCCCCTGGCGTGGGCAAGACCTCCATCGCCAAGTCCATCGCCCGGGCCATGGACCGCGAGTTCGTGCGCCTGTCGCTGGGCGGCGTGCGCGACGAGGCCGAGATCCGCGGCCACCGGCGCACCTACGTGGGCGCGCTGCCGGGCAAGATCATCCATTCGCTCAGGCGCTGCAAGTTCAACAACCCCGTGATCTGCCTGGACGAGGTGGACAAGATGAGCATGGATTTCCGGGGCGATCCGTCCTCGGCCCTGCTTGAGGTCCTGGACCCGGAGCAGAATTACGCCTTCAACGACCATTACCTGGACCTGGACTATGACCTGTCCAAGGTGTTTTTCATCACCACGGCCAACACGCTGGATTCCATCCCGCTGCCCCTGCGCGACCGCATGGAGATCATCCGCCTGCCGGGCTACCTGGAGACGGAGAAGCTCAAGATCGCCAAGCAGTTTTTGCTCGACAAGCAGCGCGAGATGCACGGCCTCACCGCGGAATCCATGACCATCTCGGACAACGCCATGCTTGAGGTCATCCGGCGCTACACCCGCGAGGCCGGCGTGCGCAACCTGGAGCGCGAGATCGCCGCCATCTGCCGCAAGTCGGCCATGAAGATCGTGGAGGCCAAGGAGGCCAAGGATGCCGACGACGGCGTGAAGTCCGTGGCCGTGAGCAAGCAGAGCGTGGCCACGTACCTGGGCATCCCCAAGCATCGCCACGAGGAGCGCGAGGAGAAGGCCCAGGTGGGCGTGTGCACGGGCCTGGCCTGGACCCAGATGGGCGGCGAGATCCTGATGATCGAGGTGGTGATCATGAACGGCTCGGGCAAGGTGGAGATCACCGGCAAGCTCGGCGACGTCATGCAGGAATCCGCCCGCGCGGCCCTGTCCTACCTGCGCTCGCGCTCGGACCTGTTCGGCCTCAAGCGCGACTTCCACAAGGAGATCGACATCCATGTGCACGTGCCCGAGGGCGGCACCCCCAAGGACGGGCCCTCGGCTGGCGTGGCGCTGGCCACGGCCATCGTGTCCGCGCTTTTGAACATCCCCGTGCGCAACGACCTGGCCATGACCGGCGAGATCACCCTGCGCGGTCGCGTGCTGCCCATCGGCGGCCTGCGCGAGAAGCTGCTCGCCGCGCACCGGGGCCTTATCAACACGGTGCTCATCCCGGCGGAGAACGAGAAGGACCTGAAGGAAGTACCCGACGAGATTTTGAAGGACTTGAAGGTCATCCCCGTGGAGAACGTGGACGAGGTGCTGGAGCGGGCTCTTGTGGGCGACAGCACGTGTTCCATCTTCTGCGGTCGCGACAACACCTCGCCTTTGAGCGACCTGCTGGTGAAGGAAGAGTACCAGCGGCCCACGCATTAGGCTTCTGTTGAGAGTTTGAAATGAAGAAGGCCGGGTTTTCCCGGCCTTTTCTTTTACTGTCTGTTCAGGTGCTTGATCACATTGTCCTGGATCCAGTGATCGTCCCACCATTCCACCGGGCTCACCTGCACGCCGCTGATCAGGATGCCGAAGTGCAGGTGGTCGCCGCCGGCCAGGCCCGTGGTGCCGGTCTTGCCCACAAACTGGCCGCGCTTGACCTCGTCGCCCTTCTTCACGTCAAAGGAGTCCAGGTGCGAGTAGAGGCTCTGCAGGCCCAGGCCGTGGTCGACAATGACGCAGTTGCCGTAGATGCCGAAGAACTCCGCCATGACCACGCGGCCTGCGTTGGCCGCAGGCACGGGCGCATTGGCCAGACTGGCCAGGTCCACGCCCAGGTGCGTCTGGTGGTCGATCTTCATGCCGTTGTAGAAGTAGTCGCGCGCATCGCCGAAGCCCGCGCGCCCGGCGGCGCCCGGCAGACGCTGGAAGGGCCCGGTCCACAGGGGAGCGTTGGCCGTGTCCTGGCCGATGCGCTTCAGCTCCGCAACGTTCTGCTGGCGCAGTTCGCTGTTCACGCGCTTGTAGATGTCCAGCGGCGACTTTTCCTGCGGGTACTGGGCCGAGTACTGGCTCATCTTGTCATTGAGGAATTCATCGGGAACGTTGAGCTTGTCGAACTTGAATTCCTTGGGGACGGCATAGATGTACAGCGTCTGGGTGGCCTCGTTGCCCGCCAGGTCGCGCACGATGATGCGCGGCTTGAAGTTCGCGGGCAGCATGTCGTAAGGCATGGCGAAGAAGCAGAAGTAGTCGCCGCTTTGTTGCAGGTAGGCCGGGAAGAAGTATTCGCCCACGGCCACGCCCACGCGCTGCACGGGCTTGGAGATCTTGAAGCTCACCGCGCCGGAGCCGCCCTGGTTCACGTTGTGCACGCCCTGGTTTACGCTGATTTGCGGCGGCGTCAGGTCAAGGGTCAGCTTGCGGGTGAGGCTGACCTTGCCGCGCCCGATGAAGGAGAGCAGGGAGTGCGTGCGCACCACGATGGTCAGCTCCGCCGGTCCTTCCTTGAAGCCGGACTCGCGCGGGAGGCGGAAGATCTCGGTGTGCTCCATGGGCTTGCCGGTGAAGGTGCGCTGCAGGAAGTCGAAGGTCTTGCCATCCTGGGTGATGGAGACGGTGAGGTTTTTCAGCCCCACGGTCTTGGCCGTGATCTTCAGGGTGAAGTCTGTATTATAGGAGGCCACCTCGCTCTGCGGGGTGAAGTCCAGGACCGGCAGGCGGCCATCGCGGATGTAGATGTAGGCGCCCAGGCCGATGGCGGCCAGCACGAGCAGAATCAAAGCATTGCGCATAAACGCGCCGGAACCTTTCTTGTCCATGGGGGGCAGACCTCATTGATGCTGACGGGCTGGCCCGTCATTCTTTTTTGGTATGATTGTCTCAGGATTTGGCGGCGGCGCTCGCCTGGTCCATGGCTTCCAGAAGCTGAATGGTGAGTTGCAGGAAGTCGGCCTCGGTGACGATGCCCACGAGCTTGCCGTCGTCCACCACAGGCAGGCAGCCGTACTTGTTGTTGTAGAGGATGTTGGCGGCCTCCTTCACAGTGTCCTCGGAGGAAACGGTACGCACGTCGGTGCGCATGATTTCCTGCAGGGGGATGCCCGCGTCGATCTCGTTCTGGGTGGCCTGGTCGATGTCGGCCAGATGCGAGATGGTGTTGGCCAGCACATCGCGATTGGTGATGAGCCCCTTGAACACGTTGTTGCCAGCGGTGATGGGGACGTGGCGGATGCGCTTCTGGTCCATGAGCACGCGGGCGCTCTGGAGGGTGTCGGTTTCCCGCAGTGAGTATACCGGGCTGGTCATGAGTTCGCTGATCTTGAACATGTGGCTCCTCCAATTTGTCAGGCCTGGGCTCTATATCCTGCCCTCTCAATGTGTCATGCCCGGTCAGTGAACAATGCACGTAGAACACCGTTCGGTAAGGCAAATGAATTTTTTCAGGAAAGCCACGTCCTGTCAAGGGCGCTGGCGCAACTGCGTGTTGACTTGGCCGAGTAAAAATGGTCAGCACCTGTGCACGAACAAGTATGATTGCGCTTGAGGGAGAGGGTGTTATGCGTGTTGACCCGCGAAGAATGCGCGAACGCATGGTGGATGAGCAGATCGTTGCGCGCGGCATCACTGATCAGCGCGTCATCGGCGTCATGCGCGAACTGCCCCGGCACCTCTTCGTCGAGGAGGCCATGGCCAAACAGGCTTACATGGATAACCCCCTGCCCATCGGCGAGGGGCAGACCATCTCCCAGCCCTACATCGTGGCGCTCATGACCGAGGTCTTGCAGGTGGAGCCGGGCATGAAGGTGCTGGAGATCGGCACCGGCTCCGGCTACCAGGCCGCCGTACTGGCCAAGCTCGGGGCCGACGTGCACACGGTCGAGCGCATCCCGAAACTCTGCGAGGCCGCGCGAGACAGGCTCAGGGCCATGGCCCTGTTCAACGTCCACGTGAAGCTCGACGACGGCACTTTGGGCTGGCCCAGCATCGCCCCCTTTGACCGCATCCTGGTCACCGCGGGCGGGCCGGAGATTCCGCCGCCGCTGGTGGAGCAGTTGGGCGAGGGCGGGCGGCTGGTCATGCCCGTGGGCCCGGCGCGCAGGCTGCAAAGCCTGCTGGTGCTTGAAAAGAAAAACGGCGAGATTCAGCGCCGGGACCTTTGCGCTGTCCAGTTCGTGGACCTCGTGGGCGCCCACGGTTGGTGAGCCCTGGCTGCCCCGTGGCGATTTACACCGGCGGCAAAATCAGCCATACTTCTTTTTTTATTGGTTCCGATAATCGACATAGCAAGCGTGGAGTTTGTCCGTGAGTAAGTGCAGCGGTGGTTCCTTTCCTCCAACAGTTGACTCCGGCAGCGCCAAGATAGCGATGCAGGACCAGCGCATAGTCAAAGCCTTGGAGCGCATCCGCTACAAGCTCTTCGTCATGAGCGGCAAGGGCGGGGTGGGCAAAAGCTCCATCTCCGTGAACATCGCCGCCGCCCTTGCGGCCATGGGCTTCAAGGTCGGGCTCATGGACGTGGACATCCACGGGCCCAGCGTGCCGCGCCTGCTCGGCATCACCGGCCAGCTGGAGATCGGCAAGAACAGCGAGATCTACCCCAAGCGCTACAGCGACAATCTGCACGTGGTGTCCATGGAGTCGCTGCTGCTCGACCCGGACCAGGCCGTGCTCTGGCGCGGGCCCATGAAGACCTCGGCCATCCGCCAGTTCATCTCCGACGTGCAGTGGGGCGAGCTGGACTTCCTCGTGGTGGACTCTCCCCCGGGCACCGGCGACGAGCCCATGACCGTGCTGAAGCTCATCCCCGAGGCCCTGGCCGTGGTGGTCACCACGCCGCAGGAGGTCTCCCTGGCCGATGTGCGCAAGGCCATAAATTTCTTGCAGTACGCCCAGGCCAACATCCTTGGCGTGGTGGAGAACATGAGCGGGCTGGCCTGCCCGCATTGCGGCAAGTCCATCGACCTCTTCAAGAAGGGCGGCGGCAAGGACCTGGCCGAGCACTACGGCCTGGAGTTCCTGGGCGCCATACCGCTTGATCCCGCCACGGTTGTGGCTGGAGACCTGGGCACGCCCGTGGTGCTGCTCGAGGCCGAGAGCCCGGCCAAAGAGGCCCTGCTGGCACTGGGCGACCGCGTTGCGCGCGCCGCGCAGACCAGCCTTGAAGCCGCGTCCACCGTGCACCGCTAGGAGCATCGGAGTTGCGAAGCGTGAACCTGAACCTGGCCAACATGCTGACCATTGCGCGCGTGTTCGCGGTGCCGGTCATCGTGGTTCTTTTGAGCATCGAACATGCCCACCAGACCGTGCTTTCGGCCTATCTCGCGTCGGGCGTGTTCGTGCTGGCGTCGCTCACGGACATGGCCGACGGCTACGTGGCCCGGCGCCAGAACCTCATCACCAACCTGGGCAAGTTCCTGGATCCCCTGGCCGACAAGCTGCTCATCGGCTCGTCCTTGATCATGCTGGTGGAGCTGTCCTGGGTGCCGGCCTGGATCGTCGTGGTCATCATCTGCCGGGAGCTGGCCGTCACCGGCATGCGCGGCGTGGCGGCGGACAAGGGCGTGGTCATCGCCGCGGATTCCCTGGGAAAGCTGAAGACCATCACGCAGAGCCTGGCCCTGGCGCCGCTTCTGGCCCACTATCCGCTCTTCGGTTTCGACCCGCACCCGATCGGCATGCTGCTGCTGTATGTGGCTCTTGCCCTTACTGTTTTTTCGGGTGGGAATTATCTGTACAATTTCTACAAAAATTGGTTACAACTTGAATGACCAAGCGCTCATGCTGGCTTCAAGGCAGTTACGGAGAATGAGATGAGGAAAGCGTCCAGCAGCCATCTGGCACGCATATCAAATTGCCTGCAGACCATCCTGGAGCTTGAGCCGGAACTTGAGAAAATCGAGATCGGCAAGAGCCTCCTGGAGGAGTTCTCCGTGCTCAAGGATTTCTTGCAGAAGATCGACACCGTTGCGCTCAACGAGGACGATGTGGAGCGTGTGGAGACCGCAACCTCCAATTTCCTTGACGAGCTGCGCGTACCACTAGCCCAGATCCGCCCGGGGCGGTTTGGATCGCTGCGTTTGCAGTAGGGAGCGCTGATGGCTCGGCGCGTCCTGCTTGGCATACTGATATTCGTCAACGTCGTGCTCTTGTTCCGGCTCTTCTGGACCGAGCATGGACTGTTCGCCTACATGAACATGCGCAGGCATTCGGTGAAGCTGCAGAACCAGTTGCAGGAAGTGGATGCCAGAAGCCTGGATCTCAGCAGAGAGATCCGCAGACTCAAGAACGACCGCAGCTATCAGGAGATGGTCATCCGCGAGCGCATGAACTACGTCAAGGATAACGAGGTGCTCTACATCTTCTCCGGAAAGGTCGACGTACCCCAGGGGGCCGAAGGCGATGAGAAGAAAGATTGAATGGTACCAAGAGGTTCTGGCACTGGAGCCGGGCTCGCGGATATTCTTTCCGCTGGCCAAGCTCTTTGTTGAGTTCGGACAGCTCGAAGATGCCGCCAAGACCCTGCGCCAAGGACTGGACCGGCACCCGGACACCATAGAGGCGCGGCTGCTGCTCATCCAGGTGCTGACCAAGCTGGAGCGCCTGGACGAGGCCCGCGACCATCTGTCGGCTGTGGTCAAGCCCCTGGAGCGCTATCCGGCCTTCTGGTCGCTTTGGGCCCAGCAAAAGGCCGAGCAGGACCGCGACTTCGCGGTGTTCCTCATGCTCGTTGCCTCGCATTTCTCCGGCAAACCCGTCAAATGGACCGATGTGGTCATCGAGGGCCTGAACTCCCTGTCCGACCGCCTCATCGGCCCGCTGCAGGGACACACGCGCAGGCCCA
>JAHIUD010000075.1 GCA_018817515.1 Pseudomonadota bacterium
AGGCGGAAGGAAGCTAGGCGGAAGGAAGCTAGGCGGAAGGAAGCTAGGCGGAAGGAAGCTAGGCGGAAGGAAGCTAGAACGACCGGGTGATGCAATTTGCTAGCGCGCGGCATGCTGAGATGCCCTTTGAAACAATTTCTTCGAGGCACTCCTGGGGGGGCTCCCAAGGCAAACAAAGCGTGGTAATCGGCTCCTGCCTTTCTCCGAGAACCCAAGCAAAGGAGCTGTCATGTCGATCAGTTATGTCCTCGCCACTCTTTCTCGCAGCATTGTCCTGCCGGGCTTGTCCAGGCGCACCGGTGAGCCGTGCCGCGTCGTTTCGACACGCCAGTTGGTTCTCGCCTGCGACCATGCCGAGGCCATCAACATCGTCGGGTGCCTCGACCCGCGGGGCGAAGTTTTTCGTGTCGCTGTGCGCGACATCATCGCCATCCAAAAGTGCCTGATCGCCCACGCAGAAGAACTCTCCAAAGACGGCAGGGTTGTCCAGACTTTGGATACTTTGGCACCTGAATCGTTTAGTTACGACGCTGGCGCAACGCCTTACACCTACTGCTCCCTCGGCACGCAAGACTCGGTCGAGCTTATCGGCGCTTGGCCTTCGCAAGACGGAGGTGTCACGGCGCAGATGCTGCCCGTGTGCGGCCTCTTGATTCCAGTGACAGACTCAATCATACCGCCGTTCCGGCAGATTGGGCACCTCTGGCCACATGGCGACTTCGCCAGGCCTTCCGGCTCAGAAATTGTATCTTTTATCAGGGCGCCGGGCGTGATGTTCGCAGCCCGATACCCGCTTGAACTGGCGGCGAGGGTCATTGTGCGTAACGTGCAAACATGGGGAGAGACGTGGGCGCCGGGCGAAATTTCGGAAGAGGCAAAAAAGGTTGCCGCAGACATCGTGCGGCAGTGCAAGCCGCGCCGACACACCCCCCTGACGCATGACATGCTGCGCAGCGCCCTTGAGCAGCCGCCGCTGGAGGACATTGGGGATTTGCGGCATGACTATGCGCCGACCTCCCGCGCTGCGCGCATGATTTGGCACAACGGTCGAACGCGTTCGGGCGTATGTCTTTCGGCCGATAATTGGGCGGTGAACAAGCTCTTCATCACTTCAGACGAGACGTTGGACCAAAAAAGACAGAGGAGGCTCAAGCTGATCGGCGGAGGGATCACATCTGGAGAACTCTAGATTTATCCGACTTGACAATGAGACGTGGGCGAGAGGGCTCCATCCCTTTCGCCCACGAGGGGCCGGAAGATTTGCTCTCCGAGTCAAGAGATGCCCGCGTCAGTTCGTCAGCCAGCCGCTACTCCTCCTCGTCCTCTTCGGCTCCGAGCTGCATAGTTGCGCGACCGACGTAGGTCCGAGCCGTCAGTGTGCCCTTGGCGCCGATACGCTTGTTCTTCTCGATGCGCGTCCATTCCCGGTTCACGAGCTCATACGCCGTGCCCGCGCGCGTCTTGATGCGGATCAGGTGGTCCTCATGGAACGCCACGTCCTCGATAACCGCACGCATCTGGTTCGCGATGCGCAAGCGGCGGGAGTAGATGGCTTCGTCGGACATGTCGATGTTCTCTGGTAGCTGCTCGCTATAGGCTTCTTCGACAAGGCGGAACAGGACCGCGGACTGCGCGGCCTCGCGGGCTTCAGCCGCGCCTGCACGCGCTGCGGAAAGCTGCTTTTCAATCAAGGTACGCCTCGTGTTGGTCTTCTCCAGCTTGCTGATAAGTTCAGGCATGTTCGAGAGATTCTGATTCTCCATAGCATCGAGATAGCGCGAGAGGATCGCCTTTTCTCTGGTCAGCTGCGCGTCCAGGTCCTGCACACGCTCCAGATGCTGCTTCTGCCGCTCGTCATGCACTCCGGCGGCTTCGACGATGTCGATGTCGGACATGACGCCAGACAGGATGAAGTTCTCCATGTGCAGGTAGCTGTAGTACTGCTTGTTCCTGCACCCGCCCTTTTTGAGCGAACTTGAGCAAGCCAAGTAGATAGCCCAAGGGCGCAGGCCATTTTTTCGGGTAGAGTCTTTAGTGTGGCTGAGATACCGCATCCGGGCACCGCAAACTGCACAGCGAGTCATGCCCTGAAAAAGGTTTGAGTATTTCTTGCCCTTCCGCCCCGCATGGTTTTCTCGCCGAAGCCGAGTCTTGTCTTGGATCAGTTTGAACGTGTCTTTGTCGATGATCTCTGGGTAGTAATTTTCAATGATACCGGCTGAAGTCCTTTTGCCACTGACGGTCACCTCCGGGTGATATTCGCCAATTACCGCATGGTTATGCAGCAGCTTGAAGATGTAGCTCTGGTGCCATACCGGCTTGCGCTTGTTCCATGCCGGGACGCCTTGTTCCGCCAGCATGTCAGCGATCTTTCCCTGCCCCTTGCCTTCGGAGTACCAGTCGAAAATCCGTTTGACGATCTCGACCCGCTCGGGAATCAGCTTGAACTTGCCGCCTTTCAACTTCATCCAATTTGGACATTGCTTGCTGACGGGTTTTCCACCTTTCGCCTTCGAATGCTTGGTTTTCCAATTTTCAATGGATCGTGTAGACTTCATTGCGCTTTCTTTGTTCGAACGCGACATGTCATTGAGCAGCTGAAGAAAGTCATCGAAGTTGATCTGGCTGAAGATTTTTTCTTCTGAGATGATGCCGAGCAAAAGCCCATAGTCGAAGATGTTGAGCAGAAGACGAACGGCTGGTTGCAGCTCATCTCGCGACAGCCTGTCAACGGACTCCACGATCAAGAGCGTTCCATCCGCAAACGCGCCTTTCTGCGCCATTTTGAGGAACTCGGCCAATTCGCCTTGTAAGGAGTTGGTGCTGCGGAACGCGGATTTGCCGATGTCCTGCACGTAGTCGATGATCTCATACCCGTGCTGCGCGGCGAACTGCTGCGCAGTATCGCGCTGCCGACGTTGCCCGTCGCCGGCTGCTTGCGCTTGTGAGGAGAGGCGGATGTATGCATACGCCTTGGCCATGGGCCGAGGGTCTGGTGCGGGCGCGGTGGGTTTCTTCATGCTGCGCATTATAGCGCCTGACGCGGCGGGTAGCCAGGAATATTTTTAGGGTGCCAAAATAGAAACGGTTAAACGGCAAGATGAATTATTTCATACTGTTGGTTGCACATCAAGATATTAATTTAATACATCCCCAGATCCCGCCAGAGGGCCTGAAGCCCTCTGGACTCCCCATTACGCCGAACGGGCTGTCTCAGGAGGAACCTGAAACAGCCCGTTCGGCTGTTTTGGGGGGATCACGAGAGAGTCTCCTTCTCCACGCCACTTCACCAACCCTCTCAAAAGGGCCAACCGTGCGCGAGATTTTGAGCGTCTCCGCTCAAAATCTCGCGCACATTGCCAAGGCCAGGCCAAGTCGACACACCAGCCAGGCCGCCCCGGCCCAGGCCAATGGGGGGGGCCGGGGGCCTCAGGCCCCAGGCCGCCGGAGGCATCCCAGGCCCCTGGCATTGGCTTGCCGTGCCTGCCCCTACCAGGGCTGCCAGGAGCCGGGCGTATCGGCTTGGAAGGCGTTGGGGGTATGTTCGATGTATTGCAGTGCGCCAGCGCGAAAGAGCACGGCTACGAGGTCGAGTCGGCAGGGCCGGTGCCAGAGGTCGTGTTTGGCGAGGTAGGCTTGAGCGGCTCGCAGCAGGCGCGAGCGTTTCTGTTGTGTCAGGCCGTCGGCGGGTGTGGCGAGCGAGCCTTCGGCGCGGGTTTTGACTTCCACGAAGACGAGGGTGTCGCCGTCTTCGCAGACGAGGTCGAGTTCGAGCCTGCCGAGGCGCAGGTTGCGTTCCAGGATGCGCAGGCCCTTGCCCGCGAGGAGCTCGGCGGCGGCGTCCTCGCCTTGGCGGCCTAGGTCAAGATGCCCGGCAGGCATGACTGGCGCTCTTGTTTGGAGGGGGCGGGCTGTTCTGGCCGCACGCCCCGGAAGGTCAGGCGGTGGATTGGGCTGGGGCCGAGTGTTTGGAGGGCCGCCAGGTGCACGGCGGTGCCGTAGCCTTTGTGGATGGCCAGGCCGTAGCCGGGGTAGCGGCGGTCGAGCTTGACCAGCAGGTGGTCGCGGAAGGTTTTGGCCAGGATGCTGGCGGCGGAGATGGCTGGGACCAGGGCGTCGCCGCCGACGACGGTGCGTTGGGGGATTGGCGCCTTGCAGGTCTGGTTGCCGTCGATGAGCAGCAGGCTGGGGCGCAGGCGCAGGTGGCCCACGGCTCGTTCCATGGAGCGCAGGGTGGCTTGCAGGATGTTGATCTGGTCGATTTCCGGGGCCCAGGCCAGGCCGAGGGACCAGCACAGGGCCTGGGCGCGGATGGCGGCGGCGAGGGTGTCGCGCCGGGCGGCGGTGAGGGCTTTGGAGTCGGTGAGGCCGGGCAGGTCGAAGTGCTCAGGCAGGATGCAGGCTGCGGCCACCACGGGTCCGGCCAGGCAGCCGCGACCGGCCTCGTCGATACCCGCGACGGGGCCGGCGACGGGTCCCAGGTCGAGCAGACTTGGGCAGGGCTGTGTGGAGGCCTGGCGCTTGGTCACGGCGTCCCCCCTGGCGGAAAAGGCGCGCGGTCCCCGGCAGCACCTTGGGTAAGGCGCTGCCGGGGACGCGGGTGTCCGAAGGCTAGGCCCGGAGGCTTAGCTCCAGGCGTTGCGGGACTTGACGCGGGCGGCCTTGCCAGCCAGCTTGCGCAGGTAGAAGATGCGCGCGCGGCGCACTTTGCCCTGGGAGACGACCTCCACGCGGTCGATGGCCGGGGTGTGCATCGGGAAGATGCGCTCCACGCCAACGCCGTCGGAGATCTTGCGCACGGTGAAGGTGGCGTCGGTGGTGCCGCGCTTCACGCAGAGCACCACGCCCTGGAAGACCTGGATGCGCTCTTTGTCGCCCTCGATGATGCGGGTGTGAACCTTGACGGTGTCGCCCGCACGAAACGAGGGGTGATCCATGCGTACGTGTTCGCTTTCAATCTGCTTGATGATGTCCATATGTCGACTCCTTTCTGGAAAATCAGTACGTTTCTGTCGTTCTACCAGGTGTCGCCCAGCAGCCTGTCCACCAGAATGGCTGCGGCGCTGCGCACCGGCAGGTGGTTGTATGCGGCAAACCCGCGCACCGGCGAGAGCACCGCGTCGGCCCGGGTGAGCACCTCCGGGGCCAGCCCGTGGCCGGTGCCCAGCACCAGCAGCACAGGTCCTTCAGCGAGCCAGCGGCGCACGAGCGCCGGGGGGCTGAAGGCGATGGCCCGTTCCTTCTTTCCGCGCGCCGGGCGAAAGCTCGTCCGCGCAGAGGTGGCCACGACCTTGGGGGCCGCGCCCGCTTCGTCCGTCACCTGGGCAATGGCCTCGTCCAGGCTTTCGGCCATGCGCCCAAGGCGCAGCGCGTTTGACCTGTCCGGGTTGGTCCGGCCGCCCGCACCGTCTGTCCAGTGCGTCAAAATCCGTGTACCCAGTTCCCGCTGATCCACCAGCGGGGTGACGAAAAACACCCCCGCCAATTCATATGTGCGGGAAACGCGGCACATATCGTGTATGTCGAGGTTTGTCAAAGAAACCGTGGACGGTTTCCCCGATTTATCGAGCACCGGGTGGTGCAAAAGACAGATGCTCAGCCCGCGGCCCAGGCTGGCCGGGCATTTCTGGGCGCGCAGGAAATCTATGTCCGTTCCGGACAATTCCGCGGTCTGCAGGAGCTCCGGACGGCGCAGCAGGGTGCGCTTAAGGGACTCCTCGCGCCGCCACAAGGCGACCTTGGCATGCGAGCCGCTGCGCAAAACCTCGGGCACCTCGCGCTTTTCATAAACCTCGGGCCGGGTGTAGTGCGGGTGCTCCAGGAGCCCGCCGGAGAAGCTCTCGTCCTCGCCGGACTCCTCCTTGCCCATGAACCCGGGCACCAGCCGCCCCACGGCCTCCAGCAGGCACAGGGCCGCTGCCTCGCCGCCGTTCAGCACGAAGTCGCCCACGCTGACGCTCAAAAGGCCCTCGTCCTCGATGAGCCGCTCGTCAATGCCCTCGTAGCGCCCGCAGACTATGGTCAGGGCGGGCTCAAGGGCCAGCTCGCGCGCCAGGGCCTGGGTCAGCGGTTGGCCGGAGGGCGCGAGCACAAGCTTGCGGTCCGGCTGGGCCACGCTTCCCAGCGCGGCGGCCAGCGGTCCCGGCATCATGACCATGCCCGGTCCGCCGCCATAGGGCCGGTCATCCACCGGGCGGTGGCGGCCAGTGGCGAAGTCGCGCGGGTTCACCAGGTCCACCTGCACCACGCCGGATTCCACAGCCTTGGCCAGCTGGGCGCAGGAAAGCGCGCTGTGGAAGAATTCCGGGAAGAGGGTCAGGATGGTGAAACGCACGGTTGGACTCCGAAAAGCAGGCGTAGAGCTGGGCGTGTTACTTGGGCTTGGCCAGATAGAGTTCGAGCAGCCCCGGCGGCGGATCGATGACGATTCTTTTGCGCTTTGCGTCCAGGCCCAGGATGAACTCCGGAACGGCCGGAAAGAGGATCTCCTCACCGCCCTTGCCCCGGATGACCCAGGTGATCTGGCCGGGCGTGTCCAGGATGGCCTCGAACTCGCCGATCTCCGCGCCGGGCTCCTCCGCCTCGTCCGGCAGGAAGACCTTCGAGCCCAGCAGCCGGAACAGGTACTCCTCGCCCTCGTCGGGCGGGGGCAGGTCGGCCTCGGCCACGAACACCGTGGCCCCGCGCAGGAGGTCTGCGGCGTTGCGGTCGCCCACGCCCTTGAGCGTCACCAGCATGCGCCCGGTGTGGTTGCGGCTGGCGGCCACCACAAAGGGCTTGGGCCTGCCTGCGCCGCCGCCTGGCCCCGGCACCGCCAGGAACAGAGTCTGCCCAGGCGCGAAAAGCAGCGGGGAGCCCGCATGGCTGTCCATGCAAAGCTCCCCACGGATGCCGTGCGGCTTGGCCACATGGGCCACAGCCACCATGCCGTGCGCGCCCATGTTGTATGAGTCCGTGCGCTCAGGCTTGGCGGTCATGGTCCTATTCGATTATCTCAAGCACGGCGCGCCGCTTGACCTTGGCCGCAGCGGCTCCGAGCAGCGTGCGCATGGCCCTGGCCGTGCGCCCCTGCTTGCCGATGACCTTGCCCAGGTCCTCTTTGGCCACCTTGAGTTCCAGCACAGCGGTCTGCTCGCCTTCGATCTCCGTGACCTTCACATCGTCCGGGCTGTCGACCAGCGACTTCGCGATGTACTCGATCATGTCTCTAAGCATGTCGGGCCCCCCATGATGAGTGTGCGCGGGAGAACGTACCGTGAGCTGGACCCCTGCCGCATGAAACCCAAGGAAGTCGCCTGATTGACTAGGCGGACTGCTTGGAGACGAGCGAACGGACCGTGTCGCTGGGCGTGGCGCCCATGCCGATCCACTTGTCGTACGCTTCCTTGTTGATGACGACCTCGGCGGGCTCGACCATGGGGTTGTAATGTCCCAGGAATTCCAGCGGACGACCGTCGCGGCGGCTGGCGCGCTCGAGCACGACCAGGCGATAGAACGGACGCTTCTTGCAGCCCATGCGGGTCAATCGAATAGTCAGAGCCATGTTGTCTTTCCCCCTGAATGTGTTGATATGCGGTTTAAAGTCAAAACGCAAGCGGATCGCCGCCTGCCTCATATGGCATGAAGTCAGCGCTTTTTGCGCTGCTTCTTGTTCATCTTCTTTTTCTTGCGCTCGGCCAGGGTCTTCTTGGACAAACCCCGCTTGGGCTCCGCGCCGCCCATGTCGCCCATGTCCGGCATTCCGGGCATGCCCTGCATGGCGTCGGCCATGGAGTGCTGCATGCCGGAGCGAGGCTGCGGCTTGCTGCCCGGCGGGGTATAGCCCGCCGGCATGCCGGGGATCTTCGGCATCTTGGGCGCTTTTCCGCCCGCGCCGCCGCCCAGCATCTGCTGCATCATCTTGTTCATCTGCTCGAAATTCTTCAAAAGCGCGTTGACCTCGCCCACGGTCTTGCCGCAGCCCTTGGCGATGCGCGCCCGGCGCGAGGTGTTGATGAGCGAAGGCTCCCGGCGCTCCTTTTTGGTCATGGAGTTGATGATGGCCTCGGCCTTGTCGATCTCTTTCTCGGGCACCTGCATGTCGCCCAGCTTCTTCATCATGCCGCCCATGCCCGGCACCATCTTGAGGATGCTCTCCAGCGACCCGATCTTGCGCATGCGGCGCATCTGGGTCATGAAATCCTCAAGGTCGAACTTGGCCTGCTGCATCTTGGAGGCCAGCTTCTCGGCCTCCTCCTGCTCCATGGTGCCCTGGGCCTTCTCGATGAGCGTCATGACGTCGCCCATGCCCAGGATGCGGCTGGCCGCGCGGTCCGGGTGGAAGACCTCCAGGTCCGAGAGCTTCTCGCCCATGCCCACGAACTTCAGGCTCTTGCCGGTGACGCTCTTGATGGACAGGGCCGCGCCGCCGCGCGCATCGCCGTCCATCTTGGTCAGCACCACGCCGGTGATGTTCAGGCGCTTGTCAAAGGCTTCGGCAACGGTGACGGCGTCCTGGCCGGTCATGGCGTCGGCCACGAAAAGTATTTCCTGGGGCGAGCACTTGGCCTTGATGGCCGAGAGCTCCTCCATCAGGGTCTCGTCCACGTGCAGGCGGCCCGCGGTGTCGAACAGGATGGCGTCGCATCCGGCCTCGGCGGCCTTCTTGATGGCGTCCGCGCAGATGTCCACGGGGTTCATGTCCGTGGTGGACGGGTAGGCCGGCACGCCCAGCTGCTTGGCCAGCACGTGCAACTGCTCGATGGCCGCCGGGCGGTACACGTCCGCCGGGACCAGGTAGGGCTTGAGCTTGTGCTTGCTGCGCAGCAGGTTGGCCAGCTTGCTGGCCGTGGTGGTCTTGCCCGAGCCCTGCAAGCCCACCATCATGATCTTGACCGGCTTGCTGCGCAGGTCCAGGCCCTTCTGTTCGCCGCCCAGAAGCTCCACCAGCTCGTCGTGCACCAGCTTGACCAGCTGCTGGCCGGGGGTGAGGCTCTTGAGCACATCCGCGCCCATGGCCTTGTCGCGCACGCGGTCGATGAAGTCCTTGACGACCTTGAAGTTGACGTCGGCCTCGAGCAGGGCAAGACGCACTTCGCGCAGACCGTCCTGGATGTTCTTTTCATCCAGGCGGGCCTGGCCGCGCATCTTGCGGAAGGCTTCTGAGAGGCGGTCGGTCAAGCTGTCGAACACGTGGGTCATCTCCTGGGCGCGCGCTTTGGGCAAAACATTCCCGCACCGGCCATCCCGTCAGGGGCGGCTCGGCACGGCGTAAAAAAGAGACTGTGTGTTACATAAGCCGATAGGGCTCGTCAAGGGGTGTGGACACGGGGTGATGGGGCCGGACGGCTGGGCTTGAGGCGTTGGCTTGGGGGTTCCCTATACACCTCTTTGTTGTCGCTTCCTCGGGGGTTTCAGGGCTGTCTCGCCCTGTCTTCGGTTGCGGTTGGCCTTGTGCAGCCTTCTGCCTGGCTTGCCAAGCCTTTCTCTATTTCCCATGACTCACACAAGCGGAAAACTCTGTTTCAGGAGGAACCTGAAAAAGAGTTTTCCGCGCACGGGGGATTCCAAAGGGCCACAGGCCCTTTGGCGGGCAAGGGAGGCCGAATAATACACCCATTGCAATTCTATAACCGACTAGAATGTTACGACTTCATTACAGCGTAGCCGTGGGCGCTTTCGATTGCCCTCAGTATTTTCCTGGCTTCAGATGATTTCCGCAGCTATACTGGCGCCATGAAAGACAGCGTTGAGAAGAAACACGTTTCGGCTAAGGCTTTCGCGTACATCCGCCTGTCTAGCCAGTCTCAGGCCTGGGGGGACGGTGAACGCCGACAGGTTGAGGCGGCAAAAGAATTCGCTGCGCGCCACGGCCTGACGATCGACGAAACTCTTTCAGATATCGGCGTCTCCGCCTACCGCAGCAAAAATTCTAAAGGCGGAGCCCTTGGAACATTCTTAGATCTTGCGCGTGACAACGTTATTGAGAAAGGATCGATGCTCATCGTTGAGTCCATTGACCGCCTGACCCGAGACGAGCCAAGCAGCGCGCTGCAACTTCTGCTCGACATCATCAAAGCTGAAATCCGGATAGGCATCACGTCCATCAACATGGTCATGGACAGCCTCACCTACGTGGCCCTGTTTCCGATCATCTCGGAAATGGCGCGGGCCAACAGCGAGAGCGAGCACAAATCCAAGCGATCTCTGGCGAACTGGGTGACAAAGCGCCTCTTAGCAGCGCAAGGGACACCGGTCACCAGCCAGTGCCCCCTGTGGATGGAAGTCAAGAACGGAGAGTTCTGCCTGATCCCTGAACGTGTCGAGATCGTGAAGCGCATCTATGGCATGTATTCTGACGGCATAGGCCGAGGGGCCATCGCCCGCGCTTTGATGAATGAAGGCATACCAGCTTGGAACAAACGCCGGCCCGTATGGCACCCGAGCTATATTTTCAAAGTTCTGCACAACCGCGCGGTCGTTGGCGACTACGAGCCAGAAACCAAGATCAAGGATAGCCGTGTCGCTGAAGAGAGAATATCTGACTATTATCCGGCAATCATCAGCCCAGAGCTGTTCAATAGAATTCAAGGCATGTCACATGTGCGACGAACAGGACATTCAGGCCGCAAGGGAAAGAAATTCGCAAACCTGTTCCAGGGGCTTGCCCAATGCACGGTTTGCGGCGGCACGATGCGTTTCCTCAACCGCACCCACGACAAGAAACGGGAGAAGCCCTGGGCAATGTATCTGGTGTGCTCGTCGGGGCTGGAGAAGCTCGGCTGCCAGAACTACAGCTGGTATAATTACAGGGTATTAGAGAACTTCATTTTGGCCGGAACCTTGAAAGAGATCGACATAATCGAGGCTGCAGGGTTACACTGCGAAGCTGAACGGGAAAACATGGATCTCGTTGAAAAACTGAAGGCCGAACTGGATAAAGCAGATGCCAATATTGCGAATCTCGTCAGCCTGCTAGACGATGAAGCCCTTGAGGACATGAACGAGTTGAAGCGGGCCTTGCTTGAAGAGCACAGGAAGCGGAAAAGCCTTCGGGAGCGTCTTGCAACGGCCCGTGGCGTGGCGGCGGAGGCTCGCCAGGCAGCCGATAATACAGATTTGTTCAGACAGGCCGGCATGGCGCCCGAGGGGATAGACATGTCGGATGATGCTGTCTACGCCCGCCGGGTGCGGATTTCGATGCAGATGCGGTCAATGATTGACCGCGTCGACTGTGCTCCAAAACACTGCGTTTCGATCCGGATGAAATCCGGGACTGTCTACGAACTCGAAGATGGCCAGTGGACACGCGTTGAGCAGCGGCTTGCCCCGGTCATCAACAAGGTCATTACCTCTCGTTCTTTCGCCGGGCTTGCGGTGACGCGCTTGCCCTGTGAATATGAAAAAGCTTCTGATACCGAAGAAGAACAGCTTGTGATTGTGTAGCGACAGAAAGAAGGGCGGGGTTTCCCCCGCCCTTTGATTGCCTCTAGCGTTCGAGGGTGATGGTCACGATGAGGGGATTTTAGCGCTCGTCACGGTTGGCAAAGAACTTTGCCACGGCATAGTCATCCGGCGGCACAGCCATCCCCTCCCGCGTCAGACCGTTGCGCCAGATTTTGCGGCCGGGGTAGCCCGTCGTTGGCGCGTAATCCCACGGCACGCCTGCACTATGCAGCAGCGGCTTCTTGGCGGCCTGGCGGATGAGTTCAGAAGTGACTGGAACGTATTTCCTGGGCTTGCTGACCCGCGCAATATCCTCCGCCATGCCCAAGGCCTCTTCCGAAATCGCGCCCGTGCGCCAGCCTGCGCCCCATGTTTGGGCAAAGCGCTCTTCGGTCTCTTGGACGATGCTTGAGGGCATTATGCCTGCGAAGACGACGCCCGCTTGCTTGACGAACGAGACGACCTCCGCCCCGCTGGGCCGGGCAAACTGTCCATTGGGCCAGAGGTGTCCCAGCTGGCGCCAAGGCGCCACAACCGGATCCTCGGTGGGCACAAGGAATCCGCAGATGGGCAGCATCTGCACGGTCACGTTGCCCAACGCATCACCCCATCCGCCGATGAGCTCCACGGAGTCCATTGTCGACAGGGAGTAGTAGGCTGCGCTTTCGCTGCCGATGCCATAGTCCAGCGCCGTCGGCAGATCGAGCACGCGCCGCATAACGTGACTGCGCGGGCTCATAAACACCGCGTGCTCAATGAGCCCGCGCTGAACAGTGCTGATGTCTCGCAGAGCAGCACGAAACCCATGGCCGCGAGGGTCCAGGCAGCCCTCAAGCGCCACCTCCTCATGGTGGATAGAGACGACGAGTTGCCGGGTTGAGACAACGCGACACGGCTTTCCTGTGCGGCGTGACAGGCCGGGCAGCACAATGGCCTTGCCG